>CAISBR010000080.1 GCA_903883645.1 uncultured Myxococcales bacterium | reverse complement strand
GAAGCCCAGTTGGGCAAGACCTGCGGCACCGGCCTCGTCATGAACGGCATCAACGCCGACGGCTCGTACGCTTGCATCGCCTCGGCCATCGCCGGCGACATGATCGACGAGATCAGCAACGGCTTGATTTGGAACCAGTTCGTCGATTCCACCGCCGGCGCGGTCGGCACCAAGATCCCCGACGGCCTGGGCGCTGGCGTCACCGACACCCTGAACTTCCCCGACATCGGCCAAGCGCAGAAAATCTGGGTGAATGTGGCGGTGGCCAACTCGGACCTGAGCGGCGTCAAAATCGAGCTCTACGGCCCCGGCATTGCCAACCCGTACGTGCTGTACAGCGGCGGCAAGACCGGCACTGCCCTGACCACCAACTTCAACACTGACCTGCCCATCGTCTCGGGCGACATGAACAAAGACTGGGTCGGCCAGAACATCAAGGGCGCTTGGTCGATTACAGTCAAGGACTTAAAGGCCGGCGGCGGTACGGGCGGCTTCGACGGCACCTTCAGTTGGGCGATGAACATCCAGACCCTGTCGAACCAGAAGATCCAGATCAAGGGCAACCTGATTGTCGACAAAGACGTGACCGTCGGCGGCAACCTGAACGTTACCGGCACCATCAACGCCAGTGCCGCCGGCGCGGCCAACAATCCCTACTGGCCCACCCTGCGCTGGGGCCGCTTTAGCACCTACGACCAAAACGGCAACTGGTACTACGGCAACACCGCCACCTGGACGCTGGGCGTCGCCCCTTCGACCTGGACAGACGGCAGCGGTCGCGCTTGGAACATCACGGCCGACAAGAACTATTGGCGGACCGTGCTCGTCAACAAAGAGAACATCTACCCCACCATGACCGTGATGTCCGAAGCGTGGTACGACCCCAGTTCGACCAACGGCAAGGTGCTGGTAGTGCTCTTCCGCATCAAGAACACCACCGGCAGCGCCATCAACTGGTCGCCCGCGTTCTGGCATACCAACTACGGCGGCTGGGGCGAGTGCTCGAGCGTCACGCTCAACGGCGCCTCGACCTGGGACAACTGCGGCACCTGCTACGCCTGGAACTGCCAGAGCCAGCCCACACTGTCGATCCCGGCCAACCGCATTAGCTCGGCTATGTTCGTCATCATGTCGGGCCCGAGCAGCGGCAACCGCTCGCAGTTGTTGACCTTCTACAGCGACACGCTGAAGTTGCCCACCGGCCTGCAGTACGTCGACGACCTCGACACC
Organism: uncultured Myxococcales bacterium; assembly: GCA_903883645.1. Taxonomy (GTDB): domain Bacteria; phylum Myxococcota_A; class UBA9042; order UBA9042; family UBA9042; genus SXRM01. The sequence continues at coordinate 122,368 of CAISBR010000080.1, read as the reverse complement.
GCCAGCGGCGACTGGTCGCAGTGAGTTGTAGCTGATCGTCGGATCGCCCAAGGCCCGCGCCGGTTCACGCCAGCGCGGGCCTTGCCGCTTTTAGGGGTGGTGGCGCGCCGAAAGCTGCGCGAGACCTGGAATTGCCTTGCGCGGTCGCGTACAATCGCCTTGACGTACCGTGTCACCGGGCCGCCGCTAGTGCAGTGGCCGTTTCATCGAGGAGCTGCTATGCCGCGTAACCCTGCATTCCTAAGCCAGTCTGGCGGCCTGTTGCGCCGTCTCGGCCTGCCTGTTCTGGCCAGCCTGGCGGTGCTCGCTAGCACAGCGCTGGCTCCCAGCACCGCCTTGGCTACCGTGCCGAGTCTGCTCGCCATCGAGGGCACGCTGCTGGCTGCGGCCGGCGCACCTGCGGCCGACGGCTACTACAACGTCACCTTTGCGGTGTTCAAAGACGCGACCGGCGGTAACCCGCTGTGGATCGAAGGTCCTGTGTCGATCGCCGTCAAAAGTGGCGTCTTTACCTATACCTTGGGCACCAAGTCGCCCCTTGGCGCGGCGGTGTTTAGCGGCCTACCCAATGCGTACCTGAGCATGCAGATCGCCAGCGACGCCGAATTGCCCCGCCAGCCGCTGGTGTCGGTGGCCTACGCCCTGCGCGCCGCCGTGGCCGAAGGACTGGAGTGCTCGGGCTGTGTTGGCGCCAATGCGATCGACCCGCAAGTGCTCGCAGCCTATGCGAAAAGCTCCGATCTGGCCGGCTATGCCAAGACGACCGACCTTTCGGCCTATGCCAAGTCCGCAGGGCTCGCCAAAGTGGCCACCTCCGGCGCGTTCGCCGACCTGACTGGCGGTCCCGATCTCAGTAGTTACGCTAAGTTGACGGATCTGGCTGCCTACGCCAAAGCTTCGGCGCTGGCGAAAGTCGCCGGCACGGGCGCTTACGCCGACCTGTCGGGCACGCCCGACCTGACCGGCTACGCCAAGACCTCGGATTTGAGCGCTTACGTCAAGGCGGCCTCGCTCGCCAAAGTTGCGGGCACCGGCGCCTACGCCGACCTCAGCGGCCTGCCCGTACAGCCCGTGCTGGGCAAGACCTGCGGCACCGGCCTGGTCATGAACGGCATCAACGCCGACGGATCGTACGCCTGCATCGCCTCGGCCATCGCTGCCGACATGATCGACGAGATCAGCAACGGCTTGATTTGGAACCAGTTCGTCGACTCCACCGCCGGCGCGGTCGGCACCAAGATCCCCGACGGCCTGGGCGCCGGTGTCACCGACACCCTGAACTTCCCCGACATCGGCGTCGCCCAAAAGATCTGGGTCAACATGGTCATCGCCAACTCCGACCTGAGCGGCGTGCGCGTCGAGCTCTACGGCCCCGGCATCTCGACCCCCTACGTGCTGTACAACGGCGGCAAGACCGGCACAGCGCTGACTGCCAACTTCAACACCGACCTGGCGATCGTCTCGGGCGACATGAACAAAGACTGGGTCGGCCAGAACATCAAGGGCGCTTGGTCGATCACGGTCAAGGACTTAAAGGCCGGCGGCGGCTCGGGATCGCCCGTTACCGACGGCACCTTTAGCTGGTCGCTGAACATCCAGACGCTGTCGAACCAGAAGATTCAAATCAAGGGCAACCTGATTGTCGATAAGGATCTGACGGTTACGGGCAACTTGAACAGCAATGGCGGCAACCTGAACCTGGGCACGGCGGGCATGGTTACCGGCCTGAAGGCGCCCAAGATGGCGACCTATCGCTATGCGTTCTTCAACACCTATGTCGAGGCGGCAGAAGGCTGGATGCGCGGCGACAACAATTTCTATTTCGGCGGCGTGGCGCCCAGCACCTGGACCGACGGCAATGCTACCGCGGCCAATATCAGTGCGGATAAAGAGACCTTGCGGACCCTGTTCACCAACAAGGGCTACGCCGGCAAGAATGCGCTGCTGTGGTCTGAAGTTTACTTGATGTACTCGTCGACCAATAGCCGCGTGTTCCTGTCGCTGTTCCGCGTGCGCAACACCACCAACGCCGACATCAACTGGCCGGTCTACTGGACCTACACGGCCTACACCCCTTGGGGCGAGAACTCGTCGATCGCCCTCAACGGCACCAACGTATGGAACAGCCCCTGCAACAGCCAGAGCGTCTGCGATGCGGGCCCAATCAACGTCACCATCCCCAAGGGGCGCACGAGCACGGTGATCTTCCAGTCGACCGGGGCGCAGCCCTACTCGTGGGGCTATAACCTGCAGCTTCGCAAGATTTTCCAGGGCTTCTACAACAACTCGCTGGTATTGCCCACCGGCCTTGAGTACATCGACGACCTCGACACGGCGACCGGCGGCTGGGAGCAATAGCCCCAACAGCTCGGGTTCTACCGCGAGATTAGCCAAGGCCCGCGCCGGTTCAAGCCAGCGCGGGCCTTGGTGCTTTTTGCGCGGCCCGGGTTGGTTTTCAAAATTCAATTTGCACCTGGAATTCCACTTCGCAGCAACGTAGACTTGCGGCTCACGTTCGACGCCAAAAGGCCGCTCTCCCCGCTCAGGCCTTTCCCACGAGGAGCCATCATGCCGCGTAACTTCACAATGTTGCATCGATCTGGGGGGCTACTGCGCCGCCTGGGCGTCCCTGTTCTAGCCAGCTTGACCCTGTTGACCAGCTCGGCGCTGGCTCCCAGCCATGCCCACGCGACGGTGCCCGGCCTTATGGCGATCGAGGGTTCGCTGCTCGCCAGCGCCGCTGCGCCCGCGGCCGACGGCCTCTACAGCGTCACGTTTGCGGTGTTCAAAGACCAGATCGGCGGCAATCCGCTGTGGACCGAGGGGCCGGTCTCCATTTCGGTAAAAAATGGCGCCTTTCAGTACATGCTCGGCTCCAAAACGCCGCTATCGGCAGCGGTTTTGAGCGGCCTGCCCACCGCCTTCTTGAGCATGCAGATCGCCGCCGATGCCGAGCTGCCGCGCCAAGCCCTGGTCTCGGTGGCCTACGCCCTGCGCGCCGCTGTCGCCGAGGGCCTCGAGTGCTCAGGCTGCGTGGGCGCCAGCGCCCTTGACCCGCAAGCCCTTGCAGCCTATGTAAAAACCACGGATCTCGGTGCGTACGCCAAGTCCGCATCCCTGGCCAAAGTTGCGACCAGTGGTGCGTTCGCCGACCTGACCGGTGGCCCTGACCTATCGGCCTACGCCAAGACGTCGGGTCTCGCCAAGGTTGCGACATCGGGCGCTTTTGCCGACCTTACGGGCGGTCCAGACCTGAGCGCGTACGCCAAGTCGACCGATTTGGCCGGCTACGTCAAGGCCGCCTCGCTCGCTAAGGTCGCAGGTTCTGGTGCCTATGCCGACCTCAGTGGCCTGCCCGTCCAGCCCGTGCTCGGCAAGACCTGCGGCACCGGCCTGGTCATGAACGGCATCAACGCCGACGGCTCGTACGCGTGCATCGCCTCGGCTATCGCCGCCGACATGATCGACGAAATCAGCAACGGCTTAATCTATAACCAGTTTGTTGACTCGACCGCCGGTACGGGCACCATCAAGATCCCCGACGGCCTGGGCGCGGGCGTCACCGATACCCTGACCTTCCCCGACATCGGCCTGGCGCAAAAGATCTGGGTCAACATGACGGTCGCCAACTCGGACCTGAGCGGCGTGCGCGTCGAGCTATATGGTCCTGGCATTTCAACGCCTTATGTCCTCTACAACGGCGGCAAGACCGGCACCACGCTCACCACCAACTTCAACAGCGACACCGCCATCGTCTCGGGCGACTTGAATGGCGACTGGGTGGGCAAGAACATCAAGGGCGCCTGGTCGCTTACGGTCAAGGACTTGAAGGCCGGCGGCGGCTCGGGCGGCTTCGACGGCACCTTTACGTGGTCGCTGAACATCCAGACCCTGTCGAACAAGAAGATCCAGATCAAGGGCAACTTGCTCGTCGATAGCAGCATCAAGATCGGCGACGACAGCGCCGCCTGCGACCTGACCAAAGAGGGCACGATTCGCTACAGCGGCGCGGTTCCGCAGATCTGCCAGAACGGCAGCTGGGTGGGCCTGCAGACCAACCTGTGCCCCGGCCCCGAAATTCAGGGCATCTGCACCGCGCCCACCGGTTGCGGCAACTGCAACTTCCAGAACTCGGCCAACTACTGCGGCAGCAAGAAGGCCGATATCTGCTCCGACAGCCAGACGTACGTGTTGAATTACACCCACATGCTGGTATCGAACGCCCTGTGGACCAACTCGTTTGCCGACAACGACAGCGGCCAGTGGAGCGAAGTCAACAACGGCACCGGCGACGACCACAGCAACGGCAGCGGCTGGACTGCACAGTGCTGCTACAACTTCACCCCGCCGCGGCCAACCGACCAGTACATCGGCGGCGTGCGCATTGTGTACACCCACGATACCAATACCGTGTACTTTCGCCAAGCTGCGACCTTCTGCGCCGGCATGAAGGCTGACCTTTGCTCCAAGACCGAGTACCAGATCCTGCGCACCGCTGGCAAACTGCCGAACGCGGGCTGGGGATACTGGGCATCGGACCACTCCGACAACGACGACACCAGCTACGAAAAGGGCATCGGCCCCGTGTCAGACAACCCCACCCTTGGCGAGCACTGGAGCTTTATGTGCTGCGCGAGCCAGCGCAAGACCTTTGAATGCACGGCACCGGGCGCCAAAGAGTACGGCGGCGTCTGCACCACCAAGGTCGAGAACTCGACGCTGACCGACTGGGTCACGGCGTCGCAGGCCTGCGGCAACCTGAACTCGCGCTTGTGCTCGATCTCGGAAAGCGCGGTGTTGCGTTCGCTGAACGTGCTGACCGCTACATCGAATTGGACAGCTTCGTACTCGGACAACGATGGCGGCAATGCCGCGCCGGGCGTAGGCGGAGCGGGCGACAACCACCCGCCGAACTCGCAGTACGGCTACGCTTGCTGCGTGTACTAGTCCGCAGGTTGCAAGGGGAAATTGCCGAGCCGCTTGCTCCCAGCAGGCGGCTCGGTGCGTATGGGGGCACTCGGCCTGCTGCGCGTGGCCCGGCGGACTTGCCAGCTAATCGGCGGCCGCACCCCAAAAACCGGCATCGGCACCCATATAGCCGCCTAGCGACAAGACGACGTCCGCGTGGGCGCGCAAGACGCAGCTGGCCGTCTCGACCTCGACATCGACCGAGGCCTTGCGCGCGATCAGGTCCGGCATCGTCGAGTCGTTAAAAAACACTGGGAGTTCAACGGTATCGGCCCCATCGTCGGCCAGGTGAGTCTTGACGGCGCGCTGCGGTAGATACTGCTCAACGCCGTTGTCGAGCTGCACCGCCACGCTGACCTGCACGGCATTTGGCAGCGCGCCGGCCGAGTGCAAACCTACCCGAACAAAGAGAAAACCTTGGAATCCTTGGGTTACTGGCAGCGCCGTTCCCGGGGTCAGCATCACCCGGCTCTCGCCACTATCGAGGCCAAAGACCTGTGCCGACTGCGGGCACAAGGGCAGGGTCGCATCGGCCCGTGGCGCGGCGTCGAGGGGGTCGTGGGGTGCGGCCACTGGGTTACAGGCCAGGCTGAAGCCAGCTGCTGCAACTACTTGAGCATAAAGGCGGATACTCATCGTCTAACGCTCCCAGCTGAGGTCGATCGTGGCGAGCAGCGCGGTGCGCTCGCGCAGGTAGGGATGGTCCAAGTAGCGCATATGCATGACGTCGCCCCCAATACCCACCCGTACAGCCTGGGCCGGCGTCGGCCGCGCGGTCCACTCGAGGTGCAACCCGCCGCTCGCCGTCCACATCGGGCCCAATTCCTTATCGGCGGTGCGCCATTGCGGCGCCTCGGGCAGGGTCTGATACACACCGCGGTAGAAGCTGGCGCCAGTCTGGCTGTGGGCGCGCCCCTCGGCGCTGAGCGTCCAGGCATCGCCCGGCAGGGTCCAGAGCGCGCGCGTCGCTGCGGTGTGGGCCACCATGCCCCAAGTGTCGCCATACAAACGGTAATCAAGCTGAGCGAACCATGCTTGGCCCAAGCGCTGCCGCAGCCGCAGCAGGCCGGCGTGGCGCACCCGCTCGCCCGGCACCTGCTCCGTCACCGCGGTTTGATGCAGGGGCGAGTCGCCTTGGAACAGGCGCACATAGCGATACAGGCTCGCCTGATAGCCCTGCAACTGCTGAATAGTCCAAACTAAATCGAGCACGCTGTGCGGGGTCAACACCAGCGACGCCTGCACATGGGCATCGCGGCTGGTCCGGTCGCGCCACAGCTGCGCATCCCCCGCACGGCCCGTCGCGGCGGCCGCCAGCCCCACACCGGCCACCGCGGTCAGGCGGCGATCAAACCACTCCCAATTGCCTGATAAGCCAATGGCATCGCTGCGGAAGTCGCGCTCGCGTGACACTGTCGCACTCAAGTCGAGGCGCCGACCCTCGCCGAACGCCCAGCCGCCGCCAAGCTCGGACTCGTGGCGCTGCTCGGTGTAGCCGCCGGGCGAGGCTGCGGTCACCAGGTCGACCGACGCGGCCGAGATGAAGTCGGTACTCCAGCGTGCGTGGGCACTTAGCTGACCTTGGTCCGACGACACCGTGCCCACCGGCTTCCACACGGTGACATGGTCGCTGTCGCGGTACATCAGCACGGCCGAGCCGGCGCGCTCGGTGGCAAAAGACGCGGGTGCGCAGGCCAGTATCGCCAGCACAATCAAGAGGATATGCCCCCAATGGCGCCTAGTCACAGCCACAGCCACCGCCTGCCGCGCCATCGCCACCCGCTGCACCTTCGCGCACGCTTTGCACATGGTGGCGCAACCCGTCGCGCTCGGGCGAAGCGCTTGGCTGCATCCGGCGATCGACCAATGAGCCGCGCGCCCAGGCCGGCACAGGGGCACAACTCGCCGCAAGCGCCGCTGTTGTCAGAAGAAGTGTAGTAGTCAGAAGCCGTTGCGCCCACATCGATCGCCTCACAAGGTCAAGATGTAGTGGATGAGGTCTTGGAGCTGGTACTTGGTCAGCTGGCTGGTGCCGCCGTGGGTGTCGAAGCTGCCGTTGCGTTCGTTGTAGCCCTTCTCGCCGGGCTGCAAGATCGCGTGGCCGGGGGTGGCGAGCGTTTGGCGCAGCGATCGCGCACGGCCGTCGTGGTAAAAGCGGGTCTGCGGGCGATCCCACAGGCCTCGCAGCGGCGTCGAACCCACATGCAGGCCCGCAGCATCTTGAACTGTAAGCGGAAACGTCGCCAGAAAGGTGCCATTGACCAGCATCGCATCGCTGCCGTCGGGCCGCCGCTCGGGCGAAATCACGGGCGGAAAATGCACCGGCATCCCATACGGCGAAAACGGCACGGGGCCAGTGGCGGTGGTCGTCGCGGGCAACGGGTGGCAATTGTTGCAGCCTACGCCGGGATCTTTGAAAAGCGCCGCCCCGCGCAGCGCCGTGGGCAGGTTCAGCGCGCGATTTGGGTTGGGCAGCAGCCGAGGAGTTCGCATCATGAACAGGCCCAGCACGCGCGTAACCCCGTCAAAGTCGAGCATTAATGGTAGCTTACTGCCGCTCGCCGCCACTTTGTATACGCCGTCGCCAAAGGTGGTGGTGCGGCCGAACAGGCGCTTGGCCGCATCTTTCATAAAGTCGGCCCGCTTCAAGAAGTCCTTGTTGCCATAGGCGCGCGTGGCGCATTCGGGCGGCGGATCGCTCGTGCAATTCAGCACATGGTTGCACCCCGCAGTGGTGGGCTTGGCTTGGCACACATCGATCTTGGGGTACTTGCCCCACACCATCAGGTCGAGTTGTTCGCAGCAAAAATTCTCACGCCGCACAAACTCGTTGAGAACTGGGAAGAAATTGTCTTCGTTCATCGCCGACTCAAAGAACCACGGCCGCGTGTCGTACAGGCCGCGTTGCGCCATCACGTTGCGCAGACTCCACGCGCGGCTCGACTGCAGCGGCATGACGAACGGCCGCGCCATGGCCCCATTGTCGCGATGGCACTGCACGCAAGTCTGGTCGCCATCGATGGTAAACGCCGCCGTCATCTCGTTGACGCCCTCGCCCAGCTCCGCATCGCTGGCAGGGAACGGACCGCTCGTCACATCGCCGATTACGAAACTACTCTCAGCCTTGCCGGCCTGTTGCGTCGGGTCGATGATCGTCAGACTTTCGCCCAGTCGGTCAATCGTCGCCACAAGACCGCCTGCAACTATCGCCAGCGCCTTGGGATTGAAGCCCGTGCGCCACAGCTGCCCGGCCGTTTGGCTCGTAGTCAGCGCGCCGCTCTGGGCGATCGCAAAGCGCTGCACCTCGTTTGAGCCGGCGTAGGCGACAAACAAGCTATCGGCTTGCACCACCATGGCCTCGGGCAGCGCTCCGGCCACGATCCAGGTCGACGCGGGCGGCATGGCCTCGATGACCGTGGGCGACCACTGATCTGCGAGCGGCAGCATCGCGCCTTTTTCGGGGTGCAGCGGGTCCACGTCGCGAAAATCGCGGCCCACAATGCTGTCCGACGTATAGCGAAACACCTGGCGTAAGGTCGCGGTATCGATGACACCGAGCTCGTTTTGCTGGTCTTGAAACGCTTGATTCGCGGTGCCATCGCCCGCCTGGCCATCGGCGTCGATGTCGAGCCCGTCGAACGGCTGGGCGCCCAGGCCGCGGCCCATGTCGGCGACAATCAAGTGGCCGCCGTGGACGACCATGCCGCCCACCGGTGAGTGCACATCGAGGTGGCTGATGCCCGCCGGCGCGCCGACCGTCGTCGTGGTGGGGTCGCTGTCGGCGTCGATGAGCTCCCCCGTGGCCGCGTCGATCACGGCGATGGTGCAGCCCGCAACCGAGCCGACAAACAGGCGCTTGCCGTCGCTTGACAGGGCTAGGCGGCCCGGATTGTCGCTGACCGGGGTGCCCATGGTCTGGTCGAGGGCGCGGCTCGAATAGTTGTCGCCGATCACGCTGAATTCGCTGGTCGTAGCGCGCACGTTCCACCATAACACCGCGTCTTTCCAGCGATTGGTTAGCCAAAGCCGAGTGCCCGTAGGGTCGAAAAGCGCGGTCTCGGTGTAGTACGGCACCGCAATGCGCGCGACCTCGCTGTCGTCCTCCGCATCGAGCACCACGGCCATATCACTATAACGCAATGTAACTACAAGATAATGTTGCGTCGGATGGACGGCGCAGCCATAGGGCGTGCCCGGCAGCGTTACCCGCTTCAGCACCTTGCGCGCTTGCAGGTCGACCACCGCAATTTCGTGGCCCGGGTCGTCCTCCGTTCCCGACAGCATGACCCAAGCCTTCTTGGCGTCGCGGCTGACACACAGCTCGCGCGGCCGGTCGCGATGGGGCTGCGGTGACCACATTTTATCTAGCACTGTCATGGGGTTCGGATCGGGGTGCAGCGTCTTTACGTCCGGCAGCTCGTCGGTGCAAGCCACCGCTGCGATCACAAGTGCCAGCGCCACCAGAGATGGCAAGGGGAGTTGCAGCCTCATCAGGGCACCTCGCCGCTGAGCCAGTTGGTGATCGCTTCGCATTCGGGGTCGCTGGGCGCGGCAAACACGGGCCCGCCTTTGTGGCCCTGGTGGCCAATGGCTTTTTGCACAAGCGTGGTGCTCCGTGGCTGCACGGCGTCGACAAAACCGAGCGCTGCGCCATAGTTCGCGTCAATTTCGCCAGCCGTCAGCGGCGTCTTCATAAACGTGTCGCCCGGGTTTTGGCGGCGAGCGCCCGCGGCGTACAGAGCAAAGGGGCGCTCGGGCCGGCCGTGGCACATCGCATCGCCACAGCGTCGTTCGAGCAGGGGCGCGGCCTCGTGGTCAAACGTTGCGCGGTCGGCGGCCACGCTGGCGGGCTTAAGCGGCGTAGTCTGGCCGCCCGGCACGAGCTCGCAGCCTGCCGCAATGAATCCAAGAACGGCCAATCCTCGTCGTTTTGAGTACATCGTCCCCCTCTCGAAGTCGCGCCAATGGCACCCCGCACGGCCGCCACCTAGTTGCCCGATGGCGGCACACCTATCCACGCGGCACCCAGCTCCATCCAGCGCACGAGCGTCGCCTTCTCGCTCGGCGTGAGCTGCGGCGACCCCGGCGGCGGGCATTGGGTCGTAAGTGCGCGCGTGGCCTCGTACTCCTTGCCCATCACCTTTTCGGCCAAGTACGAGTCGCGGCCGCGGTAGCCCAGCGCATCGACATAGGCGAAGCCATTGGCCGAACCTTGGCCGGGCCGCAGCAGATTTTCGTAGGCGTCGTTGTAGTGCTGGGTCGCCTGGTTGCCCAAGCTCAGATCGCCGCTCGGGGTGGCGCCGCTGTGGCAACTTGCACACTTGGCGTCGAGAATCGGCTGCACATCGCGGCGAAAATCGACGAACTGGAACAGAGCGCTGCCTACCGTGGGCAAGGGCAGCGGCCGCCGCCGATCCTGACCTTGGTACAACGCCGCCGTCACCGACGCCTGCGTCACAAAATCGACGGGTGGCTGCATCACCGACGCCGGCTTGCCGTCCATAGCGCCGTGGCAACCCGCACAACGCGCGGCGAACGACGTCTCGGGGATGCCCACCGGGAACCGCTCGCCCGGCGCCGCCGCATACCACTGGTGCTGAAGTGCGCCTACCGCCACGCGATCGTGGTCCAGCGTCACCAATCGCACCGGCACCTTGGCCGCAATATGCGCCGCCAGACTACCGTCGCTAGCCGGCTCAACCTCGGCCGCGGCGAAAAGCGGCATACGCCCCGTCAGCGCAAGCGTTGTGGCGCCGTGCAGCTGGTAGCGCGTCTCGGCCGCTGGCACGGGCTGTGGGCTCAACTCGGCAATCGCGCTCAGGGGCACCACCGCTCGGACAAACGCTAGATCTTTTCGGATGATACGCGGGGCAAGCGGCGCCAGCTGGGCCAGCAACGCCTCGATCACTTGCACGCCCGAGTGCACCAGAGTCGCGGTAGCGCCCTCGCTATCCCACTGCCGCGGGTGCGGCGGATCTTCGGGGGCACGCGCCACCGCCGCCACGGGCTCGGACCAGGCCATGTTTGGATCGTCTTGCAAAACAGTTACTTGGTCGACCTCTGGCCGATTGGTGGCCGGGTCGGACTTGAGCGTGATCCGCACCAAGCTAGGGCGCGGCGGCGACAGGGGGTTGTCGAGGTCGGTGGGCGTCACAGCATGGGCCGCCACCAGCGAGCCGTCGGTCAGCGGCGTCGGGTCGCGCCACAACCCATCCAAACTCATGCCATTACGGGTGGCATTGGGCGTCAGGTTGGTCAGCGCATGGCGAAAGCCGGGCAGGGTGGCCTGGCTCTCTTGCCCCACCGCAAGCTCCACCGCAAACTGCCGTTCAAGTAGTGCTAACTGCCCGCCGCGCCACACATTACCTTGGTCAAGCAGCACGCACGCCGACCGGCCATCGGGCAGCTCGCGCAGCCGGTAGAACACCTGCTGCGGCTCACTCATGCCAAAATGCGGGTGCGCCTCGGGCTGAATGTGGTACTCACGGTTGTGGTCGATCGGAAACCGAAAGAAAACGCCCTTGTAGCCCCCCTCCGCCGAGCGCCGTAGCGTGTACGCCACCGTGCCGTAAAACTCGCCGGTCGACAGAAACCACGGCGCGAGCTCGGGAACCACCGTCCAGGTCAGCTGCTCGCGGTCGTTACCATCGGGATTGATCGCATATAAGTCTGCGTTTTGCGTATCAAACGCATCGCTCAGATCGCCCCGATGCGACGACCAGTAGATGCGCTCGCCGTTCGCCTGCAGGTTCGTGCCAACGCCGCCATGGGGGCCGAACACAGGGTTCAAGTTGGCGACCGCGCGGCCAAGCGGCGCAGCGGCCTTATCAAAAGTCAGCTGTTTCAGGTTGTTGCCATCCATCCCCATGGTGTAGATGTTGTGGGCCGTGTCCTGGGCGGTGCGCATGGCGAACACCAGCGTCTTGCCGTCGTGACTCACGGCCGGACTGCGAATATCTGCGGGTTTACTATGAATTGCCGCCGTCAGATTGACCGGCCCGCCCGTGTATGGCGCATCGATGCGATACAGGTCCGTACCCGGCACAAAGGGCTGCACGGCGAATACATCGGCGGCGGCAAGCGGCCCGCCCACAGCTACCAGCGGCGGGTCTGTACTGGGCAACGCGGCATTTTCTGCCGCCCGCGTGGCCTCGATCCAGGCCAAAATACTGGTGATCAGCGGCGCTTTGCGCGGGTCCGTACCGGCCTCGACTTCGCTGGCAAAGAAGAGGTCGTTGCCGCCCTTGTGGGGAATTCCGCCGGCAGCGAGCGGCAACATCTTGGCAATCAACCTAGAGTGCAGCGGGTCGCCCCACAAGGTGACGTTGTGGCGCACTTCGGCCAGCGTTTTGCGCAGATCGGCCCTGCTTACTTGATTGCTGCCGGGCAACACCGGCGGTTCGAACACGGCGCCGCCAAAGGTCAAGCTGCCGTGGCAAGTGGCCGTCGCGCAGCCCTTTTGCAGCAATGTCGGATAGATCTTGTCGCGAAATAACGACTCGCGGGCGTCGAGCGGCGGCTGGTCGGTGGCTTCCGTGCCGTCGCGCACGCCCGTCACCCACGTGGCGAGCACTTGGTAATCCGGATGAGTGCGCGACTCGAACACCTGATTCTTATAGTGGTATTGCCCGCCTTGGGCGACCGGCAGTGTCTTGCGCAACAGCGAAGAGAACGCTCCATTTTCACGCGAATTGACCTTGGATTTCGCCGATTTCTCCGCCGCAGCCAGGTCGCTGATCTTACCGCCGGCGTCGATGCGAAAGGTGAGCCACTTGCTGGGGTCGAGCTGGCTGGCGGCCGCCTGGGCGTCTGTCACGCCGTGGCAGGCGCTGTTGGCGCAGCGGCGCTCGAGCACGGGCACCACTTGGGTGCGAAACGGCGCGTTGGTCTCGGCGTCGCAGCCGCTATAGCCCATCACCGCGAGCGGCAGGGTCCAGAAGGCGATACGTTTACTATACAGAGACTTAGCTGACATGCTCCCTCCGGCCGCCCGGTGTGCAGTGCGTTGCGGGCGGCCGCACCGTGGGTGCAGCGCCGCTTGCACGACGCGGTCCACAGCGCGAACTTAAAGGATAGCAAAGTCGCTAGATCTGGTCCAGCCACAACACCGAGCTAGGGCGTCGACCCGCAGGCGGCAGAGGCATTCGTGTAATTGTACGAATTCTTGTTTCCAGCTGTGACCGAGCGCCCTATCGCTGGCGCTTCAAGATCAACAACTCAGCCGATAAAATTAGCACTAGGGGCACTGCGCGGTCGTGCACGCGTTCTTGGCCGCGGCCCAAGCTGCGATCTTGGCCTTGTCGGCGGCGCTGAGCTTGGAGCCCTGGGGCATCGAGCCGCTCTGCACCCAGCTGTTGATAGAGGAGTAGTTGCTGGCGCTCGAGCAGCCGTTGCCAAACTTATGGCCGTGGCAGCCGTTGCAGCTGTTCTGGAAGATGGCCTGCACATCCGTATAGGTCGTGCAGGTTTTGGTGCCCGTGGCGCAGTCGGCCGCGCACGAGGTCGCCGTCTCGCCCGCATCGCACTTGCCGTTGCCGCAGGTGGCGGTTGCCGGGCAGTCTTTGGCGCAATTCGCAGTGGTTTCGCCGGCGTCGCACTTGCCATTGCCGCAGACCGCCGCCGGTGGGGTGGTGCCGCCGCCGCCGTTGCAGTCCGCGCAGGTCGAGCCGGTGCAGGCGGTATTCGGGTTGCCCTTGGTGGGCAGGCTGCCATCGGCCAAGCAGCAGTCGCCGTATTGCGCGCACTGGTTGTCGCAGTAGCAGCCGCTGGGGGCCTGGGCGCCGCAGGTGGTGTCGCAGATGTTGCCCGTGGTGGGGCCGGTGGCGCAGTCCTTGGCGCAATTCGCAGCAGTCTCGCCGGCTTCGCACTTGCCATTGCCGCAGACCGTCGCCGGTGGGGTGGTGCCGCCGCCGCCGTTGCAGTCCGCGCAGGTCGAGCCCGTGCACGCGTTGTTGGGGTTGCCCTTGGTGGGCATCGTACCGTCGGCCAAGCAGCAATCGCCGTATTGCGAACACTGGTTGTCGCAGTAGCAGCCGCTGGGGGCCTGGGCGCCGCATGTCGTGTCGCAGATGTTGCCGGCGGTGGGGCCGGCCGGGCAATCCGCGGCGCAGCTGGTGCTCGACTCGCCGGCATCGCAAACGCCGTTGCCGCACTTGCTAGCCGCAGGGCAGTCCTTAGGGCAATTGGCTGTAGTTTCGGAGGACTCACAGGTGCCGTTGCCGCACACCGCGCCCGGTGTGGTGCCGCCGCAGTCCGCCGCGGTGCACTTGCCGCCCGACTTGGCCCAAGCTGCGATCACCGCCTTGTCGCTGGCGCTAAGCGGGCCGGTGGGGGGCATCATGTCGGCAGCCACATACTGGGCGATGGCGCCAAAGTTAGCCGCTTGCGCGCACGACGAGCCGAACTGGTGTCCGTGGCAGCCGTTGCAATTGTTCTTCAGAATCGCCTGTACCGCTGTGTACGGCACGCACGTTGAGGGTGGGGTGGTCGTCTTGCAATCGGCCGGGCAGCCGGCCTCGGTTTCGCCGGTGTCGCACGTGCCGTTGCCGCAGACCGAAACGGGCTTGGTGCCGCTGCAGCCAGCCTGGATGCCGCACGTGTTCAGTGCGGTGCTCAGCGGTCCGGAGGCCTGCGGGCAGGTCAGGGTACAGGCCGAAGTGGCGCACGCGGCTTGGCAATTCAATGCTGCGGCGCACTTGGCGTCGGCTTTGCACGCGGCAATCTCGCTCGGGCACTTGCTCTCTTCGCATACCACCGCGGCGTTGACCGTCGCGCCCGTCGAGCCGGTGTCGCTGCCGCCGCTGGCGTCGTTACCGGTGCCGCCGCTGGTCGTGTCACCTTGGCTGATGCCGCCGGGGCCGCTGTCGTTGCTGCCATAAGCGCCCGTGTAGGCGCTGCTCGAGCCCGCAGATGTGCCACATCCGGCAAAGAGGGCGCCGACAGCGGCAAGGGCGAGTGCGTACTTGTAGAAGTGCATGAGTCCTCAAGGGGGGGGCGCGGCGGCGCCGTTCTGGGCGGTTTCAGGGTTCAGCTAGCGCGGCATCCGGTAGGCCAGAATTGGGCGAAAACGCTGAAATGGTCTAAGGATTCAACTGGCTGGCGGGGAAAGGCAGTCTGATTCAGCTGCCGCAGGGCAACCAGCAACAGTACCTACTGCGCCGGGCTCATGCAAGTTGCGGCGCCAACCTTTACGCAAATTTACGATTTGCACCGCCACGGGCTTCGGAATAGCACACGGGTCGGCGTGGTTGAGCCCCTGCGCAGCGGCGTGGTGCCGCGTACGATCCCGCGCAGGCATCGATGTCACCAGCCCAGATTCCAGACCCGTACCCGACCTCCCACCCATCGCGCGCTTCGGCGACCCGTACGGCTGCGGCCTTAGCGGCAACGGCTGCGTCGCTGGCCGCGTTCGCCGCGTGGACTTGGGGAACCGCCCAGCCCGTGCGGGCTGAGACTCCGGCGGTCGCTGCGACTCCGACCCCTACGCCGCGCCCCGCGATGCAGCAGATGGGCAATAACCTCAACGTACTGTCGGATGTGGCCGAGGCGGCCGTGCAGTCGGTCGTCAACATCTCGACGACGAAGCTGCAGCGGCGACAGCTGGCCCCCGAAGAGCGCATGTTTCGACAGTTTTTTGGCCATCATGGCGACCGCGACGAGTCGGCGGGTAGCTCGCTAGGCTCGGGCGTAGTCGTCTCGGCCGACGGCCTAGTGCTGACCAACAACCACGTGATCGATGGTGCGGCGACCATTCAGGTCAAGTTGGCCGACGGCCGCGAGCTGAGTGCCAAGCTGGTGGGAGCGGACCCGCGCGCCGACTTGGCCGTGCTCCGCTTGGACGGTAAGCCGATGGGGCTAAAGGCAATTTCGCTCGCTGATTCGGACAAGGTGCGTCTGGGCGAGGTCGTGCTGGCGATTGGCAGTCCGTTTGGCCTCGCGCAGTCGGTGTCGATGGGTATTGTGAGCGCCAAGGGCCGCGCCGATGTGCACATCGCTGATTTCGAAGACTTCATCCAGACCGACGCGGCGATTAACCCTGGCAATTCGGGTGGCGCGCTGGTGAATTTGCGCGGCGAGCTGGTCGGCATCAACACTGCGATCGCCTCGTCGTCGGGTGGCAGTCAGGGTATCGGCTTTGCCATTCCGGCCAACATGGTGCAACCCATCATGAAAAGCCTGCTCGAAAAAGGCCGGGTGGTGCGGGGTTACCTGGGGGTCGGCATTCAGGCGCTGACCGCCGACCTGCGGCAGTCGCTGGGGGCTAGCGGCGAAGGTGGCGTTCTGGTTACTGAAGTGCAGCCCGAGTCGCCTGCGGCCAAGGCCGGCGTGCTGCGCGGCGACATTGTGGTCGAGCTTGGCGGCAAGCATGTCGATTCGCCGCAACGCTTTCGCAACGCGATTGCCCAGGCCGGTGTGGGTACCAAGGTGGCGCTGGTGGTGCAGCGGCAGGGCAAGAATCAGAAGCTCGATGCCGAGTTGGCCGAGGCGCCCGACCCGACCACTGCACAAGCGGGTGCCCCGCAAAAGCCCGGTGCCCGCGGGCTCGAGGTGCTGACTCTGACGCCAGCGCTGGCACAACAGCACGAGATTCCAGCTGAATTGCACGGGCTGATCATCGCTGATGTGCATGACGAGAGCCCGGCGGCGCGGGCGGGGCTGCGGCCGGGCGACGTCATCTTAGAAGTGAACCGCAAGGCTGTGAGCAAGAGCTCGGAACTGCTTGATGCGCTGAACGAAAATCACCCAGCGACCTTGCTCATCTGGCGCGAAGGGCGGGCTGCCTACGTCGCGGTCATGCCGTAACTGCGTGGGCTAGCCGTGCACGGCGTTCTGGGCGTGCATCTTGGCCACATCGTCGGCCGCGTGCTGGGCCCCGTCGACAATCACACCGTCTTGGATATAGACCACCCGCCGGGCGTGCTGCATGACGCGCGGGTCGTGGGTCGAGAACAAGAACGTAACCCCCTTGTTCTTGTTTAGATCCAGCATCAAATCAATAATCTGCTCGCTTGTCTTGCTGTCGAGATTGGCGGTCGGCTCGTCGGCCAGCACCAGCTGCGGCTGGGTAATCAGCGCCCGAGCAATGGCCACGCGCTGCCGCTGACCACCCGACAATTCATCGGGTTTGTGCTTTAGATACGGCTCGAGCCCCACATCCTTGGCCACCGCCAGCACCCGCTCGCGCAGCTCTTTGCCGCCCTCGCCGCGGATCACACACGGAAACTCGATGTTCTCGACGACGTTGAGCACCGGTATGAGATTAAAGTTCTGAAAAATAAAGCCGATCTTGTGGTTGCGCACCTCGGCCAAGTCGTTGAAGTCGCGGTGGCCGATCTCGTCGCCGTCGAGCTGATAGGTGCCCTCGGTGGCGCGGTCCAGGCAGCCGATGATGTTGAGCAAGGTGGTCTTGCCCGAACCCGAAGGCCCCATCACAACGGTAAATTCGCCGCGCTCGATGGCCAGATCGACGCCGAGCAGCGCCTTGACCTCCGTCTTACCCAGTTGGTACGACTTCTTGACTCCACTCAGATTGACTAGCGCCATCGCTCCTCCCAGTAGGCTCGTTTAGTGAACGAGCGTTCAGTTATATCCGGTGAACCGCCTGATATTCTAATAAAATACCCGCATCGAGGCGAACGCGCGCCACAGACTCGGCTGCAGTCCGTATTCGGTGTAGCCCTCGCCGCCCACTTGCGCGCCGCGGCTCGCCACACCCGGCAGGGTAATGAACGCGCCCGCCGACAAGTTGCACCACGACCGCACCGACCAGGTTAGCTGCGGCGCCACCTGCCCCGAGAGGTCGGCTAGGCCCAGAATTACAACGGTATTGATGGTAAAGTCGTCGGCCAGCTGCGGGTGGGTATAGGTCAAAAACAGGTAGTGGCGCCGCAGCGGCTCGAACGAGAACTTCTGCGGCGAGCCCGGATCGCCCCCGGTGGGCATCATGCTGCCAAAGGCCTGATTCACCGCCGCCGACGACATGCCCAGCAGCTTGGCCGCTTCGATGCGGTACGTGGCGGCCTTGACGAAATTGCCAAACTGGTCCGCGTCGTAGCCTTCGGCATTGTAGAAGTACTCGGCTGAAATTGCAGCATTTTCGCCAAATTGGTACCGCGCGCCGAGCAGGGTTTTGACGCGCACGCCACTGTCGCTCAGCTGCGAAGTGCCAATCGATTTTGCGCCGCACGCCATGATCTTGCCCAACGACGTGACGCACTCGCCATCGACATAGTTGCGCGACGAACCCAGCTGCCCCAGCACTTCTCCGTGCATTTCTAGGGCGTTCCAGAACACATGCGAGGCCGTCAGACCCAGTCGCGGCTTGTACTCAAACGAGTCGTTGTACAGCTGCGTCATATACAGCATCGCGTTGACATCCGTTTCGGCGACAAGGGCGTAAAGGCGCGCTGCCAAAGCGAAATGCGGTCGGTTGTCGCTGGTCTCGCCGGCGGGCAGATTGTCGGGCGACCACACCAGCCCCGACGGAATCCCCGAGAATTGCCGCGTGGTTTTGGCCGCACCCACCAGGCTAAGGCTCCAGTTGTCCATCGGCATTTCGAGCCGGGCGAGCCAGGTGCCGGCGCGCTGTAGCGTCGGATCCGTCGGATCCTTTGCCGGATTCAGCAGATCGGTGGGATTCCAGGCCAGGCCCGGCCCCCACAGCACCCGCTTCTTGCCCAGCGTCAGGTTGAGGCGCTCAGTAAGATTATAGATTCCATAGGCTTCAGAGACAATCGCCGCCGGCCGGTAGGTGGCCACATCGTGGTCGGCCAGACGCTCGCGCTGCCCGTCATTTCCTAAACCCCAGTACATCCAGGCGCGTTGGTGCACAAACGACGCGTCGACCAGCGCTTGGCCCTTGTCGGCCCAGCCCAGCTTCAGCTGCACGTTCGCCTCGGTCAGCTCTTGCAGGTGCGGGATATCGTTCGACGGGACCAGGTGCGCCGCCGAGGCATAGCCCCCCGTCCAGCGCATATCGAGAAAGCCGTTGCTCCGCACACTGAGCAGCGGCATTTCTTCTGGTATTTCATGGATATCAACCCTCGACTCGTCGACCGCCACCGCTGTCGCCGCCGCCGGCTCGCTCACCGGCTCCGCTTGGGCCGCCACGCTCAGCAGCACGCCGCCGCACGCCGCCAGCCAAATCTGCAGTCGCATCATACCCTCCGCGCCGTTCAGCCCCAGTCAACCCGCCTACTTGCCCAGGTCGTCGAGCACGAACTTGGTCGCCGGCGGATTCACCTTGGTATTCAGGCTTTCCCACGACATCACCGACCAGCGCTGCGTCGCCAGCATGTTCCGCATGGTAATCTTGCCCGGGCGCACGATGCCGTCAAAGTTCTTGACATCACTGAATTCAGCCTTGCGCAGCAGCTTTCCCGAGGCGGTGTAATACTCGCCCTTGACCGGCAGCATGTCTGCCTTCTTCATCCAGATTTTCACCTTATCGTAGCTGGCGTTGCTGTTCTTGGCCTTCAGCTCGAGTACCCACGCATCGCCATCGGCCGACGAGGTGCCGTCGTAATCCGCCTCGTACTTTACGCGCAACACATCGGCATTATTAAAGTCTCCGCCCTGGAACGAGTCGCGATTGGCGAGCCGCACCCCGCGCTTCAGGTTGGGCATGTAGACCCACAGGTTGTCGCCCTGGCGCAGCAGTTCTTGGCCCACTACCGCCGCAGGCTCGCGAAAGGTAATGCGAAACTTGTCGTCGCCCTTCTTTAGCACCTGCATCTTGTAGCCGCGCTCCGTGCCATCATCGCGATGGGCGGTCATGCGGGTCACGGCGTCAAAGTTCTCGGGCCCCATGATCTGATCGTACTTGTGCATCAAGTCGAGCGCGGTCGGGTCGGCCAGTGCGGGCCCGGCGGTGAGCACTCCAACGGCGAGAGTAAGGGCCTTGGCAAGAAACTTCATGTGATCCTCCAGGGTACTGTAAATCAGGGGCGCTCAGAACT
The DNA here is from genome assembly GCA_903883645.1 of uncultured Myxococcales bacterium. Taxonomy (GTDB): domain Bacteria; phylum Myxococcota_A; class UBA9042; order UBA9042; family UBA9042; genus SXRM01. The sequence goes on along the minus strand of CAISBR010000080.1, from coordinate 102,443 downwards.
GAATGCATGCATACTTATGCAGCTTGTGCATCATCGTGACCTAGTCGATCCAATCGCCCGCAGGCAGAGCGCTCGGCGTGGCATAGCGCGGTGTCGACGGTGGCTCGAGTGGCGGCGGCGGGCGAGTACGCTCGGTGGCGGCCATCGCTCCATCAAGATAGTTTTCGACCACTTGCCGCCCATAGCGATGCGGGTGTTGCACGAACTCATGCTCCGGCAACACCTCGAGCAGCTGCCGCCACAGTAGCAGCGGCGCCATTAGCAGCATCCCCGCCAGCTGTGGATCGCGCCGCGCCAGTACCCCGGCGTCCATCAGCTGGGCCACAAAGTCGATCATTGGCTGTCGCATCGGCGCCATCTTCTCGAAATAGTTCATCTTGCCCGACTGGGCCAGCCGCACGCCTTCGGTCAGCATGATGCGAAAACGCTTGCGCTCGCGCAGAGTTACGAACTTGTCGAGCGCTGCCAGCACAAAGCGCTCTAGCAGTTGCTGTACTGCGGCGCGGTCAATCGGTCCGCTTGGCAGTGGCGGGGTGGCGGGCGGCCCAAAGCGTTCGCCATCGTCCGACTCGAAAAGGGCGGCCTCGAAAAGCGCCTCCTTCCCCGCAAAATGGTGGTAAATCGCAGACTCGCGAATGCCCACAGCGCGCCCAATATCGCGCAAGCTGGTCGCGAAATAGCCCTGCTCGGCAAACAGCTCTAGCGAGGCTTCTAGCAACTCCCGCCGCGTGTCGCGGGCATCGTGGGCTTTGGGTCTGGCGCTCATCGCGACTTCCCTCGCGCCAGCATCGCCGTGCAGCGCTCATTAAATATGCACACGTTCAGTTTCGCCGTCAAGGCCAAATCGTACTGCAGCAACCGGTGATTGTCACAGCGCGCCTTGACTTGCCGGTGTCCGGCCCATACTGTGCTGCCTGGCTGGTGCGCCCAGCCGATTCGCTCACCTCTGGGGACGTACCGGTTTCGACAGGGGCAACAAAGGGGCGTTTGCGTGCCGCGGAGCCTTTGGCCGCGTACAAAAAGGCAAAACCTCAAGTGCCAACGACAACGTTGAACTTGCTCTCGCTGCTTAAGCTTTAAAAACTTAACTGCGACGGTTGTGGATGCTGCGCCTGCCGAGCACCACCGCCGATATTTAGGTGGGCTGGCTGCGCGAGTTGCCCGGACAGCGCGCGGTGAGATCAATCGGGACTGCTTGGCTGCACCTTGCCGTATGGGGGGCACCAAAGCAGTATAAATCACTCGGCTACGCACGTAGACAGCGTTCTGGCGGGCTTCTGGACCCGGGTTCAACTCCCGGCGTCTCCACCACTTCGCATACAACTTATTTTGGGCTAGAGCTGGTGCTAACGTGCTGGTTTGCTGCTACTTTACGCAGTCGACCGACGTCATTCCGGTCGGCACCGCGTCGAGCCATTGTACGTCCATCGTTTCGACTTGGGCGTCGCTTTGGCTGTTGTTCAGCATCATTACGTAGGTCTTCGAACCGGCGGTAAAGCAGGTGCCAACCAGGGCAAACTGCTGAGAATACGTGCCTTTGTTGGTCACCTTGGGCGACGCCGTGCCATCGCTGAGCGGCGCACCGCCCGAAAGCATATTGAGCTGCACGGCCTTGCCCTTGCGAATGGCGAAATTGACGCCCGCCTTGCCGCCACCGCCCATGCCGCCGCCTTGCGAACTGGCCGAGACGCTGAGAACGGCGACCTTGCCCGCCGCAGGGGCCTCGAGCCAGAACTGCACATAACCGGGCAATCCTGTTGGGAATGTCGATGCCGAGTTGCCGCCGAGGGCGCTGGGCGAGGTCAGCGTATAGCCCACCTTGTCCGACGAGCTGTCGACCGCGAAGCTGGCCCACTCTCTGGCGCGAACGCAGCCGAGCATCCCGTGATTCTTCAAGACGGTTTGCGTCGCATTGCCCGTATCCGCGTCGACCTTCTTGGCTTCGGCTAAAATCAGCTTGGCCGCCGCATCCATGTTGGTCTGCTGCGAGAACTGCTCAAGCGCCTTTAGGATAATGCCGTCGGCGACCTCTTGGCCCAGCACGCCGCGCAGCTCCCACATGGCCGAGCCGATGATCTTGCCGTCGGCATGGACTTCAGTGGTCAAATCGTCAGGGCACTTGCGGGCTAGCGTCAGATCGCGGACCAGCCAGTCGCCGGCAAAGCTCAGCGCGTAGGGCCCAATGATGGGCGAATTGCGCTTGCTGCACGAGAAGTAATCGGCGAAGCCCTCGTTCATGGCCGAGGGCAAATTGTCCATGCCGTACGCGTCCATCGTGACGCCGTTGAGCCGCGTGGTGCCCACAATGGCGTGCGTGTACTCGTGGTAAATGACCGAGGCGTCGTAGCAAAAGTCGGTGCTTTGGTACTGGCCGAACACAATCGCACCCTGGTCGCGCCCGGGCAGGCCAAACTGGGCGAAGGCTTCTTTGGGCATAAACGCCGCATTTGGAAAGCCCTCGAAGTTATTGCCATTCATCATCGTGGCATAGGTGACATTGACCAGCGCGTACAGTGGGAAGTCGAGGTCGTGCAGATCGAAGCCATTCGAGAAGAAGTCGTGGATTTGATTGACATGGTAGTACATCTGCACTTCTGCAAAGGTGTCGCCCATATCGGCAGTGTCTTGCGGCGGCACGATGTCGAGGTAGCTGCCGTCGCCATTGGCATTGGGCGCCGCGGTCTGCACTTCGTGGCACAGGTGGCCAAAGGTGTAGCCGCCTTGCTTCATCTCGGCGCCGCCGTCTTCGGGCAAACAATTCGACACTTGCACAAACGCGCCGGTGAGCATGCCGTTCGGGTCGGTTGGCTGGGGCAGGGTGACCTGGGTGGTCTTGCCATCGGTCACAGGGTCGCTGGCGTAGACCCAGGCCTGCAGCCGAACGTCGGGGGGCGCGGCATCTTGTTCGACAGTCGTGTCGGTGCCTCCCGTGGCGTCAGCGCCAGCCAGGCCGGTGTTGCCGGTGGCAGCGGTGGTCGAACAGCCGCTCGACAGGGCGAGACATGCGCTGGCAAAGCAGGTTGCCAGGGTCGCGTACTTGGTGTGGGTCATGGTGCCACTCGCGGGTAGGAGGGGGGCGCTGCCGGGCTGCCAAGCAGGCTCAGAAGGGCTTGAAGATGCTAATGAATGGCAACCGACCGCTTGCTCACGATGGCGCCGGTCTGGCCGTCGACTAGCACGGCGAAGCGCTCGGTGACGCGACTGGCGACCACATCGACGGCCCACACCACCTGGGTGGCCTGCAGCGAGGCAACCACAGCGAGGCGCGCCGAACCAGTGCTGGCGCTTTGGTTTTCGCGTCCACCAAATACCGCGTGCGCGGCCAGCTGGCGGGCCTGCTCCTCGCCCACGCTGCCCACCTGCACCGCGCCCAGCGGCACTAGGTCTGAAGTGACCGTAATCAGGCGGCCTGCACCATCAAAGGTGACCACCACCACGCGGTCGAGGACGAGCAGCTCGCCGGCGCTCGTCGGTACGCTCAAGTTCAGGCGCACCGAGCTGCGGTCGCGGCTGCGGGTGGTGTGCCACAGGCGCAAGTTGTCGCCATGGATGCCCCAGAGCCCCTCGTTTTGCTTGATGAACTGCAGAGCCTTGCGCTCTACGGTGTCGCCGGGTACGTCGAGTTGCAGCCCAGTGATGACATTGGGTCCAAGCATCTGCTCGGACCAGCTGAGCTCTGCGGTAGGATAGCGACGCTGCAACTCAACCGCTTGACGCTTCGCAACTTGTTGAAGTGTATTCAACTCTTGCGCGGGCAAGGCCCAGGCTGGCACCGCAGCAAGCGGCACGGCCGCGGTCAGCAGCAGCGCGGTGAGGATTCTTGAGAAGACTAGTCGATTCGGCGAGTAGCGGAGCGGAAGGCGCATGGAGTTCCCAGGCCCGACGGCGCGTGCGGGCTCCCGACGATAGCATATCCGCGCGCGGGCGAGCGAGCGAAAAGCGCGAACCGCAAGCGAGTGTCACAGGTCCGTCGGCTCAACATGGGTGCCGATCGTGCGGTGGGCTACGGCACCGACAAAAGGATGGTGGCGTGGCCCTCGGCCGATTCTAGGCGCTTTTGTGCAGTGCGCGCCGCGTCGAGCGTGCCAAATGGGCCCAGGCGCACGCGGAAGAACTGCCCCTTGTCGGGCACTTCGACCGTGCTCAGCGACACTGTGTAGCCCTTGCCGCGCAGTTCGTCGGCAAAGGCTTGGGCCTCCGACTCGTTGCGAAACGCCTTGATCTGTACCATGTATTTGCCAGCGGCCGGCCGACCCGCGCGCGGTGGCTGCACTTCGGCGACCTTTTCGGCCGTCTTTTCTGCGCCTTTGTCGCTTTCGGCGTCGGTCGCTTTGGCGCCCTTTTTTGCGCGCTTGTTCGGCGAGTCGATGGCGCCTTTCGCCTTAGTTGTCGCAGGCTTATCGGCCGCGCGACCCTCTTCGCCATCGCCGGGTGCACCGTCGGCTTTGGCCACTTCGGCCTTTGGGGCTTCGACTTTGGCGGCCTCGATTTGGGGCGCCTCCACTTTGGGTGCTTCTGGGGGGGCGGTTGGCGCCACTTCTACGCTGGCGACGGCAGTGGCTGCGGGTGCGAGGTCCGCGTCGGCGACCGCACCGGTGGCTGCGACCGATTCTGCCGTCGGTGCCACGACTTGCTCACCCGGTGCCGCGGCCTCGGCTGCGACGGCCGGTGTCGCAGGGGCGGCTACGGCAAGCGCTGCGGCTGGTGGCGCTGGGGCAACTGTGTTGGCCACGGCGACGGACTCAGCTTCAGGCATGGGCCACGAAAAGGTAGATAACCAGCTGGGTTGCCAGCCGTTCTTGCCCGCCGCCCAGCCGCCGACAAAGGCCGTTGCCGCCAAACACAGCACCAGCACAGCCAGTTGCACGATGTGGCGCACCTCGATGCGCAGCACCATGCGCTCGCGCACCTTGTCAAAGTCGCGCAGCTTCGAGAGCGAAGAGCCCTCGACCGGCTCGTGCCCTGGCTCGGGGCGGCGCGGGTCGACCACCTAGACCTCCGCCTCGCTGGTGCGGTCGAGCTCGGCCATCCGCTCGGGCGCAGCCACGCCTAGCAGGCCCAAACCCGTTGCAATTACGCCCTTTAGCGCCGCCACCAGCGCCAAGCGGCTCTGCGTGGCCTGCACGTCGTCGCTAATTACGCGGGCGTCGTGCTTGTGCTGGCTGTAGTAGGCGTGGAAGGCGCGGCACACCTCCATCAGGTAGAAGGCGAGCTGATGCGGCTCGCGACCCCGGGCGGCACGGGCCACAACTTCAGGAAATTCGGCCAGAATCAGACACAAGTCGCGCTCGTCGTCTAGCACCAGGCCATCTAGCGTTGCGCCGGGCAGCAGCCCCTTGCCCTCCGACTGGGCGCGGGCCAGCGTCGACGCCAGCCGAGCATGGCCGTACTGCACGTAATACACTGGGTTATCCATCGACGAGCGGCGCACCACTTCAAGGTCAAAGTCGAGTTGCGCGTCGGCCCTGCGGGTCAAGAACACAAAGCGCACCGCATCGCGGCCGCTCGTCGGATTGCCCGGCGTCGTCACCTCGTCGATCACATCGCGCAAGGTCACGAATTCGCCCGACCGCTTGCCCATCGGCACCGGCTTGCCGTCGCGCAGCAGGGCCACCATCTGCACCAGCAGCACTTCTAGGCGATCGCCATTCCAGCGGTCGGCCTTGGGGTCACCCTCGCGGCGGCGCAGGTCGCCCAGCGCATGGATCACACCCTTCAGCCGCGGCACGTAGCCGTGGTGATCGGCTCCTAAGATATTGATCATATGATCAAAGCCGCGCGCCAACTTGTCGTCGTGGTAGGCGATGTCGGCGGCAAAGTAGGTGGGCCGGCCATCGCCGCGCAAGATGACGCGGTCTTTGGTGTCGCGGAACGGCTTGGGCACATCCTCGCGCGTACCCCTGAAGAACACAGCCTTTCCAGCGGCTTCTTGGGGCGCTGCGGCCTCATCGTCGTCGGCAGCCGCCGTTCCCGCATCTTCAAAAGCCCAATCGGCAGCGGTCAGGCGCTTGGCACAGTCGGCCACGGCATTGGCGGTCTGCGGGTCAAGGCCATGCAGCTGCCGCTCACTAAACCAGCGGTCAAAGCGGATATCGAGCGCGCCCAGGTCGTCTTGGATGCGCACCAGCATCTGCTTCCAGGCCGCCACCGTGATGCCGCGATTATCCATGCGGCCCGTGGGGTTGTGCACCTCCGCCGCGCCCCAGCTCACCGCATCGGCCCAGCTACTTTGGGCTCGGCACACCGTGCGCAGGGTCTCGTCGTGCCCGAGCTGTTCGGCCGCTTCGGCGATATACGCGCCGCGGTAGCCATCTTCGGGGAATCCCTGGGGAAAACCGTCGGGGAACGCCACCGGCTCGCCTTTGCCCCAAATCGCCAGGGCCGCGGCGCGCTTGGTGTCGTCGCGCAGCCAATGCCAAACACTTTCGCCAAGTTTACCGACCTGGTTGCCCACATTGTTGATGTAGTACTCGGTCGATACGACATAGCCCGCCGCACGCAAAATCCGTGCCAGCGCGTCGCCCAGCACCGCACCGCGGCCGTGGCCCACATGCATCGGCCCAGTCGGGTTGGCGCTGACAAATTCGAGCAGTACGCGCTCGCCGCCACCCGCGTCACTGTGGCCGTAGCGCTCGCCGGCCTGCAGTACGTCGCGCGCCGCGCTGCGCCAGCCCTCGAGCGTCAAACGCAGGTTTACAAAGCCCGGGCCTGCCACCTCGAGTCCAGAAAAAATGCCATGGATATCGGCCTCTTGCACTAGAGGCAACATCTGCTCGGCCAGCGCACGCGGGTTGCTGCGGGCGGTCTTGGCCAAGCCAAAGAACAAGTTGGTCGACAGGTCGCCGTGGGCGGCTTGCTTGGGGCGATCCAAGGCCACTTCGCTGGGGTTTACGGCGGCGGGCAAGATGCCGCGCTGGGCGGCCAAAGCGGTTGCGTCGGCGAAGACCTGCCGAACACGCTGATAAAGCGTAGTATTTGCGAGGATAGGTACGGGCGAGGCAACGTTCATGCGTGGGGTCGTTCGGTGCCAGAAATGCGGCAACAGGGCGCAACGGTATCGTTTTCCGGCGATCTGTCAACAAAGCAAGTGCAGCGTGGGCTAGGAGTCGCGCTCGACCTTGGGCCACTTCGATGGCCGGCCGATCCAGCCGAAATGGCGAAAAGCGATGAGCATTCCTATGGATACCGCCAGCATCAGTCCGATGGCAAACGGATAGCCGTAGGCCCACTTCAGCTCGGGCATGTTCCACGGCGACGCCGCCGGGTCAAAATTCATGCCGTAGACACCCGCGATAAACGACAGCGGCAGAAAGATGGTCGAGATGATAGTCAGCACCTTGACCACCTCGTTCATGCGGTTATTGACCGACGACAAGTACACATCCATCAAGCTCGCGGCGAATTCCCGATAGGTTTCGATCATATCGACCACCTGAACCACGTGATCGTACACATCGCGCAGGTAGATGCGGGTGTTCGCGCCCAGCAGCGGGTTCAGCTCGCCGTCGTCGTCTACGTCGCGCAGCAGCGACGACAGGGCCTCGCGCTCGGGCCAAATACCGCGGCGCAACAGCAGCAGGGTGCGCTTTAGGGCGTGAATCTGCCGCCCCGTCTGCGGAATCGGCCGCTCCAGCGTTTGGATTTCTAGATCCTCAAGGTACGCGCCCACGCCTTCGAGCGCCGGGTAGTAGCCGTCGACCACGGCGTCGAGCAGCGCATAGGCTAGATAGTCCGCACCGGCATTGCGGATTTTGCCGCGGCCTTGCCGCAGACGCTGCCGCACCGGCTCGAGCACATCGCCGTCTGCGCTCGATTCTTGAAAGGTGACGACCCAGCCGTGCCCAAGCACAAGCCCCACCTGCTCCATGTGCAGCTCAGGCTCATTGTCAGGGCCCACCAGTAGTTGCGCCATGTGGGCAATCAGCAGCAGATGGCTGCCGTAGCTCTCGGTCTTGGCCCGTTGCGGCGCGTTGACCACATCCGCAGCTGCCAGCGGGTGAATGTCAAAAAAGCGCGTAATGGCACTCAGTTGTCGCTCGTCCCGGAGTCCGCGCACATCGAGCCAAGTCACCACGCCGTCCTGGCTGGGCGCCACGAGCTCGCCGACATCGGTAACTTGTTGCTCTTCGCACACATCGGGGCCGTAGCGCAGCAAGAACAGGCGCGTGGCCTGGGCGTCGGCCGGCACAAACAGTGTTCCTGGCGAAGAACCAGGCTCATTACGGCGGGTTTGCAAGCGCTGGGTACCTTGGGCGAGTGATTCGGTGGCGAGCATGGCAACAGCCTGACACGCCGACGCTTTTCGTCAAATAATCGCATCGTCACCGCCGCCCTTGGCGCCCTTGCCACGCCTTGGGCGCGGTGCAATCCTGCAACCTGCTCGCTCCGCCGCGGCGCTGGTGCTAGACGGCGGCAAGCCAGAATCAGTTCAACGACTTGGCCCCCCTTGGGTCCGAGGAGGCAGCGATGAGCGACATAGACATGGGGGCAGCTCGCATGGCGGCGACGGTTCTCGACGGCAAGGCGATGGCGGCGATGCTGCGTGCCGAAGCCCAGCGTGATGCCAAAGAGCTGATCGCCAAAGGGATTACCCCCGGTCTCGCCGTGGCGCTGGTTGGTGAAGACCCGGCTTCGGCGGTGTATGTGCGCAACAAGGTCAAGGCGTGCGAAGAGTTAGGTATCGTCTCGACCATGCAAACGCTGCCGGCGACCACGAGCGAGACCGAGCTGCTGGCGCTCATCGACCGCTGGAACGCTGACCCCAGCATCGACGGTATCTTGGTGCAACTGCCCGTGCCGAAACAGATTCGCACCAACGCGCTGATCGACCGCATCGATCCGGCCAAGGATGTCGACGGCTTCCACCCGCACAACCTGGGTCTGCTGGCGGCGGGTCGCGCTGGTCTGGTGGCTTGCACGCCCGCTGGTGTTATGAAAATGCTGGCGATTTATGGCAAGGCCTACGGCTGGACGCCGGCGGGCAAGCGCGCGGTGGTGCTGGGTCGCTCAATTACGGTTGGCAAGCCGATGGCGATGCTGCTGACCAATGCCGACGCCACCGTGACCATCTGCCACTCGCGTACGCCCGACCTCGCCGGTCATGTCGCCCAGGCCGATCTGCTGATCGCGGCGGTGGGGCAGCGGCACTTGGTGCAAGGCGGTTGGATCAAGCCCGGGGCGGTGGTGATCGATGTGGGCATCCACCGTGGCGACGACGGCAAGCTGACAGGCGACGTAGACTATGAGGCGGCGCGTTGGCGGGCGGCGGCAATTACCCCGGTACCAGGCGGAGTTGGCCCCATGACGATCGCTCAGTTGATGCGCAACACGGTCGACGCCTGCACCCAGCGCCGCGCTGTGACAAACGCCTGACCGATCCGCCGTGGGCGAATTGACATCGCTCGGCAACCCTGCGACACCCCTATGCCAGTGCCGTGGTACAGCGGCCAAGGAATTCCCATGAGCGAGCTGATGCGCACGCCCCTTTTTGATGCCCATGTTGCCGCGGGTGGCCAGATGGTTGCCTTTGCCGGCTGGGAAATGCCTGTGCAGTACCAGGGCAAGGGGCTGGTGGTCGAGCACGAGGCGACGCGTACGGCGGTCGGTCTGTTCGACGTCAGTCACATGGGCGAAATCATTGTAGAAGGGCCGGATGCCGAGGCCGAGGTCAATCGACTGGTCAGCAACGACGTGAGCGTGTTGAACGACGGCGACGCCTGCTACGCGGTGCTGTGCCACGAAGATGGCTGCGCAGTCGACGACTTGTACGTGTATCGCCTGGGCCGCGAGCGGTTCTTGCTATGCGTCAATGCATCGAATGCCGACAAAGATTTCGCGCACATCCAGGCGGTGGCACTGCATCCCGAGCGGATTCACAACAGGTCGAATGACTTTGCGCAGATCGCCGTGCAAGGCCCCAATGCGAGTAAGCTTTTGGCGCGCGTGGCGCCGGGCGATGCCATTGGCCTGCCGCGCAACTTCATCCGCGTGCACGACTGGAAGGGCGCCAATCTGCTCGTGGCCACCACGGGTTACACGGGCGAGGCCGGGTTTGAGATCTTTATTCCGCCCGAGCTGGCGACGCCGTTTTGGAACGAATTGATGGCGGCTGGCGGTGATTTGGGTGTGATGCCGATTGGTTTGGGCGCGCGCGACACGCTGCGGCTCGAGATGGGCTACCCACTGTACGGCCACGAGCTCGACGACCAGACCACCGGCCTTGAGGCGCGGGTTGGCTGGGCTATCAAGCTAAAGAAGCCCAATGGTTTCATTGGTAGCGAGGGCCTCAAGCGCCGCCAGGCTGCTGGGCTGCCCAAGAAGCTGGTGGGGCTCGAGCTGCTCGACCGCGGTGTGCCCCGTACGGATTACGCTGTGCTACAGGGCACTGAGGTCGTGGGCAAAGTGACCAGCGGTACGCACTCGCCCACGGCGAAGAAGCCGATTGCATTGGCCTTTGTTCGCCCCGACCTGGCAGTGGTCGGCACCGAGCTCGCCATCGATATTCGCGGCCAGGCCAAGAAGGCCGTGGTCGTACCCTATCCGTTCGTGACGCCCGGCTCGGCCAAGGCGTAGGCTTAACTTCATTCTTTTCGAGGAAATCATGAGCGTTCTCGCCAATCTCCGCTATACCAACGACCACGAGTGGGCCCGCGACGAAGGTGACGGCACCTACAGCGTCGGCGTCACCGACCACGCGCAAGAGGCCTTGGGCGGCATCGTCTACGTCGAATTGCCCGCTGTCGGCACCCGCATCAGCGCCGGCGGCCGCTTCGGTACCGTCGAAAGCACCAAAAGTGTCAGCGAGTTGTATGCCCCGATCGGCGGTGTGGTCGTCGAGAAGAACGACGGACTCGACGTGGCCCCCGAAGCCGTAAACGACGACGCCTACGGTGCCGGCTGGATGGTGCGGATTCAGCCCGAAAGCTCGGGTGAATTCGAGGCGCTGATGGACGCCGCTGCGTACTCCGCCCATATTGGCGAATAATACCCGCATGGTGACCGCCGCAGAATACTTGGCGTAGGCGGCCGAGCAGCCCTAGCGCCATGGGTATTTTCGCGGCGAGACCTTTGCGATGGTTGGCACGGCCCGGCGGCACGTCGAGGTCTGGCGAAACATGGTCGTTACACTCGACCTCGCCCTGCGTGGCAAGCCCTGTAGGGTCTACCACCATGATGTCAAAGTCCGCGCGGAAACGGTGGATGCCGACTACGACCCCGACGTGCTGGTCACCTGCTCGCCCAAGGACCTTAGCGCCGAGCAAGTGGCGTAACTTCGCCTACTTGAGTGGCACCGAATAGCGATTGCGCACCCGCAGCTCGACCTTGCCCGGCCCGCTCTGGCTCTCAATCGCCGTCTGATCAAAGTGGGCAATCTTTAGCTCGTACGGCAGCTTCATCTGGAACTGCTGCTCCTGGCCGTCGATCTTCAGCGCATCGAGCTCCCAGATCCACAGCTTGCCGTCTTTGGCCGTGCCCGCCAGCGCCAGGTCGTTCAGCACCACCGAGCCGTAGCCGGCCACAGGAATCGCGTAAAATTCGGGTGTTCCTTGCAGTCGCAGGTAGTCGGCGCGCACGTGCTCGCTCCACTTCAGCTTCCACACCGCGCGCACACTCGGCTTGTCTTGCAGGGGCGTATCTAGGCGCGCCGGCACTAGAAACCAGCGCCGCGGCCCGTCGTTATTGCGAATCGTCAGCGTAAGCTTGCGCTCGGCCGGCTTGCCCTTGGTCTCGACCGAAAGCACTGGCGTTCCTTTGGTTTTCGCCGTTTGCGCCTCGCTCTGCTTGAGGATGAACTCGCGCTCTTGCTCGGGCTTGTCGGCATAAAACGGCTTGTCGAGCGGCTTGCCCTCGAGCAGGCGAGCAAAGTTGTGCGCCAGGGCGTCTTCGTGCAGTAGCCCCATCTCGCTGCCATAACAGGTTTGAACTACTTCGAAATTTGGCCCGACGCGGATCATGGTAGGCAGCTTGCTCACGTCGTTGCCCGGAATCAGCGCCTGCGCCGGGCCGCGCCATTCATCCACGTCGACATACAAAAGTCGCCCTTTGCTCAAGGCTTTACGCACCACCGCCGAGCCGTGCACGAACTCTTTGATGGCCTTGCACGGCGAGCACCAGTCGGCCGTGAACATCAAGATAACGCCCTGCAGGTTCTTCTTCTTGGCCGCAGTTAGCTCGGCTTGCACCAATTCCTTTAGAGTCTTAGTGCCTTGGCGGTGCACCCACGCGTCGACCTCGCTCGCCTGAGCCGTGCTGGCCACCAGGGCGAGCAGAAGTGCCCACAGCGCCAAACTGGCGGAACGAAACATCATTTCTCGTAGTACTCCTTGCCGAAGCGCTTGGCCAGCTCAGGCTTGTCGAGCGCCTTCATCAGCGCCTCTTCAAAGTCGACCTTGCCGTCGCGCACCAGCTGCTCGAGCTGATCGTTCAGCAGCATGTTGCCCGCCTGCTTTGCGGTCAGCATGATATTGAAAATCTGGTGGTTCTTGCCCTCGCGGATGAGGTTGCTGACCGCGTGCGAGCCGATGAGGACCTCAAGTGCCGCGATGCGACCGCCGCCCTTGCGCTTAAGCAGCGTCTGCGACACCACGCCCTTGATAACTTCGGCAACTACGGTGCGCACTTGCGACTGCTGCTCGGGCGGAAACACATCGATGATACGGTCCACCGTCGAGATGGCGGTCGAGGTGTGCAGCGTGCCGAACACCAAGTGGCCCGTGTTGGCCGTCTCGAGCGCCAGCGAAATTGTCTCGCGGTCGCGCATTTCGCCCACGAGCACGATATCGGGGTCTTCGCGCAGCGCCGCCCGCAGTGCGCGGCCAAAACTGAGGGTGTGCGGCCCCACCTCGCGCTGATTGACCAGACTTTTGTTCGACTTGTGGACAAATTCGATGGGGTCTTCGAGCGTGATGACATGGCTGCGGCGGTTGCGGTTGATGTAGTCGATCATCGCCGCCAGTGTGGTCGACTTGCCCGAGCCCGTAGGGCCCGTAACCAGCACCAAACCCTTGGGATTATCGCACATACGCCGCACGCCCTCGGGCAAGCCTAGCTGCTCCAAGGTCAGAATCTTCGACGGAATCACCCGCAGCACTGCGCAAATGCCGTTGTGATCGCGGAACACGTTGACGCGGAAGCGCGCGACATCGGGCAGGTTGTAGGCAAAGTCTGTGTCGCTATCTGCTAAGAATTCCGCCTTGTTGCGCTCTGGCAGCGCCGACTCAAGGATGTCCCATACCTGCGTTTCGCCCAGGACCTTGGCGTCGGCGATTTCGCGCATTTCGCCGTCGATACGCCACCTTGGGCGGTGGTTGCCCGACATGTGCAAGTCCGACGCACCTTCGGCCACCATGCGCTTGAGCAGCGGGTCGAGCCGTGGCGCCGACAGCACCTTGGCCGCGGCAATGGCGCTGCCACTGACCGACACCGCCTCGATCTTGCTGCTCGAGCGCGACAAGTCCTCGCGGCCGTCGCCCTTTTCGGAGCGGCCCACCATGGTTTGCAGGATGTCGTGGTAGGCCGCAGCATCGATGCGCACCGGAATCATCTCGAAACCAGGCAGGAATTGCCGCGCAGCCATCACCGAGTGTGCGGTCAGGTCGTCGACAAAGCCCAGCACCAGCCGATTGCCCTGGGATGCGACCGGCAAAAGCCGTTGACGTTCAATGAATTGCGCGGGCAACAGGTTGACGACTTCGGGCGGTGGCGGCGCCTGCGACAGGTCGTAGTAGGGCAGGGGCACCTTGCGCGATTCGGTAAGGTACTTCTGGGCATACAGCTGGTTGAGCGCCACTGCGAACGCCGGCGCGCGCTGAAACAGCTCCATCAACTGGGCCGGCGGCGCCTTGAGCAATAGCACCTGCTCGAGTGCCACCAACGCGAAACGCCGCGGCTGACCCAGCAACACCTCTAGATCACCCACCAATTCGACCGGGCCGTGCCGATCCACATCAAACTGCTCGTCGAGCCCCTGGGGTTGCACGCGCACCGCAACCTGCCCGCGCAGCAGCACGCACCACGCGTCGGCGCGGTCGCCCTGCAGCCAAATCGCTTCCCCTTCGGCATATTGCGCAAGCACGCTCTGGCCAATGATGTCGGAGATTGTGCGCGCGTCGACACTGCGGAGCAGCGCGTGGCTAGCGACCGCTTGGACCAGCTTGACCGTCAGATCAGGGGTAACTGCTTGGGTTTTCATGGCGGTGCCCCAAAGTTGGCAGGCCCGAGTGGGCGCAGAAGTGTCAAAACTAGCCGCGGCAAGCGCTGCTGTCTACCACGGTTCGTGCAGTGGCGGGTTTTCAAGCTGCGAGCGCGACGTATAACGCGAAAATGGCTAGTGAAACGGCAAAAGCAGCGGAAAGGGATCGCTCCGCTCGCTTGTCGCGGGCGGCCACTGCTTGCAGGTTGCCACTGCGGCGAGCACCTCGTGCCATAGCGCATCGCTGTCTGCCGTCAGCCCCACGGGCTCCGCGTTGCCTATGTCGACCACGGCCTGCGCTTTGGCATCCCAGCGACCATCGAGCCAAGCAAACGTGCCGTCGCGCCACACCAGGGCCGGTCGCGCCACCATCGCCGTGCCGCCGCCGAGTTGGTCGGCCAGGGCGAGCGAGGCCGCGCAATCAAAGCGACAAGGCAGATGCCGCAGTGGCGACTCACAGGGCTGGCCGAGCAGGGCGTTCAAGACCGCCAGGCGCGGCTCAAAGTGCTGCGTACGCTGCGACGCGCGCCACAAGAACCAGGCGTTATCACTCACTTGCGGGTCGATCAGCGTCTCGACAAAGGCATCGCAAAACGCCTCGATGCAGCATGGAGGAAAGCCGTAGGCGCGACCCAAGCGGCGATGCCGCTCAAGCTGGGCGGCCAGATCGGTGGGCTCTGCCAGTGCGGGCGGGTCGAGCAGGGCGCGCTCGTCGGCGAGCAGCCATTGCAGCAACTCGGTATCGCGCCCCACCATGGCCAGGTGCTCGATGTTGTGGTCGGCACCCAGATCGGCGTGGCCACCCACCCTAAAGTGCACGGGCTCGCGCGACAACGCGACATTCCAGCCATCGGCTTGGGCCGCCGCCACAAAATCGGGGGCCGCAGCGAGCGGCAGCCGCAGTCGCCACGCTTGGCGCAGCCCGGCCCGCAAGCCGCGCACCTCGGCACAATCGGGCGAAAAATGGACCGAACCGCCCCGTTGCTGTGGCGTATGCTGGCTGGGTTGGTCGCGGTGATCGCGCAGGCCCGGCCAACCGTGCGGCAACACGTTCGCCAGCGCCTTGGGCATGCCGGCACATGCTTTCAAGGCCTGTAGGCTGCACTGTGTACACACCTCAAGTACTTGCGGGGCATCGGCAGCCAGTTGCCGCTGCGACGCGGGTTCCATGGCGTGGGCCGGCGCGTGCAGACAAGCGGGCCAGCGCTGCGACCGAACCAGCAAAGGGGCATCGCTACTGGGCAATTGCGGCCACGCCGTCTCAACCTCGCTGAGCAGTGGCGGGTCGCTAGCCAGCTCGGGCTCTAGCACAATCGCGCGCAGAGCCGGGTGGGGTTGCTGCCACCAATAGATTAACTCTTCTAGCTGTCGGCAGTTACTACCCGTCACGGGCCACCGCAGACTGACCGTTACGGGCAGAGCCGCCGCGGCATCCAGCGCTTCGCGCAGGGCGGCAAATCCTGGGTGGCTCGGCACGGGCGCCGACACCGTCCATTCCACATGCTGAACACCCACTTGCGCGAGCACCGCCAGCCGCTCACCTGTGCGCCGCGTCTGCACCACCCAGCGCTCGCCGCCCACACCGGCCTGCTGCAGGTGCCCGATCGCGCGACCCAGCGCACCCGGCAGGGCCGTCTCGGCAAGCAGAACTCGCGTCGCCGGCTGCCGGGCAATCTGCAGCGCTAGATCTGGTGTAATTGCCTGATCTGTAACACGAATGCTGTCAATGGTGGGCAGGCGTTGGCTCACTTGACGCGGTGCCAGTTGCGCGTTGGAAAGCCGCGCGACGCCGGGGGCGGCTGGGTAGCGAGCACATACGACGCGCGGCGATTGTGAATCTCGTCGGTATTGTCGGGCGTGGGCACCTTGAGGACGCGCTCGCCAAAACCTTGAGCCATAATCGACGTTTGCAACCCCTTCTTGGCGTACCAGTTGGCGATCGACACGGCGCGCTTGTGCGACAGGGCATCGTTGTCGTCGCCCTTGCCCACCGTGTCGGTATAGCCGCCAATGTACAAGTTAACCTGCAGTACGCCTTGCACTTTCTTCAGCTCGTCGGCGATACGCGCCAGGGGGGCCTCTAGTTTCTTTTCTTCGCTGGCCAGGACATCCCACTTGCCGGACTCGAACACCACGTCTTCATGAGGAATATCGACAAAAGTCACCGACTCGATCCCCGAGTAGTAGCCCGCCGGATCGTAGGTGCGCAGGGCAAAGCGGCCCATCACCTGACTATCTTTCTGGGTCCAGTGCAGCACCAGCGGCGTGCCCGGCGCTTCGCCACTAAATTTCTGCACGACATTGTCGATCGGCACGCCGTCGTCGCCCAGAATATCGAGTTCGACCTTGCCCGCCGGTTCACTCATCTTTACAGTAAGTTGCCGTTTACCCTCGTCGACATCGTCGGCCGTCATGCTGATCTTGGGGATTTCGCCCACCAGAACTTCGAAGTCGAGGCCGAAGTCTTTGAACGCGATACCGCCAGCCTTGCCGGCCAGCACGCACTGGTACTTGAACACGCCCTTGCCCTGCGGCACGGCCACGCGTTTCTCGCCGCCGGCGCGAATGGGACCCACAGGGATCGCAATCGTCTGCCCGTCAGAGCGCTTGCACGTCGCGGTCAGCGCCGCCACCGCCACCTGCGGGTGGAAGATCAGCATCGGCTTACCTTGCGAGATCCGCACCTTGCTGATCAGCGAGAATCCCAAGTCGTCGCCGGATACTTGCGCGGCAGCGGGCGCAACCGTGGCCGCCGTAGCCACCAGCGCCGCCACCACTGCGCTCGCCCACAACCCACTTTTGTTCTGATTCATCGGCTTCCCTGATCGCGCCGTCGGCCGCGTAGCCACACCGTAGCGCTGCCGCCAAGCGACTGCAACCCACGGCCACCGCAATCTGCAAGGCCTTTGCCACAGCGTCGCCGCGTGCTCGCGCGGGTAGCAAGGCCGGCGTGGGTTGCGTACAATGGCGAATGGCCGCTCTTTGGCGGCCCGGTGTCGCAATGGCCTTGTCGAAACGCGTTGTCCGTTGTCCCTTTGCCCTGGCGGCGCTGCTGGTTGTGCTGAATGCGGCTTGTAGCTCAGACCCCACTGCGGCGCCGAATGCCGGCAAAGGCGACGCAACTGCGGACCAAGCAAGCCTATTTGACTTGGGTGGCGAAGACCTTGGCGATGGCGCGGGCGCGACCGACGCCGCCGCCGAAGAAGTCGCGGTCGCCGACAGCAGTGACGCCACCGCCAGCGATGCCGAGGGCGACGGCAGCAAAGACCTTGATCCCGATAGCGAGTCGACCCAATCGTGGCAGTGCAACGGTGTGGGCGAACCGGGCTGCGCGTGCAAGACGAGCGCCGACTGCAACAGCGGCCACTGCATCGACACGCCCAACTTTGGCCCCATCTGCACGACCGAGTGCACCACCGTCTGCCCCGACGGCTATGTGTGCGTGCCCGAAAGCGGAATCGACGTCGTGTACCTGTGCCGCCCCAAGTGGCCGGTGCTCTGCAACCCGTGCGATAGCGACGCCGACTGCGGTAGCGTGGGCGTGGCCAAGTCGCTGTGCGTCGATCGCGGCGCTTTGGGGCATTTTTGCGGCGCCGGTTGCTCGGCCAGCGCCGACTGCCCAAGCGGCTACACCTGCCAAGAGGTGACCAGCGCCGGTGGCAAGACCGGCTCGCAGTGTCTGCCGGCGCCCGGCGACAGCGGCCCCACCGATTGCTCGTGCAGTTTTGCAGCAAAGACGGGCAAGTTGGGCACCTCGTGTTCGGCGCCATCGCCCAGCGGCGGCAAGTCGCAGTGCTCGGGCGTGCGGCAGTGCGGCGACAGCGGCTTGTCGGCCTGTTCCGCGCTGGCATCGCCAGAAGTGTGTAATGGCAAAGATGATGATTGCAATGGCGAAATCGATAATCTAGCCTGCGACGACGCCAACCCCTGCACCACCGACCTGTGCAATGTGCTCGAGCTCGCGTGCAGCCACACGGCCACGGTGGGCACGTGCAATGCCGACAACAATGCGTGCACCGAGGGCGACTCGTGCCAAGGCGGACTGTGCTTGCCCGGACTGCCCAAGAAGTGCGACGACGGTAACCCTTGCACCTTCGATAGTTGCAGCATGTCGAGCGGCTGCACTGCGGTCTACGACGACGGCGCGGCGTGCGACGATGGCTCGCCCTGCAGCGTAGGCGATGTGTGTGAGGGCGGCCAATGCTTGCCCGGCAAACCCAAGATCTGCCCGGCAGCGGCGGTGTGCCAAGTCATGGCCTGCAATGAGGAAACCGGCAAGTGCGCGAGTAGCGGCCAGCCCGATGCCACCGGCTGCAGCGACGGCAACGCCTGCACCGAGGGCGACGCGTGCAGCACCGGCGCGTGCCTCGGCCAGCCGGTCGACTGTACCGACAACAACCCCTGCACGCTCGATACGTGTGACAGTACAGGGGGTTGCAAACACGCCTCGTCGAAGTCGCCGTGCGACGATGGCAACGCCTGCACCGACAACGACACCTGCACCAGCGGCCAGTGCATCGGCAAGATCAAAAGCTTTTGCAACGACGGCAACTTGTGTACCGACGACGCCTGCGACCCCAAGGTGGGCTGCGTGGCCACCAACAACGCCGCAGCGTGCGACGACGGCAACTCGTGCACCAACGGCGACACCTGCAGCAAGGGCGCCTGCACGCCGGGCACCTCGATCTGCCAGTGCCAGGTCGACAGCGACTGCAAAGACGACACGGACTTGTGCAACGGCAAGCCCTATTGCGACAAGTCCATCCCCGCTAACTTCCAGTGCAAGACCAACCCGGCCACGGTGGTCGCGTGCGACGCGTCGAAAGACACGAGCTGTGCGTACGCGGCCTGCATTGCGGCCACGGGCTTATGCGTGACCAAGGCCTTCGCTGACGGCAAAACCTGCAATGCCGACGGCAGCATCTGCACGGTGGGCGACGCGTGCCAGGCCGGCATGTGCACCCCAGGTGCCGCGCTGCCGTGCGACGACGGCAACCCGTGTACATCGGACGCCTGCGAGCCGGCGCAAGGTTGCTTGCATCAAAACAATTCGGCCCCTTGCGACGCCGACGCCAACGGCTGCACCAGCCCCGACGTCTGCAAAACGGGCGTGTGCACGGCTGGCCCACAACTGAATTGTGCGGACGATTTGCCCTGTACATCGGATAGTTGTGACAAAGCGACCTCGAGTTGCGTCCACATTGGCGCCACCAACGACGGCATCAGCTGCGACGCCGACGGCAGCGTGTGCACGATGGGCGATAAGTGCTTGGGCGGCATCTGCAAACCTGGCCCCGATGCCAACTGCGACGACAACAACCCGTGCACGGCGGATACTTGCACGCCCACGCAAGGATGCTTGCACACCAACATTGCCGACAAGACCAGCTGCGGCACGAATTTGTGGTGCATTTCAGGTAGCTGTACCAAGCAGCCCTACTGCGGCGACGGCATTTTGCAGGCCGGCGAGCAGTGCGACGATGCCAATGCTGTAGCGAACGACGGGTGCACGAATTGCTTGTTGGACACGGTGGCGCAGGCCAAGTCGGGCGAAATCTTGATTACCGAGGTGATGGCGGCGCCACTTGCCCCCAATACGTCCTTCGAGTGGGTCGAGGTACTGAATATTTCAACCCATACGGTGGACTTGAACGGGCTCTACTTCGGGGATAAGCAGTATTTTGTTAAGTTCGCAAGAGGAAATGGGTTTTATGTGAAGCCGGGGGAGTATGCCCTAGTTTCTGCCGTGGACATCGCCACAATGGAAGGCGCGCCCACACCTGATTACGTGTACGGCTACAGCGGCGGTGCGGGTATTGCGTTTGCGAATAGCGGCGACGAGGCGTGCATTTCGACGGACTCTGCCTGCACGACCGGCAAAGTGGCGTATGTCAACTTCGCGAGCCAAATCAACGGGTACAGTTACCAGTTAGACGTAAACAAGTCGACTCCGATTGGTGCCGCCAACTCGAGCAGTTGGTGTTCAGGCAAGCTTGGCTATGGCAAGGCGGGAAACAAGGGCACGCCCAAGGCGGCGAACAGCAGCTGCCCGTAGCGTTAGCGAACCAACTTGGCAATCCTTAGGCCGGTCAAGAACTTGCGCGTCTGCGCGCCGGAGCTAGCTGCCACCATGCCAAAGTTCGTTCGCTCCCCTGCGCTTTGTTTGGCAGTGCTCGTCGCCACCGCCTGCGCCAGCCCCGCCACCACCGGTGCCTGGTCGAACACCGACGCGACCACCGACACGGCCACCAGTAGCGACGGCGCGATCAGCGACGCGAGCAGCAGCGACACCGCGAGCGGGCAGGGCGATACCACTGCAGAGTCGGATAGTTTGCTTGACACCGCCAGCGACGCCGCAGCCGACAGTGCCCCAGACAGTGCCCCAGACAGTGCCCCAGACAGTGCCCCCGATGCCAGCCCCGACACTGGCTCCGAAATAAGCGCCGATACTGAGGTCGCACCCGTTCCCGCCATCCCGTGCGACAGCAGCGTGCCGTGCCCCGCGCCCTATGTCTGCGACCCCAGCAGCCACGCCTGCACCGGCTGCCTAAGCAGCGCAGACTGCCCAAGTGGCGCGATGTGCCACGACCACGCGTGCACGGCGACCGCGGTGTGCAAGTCCGACAAAGACTGCAAGTCGCTCGGCCAGGTGTGCGACTTGGTTTACTCGGTCTGCGTGCCGTGCGTCACCAGCGCGGACTGCCCGAACGGCAGCTGCAGCGAGAACGTGTGCACGGTGCAAAAGCCCTGTAAATCGAGCATCGAATGCCCGGGCGTGTGCAATCAGAGCAGCGGCGTGTGCGTCGACTGCGTGCAGCCCGGCGACTGCGGCGCGGGTGAGGTGTGCGACGCGGCGGCCGGCAAGTGCAAGGCCAAGCTGTGCAGCGCGGGCGCTTGCCAAGACGGCGCGTGGTTTGCCTGTGCGGGCGACGGCAGCGGCTGGGCGGCAGCGGCGGTCTGCGATGACAACGACCTATGCACAACGGATACTTGCGACCCAGTTGCCGGCTGCAAAGTCTGGTGGGGCGCCTTGACCTGCAACGATGGCAACCCGTGCACCACCGACAACTGCGAACCGCAAGCCGGCTGTGTCTACAAAAATCCGCAGGGCTGGCTATCGTGCGACGATGGCAATCCGTGCACCGTTATGGACGTTTGCGTCGAGGGCACGTGCGCCGGGTCGTCCACTGGCTGCGAGGACTACAACCCCTGCACCGCGGACAGTTGCGCCGTCACCGGCTGCATCCACACACCCGCCGACGGTAAGCTGTGCGACGCCGACAAGAATGACTGCACCGTGGGCGACTCCTGTGCGAGCGGCGCGTGCTTGCCCGGCCCGGTGATGGCTTGCCCCGATCTAGGTCCGTGCATGATGAACACGTGCTTTTTAACTACAGGTAGTTGTGTTGGAATGTCCGTACAGGGGGTATGCAACGACGGCGACCCCTGTACGGCCGGCGAGTACTGTGCCGGCGGCATGTGCACCAAGGGGGTGGCCAAAAACTGCGACGACGGCTCGCCCTGCACGGCCGATAGTTGTGGCGCCAAGGGGGTCTGCATGTTCGTGGCCTTGGCCGGCGCCTGCAACGACGGCAACGCCTGCACCGAGGGCGACGCGTGTAGCAGTGGCGCCTGCACGGGCAGCGTCATCGACGCCAAGACCCTCTGCGACGACGGCAATGGCTGCACCAGCGATGCCTGCGCCCCGGCGAATGGCTGCACCCACTTGCCCAAAGGCGGCGGCAGTTGCGACGACGGCAACCCCTGCACCGGCGGCGACCTGTGCGACGCGGCCGGCAAGTGCGTGGGCCCCACCTCAACATGCGGCTGCAGCAGCGACCAGGAGTGCGCGGCCACCGCCAATCCATGCCTTGGCGTCGCGTACTGCAATAAGGGCGCAAGTTTTTACACTTGTCAGTACAAGAGCGACAGCGCAGTGGTCTGTAGCCCCAGCAAAGATAGCGCCTGCGGGCTCAACACGTGCGACCCCAAGACCGGTGGCTGCAGCGTCGTCGCGCAAAATACGGGGCAAGCGTGTGACGACGGCTCGGTCTGCACTGTGGGCTCTACCTGCCAAGGCGGCAGCTGCGGCGGCGGCGTGGCCGTGCTGTGCGACGACAACAACCCATGCACTAGCGACAGCTGCGTCCCCGCGTTGGGCTGCGTCTACGTGGCCAGCAGTGGCGCCTGTTCCGACGAAAACCCCTGCACAGACAATGATATCTGTACCTCTGGGGTCTGCAAGGGCGTCCTCAAGAACTGCAACGACGGCCAAGCGTGCACCATCGACCTGTGCGACGGCAGCGGAACGTGCTCGCACGTGGCCAAGACCGGCAGCTGCTCCGACGGCGACCCGTGCACGACTGGCGACGCGTGCAGCGCGGGCAAGTGCATCGGCGGCGCCCCCAGCGTCTGCAACGACAATAATCCATGTACGACCAATACTTGCGCGCAGGGGCAGGGCTGCAGCTATCCCGGCCTGCCCGACCAGTCGAGCTGTGGCATCCACTTGTGGTGCATCTCGGGCACATGCGTCGCGGCGCCGTACTGCGGCAACGGGGTGGTCGATTCGGGCGAGCAATGCGACGACGGCAACGCGGTCGTGGGCGACGGCTGCGGCCTATGCACGCTCGACGTGATCGCCCCGCCACAGCCCGGCGAAGTGCTGATTACCGAGGTGATGGCGCGCCCCGCCACCGCTGCCAACGAGTGGGTCGAGCTGTACAGCGTCGCCACCCACACCGTCGATTTGAACGGCCTGTACCTGTGCGACGGACAGTTTTGCATCAAGCTGATCAAGGCCGGCGGTTTTCAAATGAAACCAGGCGAGTACGCCCTGCTAGCCGCCGTCGACATCACCGCCAGCGAGGGCGCGCCGCCGCCGGACTACGTCTATGGCTATAGCTCCAACAGTGTATCGTTCAATAACTCGGGTGATTCTGCGTGCTTAACGCCCGATCCAACCTGCCCGCCCGCCAGCCGCATCAGCAGCGTGGTGTTTGGCATCCAGACGCCGGCGCAGAGCTATCAGCTTGATGTGAATAAAACCAACGCGGTAGATGCGGCGGTGGCGACGAACTGGTGCTTTAGCAAGACCACCTTTAGCGTGGCGTCGATCGACAAGGCCACGCCCAAGGCGGCGAACAGCAGCTGCCCGTAACGCCGAATCTAGCGGCGATTGCCGAACAAGCGCAGCAAGTTCAAGAATAGATTGACAAAATCGAGGTACAGGTTCAGCGCACCAATCAGCGCCGCCTTGTGCCGCTCGCCGGGGGTCGCAAAGCCCTGATGGCCAATCATCTTAAAGCGTTGCACATCGTAGGCGGTCAGGCCGGCGAACACGAGCGCGCCCACAACCGTTACGGCGAACGACAAGCCGCTAGAATGCATGAAGAAATTGGCGATCGAGGCCAAGATCACCGCCCAGAGCCCCATCATGAAGAACGAGCCCATGCCGGTCAGATCGCGCTTGGTGACTGCGCCGTAGGCGGCCAGGCCGGCAAACGAGCCCGCCGTCACAAAGAAGACGTTGGCCACCGAAGCCTGGGTATACATGAACAAAATCGGCGCCAACGTCAGACCGTTCAGCAGTGCGTAAAACAAGAAGCCGGCGCTCGCCACCGCCGCGCTCATCTTGCGAATCGCCGCCGAAAGCGCAATCACCGTCACCAGTTCGACCACGATGAGCGGCATGAACCACGACAGCGCGGTCTGCCGCAGCGCCTCGCTATGCATCACGGTCCACGCCACACCGCCCGAAAGGGCCAGCGCGCCCGCCATCCACACGTAGATTTCGTTGATAAATCGGGCAGATTGCAGAGCACGGCCCTGAGCTTCGGCCTCAGCCAGCGGCGCTGCGTAGCGACCGTAGAGTTCGCGATCGGACATACAACCTCCAACGCTGCCCGCAGGCAGTCGCCCAGTCAGAGTAGGCGCATGGCGGCGAACGTCAAGGAGGTGGGCAAGTTGGCGCCGTATCCCACAGGTGCAAGCGCACTTTGCCTTCGCCCCAGCGCCCGTCAGGGATGCGGACCGTCACGTGGATCTCGGCCCATTGTCCGCAGTATTTCCATGAGTTAATGCCCATGTCCCAGACTGCGAGCATCCCACCGTTGCTGCTGAAGTAGCTGCCATCGGCTTGCGGAATTAGGCTGACGGCAAAGGGCGTCATGTTGGTCTTGGCGTTGCAGCCGATGTAGCCGACGCGCATCACCGAGGCAGTATATTGCGGTGCAGTCAGTCCGGTGCCGGTGACGCGGATTGCGACTTCGGTGTGCACGAGGCCTTGGGTGCCGTGGTAGAGCGGCGCCCAGCTGCCGTCGACGTACGGTGCCCAAGTGCTGGCAACGGTGGACGGCCCGATTGCGACAGTGAGGTCTGGGGTTGCATTTAGGCCGGCATCGACCCAGTCGGGCGAAAGGGGCGCGAGGCAGCTGGCATCGGCCCAAGCCGGTGGCGCACCAGGGGGGCCGTCCGCCGATTTGGGGCACTCCGCTAGGCCACCCGTGCAGACATCTGGCTTGCTTGCATCGGCATCTGCGGCACCATCTGCGGCGCCATCTGCGGCTCCATCACTGCCAGAATCAACTTCAGAATCAGCAGTAGAGTCAACAGCTTGTGTATCGTCGATGGCCGCCGTCTCCGCACCGCCGTCGCTCGTGGTCGCGCTCGCGTCGCCCGCAGCCGGAGCGGTGTCGCCCTCATCGCCAGCAACGGTGGCATCGAGCGCGGTATCGGCAACAAAGTCAACGTCTGTAGCCGTAGCGGCATCGGCCAGTAGCTCGCCAGTCGCATCGCCAGTCGCATCGCCAGTCGCGGCATCTGTGGCGACATCAAGGGCAGAATCGCTGTGCGTATCAACAGCTTGCGTGCCACTAGTCGCAGTACTACACGCCGCCAGCAGCAGCGCGCCCAGTACAAAGGTATGCAAGGTGTGCCAAATCATGCGGTCAGCGTGCCCGATTCGCCCGGGCTAGGCAATCCGCAGCTTGCGCTAGCTGTTGGCCGAAGGCGCCTTATCGTAGCGGCGGCGATCCGACTCGCGCAGGTGTTTCTTGCGCAGGCGAATCGACTTCGGCGTCACTTCGACCAGTTCGTCGTCGTCGATGAATTCGAGCGCCTCTTCGAGCGAAAGCCGCTTGGCCGGCGTCAGCAGCAGCTTCTCGTCCGCACCCGCCGAGCGAATGTTGGTCAGCTTCTTCTCGCGGCCCGGGTTGATCACCAAGTCGTTGTCGCGGTTGTGGATGCCGACCACCTGACCCTCGTACACATCCGTGGTCGGACCGAGCAAAAAGATGCCGCGATCCTGCAGGTTGTAGATGCCGTAAGTGGTAGTGGTGCACGCCTCGACCACGACGAGCGCGCCGTTTTGCCGGCGGCGAATGTCGCCACGCCAGGGGCCGAACTCGCTGAACGTATGGTAGATCACCCCTGTGCCGCGGGTATCGGTCAGGTACTGGCTGCGATAGCCAATCAGGCCGCGCGAGGGGCACACGAATTCCATGCGCACAGTGCCGTCGTCTTCGACCGACATGTTGCGCAAGTCTGCTCCGCGCTGCGACAATTTCTCGATTACCGCGCCCGAATACGGCTCGGCGCACTCGCAGACCACGTCTTCGTACGGCTCAAGCCGCTTGCCCTCGGCGTCGCGCTTGATGATCACCCGGGGCTGGCTGACCTGCAGCTCGTAGCCTTCGCGGCGCATCGTCTCGATCAAGATCGACAAGCTCAGCGTGCCGCGGCCATAAACCTTCATCACCTCAGGCTGATCGGTGTCTTCGATACGCAGCGATACGTTCGCCTCAAGCTCGCGGTGCAAGCGCTCGCGAATGTGGCGCGTGGTGACGAACTTGCCTTCTTTACCCGCGAACGGCGAGTTGTTGACGATGAAGTCCATCGATAGCGTCGGCTCGTCGATCGGCGTCACCGGCAGGGCCTCGAGCGAGCCTTCGGCGCACAGCGTCTCGCCCACGGTCACATCGCCTACACCGGCGAGTGCAATGATATCGCCAGCGTTAGCCTCGTCGACGTCGATCCGGTCCACGCCCAAGAAGCCCATCAGCTTGGTGATTCGCAGCGGCTGGGTCGTGCCGTCTAAGCGCATCTGCACCAGGCGATCGTTCTTGCGGATCACGCCGCGGTAAATGCGGCCGATGGCGATGCGACCCAAGAAGTCGTTGCGGTCGAGCGTTGCGACCTGAAACTGCACGGGGGCGTCGAGCTGGAATTCGCACGGCTCCACGTGGCGCATAATCATGTCCATCAGCGGCGCCAGGGTCTTGCCCTCTTGCTTCTTGGCCATCACCTCGGGGTCGTCGTCGAGCACATCCGCATCATTTTCGGCGGCAAAGCCGGCGCGGCCCGAAGCGTAGATCACCGGAAAATCCAGTTGCGCTGCGCTGGCATCTAGGGCGACGAACAGATCGAACACGGCGTCTAGAACCTTGTCGGGCTGCCGATCGGGCCGATCGATCTTGTTGATCACCACGATGGGCCGCAGGCCGAGTGCCAGCGATTTCTTAAGCACGAAGCGAGTTTGCGGCATCGGGCCTTCGCAAGCATCGACGAGCAGCAGCACCGAGTCGACCATGCGCAAGATGCGCTCAACCTCGCCACCAAAGTCGGCGTGGCCGGGGGTGTCGACGATATTGATCACCTCGCCTTGCCAGCGAACTGAGGTATTTTTCGCCAGAATCGTGATGCCGCGCTCGCGCTCGAGGTCGTTGCTGTCCATGACGCGCTCGTAGGCCAAGCCCGAGCGACCGATCGCGCCGCACTGGGTAAGAATCTGATCGATCAGGGTGGTTTTGCCGTGGTCGACGTGGGCGATGATGCCGATGTTGCGGACGCGCTGCATGGAACTCCAAGGGATTACAGGAAAAGCCCGAGCGGGGGCTGGAGAGCCCAGCCGGGCAGGGGGCAAGAGTGTGCCAGGAATCGGGCCGTTGCGCCAGCAGCGATCGAGGCAGCGACCATGTCGTCGCGATCAAAGCTGCGAAGGGGTATAGTCGATCGGGCAAGAGGGAAGAATCGTACCGAGTGGTCGCGATCAGCGCGCGGCTTCGGCCGCCGTGTCGCACGTGCATTGCCGCGGCACCTTGGTGCGGTACGACCGGCAGCGCTCGCGGGTTACGTCGCAGCGGCCGGCAAGCGGCTGGTTGTCGGTATGACTTGCCGCAATACTACAAACTTTGCCCGAAAGAACGCACGACTGGGCGGCGCGGTGACACATCTCGAAGCACATATCGAGCGCGTTATCTTGGCTCGCCATCGCCGCGATCTGGTGCGCGATCTGCAACTGGTCGGACATATACGCCAGGACCTTGTCGGTCTCGGCCTCGTTTAGCCCGCCCATGCCGTCGACGCGGTCCGTGCCCGAGCAACTTGCCGTCGTCCAAGCGACCATAACAGCCGCCCCGATCAGCGCGAACGAACGCGAAATCGCGCGCAACCGCCCGGGAATACGGGGCATGCCGGCAAGATTAGGGTTTAGCGACGGGGTCATCAGCGCGGTCCGGCCAAGGGGTCAATGCTGGCCATACGGCAGTTTAGGCGGCTTGGCGGCGACGTTCAAGCTAAGCGGCGAAAAAGCCCTCGGCGCAACTGCGGCGCAGGGGCTTGCAAGCGCAGCGCCGGGCGACGAAAATGCACGCCCCAAGGAGGTGACCGATGGTGCGCACAGGTCTCGACCCTTCGATCCGTACGGTCGTGGATCTTTTCGAGCACTCGGTACAAAACAAGCCGAATCACGCGATCTTGCGCTGCAAGGTGCGCGGGCGCTGGCACGACACGACCTTTGCAGAGTGGCGCGCGACGTCGGCCAGCTGGGCGCGCGGGCTGTTGGCAGCGGGGCTCGAAAAGGGCGACCGCGTGCTGATTGCCGCCACGACGCGGCGCGAATGGATGATCGCCGATATGGCAGTGCTGATGGCGGGCGGCGTCACGGTGCCGATCTATCCATCGGCGGTCGACAGCGAGGCCCAGTGGATCGCCGAAGACTCGACGGCACGGTTTGCCTTTGTCGAAGACCCGGTGCAACTGGCGAAGTTGGCCGTCTACCGAGAACGGCTGCCCGATCTGATTAAAGTCTTCTATCTTGATGATGTAGCTCAGCTGCCGCGGCCCGATACGCTGGGGCGGACGCTGGTGCGGCTGGGCGATGTCACGGCGGCGGCGGACCCGTGGGTGGCCCCGGCGACCGACTTGGCGGCCCTGGGGCGCGACTTGCCGGATGATGTGCTGCCGCGGGTTCGGCAGGTGATAAGGGCGCAAGACGCCTGCACTGTGGTGTACACATCGGGCACTACGGGGCGGCCCAAGGGCGTGGTGTTGTCGCAGGGCGCGTTTATTTTCGAGACCGATGCCTGCCAGCAATCGCTCGATGTGCGCGACGATGATTCACTTTTCTTGTTCTTGCCCCTGGCCCACAGCTTCGCCAAGGTGGTGTACGTGGTGTGTATCGGCGTGGGCTGTCAGATGAGCTTGCCCGAGTCGATGGCGACGCTGCTGACCGATCTTCCCGAAGCGGCGCCGACGGTGATGCCAGCCGTTCCCCGTGTTTTCGAGAAGATCCATGCCAAGATCCTCGCCGGCGTCGAGGCGCAGGGCCCGCTGCGCAAGCGTGCGTTCCAAGCGGCGCTGGCGGTGGGCAAGCGCGTCAGTGTGCTGCAACAACAAGGGAAACAGCCAACCGGGCTGCTCAAACTCGAGTACGAAGTGGCGCAGCGGCTGGTCTTTGCCAAAATTCACGCGTTGCTCGGTGGGCGGATGCGGGGCTTTATCTCGGGTGGTGCGCCGCTGTCGAAAGCCCTCGCCGAGTTCTTTCATGCCTGTGGTATTCTGATCTTAGAAGGCTACGGCATGACCGAGAACTGCGCCGCCGCCACCGTCAACCGCCCCGACGACTACCGTTTGGGCACGGTGGGCAAGCCGATCCCCGGTGTCGAAGTCGTGATCGCGGGCGACGGCGAAGTGCTGATCCGCGGCGCGAATCTGATGACCTGCTACTTAAACAACCCCGCCGAAACTGCCGCGACCATCGACGGCGACGGCTGGTTGCATACCGGCGACATCGGCGAGATCGACGACGGCGGCTACTTGCGCATCACCGACCGCAAAAAAGACCTGATCATCACCGCCGGCGGCAAGAACGTGGCGCCGCAGAACCTAGAATCGCACCTCAAGGCCTCGCCTTACATCTCGAATTGCATGGTGTATGGCGATAGGCGCAAGTTCTTGTCGGTGCTGATCGCGGTCGACGACGATGCGATCAAGGTCTGGGCGCGCGATCGCGGCCTGCCACCGCAGTCGCCCACCGACCTGACCCAGCACGCCGAGGTGTGGAAGCTGATCCACGGCGAAATCGAAGCGCGCAACAAGACGCTGGCGAGCTACGAGACCATCAAGAAGTTCGCGATCTTGCACCGCGACTTCACGGTCGAAGAGGGCGATCTGACGCCGTCGCTCAAGCTGCGCCGCAAAGAGATTACTAAGAAAAACCAGGGGTTGCTCGACTCCTTCTATTCTGAGCACTATTAAGAGGTTCTCGTGTCTGCTGCTGCACCCGCTGCTGACCCCAAGGTCTGCATTTGCCTGCCAACCTATAACGAAATCGAGAACTTGCCGCTGATGGTCGCGGCGGTGTTCGATCAGGTGCCGTTTGTGCACATCCTGGTCATCGACGACAACAGCCCGGATGGCACGGGCCAGTTGGCCGACGAGCTAGCGGCGAACAATACGCGGCTGCATGTGTTGCATCGCGAGAAAAAACAAGGGCTTGGGCGGGCTTACATCGACGGCTTTCGCTGGGCACTCGCGCGCGATTACGAGCTAATCTTCGAGATGGACTGCGACTTTTCGCATCCGCCACGCTACTTGCCCGAATTCATCGACAAGGCCAAAACCTGCGATGTGGTGCTGGGTTCGCGCTATATCCCCGGTGGTGCCACCGACGATTGGGATTGGCGGCGGCGGCTGATCTCGCGGGGCGGCAATACCTATGCGCAGTTGATTTTGGGCTTGCCGTTCAAAGACTTGACGGGCGGCTTTAAGTGCTTTCACCGCAAGGTGCTGGCGGCGCTGCCGCTTGGCGAGATCGTGTCGGGTGGCTACGTCTTTCAGATCGAGATGACTTGGCGCTGCATCCTGGCCGGATTTTCGGTGGGCGAGGTGCCGATTCACTTTCCTGACCGGACCCGCGGGCAAAGCAAGATGTCGGGGTCGATCGTGCGCGAGGCGATCGTCAATGTGTGGAAGCTGCGGCTGGCCAAAGCCAAGCTGCTGGGCGCGGCCAAGACCCGGTAACTGTAAGATAGTGTTGCAATATCATGCTATTAATGAGCCTTTGCCCATGGTGAATGGCAGCAGTCTGCTGCGGCCATGCCGCTTCTGGGTGGCACCGTGCCGCCGACGGGCATACAATCCCGCGCTTGCCGTGTTGCCGTTGGGCGGTCCGGCGCGAAATCCTGGTATCTGACCTGCAAGAAGCCCTAGAAACCGAGGCGCCGTGGCGCCCATAGCCAACAACAGGAACCGACCATGAGCTCCACGCCCAATGCGTTGCTGGGAAAAGGTAGTGAATTCGAAGGTAAGCTGACCTTCGAAGGCACCGTGCACATCGACGGCCGCTTTACCGGCGAGATCTTTAGCGAAGGTACGCTCATCATCGGCGAAGGCGCTGAGGTGCAAGCAGAAATTCGCGTCGGCTCGATCGCGGTGTACGGCAACGTCACCGGCAACATCACGGCCAACGATGCGGTCGAACTGCACGCTCCGGCCAGCTTGCGCGGTAACATTCTGTCGCCCGCCCTGCACATCGATAAAGGTGTGTTTTTTGATGGCGCTTGCCAGATGACCAACAAGTCGAACGCGCCGGCGCGGACCTCGGCTCCGGTGCCGGCGATCGCCCGCCCAGCCGTGCAGCAGGTGCTGCAGTCGCAGATTCCGCGCGAGTCGCAGCAGGTGCCGCCGCCCATGCCGCCTCCGGGCCAGCGCCCGTCAGGGATCTTCTTGCCCGAGCCGAATTCGGGGCGCGCCACGGGCGAGCTCAAGCACAACTTCTAGTCGTTTCTTGAACCCATTGCGGCGCCGCGCCGCCAGTCGCCCCGGCCGTTTGGGCGCCGGGCAGCGAGGTTTGCTATGGCTCTGGCTCACTTCCGTTCTGTTACCGACCTGACCCCGGCGCAAATCGCCGAGACGCTCGAGCTCGCGCACGACGTCAAGGTCAATCCCGGCAAGTACCGCACCGCGCTGGCCGGCCAGACGCTGGCGATGATTTTCCAAAAGAAGTCGACGCGTACGCGGGTGTCGTTCGAAGTGGGTATGTATCAGCTGGGCGGCCACGCGCTTTTCTTGTCGAGTGCCGACATCCAGATTGGCCGCGGCGAGACGATTGCCGATACATCGCGCGTCATCAGCCGCTACTGCCAGGGCATTATGGCCCGCGTGTACGGCCACGAAGTGATTGAAGAGCTTGCGCAATTCGCCACGGTGCCGGTGATCAATGGCCTGTCGGACTTGGAGCACCCCTGCCAGACCCTGTGCGATG
Source organism: uncultured Myxococcales bacterium (assembly GCA_903883645.1). GTDB lineage: Bacteria > Myxococcota_A > UBA9042 > UBA9042 > UBA9042 > SXRM01. The sequence continues at coordinate 70,707 of CAISBR010000080.1, read as the reverse complement.
CGCAGACCCTGGTCGAGCAGTGGTCGCCCAAGGGCACCTTTGATGTGGGTGTTCTTAAAGGCAAAACTCTGGTGTATGTCGGCGACGGCAACAATATGGCGCACTCGCTGCTGGATACCGGCGCGGCGCTGGGCATGAACGTGACCATCGTGGCGCCGCTGGGCTACTGGCCCGACCCGAAAATCGTCGACCGGGCGCAGGCTTTAGGGGCGCAGACCGGTGCGCGGATCGCGGTGACCGGCGATGTGAACCTGGGCGTGATGGGGGCCGACTGCATCTACACCGATGTGTGGGCCTCGATGGGTCAAGAGTCCGAGCAACAGAAGCGTCTCAAAGACTTCCATGGCTTTATGGTCGATGCGGGCATGATGGCCCGCGCCAATACGGGCTGCGTGTTTATGCACTGCCTGCCGGCGCACCGCGGCGAAGAAGTGAGCGCCGAAGTGTGCGATAGCCCGGTGTCGATCATCTTTGACCAGGCCGAGAATCGTCTGCATATCCAAAAGGCGATCATGCTGCGGCTGATGGCAAAATCCTAATTTCGGATGCAGATGCAGCGAGTTGCGCCCCTATTGGCCCTGATGCTTCTGGCCGTGCTGGCGTGTCGCCGGCCGCCTGACCAAGGGGCCGCGGTCGTAGCTGCTGTGGCGGTTCAAGACCCGATCGTCGCTGAGGTCGATACGCTGCCACTGCGCGGGTCGCAACTGGCTGAGCGACTAGCGTTTTTGCATGGACAGCCCGAGGCGGGGGTGCGCGCGGCGGCGCTGGCGGCGAGCGATCTGCTGGTGCTGCGCGAGATGCAGAATGTGGGGGCGCTCGCGGCGGCGACCGAGACGGCGGCCCAGGCCTCGGACCGTTTGCTGGCGCTCACATTCAACGACGAGCATGGCTGTGCGATTGGCGAGACCGAAATCCGTATGAAGTACATGGAGAATCTGGCCACGTACAAGCACCCGCCGGCCTGGACGGTGTGGGACGCGGCGGGGCAGTGCTGCGACAAGCCTGAGGGGTGTCCGATCGCCGAAGTGGAGCAGTGTCGTGTGGCAATTCGTCAGCAGCTGAGCGGTCTTGCGACCCAGTTGCGCGCCGACTACCAAAAGCTGCCCCCGCTGGGCCAGGCGGCGCAGGCGACCGCAGTGCAGCTCGAAGATACGCCGCTGAAACAAGCCTATCTGCCCCTATTCGAGCAGCGCTTGGCCGACTTGCAAGAGCGCGAGCGGCGGCTGCGGATTGTGCGCTACACGTTTTGGCAGCACGGCCTGCCGGGTTTTGAAGGTGCGCACTTTCGTCAGGCCGATCCGGCGATCGAGACTGCGGTGCAGCACGCTAAGCTGGGCGAAGTGCTGGGGCCGCTAGATGGCGACGACTCGGCGCATGTACTGGTGTTGGCAGCGCGGCAGGCGGGGTCGGTGGGGCTGCCCCATACGCCCACGGCGATGACGGAAGACCCGATTGCCCAGACCATTCGCCACAAGCTGTGTGCCGAGTGGGCCCAGGCCGAGCGCACGACCTACCGCGAGCGGTTGCTTAGCGGCGCACACTTGGTTTGGCACCGCGAGGCGCTGCACGGTCGGCTCGACGACGCCGCGATCGACAAGCTGATCAAGCAACTGGCCAGCCCACCTGCAGGTGGTGTACGCTAGCCAGGCCTGCCCGGGGGTGTCGCCATCGAACTGATCTCTGCCCGCCACGACGCTGAAAGTGCCTACCTCTTTGTAGAAGACGAAGGGCGAGTGCTGCGGTTTGCCTTAGAAAACGCTGATGTGCGGATCGGCCGCGATCAGAGCAACGACATCTGGATCGACAACCAGCAGGTGCGGCCGCAGACCTGCTTGGTGTATGCGCGAGAAGGTGCCCATCATCTCAAGGTGTTCGACGGGGCTAAGGTGTTGCTGAACGGCCAGATGGTCCGCGGGCTACATCGGCTGTACTCGGGCGACACGATCCTGGTCGGCGACCGCGAGCTCATGTATGCCCGCGACGACACGCCCGCGCAAATCGCTGTAGGTCTTACGATTTTGCTCGACGGCGCGGTGCAGTACGGCATGGTCTATCGGCGCAGCCGGGTGGTGCTGGGGTGCGGCAATGCCGACCTGGTACTAAACGACACCTCGATCTCGGACCAGCATCTGATTATCGAGTGCTATAGCGACAGTGGGCTGTTTGCCTTTGATTTGGGCAGCAAAGAGGGTTCGTCTGTCAACGGGCGGCCGATCGACGAGCGCTGCCGCCTGCGCGATGGCGACGTGGTGCAGCTTGGGCGGGTGGGCGTGCGCGTGCACCTTTTGCCTATCGAAGCGCATGGTTTGCTGTTGGCGGCGGCGCTGCCCGAGCGACCCAAGGTGCCGCAGGGGGCGCCGCAGCCGATGGACCGCTCGCCCGGGATGCGCCACGACCCGGGGGCGATGTCGGCTCAACGCCGGCAGGCGGATTCGCGGCCCGTGGCAGGTGGTTTTGTGCGGCCGGCCCACAGCCCCAACGCGGCTACGGCAGCGGCTGAATTGGCGCGGCCGGTCGACCTGCGCCCACCGCCGCCTGAGCCGCTGCCAGAGCCCCTTGCGGATGTGCCGCAGCCCACCATGATCGGCTCGCTGGCGGAGCTCGAGAAATTGCGCATCGCGCAAAGCGATATCGACCCCCTGACCGATCGGGTCGTGCCGGTTGCGACGCAGATTCCGGTCGAACTGCCGGCCATTCGCATCCATCCGCAGCAAGTGCGGCAGACGGCGCCAGCGCCCGACGAGGGGCGGCCTCCGGCGCGCCGTGGCTTTCACGATCAGAACACGGCGATGCTCGATTCGGCTGATATTTATGCCAACTTGCGTGGATTGGTCGATGGTGCCGTGCCGCTGACTGCAGTGCTGAACACCGAATTGCCGCCACCGTTGCCGCCGATGACCCGCGAGCAGCGCATGGCCGAGCAGCACGCTACGCGCGAGCCAGCCACGCCGGCGCCCGACCGGTACCGCTTAAGCAAGGCTTCTGCGGCGTTTGAGCCCTATCGTGAGCCGCCGCGACCGGCCGACTCCGATGTGCCGCCACTGCAGGCTGACCCTGGTGCGCCGCTGGACCGCTATCGCCTGGGGCGCGGGACTGGCGCGGTGGATCGCGGCCCAAGCGCGGATGAACGCCCCCGTTTGCAGCAGCGCCCCCTGTCTGAGGCCGAGCGCCGCGCCAATCCGGGGATGCCTGTGCCCCAGCCTGGCGAGCCGTCGCCGCGTCCGAACGGCCCGGGTTTTGACGAGGCCTTGCGCCGCAACGACCACGGACGAGACCGCTGATGGTGGTGCGACCCCTTGAGGTGCCGCTCGACGGTGCCGCGACTAGCCATGCGCTGCCCTTTGCTGAGCCGGAGCAGGCCCCGCCAAACCTGCCGCCCAAGGGCCAGTTGCTCAAGTGGATCGGCAGTAAGCAACGCTTTGCTGCGGCGATCGTGGCGACGTTTCCTAAGAATATTGCCACCTATTACGAGCCCTTCATCGGGTCTGCGGCCGTGCTGGCCACCTTGGCGCCCCAGCGCGCCGTGGCTTCGGATGCGCTGGCGCCGCTTATCGACCTCTGGTCGGCGGTGGCAGAGCGACCCGAGCAGGTGGTCGCCTGGTACAGCGAGCGCTGGCAGACTATGATGGATGGCGAAAAAGTCAACGTATACAAAGAGTTGCGCGACCGCTATAACCGTGCGCCCAATGCTGCCGACCTGCTATTTTTGACGCGGTCGTGCTACGGCGGCGTGATTCGGTTCTCGAAAATTGGCGCGATGAATACGCCGTGCGGCATCCACCGGCCGATCGCACCCGCTGAATTTGCCCGGCGCGCTGCCGCGTGGCACGAGCGCTTGGCGAATACTCGCTTTGTTCACAGCGACTTCGAAGCCATGATCGACGGTGCTGCGGCCGGCGACTTGATCTACTGCGATCCGCCCTATAGCGACAGCGAGTCGACCCTGTACGGCGCGCAGAAGTTCACGCTGGTGCGGCTCCTCGATGCCATCGACCGCGCCAAAGGCCGTGGCGTGCGGGTGGTCCTGTCGATCGACGGCAGCAAGCGCTCTGGGCAGCGGGTGTGCGACGTGCCGATTCCGCACGGGCTGTTTGCAACGGAGCACGCAGTGACGGTGGGGCGATCGATGCTGCGGCGGTTTCAGCTGCCGGGCCAGACCCTTGAGCACGAAGTGGTGGCCGACCGGCTGCTTTTGACTTGGACTGCGTAACGTCCGCAGCGTAGCGAGCATCAGAAGATTATGTTTGAACTGACCAAATCGTTTCGTTTCGACTCGGCGCACCGCTTGACCAGCGTGCCGGCGGGCCATAAGTGTGGGCGGCTGCACGGCCATTCGTTCGTGGTCGAGGTGATGGTGCAGGGCGAGCTGGGCGCCGACACGGGTTGGGTGGTCGACTACGGCGACATCAAGCGCGCCTGCAAGCCGCACATCGACGCACTGGACCACCAGTATCTAAATGATTTGCCTGGCTTAGAGAACCCGACCTCCGAGGTGCTGTGTCTGTGGCTGTGGCAGCGCATTGCGCCGAATCTGCCGGGCCTAGCCGCCATAACGGTGCGCGAAACCTGCACGACCTCGTGCACTTACCGCGGGCCCGTCCGCTAACTCGTGGGGTTGTCGTGCAGCAGCGTCGCCATGGTATTCGCCTCGATAAGCAGTATTTCAACTTTGGTTCTGCCCACTTCTTGATCTTTGGCAACGGCGAACGCGAAGAGCTGCACGGCCACAACTACCGCGCAGAGCTCGAGCTCGACGGTGTGCTCGACGCCGGGCACCTCGTGGCCGATTTCATCGTGGTCAAGCCGCTTTTTAAGGCCGCGTGCGACGCGCTCGACCACCGCACGCTCCTGCCGACCCAGCATCCGGCGCTCAAGGTCAGGGTCGAAGATGGTCAAGTTCAAGTCGAATTTGCCGAGCCCGACGGCCATATCGGCCGCTTCTCGTTCCCCGAGCGGGATGTGCGGCTGTTGGCCATCGCCAATACCTCGTCGGAACTGCTAGCCGGGTGGCTGCTTGAGCATTTTTTAGAACGACTGTTGCAAAAGCTGCCTAACCTCGTGATTCACCGCATCTTGGTGCGCGTCGAAGAGTCGCCCGGGCAGTCGGCAATCGACGAGCGCGTGTTCGAGACCCATGGCTGACCGGCCCCTCAACCAAGATCCGCTGGCGTGGTCGGCGTTTGCGCTGGGTATGGCGGCGACGGCGCTGCACGCGGCGCCCGCGGGGTCGTGGCTCGACTCGGGCGAATTCATAGCAGCCGCAAGGACTTTAGGGGTGGTGCATCCGCCCGGCCATCCGGCGTGGCTATCGCTGGCGGGGCTGTGCGAGCTACTGCCGCTGGGTCCGCACGCGCTGCGGGTCGCGCTAATATCGGCACTTTTTGCGGGAATTGCGGCGCTTTTGCTGGTGCGTCTAGCGCGGACCGTGCTGGCCGACCATGTTTCCGGCTGGCAAGCTGAGGTGTGGAGCGCACTTGCGACCCTTACGCTGCTGACCTCGGGCTCGCTGTGGCAAGTGGCGACGCGGGCCGAGGTCTATACCCTGGCCCTGGCGAGTAATTTGTGGTTGCTGCTTGCGGGGTTGCGTGCCGGTCGCGCGGCGCAGCGCGGGCAGCCTTGGTTTGGCCACATCGCGGCGGCGGCGGCGGCGTTTTGTATGGGGGCGCTAAATCATCATTACGTAACCCTTTTTGCCCTGCCTCCGGCCCTGCTGGCGGCGTGGCCGGCGCTGCGGCTGGTGGTGCGCGAACATCGCCGCTTTGCCGGGCTTCTGCTCCTCGGTTGTGCTTGGCTGGCGCTGGGTTACGCGGCGTTGTGGCTGCGGGCGCGAACCGCGGTCGAGCTGCGCTGGGGCGATCCGACCACGCTAGCGGGGCTTTGGGATACCGTGACCGCCAAGCATTTTCAGCGCTCGGTGTCGGCAGCTCATGTTAGCTATAGCGACAACCTGATGATTCTGCTGGCGATGATCGCCGATGCTGGCGGGATTGTCTTGCCGGTTGCGGGGCTGCTGGGCCTGGGCCTGGGGGCGCTGCTCAAGACGCGCATGGCGGCGGTGCTGGCAACTGCGCTGCTGCTGGGGCTGCTGACCAAGGCGCTGATGCAGATCGACACGCACAACGCCGACGATCACGGCTATGTGCTGATGGCTGTTGCGGCTTTGGCGCTGGGTGTGGCGCAGCTGGGGGCAGTGCTGGCGCGGGCACCCAAGGCGGCGACGGGGCTGGCGGCCGGGCTGGGGCTGCTGGCGGCCGCAACACAAGTGTCTATACTTATAGGTGATGTTGCCAGTAACCCAAGTGAGCTGCGCTCGCCCGAAGTGCTCGATAGTCAAGCGCGCCGCGACGTTGCGCCGGGATCACTCGTTCTTTCAAACTACTATGGTGTGCAATACAGCGAGACGGCGTTTCGGCTGGCCGAGGGCCGGCGCCCCGATTGGCGCGTAGTGCACTTGAGTTTTCGCACCGGCGATACCGATGGCGGCAAGGGGCACGCGGCGTGGTTCCAGGGTCAGTACCCGCAGTTGGCGCCCCTTGCGGTCCAGGCCGTGCAGCGCCAGGCGGCGCCCATCCCGGGGCTACTGGCGCTGCTTGAACGGCAGCCGATCTATGCCGAGCTAGACCCGCAAGCCCGCATCGAGCCTGAACTTTGGCGCTTTGGTACCCTGTATCAGCGGCTGCTGCCCAAGGCCGAGCGCGAGGCGCCGTACGATGTGGTGCAGCTGCGCCAGACCCAGGATCGCGCGTGGCAGGGGCTGTATGACCGCCTGACGCCTGCGGACCTGGCCGATCACCCCACCAAGATGGTGCTCTTGTGGCAACACGCCCAGCAGGCGGCCCAGGCGTTGCGGCGCGGCTGGCGCGACCCGGCCCGCGACGAGGTGGCACGCGCGAAGCTGCTTGCCCCTAAAGATCAGTTGGTTGCTATGCTTGTGCACTATGTTTCGGTGCTCGACCAGGTGTGGCAGCAGGGCAATCCGCCTGCGTACATGGCAAAGATCAAGCAGTGGCGCGGCCGCGACTTTGATGCGTTGGTGGCCGAGGAGCCTTAGAACCCGCTGCAGTGGTTGCGCAATGCGCCGCTCGGGGTGCCACCTGCAGCAGGGGCGACTTGCCGGCCACTCCCGCGTATCCAACCGCGATCCGCCGTACTTCCGCGGGCCGGGCGACCCCAATGGGCCGTGGTTCCATGTGGGCTTCCGGGTCGTGCTGGCGGGCAACTAGCGCGCTTGGCTCGGCCGCCGCCGCACCAACAGGCCCAGCCCCGCCAACATCAGCAGGCCCCAAGCCGAGTTACTATGCGTACCAGCCGTGCAACCGCTGCCTTCACTCGCGCCGCTTGCCTTGCTCACCGTCGCCTGGGGCGACACCGCATCGGTCCAGCCGCTCACCGCATCCACGCCGGGCACTGGGCCGCTCGTCGACCCTGCATCGCTCTGGGGCACATCGCCGGCCGGCGCCATCTTCCCGTCGCTCCAGCCCGCCTTGGGCTCGCACCAGCTGCCGGGCTTGTGCCACGCACCCACTTTGGTTACCAGCACATCCGAGGCAGGGGGCGCCCACGGCACCGGCGTCTTCAGCACCATGTCATTGGGCAAGCTAGGCTGGCCGGGCAGGGCACCCTTGATCACGCCGTCGACCAAGTCGACCTGTTCCGGGGCGATCGTCATCGCCGGCCCCGTCTCGTCTTGCAGTTGCACGGTAAGTGCGTACGGCGCCTGCGCAAAACGCGGGTCCTTCGTGTTCAGCGCGTCTTGCCCCAGCACCCACGAGCCAAGCCCGTCGAGCGTCAGCCGAAAGCCCTGTGGCCCATTGTTCCAGCCGTCGAGGCACACCACATTGGCCTTCACCTTGCGTTCCTGCGCCTTGGCGGGCAGCGCCGAGTTGTACGCAAACACCGGGTCGCGGTCCATCTCGTCGGGCGAAATCCGCAGCGACAGCCGCGAAACCCAAGCATTTCCAGCGATCTTCTTGGCCGCGTCGTCGATCGGCCCCACTAAGTTGGTCGTCACATCGTCGGCGAGCGGCTGCGGGTCAAACGTGGCCGCGAGCAGCGTACTAGCCTGCAGCACAGTGTAGCCTGGCAGCTGGCACGGCTGGTTCTGGCCCATCTGCCAAAAGTTGGCGCACGCCCGCAGATTCGCCAATGCCTGCGTGGGATTCACCCCCGGCATCACCTTGTCGAGAGGCAGGTGCGGCGCCATCACCGCGGCCGTGTCGTCGTCGATCGGCAGCACGCCGGTCAGGCCTGCCAAAACCTGCCCAAGGTCGAGCAAGTTGGTCGCGTAGGTAAACTGACTCGCCTTGAGCGACTGCAGCGGCGACAGCTGGCCCATGCCACCGCCCGACACCACCGCCTCGGTCACAAACGCCCGGCCCGCCGCCTCGTCGATCGCCGCCGACGCGACCTGGTCAAAGTTATTCGGCACAGTGCAATAGCCCGAATAGGGCTCCGCGCACGGCACCTGCGTCCCGCCACTCAGCAGATTCAGTCGCAGCGGATTGGGCTCTACATCCATGTAGTTCTTGACGATCGCCCGATTCGGCCCAGCCACCGTCACCACCACCTGCATGTCTTCGGCCGCGGCAATGCTGGTCAGCCGCAGCGGTACGCACGCCTCGCTGTCGTCCATCTCAAGCGTGATCGGCCGAATCGCCTTGATTCCCTGGCCGTTGCTCAACTTCACCGCCACGAACTTGTCGCCCTTCTTGATGTGGGAGTCGATGATCGGCTTGCTCTTCTCCGGAATGGCATATCCGCGGGTATTTAGCCATGTATACAGCATGTTGGCATCGTTGCTGGCCACCACCTGGTAGTCGTACGGGCCCGTCGTGCCTTGCGCAAGCACCTCGACCTTTGGCGCCCCTGGGCCACCGGCGTCACTTGCGGACGAATCGCCCGCCGTCGTGGTATCTGCACCGCCGAAATCGCCACCGCCCGCCGACGGGTAGTACTGTTCCTCGTTGCAACCCTGCCAAGCATCACGGCAATTCTCGGGCTGGCCGTATTCTATGTTGTAGCGGGCGCGCAGTTTCTGGTCCAGCGCATCAAACACCACCGTCGAGCCCACGCCTACCTTGGGTACCTTGGGCACGGGCAGCACCCAGCCAAAGTCCTGGGCAAGACCGCTGTAGCGCACCTCGACCCAAACCGTTGATTTCTTTGTCGTTGCATCGCGGTAGAACAGCACGCGCTCGGCATTTTGCACCACCGTCTGGTCGATGGTCGGCGCCGGCGGCGAAAAACAGCCACCGCAAGCCAGCGCCGTCTGGGCGAGCGGCGCGGTGGCAAGGGCCAGGCCCAGGGCAAGGTAAGTCGGTCGCATGGCAATCTCCGTGGCGAAAAGGGCCGCAAAGCGGACGTTCAGTCCTGGATACAGCAAACTCCGTGCCAAGCCGACGTCGGTCATAACAGTCTGTAAATAGGATGAAAGTGATTCCATCGGCGTTTGAATGTGTGTCGAAAATCGCAGCATGTCGAAAAAAGCAACACTTGCTGCCACCTTGCAAGCCGTCGCCCCTTGACCGATCCTGCGGCAGTCCGTCGCCCGGAGCTGTTACATGCGCAAAATCTTCTTTCTCGCCCTGCGCAACACCATGCGCAACCGCCGCCGCAGCCTGGTCACCTTGGCCGGCATCACGCTTGGCGTCGCCGCCGCTATCCTCGCTCAGGGCGTAGTGGCTGGAATCATGGGTATGATCGGTTCGGTCATGGTCGACGGTCGCGTCGGCGCCGTGCAAGTCCACAAGAAGGGCCACCTGCAGGCCGATCAAGATGCGCTCAATTTTGCCATGGATTTCGATCCGGCCATGCTGCAAAAACTGAAGAATATCAAAGGTGTGCGAGCCGTCAGCCCACGCCTCTCGTTCGAGGCCATGCTCGGCAACGGTAGCCAGTCGACCCAAGCCAACGTCGCCGCGATCGTGCCCGCGAGCGAAACCGCTGTGTGCATCAATCGTTTCGGCAACGTCAGCGGTGCGCCCCTTGTACCCACCAGCGTCGCCGAGGGCGTGCTCGGCAGCGCGCTAGCCAGCGGTCTTGACGGTAAACCCGGCACCACGCTTCAGCTTCTAGCCAGCGCCCCAGGTGGCCGCCCCAACATGCTCGACCTCAGGGTGGCCGGCATCGCCGCGCCGTCGACCGCCTTCGAAGACAAGCGCTCCGTCACCGTGCCGCTGGCCTACGCCCAAGAATTGCTCAATCTTCCCGGCAAGATCACCGAATATGCCATTGGCATCGACGACGTTGAGGCCGCCGACGAAATCGCCCACACGCTGCAGACCCAGCTGGGCCCCCAGTACCAAGTGGTGTCGTGGCTCGACCTTTTGCCACAATTACGCAGCATTTTCGGCGTGTTCCGCAGCGTTCTTCGCGTCAACATCGGCGTGCTGATGATGCTGTTGCTCACCGGCGTCGCCAACACCATGGTCATGTCCGTTCACGAGCGCGTTCGCGAGTTTGGCACCATGCTCGCCCTAGGCGTCCGCCGCGAAAAGATTCTGTGGATGGTCCTCGCCGAGTCCACCTTCCTGGGCCTTTTCGGCGCGTGCGCGGGCGGCGGTGTCGGGCTGCTTGCCACCTACATCCTCGAACGCAATGGCTTGCAAGTCCGCGCCCCAGGTGGCGAAATTCCGGTTACGTTGCATCCGCACGTCGCGCTCGTCGCCGTCGCCGTCACGCTGTCGATTGTGGTGGTGGTGACGCTGATCGCCGCGATCGGCCCGGCCTGGCGCGCATCGCGTCTCTCGCCGGTCGAGGCGCTGCGGTCGGTCTAACAAGAATAACTGCTAAAGGATCAGCCGACTTGACTACGCGTGCTTCGGCGCTGTCTTGCCCTGCTGCTCTTTCTTCTTGTGGTCTGCAGCGTGCTGCTCGACGTGCACGGGCTTCTTCTTGCCCTTCTTGTCGGCCTGCTTGTCTTTGACCGCCTTGACCGTCTCGGCCGCCAGGGCCTCAGCCGGGCTGCCGTGGCCATGCTCTTGGTGGCCGCCGTCTTTCTTGGCCTGCTTGCCCTTGATCTTCTCTTGCGACTTCTCGTCTTTCTTACCCTTTTGCTTGTCCTTGGCCACCGCTGCGATGCCGGCCGCGTGGTGCTCTTTATCGCCCTTCTTCGACGACGCCTTCTTCTGCTCTTTCTTGACTTCTTTGACCTTTTTCTTGTCAGCGCCGTGCTTCTCGGCCTTCTTTTCGTCGTGCTTGGCCATCACCTCGTGCAGGTCGGGGTGCTTGGCGGGGTGCTCGGCCTTTTCCGCTTGCTTATGAGCGTGTTGCGCCGCGGCGAGCAGCAGCGCCTTGGCCTCGTGCACGGGGTGCTCGCTTTTGCCGCCGCCGTGGCCGTGTTGCTCCTCGGTGTGCTCGTCGTGTGCCCGCTCGACCGCCTCGGCCACACCGATCTTCTTCTTGTCGTCGCTAACTGGGCCGAGCTCGCGCGCCGCGTGCTTATCCTTGGGTTTTAGTGCAGCTTTTTGGCCGGCATAGCCCTTGGCCTCGGCCTTTTCGAGCACGCGCGCCGCCTGGTGGGCCGTCTGCGCCGCCGCCTGATGATCGCGCGCTTCTTGGGCCGCCTCTTGCTTGGCTTGCGCGGGCTTAGCGGCGTCTTTGTGCCCGGCCAGCTTGTGAATTGGGGGCTTCTGCGCTTGCTTGTGGGCGTGCTCGGGACTGCTCATGTTCGTTCTCCTTGGCCCAGGGCCATTGCCCAAAGTTTGCAGCAGCCTCGCCGTATTGTACAAGCAGCGGGCGGGTGTCCTGGCCTTGGCTGGGGTGGCGCGCCCCCACTACCACCGCTCGCCAGTTCGCGCTACGCTTCGCGCTCCAAGGAGGCTCCGTGACTACGATTCTTGCAGGCGACATCGGCGGAACCTCGACTCGGCTGCGGCTGTTCGATGTAGGCGAGCAGCGCGAGCTGTCTACCCAGGTTTTTCGCAGCGGCGACTTCGACGGACTCGCGCCCATTTGTCAGCAGTTTCTGAGTGGTCGCACCATCGACGCGGCCGCCTTTGGCATCGCGGGGCCCGTCCTCGATGGCCGCGTGGCTACAACCAATCTGCCGTGGCTTATCGAAGGCGCTCAACTTGGCAGGCAGCTTGGCACTGAACGCGTGGCTTTACTGAACGATCTCGAAGCGTTAGCCTTGGGCGCTCTACACCTGCCGCGGAGCTCGCTCCATGTGCTGCAGACCGGCGTGCCGCGCCAGGGGACGATCGCCGTGGTCGCCGCGGGCACAGGGTTGGGGCAGGCGCAGCTGTTTTGGGACGGTAAGCGCCACATTCCCGGTGCGACCGAGGGAGGGCATGTCGAATTTGCGCCGCATGACGACCAGGACCAGGCCCTACTTGTGTATGCACGGCGGCGTCTGGAGGCCCTGGGGGCAGGGCAGCATGTGTCGTGGGAGCGGCTCGTGTCGGGCCCTGGTCTGGGCTGGATCTTTGATTTCCTAGTCGCCAGCAAGGCTTGCCAGCCTGATCCCCAGGTGCTGGCCGAGCTGTCGCACGCGGACCCGGGCTCGGTGATCGGCAAGGCTGCGGTCGAGCAGCGCTGCCCCGCCAGCGAGCAAGCCGTGCAGTGGTTCGTGCGCCTCTATGCGCGCCAGGCCGGCAATTTCGCCTTGTCGATCCTGGCGACGGGGGGCGTGCTGCTGGGTGGCGGCATTGCGCCCAAGATCCTGCCGCTGCTCACGGGCGACCACTTCCGCAAGCAGTTCGCCGACAAGGGGCGTTACGTCGGGCTGCTGCAGCAGATTCCGATTGCCGTGGTGCTCGACCAAAACGCCGGCCTGCTGGGCGCCCAAGTGGCGGCGACCCAGTTGCTGACCAATTAGTCAAAAAAGCTAGGTAATGCTGGGCTTAGTAGCCCACGGCGCCCACAGCGGCTCTGCCTCGCCCGAACGCTTGGCCACCCAACGCGATGCCACAAACAGCCAATCACTCAGGCGATTCAAGTACTTCAGGTCCGCATCTTCTACGGCTTCGTGCCGTCCGAGTCGAACCGTGGCTCGCTCGCCGCGACGACACACCGTCCGCGCCAAGTGCAGCGGGGCCGCAATCGGCCCACCACCGGGCAATACGAATGAATTCAGGGGTTCTAGCTCTGCATTCATGCCGTCGAGCGTCTGCTCGAGCCAGGTGATGTCGGCCGCGGTCGGGCACGGCTGCCCTGGCCGGCGACTGTCGGTCCGGGTGGCGAGCGAGGCACCCAGGTCAAACAACCGCTGCTGAATATTCAGCAATTGCCCGTCAAGTTGCTCGCGCGCTGCCGCATCGAGCTGATGGCGCCGGTTGGCATCGCGCACCATGCCTAGGCAGGCATTTAGCTCGTCGACGGTTCCGTAGGCCTCGATCCGCAAGTCGTCTTTGCCCACGCGCTCGCCGCCCACTAGGCCGGTGCTGCCATCGTCGCCGGTGCGCGTATAGATGCGATTGAGAAGGACCACAGAAGTGCCTGTATCAAAGCGAGAATTGCTTGGCTGGGCGAGTCTGCGCGTCAGACGCCGCCCGCCTCGCTGAATACCGGTCGGCGGCACTGTACGTCAACACATTGGCAGAGTTCGCAAGCCCTGGAGCCTACTTAGGGGCGGGAGCGGCAGCGGCCGGCGCTGCGGTCGGCGCGGCACCAGCGGCCGGGGCGGCACCAGCGGCCGGGGCGGGAGCAACTCCGGGCGCGGGCTCGGCTGCTTTCTTGTCTTCGGCGGCGGGAGCGGCCGGCGCTGCGGGCGCGGCAGCCGGAGCGGCGACCGGGGCGGTGGGAGCCACAGCCGGAGCCTCAGCCTTCTTCTCTTCTGCCTTGGGCGCGGGGGCGGCCGGCTCGTTGCCAGTCTTGCGCTTGAGCGGGAAGGTCTGCTTGTCTTTACCCAGGGTTAGCAGGTCGCCCTTGAACACGGCTTCCAGGGTCTCGGTCTTGCCGTCCATGGTGCCTTCGATGACAACCTTGTCACCTTCTTCCGACTTAACCTTGTAATTGCCTTCTTTCTTCTGGCCCATCATGTCGATGATCAGCTTGTCGCTGGTGAACTCGAACGTGACGCTGCCCATGATGCCTTTCGCCATCTCGAGGGCGGCCTTGCGCTGGTCCTCGGGCATCTTCTTGATTTCTTCCATCTCGGCCATGCGCTCGAGGTCCACGCCCCATTTGCCGATCAGCTTCTGCGACGCCTTGGAGCCGCAAGCGACAGCCAACACCATCAGCGCGGCCAAAAGCAGGTGGAACATACGAATTGAGCGGAATTTCGCCAACATGCGTGCCTCTTCAAGAAGGCGGGGGGCGCCTCCTCGCTATAAAGTTGGCCGAGCGAATCACATGTAGGCTCAGCGGCGCAGAAGCTACGCCTGGGCTCACAGATCCGTCAAGCCCGCAGGGGGTTATGCCTTGGCAGTGTCGATCTTTGGCGGCGCCAAGCGTTCGGCGACAATTTCAGCAATATCTTTAGTATCAATCGATTCAGCCGCGTCCTTGGCTTTAACGCCGTCGCTGAGCATGGTCATGCAGAAGGGGCATGACGAGGCGATGACCGTCTTGCAGCCGCCGTGTCCGTGGTCATGGCCGTGGTGGTCGTGGCCGCCCTCGTGGTCATCCGCTTCGCCGTTCAGCGCTTCCATGGCCTGCTCGACGCGCAAGTTGTTGACCCGCGTGCCCATCTTCTCTTCCATCCACATGCGCGCACCGCCGGCGCCGCAGCACATGCCCAGGTTCTTGCTGCGCGCCATCTCGACCAGCTCAACATTGCCAACCGCTTCAAGCACTTTGCGGGGCTCGTCGTAGATCTCGTTGTAGCGCCCCAGGTAGCACGAGTCGTGGAACACAATCCGCTGCTGCGCGTGGCCCTGGTCAAAGGTCAATCGGCCCTCTTTGACCAGCTCGGCGATAAACTGCGCGTGATGCACCACTTCGTAACGGCCACCCAACTGAGGGTATTCGTTCAAGATCGTGTTGTAGCAGTGCGGGCAAGTCGTCAAGATCTTGGTTACCCCGCCCGCGTTGAACATCTCGATATTGGCGCGCGCCTGCTCTTGGAACAGGTACTCTTGGCCCGAACGCCGCGCAAGATCGCCTGAGCACTTCTCTTTCTTGCCTAGGATGGCAAACGACACATTGGCCGCCCGCAGCACTTGCACCGTCGCCAGGGTGATCTTCTTCGCCCGCTCATCGAACGACCCGGCGCAGCCCACAAAATACAGCCACTCGGGGTTCGGATTGTCGTCGAGCGTAGGAATATCAAGGCCTTTGGCCCAGTCCGCGCGCTTGCCCGAGGCCATACCCCATGGGTTCGACTTGCTCTCTAAATTCGCCAAAGTCTTCGCCAATTCCTTGGGCGCCTCATTGCGCGTCATCGTCAGGTGGCGGCGAATGTCCAAAATCTTGTCAACGTGCTCGATCATAACCGGGCATTGCTCGCTGCACGACCGGCACGTGGTGCACGACCAGATCGCATCGGGGTTGACAGTAGCAATCAATTCAGGAAGTTGGCCCTCGGCTTGGGCAACTACCTCGGCGCTGACCTCTCCCGAGATCGCCAGCTTGCTCGCCGCAATAATCTGGCTCTGGTGGCTGTACAGATAGTCGCGCAGATCAAGAATTAACATCTTGGGATTCAGCGGCTTACCCGTCGTCCACGCGGGGCAATTGACTTCGCAGCGACCGCATTCCGTGCAGGTAAACAGGTCGAGCGTCTGCTTCCACGACAGGTCCGAAGGCTTTGACAGACCGAGCGATTGTTCTTCTTCGAGTGCCTTTTCGATGTCCTCGACAAAGCTGAGCGTGCCCTTAGGCTCGAGCCGCGACAAGAACACGTTGGGCAGCGACGTGATCACATGGAAGTGCTTCGACAGCGGCAGCAGATTTAGGAAGGTGACGACAATCACTAAGTGAATCCAGTAGTTCACCTCGCCAAATAGCTGCAGCCCTTTGGGACTCATGCCCGTCTTGGCGAACCAGGCGGCGATCGCAGCTCCAAGCGGCGCATGGGCCACATGCTCGGCAGCGTGCGCGTCACCCGCGGCGATGAGGCCACCGAAGTGCCCGCCTTCGTACAAGAATTCGGTGACCATCAGGCCGCCGATAAAGCCCAGAATCAGCAGCGCCTCGTGCGAGTAGTTGATGCGCTTGGGCTTGGTGATAAGGCGCCGCGCAAAGAAGCCCAGGATCATCACCAGCACGACAAGGGCGGTATAGTCCTTGATCGGTTGGTACAATTCCTCGATCACCGGCACCGGCCACTCGGGGATAAACGCCTGCACGAAAAGCTGAGTCGTGCGCAGGCCCAGCACGCAAAAGCCCCAGAACGTAAAGGCATGCAGCCAACCCGACGCAGGATCCGACGGGTCCTTGAACATCTTCTTTTGGCCGATACCGATCTCGAGCAGGTTGTCGATGCGCGCTTGCACCAAGTCCCACCGCGTCTCGGGCTTGGCGGCCATCAGCAGGCCAAAGCGGCCGAGCAAGGTGCGGGCAAACAGGCCCATACCCACCAGCAAGACCAAGATTCCTGCCCATATACGGTATTCGTAGCTCATTGCCATGCTCCTGTTCGCCCGCAGCCGGCGCCCTACAACGCCGCCCAAAACGCGCCGATTGTGCAACGCGCTGCGTCAGAGGAAAAGCCGTCGCCGCACTGTCTTGCTGCGGTTTCGTCACAGTTCCGCATAAAGGCGTGGGGGGCTGAACTCTTGCTAAGGATTCAGATTGCGCTTGGCCTCGACGGCCCAGGTCGGCCGGCCGTGGTAGCGGCAACGGCGCTCGCGCAGGGTGAGCGGAATGTCTGCCTGCGGGTCAGCCAGGCGCTCGACGTCAAAGTGTCCGTCGGCGCTAAAGATCCCCGCCGCCCAGTCGGCATATTCTTGCACATCGGACTTGAACAGCAGTCGCCCGCCCGGCCGCAACCACTGGGCGGCATCCGCAACAAACTCCGGAGAAATCAGCCGCTTTTTGACGTGCCGCGGCTTCCACCAGGGATCGGGGAAGAACACGAACAGCTCGTCGAGCGAGCCCATTTGCAGCACCCTTGGGATCATCTCGCGCGCATCGACCAGCGCCACGCGGGCATTGGCGACACCGCCGGTTTCAAAGGCCTCGCTGGCCGTTTCGCAATAGCTTTTGCGGACTTCAAAGCCCAGGTAGCGGCGCTCGGGATGCTGGGCGGCATACGCGGCGGCAAACTCACCCATCTGAAAACCGACCTCGATGGTCAGCGGCCTTGGGTCTTGAGTTGCACACCAATCGCGCAATTGCCCTTCGTGTTCAGCGCGATACACGGGGTCGAGCACAAAGGTGCCCTTTAGATCGCTCGGCGTGCCATGCAAGCGGCGCTGCTCGATCGCCCCACCAATCAAGGCGCGCTGGCGGCGTTGCTCTGCGGGCGGTTGGCGGTTGGGGTCGGGCAGGTGGAAGGTCTTGATCGGCATGGGCTCCTCGCGTCGGGCGCCCAGCATAGGCCGGCAGCACAGCTCTGCGCAACTGGGGCGCATCGCTGCGGATCGAAACCCACAGAATTCGTTTGCCTGGCGGGCGCGCCCGCAGTAGTCTGTAGGGTCGCTGCGCGCATCCGTTAGTGCGCACAACCCTTGGTCTATCGGCCTTGTCCCCGCATCAGCCGACGAAGTAACAGAGAGGACAACATGATTTCTTTGGCAGGCAAGCAGCTTTTCGCCACCTTCGCGGCCCTCAGCTGCATCGCGCTGGCCATGGTCGGCTGCAATGCGCAGACCGCCACCGCCAAGGCCGCCGACGACGTTCTGATTGGAACCGGCGCAACGGGCGGCAACGGTGGCGTGGTCGGCAACGATGCGGGCTCCACCGACAGCGATAACACCGGCCCCAAAGTCTTTTCTCCCAACATCGGCGTCAGCTGTGCGGGCGATGTCGACTGCCCCGCCGACGATGTGCAATGCGTGGGCGACTCGAACTCCGCCTCGGCAATTTGCTCGGTCACCTGTGGCAGCGACACCGACTGCCCCGCCGACTTCCAGTGCCGCGGCCTGGCCGGCAATGCGTTCTGCCAGCCGCGCAGCTTCTGCTCGCAGTGCACCGACGACGCGCAATGTGGCGCTGGCGGCCGCTGCATTGCGATGGGCGACGGCAAGTTCTGCTCGCGCGACTGCACCAAGAAGACCGGCTGCCCGCGCTACGCCATGTGCAACGCGGTCGACGAAGGCGGCATGGCCTGTGTGCACACCGCAGGCTCGTGCCAGGGCGACGGCAGCCTGTGCTCGTCGTGCGCGGCGACCGGGGGCTGCGGCGAGGGCGGTCAGTGCCTCACCTTTAGCTACTCGGGCGAGCAATTCTGCTCGGCGCCGTGCGATGGCAGCACCTGCGCTGCGGGCTTCTCGTGCGAGCAGATCTCGGCCGACGCCAGCGTGGCTAAGCAGTGCGTGCCGTCTGACCCCAAGCAGCCCAAGTGCGTAAGCTCGCTGCATGGCACCATGGAAGCCAACGACATCTTTACGGACTTCTCGATCGTCGGCTACACCGACACCGATGGCAATGGCAACATCCTGACCCTCGCCGACGGCGGCGCCGAGCCGGCCAAGCGCATCAAATTCAGCGAATACGCGGCTAGCGGCGACTTCAAGGTCATCTTGTTCAACGTGGCGGCGGGCTGGTGCGGTCCGTGCCAGCAAGAGACCACGGGCTTCAAGCAGCTGCTCAAGACCTATCCCAACCTCGGTATCTACCAGGTGATTTTCGACGGCAAGACCCAGAACACCCCGGCCAAGCTCGACTTGGCGCGCACCTGGATCAAGAACTTGGGCGGCGTGGGCGCGACGGGCGTCGACTTCGACAAGAGCGTGTCGCCGCTCAACACCGCGGGCTCGACGCCGCTCAACATGATTATCGACGCCAAGACCTTCAAGATCCTAAAGAAGTTCAATGGCGCGCCGGCTGGCGGCATGGCTTCGACGATAGCGCCGTACATGAAGTAGCCTAAGGAAAAGATGATGTTGCGCCACCTCTTTGCGTTCGCCGTGGCGACGATGCTTCTGGGAACCGCTGGGTCTGCTTGGGCCCAGTGCGCAACTTGAACGAATCCGTCGCTCCCGGTGGGAGACGCCCTCAACTTGTCGAGTGATTCTAGCGGCGGCCAAGGACAATGGCGGGCGCGAGCTGGCTTGCTGTACTACTACTCGACCATCGACACGCTGCGCGAAGGCTCGTCGTTGGTGCCCTACACCGGGCCACCGAGTAGCGTGCAAAACTATCTGCAATTGCAGGTAAAGATGCATTTGGTCACGCTCACGGCCGGTATCGACTCGCCGTGGGGCACGGGTCTGACGGTGGTGCTGCCCTGGGTGAGCCTGTGGCGCGACGACAACTTCTTGCAATTTCAGCGCAATGATACGCTCGGCGTGACCGAAAGTGGCATGGCGGATGCCGAAATCCGGGTGCGGCAAGATCTGTCGCAGGCCCTGGACCTGCGCAGCGGACCGCGCCTTGGTGCGACCTTTGGTGTCGTGACCAATACCGGTAAATACCTAGCCGCGCCAGGAGCTTCGAAGACCTATATCGCCGGGCAGACGGACACCAATGCCACGGGAAACCGCGATGTGTCGATCGGTCGCGGCGTGTGGTGGCTGATTGGCGACGTCGATGCATCGTATAGTCCCTTGAGACGCCTGATGGTTTACGGCAACGTCCAGTATCGCCAACCGCTAGGCTACGCGGTGGATGGCTTTGGCTGGGGCGCTGAGATGCGCGGCAGCATGGGCGCGCGGTTCACCATTATCGACAAGTACTTAAGTGTGGCGGCCAGCGCCGACTTGCAGCACCGCGACAGCGCCACCTACCTGTCGCCCGACGACGGCAACCGTATCGGCTATCCCAACGGCGGCGGCAACTCGCTTTATCTGACGCCGAGTATCAGCAGCACGCCGATCGAGGGAACGACGGTAGCGCTGGCCATGCGGCAGCCGCTCTACGAGTACGTGGTGGGGCAGCAAGCCGTTCAGAATACAGCATTTTTTGTGACGGTGTCGGGGTCGCTGGGCTTTGGCGGCAAGTCGGTTGTGCCGCCGGCACCTGCGTCGACTGCGGTTATCGGTCAGACTGCACAAGTGCCTGAAATTGCAGCATTGGTTGAGCCTGGCAAGATCACGCTGATCGACTACTGGGCGACGTGGTGTGCACCTTGTATGAAGTTGGGGCCGCGGCTCGAAGAATTTGCCAAGGAACACAGCCAGATTGCCGTCGCCCGTGTCGATGCCACAGCGTGGGAACCCGCGCAATGGAGCAAGTTCTTGCCTGACGCGCCGGGCTTGCCGGTGATCGATGTGTTCGGTCAAGATGGCAAGCTGCTGCGCCGGCTGGTCGGCCCCGATGCCGAAGATTTTGCTGCAGCTTTGGCCCCGTTGCTACCGGCGGTGCCTTTGCCCGCGGATGCCTCGAAAACGCTGCCATAATCATCACCTGACACAAGGGTGCCACTTGTCTGAACCCGTTGCCACCGCCCCGAAGACCTCGAACTTGCGGCTGGTGGTGCGACTCATTGGGCTCGCGGCGCGCAACATTGGCCACAACAAGCGGCGGGCACTGCTGGCGGCGCTGTCGGTCATGCTGGGGGTGCTGGCAGTCACGTCGCTGCGCGGCACGCTCAACGGCCTGCAACAAGCGCTGCGGCAAGAGGCGGTAGCGTCGCAGATTGGCGCGCTGCAGATCCACCGCACCGGCTACATGGCGAAGATTATTGGCACACCGCTCGACCTCGACTTCTCGGTCGATAAGGTGTTTCTCGACAAGGTGCGTGCGGTCGATGGGGTGCAGGCGGTGGCGCCGCGCATTGCCTTTGGCGCGATGGTGTCGATGGGCGAGCAGACCACGTTTTCGCTGCTGACGGCGATCGACCCGGCGGCGGAGGCCGAGGTTTGCCCGCTGCGCCAAGACCGCCTGACGAGTGGGCGGCTCATGCTGCCGAGCGAAAAGGACCGGCTAGTGCTGTCTGCGGAATTGGCGCGGCGACTGGGTGCCAAGATCGACCAGGGCGACGCGGGCCGCGTGGCGGTGCTGAGCAATGACCGCGACGGCAGCTTGAACGCGGTCGACACGCACGTGGTGGGGCTGAACGGTCTGCCGGGCTCGCCAGGGCTCGAGACGCGGCTGGGCGTGATGCAGCTGAGTCACGCCCAAGAGCTGCTGCGGATGGAGGGCAAGGCGACCGAAGTGGCCGTGGCGGTTCGTGCGATTGAGGACGTCGACAGTGTGCGCGACCGGCTGCAAGCGATGCTGGGGCCCGAGTACGAGGTCTCGACGTGGAAGGTGCTGGCGCGCACGGTGGCCGAGGCGACGGCCTTGCAAAACCAGGTTCTGGGTATTATCACAGCAATTTTGATGGTGGTGGCGCTGCTGGGTATCGTCAATACCATGCTGATGAGCGTGCTTGAGCGGACCCGCGAGATTGGCGTGATGCTGGCCTTAGGGATGCGGCGATCGAAGATCGTGCTGCTGATCTTGGCTGAGGCGAGCATTATCGCGGCGGCGGCGGCGCTGCCGGGGCTGGCGGGTGGCACGCTGATTGTGCGCATTTTGGGCCAGCGGGGTATCGAATTTACTGCGCCGGGCGGCGGTTTGCTGCACTTGCACCCGTTTGTGACGGCGAGCGAGTCGCTGCTGGTAGTGGCACTGGCCTGCGGCGGGGCGACGATTGCGGCGGTCTATCCGGCTTGGCGCGCGTCGCTGCTGCGGCCGGTCGAGGCGCTGGCGCACACCTAGGAACGTATGGACTTTACTCGCTTTCATCTCGCTGACCTGGTGGATTGGCTAGCTCTTGACGGGCCGCGCGACCGCTCGTTGGTGCTGCGGACTGCGGCTTGGCTGTACGAGCACCGCAGCCACCTTGAGCTTGAAACCGCAGCGCAGGCTGCATGGAACGATGTGGTGGCCACGCTGCAGGTGCAAGAGCGCGTGTCGTTTGTGGTCACAGGGCGCCGCGACGATGTGGTGGGCGAATGGACGTGGAAGGTGGCGGAGCGCGAGTTTGACCAAGTGTGGCTGCGCACGCGAGACGAGGAACGGCCTGAGCTGATTGAGTTTTGTGCTCTGGACTACGCGGTGGCGGGCCGTCCCTTGCTGCTGCCTACCGGCGACCGCGCGAGCGCCCTGGCCACGGCGTTGATTGCCGGCGAGCAGCAGGTGCGGGTCAAGCTAGGCAGCGGCCGCACGGCCAGCTACCCGCGCGCCGATGTGGAGTTTACCGACGAGCCTGCGGAGTGAAAGCGAGCGATCGTAGGCAGTTGCAGAAGCTCGCCCAGACCGTGTGGGTGCTGCTGCCTCAAGTCGCGCCGACGGAGCGGCACCGCGCACTTGTGGCCGAGTTGCTAGCGCATGACACGAAAAGTAGTAAGTATTCTGGCATATTGCGAGGCGTGCTGCCGGCGAAAGGGCCTTGGTCGCAGCCGGGGCCCGAGCGCTGGAGTGCGCTGCTGCAGGCCTGGCTCGAGCTGGCCGAGGCGGGCGAAAATGCCAGTGCCCGCACCCGCTTAGGGGCCTTCTATACCCCGCCCGAGCTGGTGGCGACGCTGCTCGATTGGGCGCTGCAACCACTTATTGATCAGGCACTTGCCGGCCCTGAGCCACAGACGCAACTGGCGGACCTACATATCTTGGACCCCAGCTGTGGCGCGGGAGCGTTTCTGGCGGCGGCGGCGCAGCGGCTCCACGCGGCGTGGCAGGGGCTAGATGTGCGGAATCCTTGGAACAACGTGCTCGCGAGCCTGCACGGTTGCGACATTGAGCCGGCGGCGCTCGCGGTCTGTGGTGCGACTCTGCGGTGGTTGGCCGGCGGGCAGGGTACGGTTGACCTGCGCGAAGACGACTTCTTGCTACAGCCGCCGCGGGCCATGGCGGTCGTTGTGGGTAACCCGCCGTTTCTTGGGCAGATGAAGGCGGCCACCGTGCGCTCGCGCGAGGCCCATGCGCAGATTCTGCAGCAGCTGGGCGACGCCGTGGGGCCGTATACCGACAGCTCAGCGCTGTTCTTGGCTAGGAGCCTTGCGTGGTTGCAGCCCGGGGGGCGCTTGGCACTTGTGCAGCCGCTCAGCCTGGTGGCCAGTCGCGACGCGGCCGGTGTGCGGCGTTTGCTGAGCGAGCGCGCGCCGTTACAGGCGCTGTGGCTGGGGCTGGCGGTCGATTTTGGCGGCGCTTCGGTCGATGTCTGTGCGCCGCTGCTTGTGGCGGGAGGGGCAGAGCCTGCCGATATTGCTGTATTGTATGGCGCCAAGCGACTGCAGACGCGGCTCGCAGGCGAGGCCTGGTCGCCCCTGCTGGCGGCGGCGCTGGGCGTGCCCCCGCTGCAGGTGGCGGGGCAGGGCGTTGTGGGCGATCTAGCCCAAGTCACAGCGGATTTTCGCGACGAGTACTACGGCATTCAGCCTTTTGTCGTGGATGTGGCCGACGCGGGGCCGGGTTTGGCCCCCCTGATTGTGACGGGCCACATCGAGCCGCTGCAAAGTCTGTGGGGGCAGGGTGCGATTCGCTTTGCTAAACAGCGTTTTGAGCGGCCTGCGGTCGACCTAGTCAAGCTCGCCGCGGGCAACCCGAAGCTGGCGAAATGGGCCGAGCGGCGGCGCGTCTGCAAGCTGGTGGTGGCGACGCAGAGTAAGGTTATCGAAGCCGCGGTGGATGTGCGGGGCGAGTGGCTGAATACGACGCCCACGCTGGCTGTGCTTCCGCAGAATCCTCAGGACTTGTGGCGACTTGCCGCGGTGCTGTGTTGTGCGACGGTCACAGCTCTGGCTTGGCAGCGGCACGCGGGTACGGCGCTGGCGGGTACGGCGCTCAAGCTCAGCGCCAAGCAACTGGCGGCGCTGCCCCTGCCCGTTGACACCGCTATGTGGCAGAAGGCCGCGGATATGCTGGCGAACGCCGACTTGGTCCACGCTGCAACCCGACGTAGTGCGTTGGTTCAGGCTTCGCGGCAGTTGGCGGTGGCGTATCAGGGGCAGGTCGACGAGGCGGTCGAGGGGTTTTGGTTGGGTCGGCTGGCTGAAAGGTAGCGGCGACGTTGCTATCTAGGCCACCATCGCCCGCACCAGCGCCACCTTCAGCCCCGCACTCGACCCGTGCAGCACGCCCAGCAGCATCGCGTCGCGGTAGGCCCGCTCGACCGGAAAATCCTTGGTATAGCCGTAACCACCATGGATCTGAATGGCTTTGTCGCTGGCCGCCACCGCCGCCTCGCGCGCCTTGACCAGGGCCATGCGGGCCGCTTGCGCCGCACCCTTGTCGCCGTGATCGAGCTGCCAGGCTGCGTGCTGCACGAGCAAAACGGCCGCATCGATGGCCAGCGCCGAGTCGGCCACTTGCCACTGAATCGGCTGCAAGGTCGCGATCGGTTTGCCAAATTGCTCGCGCTGGTTTGCGTATTTGCACGCCGCCCGCAGCGCAGCCTGGGCCACGCCCGCCGCCACCGCCGCGGTCTGCACCTGCAAACTGGCGACGAGGGCCGTGTCGTCGACACCCTGCAGCGAAATCGCTGGAGTATCTGCTAGCTGTAAGCTTTGCGCGGCCGCCGAGCGCAGCCCCAGTTGCTCGGCCACTTCGCCGCGCTGGCAGCTGGCATGAGTCAAATCCACAGCAAAATAGCGGGGTCCATGCTCTGTCTCGGCCAGCAGCACCGCGTAGTGGGCCAGTCCGGCACCTAGCAGCCAGCCGTGGCGACCAGTCAGCAACCATCCAAGCGGGCTTTCGCGAGCTAGAATAGGACTTTGCGTCGCATCGGGGTGCATACCCAGGTCGCCGCGCCCAAGACATGCCAGCACTTGCCCGGCAACCAGCTTGCCCAGCACCTTGCCATCGAACTGACCGACCTGCATCAGTTTTACCGCAGCGCCGTGGTGGACCAGCGCCTGCGCCAGCCCGGCATCTGCGGCCGCCAGCACCTGCAGTGTCGCCACCGTAGCCACTTGGCCCAGCGCAAGACCGCCCAACGCATCGTCGGCCTGCAGCCCAAAGGCGCCTAACTCGACCAAGTGCTTGATGATCTTGCTTGTCGGGCCACACTGGCGGTCACTCTGGGCCGCCGCGTCGCGCACCGCCCCGTCGGCCAGCGCACGCACCGCTTCGAGCAGCATCCGATCGTCGTCACTGGATTTGAACTGCATGGCTTTCCTCGCTAATTAGGCCTCGGCGCCCAACAGCTCAACGCCGCGCTCGGCCAAAATGGCCCGCACCCGCGCCACGATGCTGTCGAGTGAGGCGCCCGGGGTAAAGATCTCGGCCACGCCTGCCTCGCGCAGCACCACCGCGTCTTGCTCGGGGATGATGCCGCCTACGAACACAGCGATATCTTTGGCATCGCGCTCGGCCAAAAGCCTCAGCACCCTGGGCAGCAGGGTGTTGTGCGCCCCGGACAGGATCGAGATGCCGATGACATCGACGTCTTCTTGGATGGCCGTATTGACCACCATCTCGGGCGTTTGGTGCAAACCCGTGTAGATCACTTCGAAACCGGCATCGCGCAGCGCACGCGCTACCACCTTGGCGCCGCGATCGTGGCCATCGAGGCCGACTTTGCCCACCAGCACTCGCCCGCGGCGAGCCATACTTTTTGCTTGTGCTTCCGCTTGCATCCCTACCCCCTGAATCGCTAAGCGACGCTGGCCGCCAGAATGCGCGCCACCACCAACCGCTGGATTTCGCTTGTACCCTCGTAGATGCGGCTGACGCGCACATCGCGCAGCGCCCGCGACACCGGATGGCGCGCATCGAGCGCCGCCACCCCCAGAATCTGCAAGGCGATTTTGCAGGCCGAATCGCCGGCCTCCGTCGCCACAACCTTGGCCATCGCCGCCTCGCGGGTCATTTTCTTGCCCGTATCGCGCAGCCACGCCGCTCGCACCACCAGGAGCCAAGCTGCATCGAGCTCGGTCGCCATGTCGGCTAGGCGAAACTGGGCGTTCTGGTCGAGCCCCAGCTGCTTGTCGAGCGCCGCTCGCTCGTTCAGGGCCTTTGCCGTCGCGGCGAGCACCGCATAGCCCATTCCCAGAGCTTGCGCGCCAATGCCACAGCGGCCGCCGTCTAGGGCTACCATCGCAATCTCAAACCCCTGGCCCAAGTTGCCCAGCTGGGCCGAGTCGGGCACAACCATCTCGCTAAAATTGAGCGACACGGTCGAAGAGCCGCGCAGCCCAAGCTTTTCTTCGTGTCGGCCGACCTCAAAGCCGGGCCAGCTGGGCTCGACCAAAAAGGCCGTGATGCCGCGCGCGCCCTTGTCGGGGTCGGTCTTGGCCATCACCAGCACCACGCCGGCGCGGTCGCCCGAGGTGATCCACATCTTGCTGCCGGAGATTTGCCAGCCGCCATCGACCTTTACGGCCCGCGTGCGCAGGCTGGCGGCATCGGAGCCAGCGCCGGTTTCAGACAGGGCAAACGCCGCGGCCGGGTAGCTACCGTCGACAATCGGCCCAATGTAGCGCTGCTTTTGATCAGCCGTGCCGAATTTCTCGATCATGTCGGCAACCATATTGGTCACCGCCAGCGTCACCGCGGTCGACGGGCACACCGCCGCCAGCTCGCGAATCGCCGCGACGTGCGCCACCATGCCGGCGCCCAGTCCGCCAAACTCCTTCGAGATCTTGATGCCCATCAGGCCGTGTTGCGCCAGAATCTTCAGGCCTTCGAGCGGAAACTGCCCTGCATCGACCGCCGCGGCGCGCGGAGCCAACTCGGTGTGCGCCAAGCGCTTGGCCAATTCGGCCACTTCGCGATCGGCTTGTGAAAGTGCAAAATCCATGGCGAACCCCCGGGCTAAACGCCAAATTCCATTAGGGTTTCGCGCGCAATCACCAACCGCTGAATCTCGCTGGTGCCTTCGTAGATCTCGGTAATGCGGGCATCGCGCATGTGCCGCTCGGCGTTGTATTCCTTCACGTAGCCGTATCCACCATGAATTTGCAGTGCTTTGTGGGTGATGCGCGCGCTCGCCTCGCTGGCGTACAGCTTGGCCATCGCCGAGAGCTTGCTGAACTTCTCGCCGGCATCCTTGGCCACCGCGGCGCGCCAGATCAGCAGGCGGG
The DNA here is from genome assembly GCA_903883645.1 of uncultured Myxococcales bacterium. Taxonomy (GTDB): domain Bacteria; phylum Myxococcota_A; class UBA9042; order UBA9042; family UBA9042; genus SXRM01. Next base: position 43,714 of record CAISBR010000080.1, on the reverse strand, counting down.
CGGCGTCGAGGTCGCAGGCCATGTCGGCCAACATCTCTTGAATGGCACCAAAGTCGCCGATATACTTGCCAAATGCCTGGCGCTCGCGGCTATAGAGCAAGGCTTCTTCAAAGGCGGCGCGGGCGATGCCAAGTGCCTGCGCGGCGATGCCGATGCGACCGCCGTCGAGTGTCGACATCGCGACCTTAAAGCCGTCGCCTTCCTTTCCCAGCAAATTCGCTACGGGAACGCGGCAGTTCTCGAAAACGAGCGAGGTGGTCGAGCTTCCCTTGATGCCCAGCTTGTCTTCGACCTTGCCGATGCCGTATGGGCTTTCGCGCCGGTCGACCACGAGTGCGCTGATGCCCTTGTGGCGCTCTTCGGGGTTGGTGTGCACGATAAGTACGCAGATATCCGCTTCTTTGCCGTTGGTGATCCAGTTCTTGGTGCCGTTGACCACATAGACGTCGCCGTCGCGGATGGCCGTGGTGCGCATGCCGGCGGCGTCGCTGCCCGAGCCGGGCTCGCTTAGGGCAAAGCAGCCCAGCACCTTGCCTGGTGCCAATTCGCCAAGGAATTTCTTCTTTTGCGCGGTGTTGCCAAACTTGCTGATCGGGTCGCATACCAGCGAGTTGTTTACGCTCATGATGACGCCGGTGGATGCGCAACCGCGGCTGATTTCTTCCATGGCGATCGCGTAGCTCAGGTTGTCGAGGCCGGCGCCGCCAAATTCCTCGGGCACCGCCATGCCGAAAAATCCGAGATTGCACAGCTTCTTGACCTTGTCGCGGGGGAACTGCCCCAACTTGTCGGTGTCGTGGGCGGCCGGCATCAGCTCCTTCTCAGCAAAGGAGCGCGCGGTTTCCTGAATCATCTCTTGGGTTTCGGTAAGCTGCAGGTCCATCGGTGCCTCGGTGCGCCCAGCCAGCGCGAGCCGCGGTAGGATACGCGCTCGCGGTCCGGCTGCAAAGGGCGATCGCAAACTCAAATTACCGATTAAGAACAGCTAGATCGCAGGGTCTACTAGCGGTCCGTTCGCCAGCGCCGCCACTGGACTGTCACGCCGCGCTAGGCTCGCCGCCGCCGGAGCGCCACGACCAGGCTCGCCATGCCGACCAGGAGCCAGCCCGCGTGCAGTGCCCGGCCGCCGTTGCATCCCGAAGGGCTCGCCGCAACAACCGATTTTGCAGGCGAGCTGCCCGTGCCATCGCCCAGGCTGCCCAAGCCATCGCCACTGCCGGCATCGCCCCCGGTACCGCCGGCGCATGTGCCTGCAACGCATTTGCTGCCGCCAAAGCACTGCCGCAGCTGGCCGGGCTCGCCGGGGCAAGGGCTGGCAAGCCATACGTCGTTGCCCTGACATGCTGGTACTTGTGGCGTGCCGCCAGGGTGAACGCAGCCTCCGTCGATGCAGCGATCGAGGGTGCAGACAAAGCCGTCTTCGCAGTTTCTGTCTTTGCCGGCGAGGCATTGGCCCTGGGCGCAGTAGTCGCCCTCGGTGCACCCGTTGCCGTCGCTGCAAGTGCCGTCGAGCGGAGTGTGCAGGCAGCCGCCCTCTTGGCAACTATCTTTGGTGCAAGTGTTTTCGTCGTCGCAGCGCGCGGCGGAGCCGGTGACGCACGCGCCGTCTTTGCAGCCGCTGCCTACGGTGCAGCCGTCGCCGTCGTCGCACGCGCCGTCTTGATTGCCGTGTGTGCATCCAGACTTGCTACACAGGTCGGCGGTGCACGGGTTGCCGTCGTCGCACAGCACATCGTCGCCCACGTGGCCGCAGGTGCCGCCGCTGCAGCTATCGGTGCTGCACGCGACGCCGTCGTCGCAGTTCTTGGGTGATCCCAAACACTTGCCCCCCGTGCAGGTGTCGCCTTCGCTGCAGGAGTCCCCGTCGTCGCACGGCTTGCTCGCGACTGCAGTGTGGACGCACACGCCGTTGTCGCAGCCGTCGTCGCTGCAGGCATTGCCGTCGTCGCAGCTGTCGCAGGGTTTGGGGCCGCAACTGCCGCTGCCTGGGCCGGTTTTGCCAGTGGCGGTTTGGCAAGGTTGGTCGGCGGGGCAGGGCGCTTCGGCGATGTCGCCGCTCGCTGAGCACGAATAGCGCTTGCCGTTGTGGCACAGGTCGCCGGCGACGGGTTTGGCCGCGGCGCTGCTGGCACACAAGCCCGACACGCACTTGGCATTGCCGCCCAGCGCCGTGCTGCACCATGCCCCGTAAGAGCCGCAGTCGCCTGGATCTTTTAGGCTACCGTTGTCGCAGGTGGCGATTTTGCCGTTCTTGGCGTCGGGTAGGCATACGCTGGCCGTGCCCTTGGCGGGGCAGAAGTTCGAAACGCAGCGCACGCCCAAGCTGTCGCTCACACAACTGGCTGCATAAGCAGCGCAATCGCCCTTGTTGCAGTTTTCGTCGACCACCGCCGTGCCTTCGCAGTGCTTGCTGCACGCCGGTGGGTCGCTGATGAGCTTGCGGCGAATTAGGCCGTAATACGATGAAACAGTGCGTAAATTGTAGACGCAACCGTATGCGCAGCCCTTGCATTCCCAGGCGTAGGCGCTGCCCCACGGGTCGCCCTTGTCGAACATCCACACGTGGCCTGCGCCGTTCGTATTGTAATTAAAAGCATCTGCGCGTTGGGCGTCGCCCTTGGCCGGCTTGGTCCACCAGGTAGTCGAGTTGTCGAAGTGCCAAGTCGAGTACGGGTGGTAATTCTTGTCGAGGTCGGTGGGCTTGTCGATCTGCCACGCTTTTGCGACAAAGCCTGAGCAATCCGCCCCATACGAGCCTGAGTGCGTGCAGCTTGGGCAGCCGCCCGAGGCTGTTGGCGTGCACTTGCCCTTCGATGCCGAGCCGGGCAACCAGGCCGCGCCGCCCCACCAATAGCTGAAACCGACGACGCTTTTGCTGTTGGCGACGATGGCGTCGCGCGTCATGGGGTCGGGGGTGGCCCACGCGGTGCTTGCCATGAAAAGTGTGCAAAATAGCAAAGGGCGTCCGTAGTTGCTGATCATGGCGCCACCTCTTGCAGCGTCATGCCATCGCTCGACAGCCCAAGGGCGAAAAGGTGGCCATTCGGTGCTATGCGCGCCGGCCGAAATGCTTCTTCGGGCCCATGCCACGCCGCGAGTTCGCCGCGCACGGCATCGTTCGAATCAACTGGCCACATCAGCACTTGCCGCCGCTGGACCTTGTCGTCGCCCAGATCGGCCACTAGCCAAATCCTACCCATTGCATCGGTTGCCAGCTCGACGATCTGCGCCACGGGCAGCGGCAGCACGGCCTCGAGCGACCGCAGCGGCACGGCATCGGGGGCATCCGCGGCCTTGCGTACCACCACCGTCACGCGATCGGGCAGATGGCGCGCCGCCGTCAATACCAAGCTGCCGTCTGGGCTAAGCCGCCCTGCGACTGCCTTCGGCGCGCGGGGTAGTCCCTGCAGACTCGCCAAGCGCTGCATGGTCACATGGCCCACTTCGGTATACAGATCATCGTGTTGCGCCCACAGTGCCGAAATGGCCCCCGGCTCCTCGATCCCCTGCAGTTTCAGCGTCTGGAGCACCGCACCCGAGGTCAGGTCGATGCGCTGCAACTGCTTGTCTACCAAGCGGTCTAGCAGCCAAACGTGCTCGCCCGTCACCAGCAAGTCCTGGGCCGTCCGCGGCGCTGGCAGTTGGGTCACGCTGCCATCGCGGCTCGTCAGCAGCAGCCGTTGATTCACCTGGTCCAAGATGACTACGCGCCCCAGGGCGTCGATGTCTAGGGCCATGGGCGCCTCGGGATTTTGCTCGCCCCCCAGCACATGGCCGAGCTGCGTTGGACCTTCGCCCCAGGCAAATTGCCGCACCGTGCGCACCCGCAACGGCGTAGCAAGGGGCGCAGTGGCCCGCTTTGGCTGCGGCGGCTTGGTCAGAAGTTGGCTAGTAGTAACCTGCAGTTGAGACGTATTTATTGCCGTACGCAGCACGGGCGCGGGCGCGGCCTCGGTCTGCGGCCGTTCACACCCCGCCAGCAGCGCCAGCGCGAGCACCCGCAGCAGTGTGCGCTTCATCGCGCCTCGCCGCGGCAGCGGTTGCGCAGGTCGCTGTTGCCGATCGACTCGCAGTAGCTTTTGCCGCCCCCGGCGACCGCACGGCAGTAGTTGCGGCGGTCGCTGTCGTGAATCGACTCGCAGTAGCTCTTTTCTTTCTTGGTGATCGCGCGGCAGTGGTTGCGTTGGTCGCTGTCGCTGATCGACTCGCAGTTCGAGGCGCCGCTCGGCCCGCCCGCAGTGCCGCGGCACTGATTGCGTTGGTCGCTGTTGCCAATCGACTCGCAGTGCGAGCGGTCGCCACTGGCTTCGGCGCGGCACTGGTTGCGGCGGTCCGTGTCGTGGATCGACTCGCAGTAGCTTTTGTCTTTTTTCGCGACGGCGCGGCAGTAGTTGCGGGCGTCCGAGTCCGAGATCGACTCGCAGTTGCTGGCGTCGGCCCAGCTGGGAGCGGCACTGAACAGGCCGGTGGCGCCGCCGATCATCAGGGCGATGTGAGACAAGATTGCGCGTTGTTTCATGCTACTGTACCCCAGGCACTCGGCCCGTCCTCGGAGCATGCGCCGGGCCGTCGCCCTGGGCAAGCCCAAGCTGCGGGCGACGCGCCCAGCCTGTTGACTCTGCACCACACTTAGCTCGGCCACTTGACGAAAGGCCGCGCCAGGGCAAGCATTCCGCCCCCGGTCGTCTCGTCCGGCCCGAGGTAGAATGAGCAGCCACCCGTTCGCAGCCAGCCAACCCGCCAATATCGCCTGGAGCGACTCGGGCGAGGTGGCCATCACCTGGCAAGACGCCGAGGTTTCGACGTTTTCGCTGGCCTATCTGCGCGAGCAGTGCCCATGCGCCACTTGCAAGGGCACCCACGGCGAGCCCACCACCCTGGTGCGGCAATCGCGCGGCGGCCTGCCAATTCTGCAAAACAACCCCAAGAAATCGCCCAGCGTCGAAGTCAAAAGCGTTGCGCCTGTGGGCAATTACGCGATTCGCTTCACCTGGGGCGACGGCCACAACGGCGGCCTGTACTCGTGGCGCTACCTGCGCGACCTACACGACGAGCACGTTCGCAACGCACAGGTGAATTCATGAACGGCTATCGCGAACTGAGCCAGCAACTGGGCGATTTGATGGCGCTTGAAGAAGTGCTGGGTCTGCTGCAGTGGGATCAAGAGATCGTGATGCCGGCTGGGGCGATCGAGTCGCGCGGTCGGCAAGTCGCCACGCTGAGTGTGCTGCAGCAAGAGCGCTGGTGTGCGCCGCGCCTGGGCGAGCTGCTGGGGCTGCTGCAGAGCGACGAGACGCTGGATGATGTCGAAAACGCCAATGTGCGCGAGGCGTTGCGCGAGCACAACAAAGCGGCCAAGCTGCCGAGCGACTTGGTGCGGCGCTGGGGCGAGCGAACCGTTGCCGGTCACGAAATCTGGGTTCAAGCACGTAAAGCCAAGGACTTCAGTCAGTTTGCGCCTGTCTTGCAAGAGCTGATCGACCTGTCGCGGCAGAAGGCAGCGATTCTTGCGCCCGACCAGCCCGCTTACGACGTGCTGATCGACGATTTTGAGCCGGGCATGACCATGGCGCGCCTCGACAAAGTGTTCGAGCCGCTCAAAGCCTTCTTGATTCCGCTGCTTGCGCAGGTTCGTCAGCGTCAGAGTCAGCCGGGCCTGCCCGACATCGGCTTCTTGACCCACCCGGTGCCGGCTACGCAGCAGCGCGAAGTAGGCGAAAAGCTCGTAAGGACCATGGGTTTCGACTTCGAGCGCGGCCGGCTCGACACCAGCGTGCATCCCTTCTGCGGCGGCGCTGGTCCGAGCGACGTGCGAATCACCACGCGGTACAACGAAAACGCCTGGTGTCAGAGTCTTACGGCGATGATCCACGAGACGGGGCACGCGCTGTACGAGCAGGGGCGCAATCTTGCGCTCGCGAATCAGCCGGTGTCGCGGGCGCGGTCTATGGGCGTGCACGAGAGCCAGTCGCTGCTGTGGGAGAAGCAAGTCGGCCAAAGTGCTGACTTTTGGCGCCCGCGCTACGCCGCGCTGCAGCAGGACTACACGTTCTTGCAGCAGGTGCCCTTCGACGACTTTGTGTACGGCGTCAATTACGTAGACCTCAACAATTTCATTCGCGTCGAGGCCGACGAGCTGACCTACCCATTGCACGTCATTCTGCGTTACGAGCTGGAGCGGGACCTGATCAGCGGCGCGCTGGCGGTGGCCGATCTGCCGGCGGCGTGGAATCAGAAAATGCAGCACTATCTGGGGATTACCCCACCTGACGACGCGCTGGGTTGTCTGCAAGATGTGCATTGGTCGGCGGGGCTGTTCGGCTACTTCCCGTGTTACACGCTGGGCGCGCTGTATGCGGCGCAGCTGTTTCAGACCGCAGTGGCGCGCACTCCTGGGCTCCTGGGCGATGTGCAAGCCGGTAATCTGCAACCACTTCTGGCCTGGCTGCGCGCCAACATCCACCAGCTGGGCAGCCAGTATCTGACTGACGAACTTATCACCCGCGCCACGGGCCGTCCGCTCGACCCGCACGCCTTTATTGCCTACGCGGGGCGCAAGTACCGGTCGCTGCTGCGTCTTTAGTACCCAACGCAACAAGTCGGGTCTATTCTGCACTCGGGAGTACACGCTATGGCTACCCAGCCCTTTGCAAAGCCAGAAAGTAACCCTAATTTTGCGGCATTAGAGCAGGATATCCTGACGTTTTGGCGCGAGCACGACACCTTTGCCAAGCAGGTGCGCGACGGTGGCAAGGGCGAGTTCGTGTTCTACGACGGGCCACCTTTCGCAACGGGTACGCCGCATTACGGCCACTTGCTCGCCGGCACCCTCAAAGACATTGTGCCGCGCTACTGGGCGATGCGCGGCTGGCGGGTCGAGCGGCGTTTTGGCTGGGACTGCCATGGCTTGCCGGTCGAGATGGAGATCGAGAAAGACCTGGATCTGAAGTCGCCGAGCGAAGTGCAGGCCTATGGTGTGGGTCGCTACAACGAGGCGTGTCGGTCGATTGTCTTGCGTTACACGGGGTTGTGGCAGCAGGTGGTCGAGCGCATGGGCCGCTGGGTCGACTTTGAGCGCGACTACAAGACCATGGACCTGCCGTTCATGGAGTCGGTGTGGTGGGTGTTTAAGTCCTTGTGGGATAAGGGTCTTTTGTACCGCGGCCACAAGGTGATGCCCTATTCGTGGCGCCTGGGTACGCCCCTGTCGAACTTTGAAGCGGGCATGGACTACCGGACCGTGCAGGACCCGGCGATCACGATCGCCTTCAAGGTGCTCGATGACAGTGCCAACAGCCCGGACCCGCTGCGCATTCTGGCCTGGACCACCACGCCCTGGACGCTGCCGGCCAACATGGCGCTGTGTGTCGGGCCGACCATGCGCTACGTCGAGGCGCGCCGAACAGAAGATGGCGTTCGCTACTTGATGGCCGAGGCGCTGGCCGAAAAAGTGCTTGGACCGCATCAGGTTCTGCGGGCTATGGATGGAGCTGAGCTTGTGGGCCTGCGCTACCAGCCCCTGTTCGACTGCTTTGCCGACGTGGCCGCCGAGGGGGCGTATCGCGTTGTTTCCGATGGTTATGTGACGGTCGAAGACGGTACGGGCATCGTGCACCAGGCGCCAGCTTACGGCGAAGACGACCATCGCGTGTGCCAGCAGTGGAAGGTGCCGCTGCGCGATCCGGTCAACGCCGAGGGTAGCTTTACCGGCGACGTGGCGGGCATCGCGGGCGGGCAGATCGTGGGTCTGAACGTCAAGGATGCCGATAAGTTCTTGATCCGCGACCTGAAAGAGCGTGGTCACCTGTTCAAGCAGGCCACCATCGACCACGAGTATCCCTTCTGCTGGCGCTCGGGTACGCCGCTCATCTACAAGGCGATCTCGACGTGGTTTGTGCGCGTTGAGAGCACGGCCCCCGGTAGTGATGCGCGCCCCCTGCGCGAGCGGATGGTCGAGCTGAACGAGCAGACCCGCTGGGTGCCCGAGTATGTGGGCCAGCGCCGGTTTGGCAATTGGCTAAAAGATGCGCGGGATTGGGCTATTTCGCGCAACCGCTACTGGGGTACGCCGTTGCCGATCTGGCAGTGTGTGGGCTGTGGTCACTTAGAGTGCGTGGGCTCGGTGGGCGATCTGCAAGACCGCGCCGGCGTTCCGGTTACCGACCTGCACAAGCACCACGTCGACTCGCTCGAGTGGGCTTGCCAGCACTGCGGCCAGGCCATGCAGCGCACGCCCGAGGTGCTCGATTGCTGGTTCGAGTCGGGCTCGATGCCCTATGCGCAGAATCACTATCCCTTTGAGAATAAGGAGTTGGTTGAGCGCAACCTGCCTGCCGCCTTCATCGCCGAAGGCCTAGATCAGACCCGCGGTTGGTTTTATACGCTGCTCGTGCTGTCGACGGCACTGTTTGATAAGCCCGCGTTCGACAACGTGATTGTCAACGGGCTCATCCTGGCCGAAGACGGGCAGAAGATGAGCAAGCGTCTGAAGAATTACCCCGATCCCATGGAGCTGCTGGGTAATTACGGCGCCGATGCGCTGCGGGCCTACCTGGTCACCTCGCCGGCAGTGCGCGCCGAGCCGATGCGCTTTGCCGAGGCGGGCGTGCGCGAGGTCGTGCGGGCAGTGGTGCTACCGCTCTGGAATGCTTACAGCTTCTTTGCGACCTATGCCGCCGCCGACAACTGGACGCCGCCCGAGACGCCGCTGCCGCTCGCTGACCGGGCGCTGCTCGACCGCTGGATTCTGAGCGTGGCGCAGAGCCTGGTGGCCGACGTGAATACCGAGATGGCCGAGTACCGGCTTTACAATGTGATTCCGCGGGTGTTGGGCTTTATCGACGACCTGACCAACTGGTACATTCGTCGCTCGCGGCGGCGCTTTTGGAAGTCGGGCAACTCGCGCGACAAGCAGGCCGCATACGAGACCCTGTACGAGGTTTTAACCCTGTTTTCGCGGCTTTTGGCACCCATTTTGCCCTTTATGGCCGAAGTGCTGTACCAGCGCCTCGAAGCGGGGCGGCCGGGCAAGCAGGGCTCGGTCCATCTCGAGTCGTTCCCCCAGGCGGATCAGGCGGTGGTCGACAGTGATCTCGAGCAGCGCATGAGCTTGGTGCGCACTTTGGTCAAGCTGGGGCGCAATTTGCGCGAGCAGTGCAAGCTGGCCGTGCGCCAGCCCCTGCGGACGTTGACGGTGGCGATGCAAGATGGCGCCCGCGATCCGCACTATCTGCTTTTGCAGGGGCAGCTAGAACTACTCGAAATTCTTTCGGATGAGCTCAACGTCAAGCGCGTAGACCTGCAGGCCGAGAGTGCGAGCAACCTTGTCAGCTGGACCGCAAAGCTGAACTTCAAGTCGGCAGCCAAGCGTCTGGGGGGGCAAACCAAGGCGATTGCTGGAGAAATTGCGGCGTGGACCAATGCCAAGGTCGCCGAGGCGCAAGCCGCGCTCGAGCAGACAGGTGGGGTCGAAGTGGCCGGGGTGCGGCTTGAGCGCGACGACTTTGAGTTTCGTTCTGCGCCCCTACCGGGCCTGGTGGCCGCGACCGAGGGCCGGGCGACGGTGGCGCTCGACACGCAGCTCGACGAGGCGCTGCGCCGCGAGGGGCTAGTGCGCGAGCTGGTCAACCGCGTGCAAAATGCGCGCAAAGACAGCGGACTCGAGGTTGAGGATCGCATTGCGCTCACGCTGATTACCACCTCGGAGACGCTGGCCGCAGCGGTGCGCGAGTACGCGAACTACATCATGGACGAAGTGCTTGCGACGGAACTGCAGCTTGAGCAGGACCCCGTCGAGGGCGCCGTGGATGCCGATGTAGGCGGCGAAACCGTTGCGATCTCGCTGCATAAGATTGCCTAGCAGGCTCTTTGGTTAAGGTTTGTGTGGGCCATGTTTCTTTGGGTTGCGCCGCCCCTGCGACATTCGCTAGGGTGCCAATGGCGCCGCGGGTGGGTATGCGGCGCAGTGGAGCGAAGATGCGCGTGATTGCGATGGGTATGTTGGCTGCGACGTTGGTCGTGGCTGGGTGTGACGCAACTGCAACCTCGGCGAGTACGGCGGCTGCGAGCACCGATAGCGCAGGCTTCGATAGCACGGTTGCGCAAGATGTGGGCGGTACGGACGATGCCAGCACCGCAGACGCGGCGGCGCCGGATGTGGCTGCCGACGACGTCGCGGTCGACCCGCCATGCCCTTCGAATAAGATGTGGACCAAGGGCAACCAGGGCTCGGCGTTGATGCAGCCCGGCGTTGCCTGCATTGCCTGCCACAATAAAAGCGGCGGCGAGGCGCCCGGCTTTGTCGTTGCGGGCACGGTGTACCCGTCGCTCCACGCCGTCGACAAGTGCTACGGCAGCACGGCCACCAAGGTCGAAATCATCGGCAGCAATGGCGTGGTTACGACCCTGACGACCAACTCGGCCGGCAACTTCTACCAGAGCAAATTTGGTAGCAAGATCGTGATGCCCTACACGGCCAAGGTTTACAATGCTGCCGGCGACATGCTCGAGATGACCACGCCGCAGACCAACGGCGACTGCAACAGCTGCCATACGCCCGATGGAGCCAGCAACGCGCCCGGCCGCATCATCGCGCCGTAGGTCTCAACTCGGTGGGCGCATGGCCAGCTCGGCCAGCTTGGCGGCCAGCCAGCGCGGCGCGAACCTCGTCATGAACGTCATCACCTTGTTCATCCAGCCGGTCACGACGACGCGTCGGCGCGCCAGAGCCGTTTCGAGCGCCTCGCGCACCACCGACTCGCTCGACTGCAGCGACGCATCGGTCAGCTTGGTCAGCGTCATGCCCGCGGTGTCCATAAACTCGGTGCGCGTGCCGCCCGGGCAGACACAGGTAACGCTGAGGCTGCTGCCTGCGACCTCGATGGCAAAGGCCTCCGAAAAATCGCGCACATATGACTTCGTCGCAGCGTAAACGGCAAAGTGCGGCACCGGTTGAAATGCGCCGATGCTAGAAATATTGATTAGATATGCAGGCTTACCGTGTGCGCGCATGTGCTGGCCAAGCCGATACGCCACGTCCGTCAGCGCGGCAATATTCAGCGCCAGCATGTCGCTCCAGCGCTGGTAATCCGTATCTAGAAAGCCACCTTGCTGGCCAAAGCCTGCGTTGTTGACCACCATCGTCAGCTGCCGGCCACTGGTCGCCTGCTCCACGAGCTGATCGCGAAAGGCTTGCTGGCCAAGATCACCATCGATGATAACCACTTCTGCCCTATGCTTGTCGCGCAGACTTACCGCCAGCGCCTGCATACGCTCGCGGCGGCGCGCCGTCAGCACTACATTCCAGCCGCGCTCGGCGAGCTGCCGGGCAAAGTCGACGCCAAGCCCCGACGAGGCACCGGTTACCAAGGCCCATGGACGATCGCTAGTCATCATAAACTCCTAGAACGCATGGGGATTCTAGTCTTTGCGGGCCAGCGCGATGGCTTCGCACAGCTGCAGCCAGCCGTCGGCCGCCGGCGCGACCATGAACTCGGGGTGATGGCGCAGCAACGGCCAAACACGTTGCACATCGGCCGTGCCCACTGCCAGGCCAAAGCGGTCTTTGACCCACAGCCCCTCATCGTTGGTCGAATCACCTATCGCCGCAGCATGTTGCGGGTCGATGCCTTCGCGTTCAAGCAGCGTCAGCGCCGCGGCCCCCTTGTCGGGCGGCGCCACAGTTAGGTGGATGTGCACGCTCGACCAGGTCAGCGACCAGCCCATTTCTGTCGCACGTTCACGCAGTTGGGCTAGCTGCTCATCGCTGCGGTGGCCGCGCTCCCAGGCTTGGTCCGTCAGCCGCGCAAACGAGCAGGGCGCCAGTGTCCACGGGTCGGCATGTCCCAGCTCGTGCGCGGCCTTATGCGCTGAGTCGCGCTCAACCATGGGCCGCAGCGCCTCGATCGGCTGATCTGGAACCACCAGCGCTCCGCCATTCTCGGCAATGGCGCGACGCACCCCCGGCAGATAGCGCGCCAGGCCCAGCGCTTCGCCGGCTGAACGGCCAGTGACAGGCAGCACTTCTACACCTAGTTTCAACAGCTTAGGAGCCATCGCCACCACTTCAGGCGGAATGCGGCCGGCGCGCGTCATGGTGCCGTCAATGTCCGTAAGGATGACGCGGACCTGGGCGAGGCGGGCGGGCGACATGGCAAAAAGGGGCTTGGGCTCGTTCATGCGCGCGAGGATTGCACCCGTCGCGACGACTGGCAAGGGCCGCCGACCGCGCCAGCGAACCTGCATCTGCTGGACCAAACGGCGAACCTGGGCGATAGTCTGCAACTCGGGCGCGGCATCGAACCGTCGCCCCAAAGTGTGTCTTGCATGGCCCGTCCGCGGCATTACGTCTTCTTGGTTCCCGGCTTTTTTGGCTTTGCCAATCTGGGTGATCTCAAGTACTTCGCCCACGTCCGCGAGCTGCTGCTGGCGGCCTTGGCGCGGCAGGGCATCGACGCGGTGGTGGTCAACGTCAAGACCTGGCCCACGTCGTCGGTGCGGCGGCGCGCCCACCGTTTGCTCGAACAAATTGCTGAGGTTACCCCCGAAGGCGACGAGCCGATTCACCTGGTGGGCCACAGCTCGGGCGGTCTCGATTGCCGCCATTTGGTGGTCGCGGGCGCGTCGCTGGCCACCGAGCTGCCGGCCGAGGCCATCGGTCAGCGCATTCGCAGCGTAACCACTGTCGCGACGCCCCATTACGGCACGCCGCTCGCCTCGTTCTTCATGACCGTGCCGGGCGCCCGTTTGCTGAAGCTCCTGTCGCTATCGATGATTTACTCGTTGCGTTACGGGCGATTACCGATATCCGCCCTGCTGCAGATGGCGGGCGTGCTGGTCAAGCTCGACCGGCAAGTGTCGACCGACGACCCGATGGACCAGGTCTACGACCAGCTGCTAGGCGACTTTTCGGCCGAGCGACAGCGCGAGATTCGCGAGTTTTTCCGAGAGGTTAATCAGGATCAGTCGCTGATTCAGCAGCTGGTGCCAGCGGCGATGGGTACGTTTAATGCCCACAACCGCGATGTGCCGGGGGTGCGCTACGGCAGCGTAGTGGCTCGTGCGCGATCGCCTGGGGTGGGTACCACGGTTTCTGCTGGGCTTTCAGCCTATTCGCAGGCCAGTCACGCGCTGTACGCGGGCCTGTGGGCGGCGACCTCGCGCATGCCGAACGACCGGCTGCCGCTGCCCAATGCCGCCCAAGTACATGCTCTAACAGCTAGTTTTGGCACTTTGCCCGAGTCGCAGCACAGCGATGGTTTTGTGCCGACGCTGAGTCAGATCTGGGGCGAGGTCATTCATGTCGCCCACGCCGACCACCACGATCTGATCGGCCACTTTGACGATCCGACCCACGATCCGCCGCATTACGATTGGATTACCTGTGGTTCGGGCTTCAAGCGGCCCCAGTTCGAGGTGCTGTGGGGCCAAGTGGCTCGCTTCATCGCTGCCGACGCTGCAGGTGCGCAGTCCGAGGCAGAAGTGCGTTACGCGTAGCGAATTCGCACATTTTCGACGATAGCCTTCAGCCCCGCCAGTACCCGCTTTTCATCTTCGTGCTCGATAACGATGTAGCCCTCGCCCTCGTAGCTGTCGTTCTTGCCTTGGCCAATGCGCGGCAGGCGTGCCTCGATCACCATCTCGCCCACGGCTTGGTAGGCCTCGTGCAGCCCATCGATGGCCGCGACCCGCCCGCTACCCTGGCCGCGCAAAAAGGCAGTACCTGCCGAGGCTTGTCGCTGCCACGGACCATCAAATTCGCCATCGACCACCGCCTGCGCCCAGGTGCGGTAAATGTCAGCGCCGTGCACATGGCCGGTCATCAGGCTCAGTTGCCCGCCGGGTGGCCGCGCCGCCACCTCGCCCACCGCCAACGTGCCGTCTTGCCTACGGAACCACTCCATGTGCGCAATGCCGTCGCGCAGGCCAAGCACTTGCACGACCTTCGGCCCAAGCTTGAACAGGTCGCCGTACTCCCCCTCGGGCAGTCGCCGTGGCAGCCAACATACCCATTGCATCCAGGGGTTACGCAGCGCTTCGAGCGGCCCGGGCAAGTAGCGCGACACCGAACGCGCCACCACCTCGCCGCCGATCACCACCATCTCAAAGCTGCCCTCGTCGCCTTGCAGAAATTCTTCGACCAGCAGGGGGGATTGCGCCGTCGGCTGCACCGCGCGCAACAGCTCCGAAAGGTCAATCTCGCTGTCAATTCGCCATGTTCCACGGCAACCGGCACCTTCGGGTGGCTTGCAGACGACCGGCAGCCCCAGCTCTTTCACCGCTGCCGCTACCTGGGGCCGATCGTGGCACAACCGATGGCGCGCACACGGGATTCCGGCCGCCCGCAGCGTATCCTTCATGAGCGCCTTGTCGCGAAAGCGCCGAGCGGTCTCCGCGTCGGGTCCCTCGATCCCCAAACGCTCGCGCACTTCGGCAAGGGGCACCTGCAGCGGTTCCAAGATTCCAGTCACGCGGTGCAGGGAGCCCCACCTTTCGGCCAAGTTTTCACACGCTTCGGCGATGTCGTCGGGGTTTAGCGCGTCGGCCACGAGTTCCACGTCGTCAAAGGGGCTGACGTCGGTGTGCGGCGCCTGTTGCAGCACGCCGAGCAAGCGCACACGCTGCAGCGACGAAAGACCCCTGGCAAAACGCAAGGTTGCATCCATGGGGAACGGAGCGACAAAGACGACATTGCGCATAAGCAACTTCTGCGGGCGGGTGCCCACCTGCCTATGGTCGGGCCTTTGCGACAGCAGTCAAGCCAATCCCCTCACGGCGCGCCGCAATTGCGGTACCATCGCCGCCGCCACGGGCCGCACGCTGCCCACGAGGTGGTCATGAGCGCGAATTTAGACGTCAATGCCATGCTCGTATTTGCTCGGGTTGTCGAAGAGAACTCGTTCTCGGGGGCCGCTCGCCGCCTGGGTCAGAGCAAGTCGACCGTGAGCAAGCAGGTCGCCCAGCTCGAAGATGCTGTAGGCGCTCGACTTTTGCAGCGCACTACCCGGCGACTGGCCCTGACCGACGCAGGTGCCGCGTTTTATGAGCGCTGTGCCCGCATTGCCGCCGAGGTCGAAGACGCCGAGGCCACGGTATCGCAGCTGCAGACCCAGCCGCGGGGTCGCCTGCGGGTATCGGGGCCGCTCAGCTTTGGTGTGCGTTATCTAGGGCCGATGATCGCCGAGTTTGTTGGTAAGTACAAAGAGTTAAACATCGATCTCGACCTTTCGGACCGCCGCGTCGACCTGCTCGAAGAGGGCTTTGATGTCGCCGTGCGCATTGGCCGGCTGGGCGACAGCTCGCTCATTGCGCGCAAGCTGTGCCCCATCAGGCTGCATGTGGTGGTGGCGCAAGCGTATCTGGATGTTCACGGCCGGCCGAGCCACCCGAGCGAGCTGTCGCAGCACAATTGCCTGCAATATACCTACTCTTCCGTGGGCCAGACCTGGACGTTTGCGTTGCCCGAAGGCCCGCTGGCCGTGCATACCCACGGCGATTTGCGCAGCAATAACGGTGATGTGGTGTTGGCGGCAGTCAAAGCGGGCCTGGGCATTGCGGTGACGCCCGACTTTATGTGCGGTCCGTCGATTCGCTCGGGCGAGCTGCTTACACTTTTCGACGAGTTCAGTGAGCCTGGTTCGTACTTGTCGGCCGTTTATCCGCACGGTCGCCATCTTTCGACAAAGGTTCGGCTTTTTGTCGATGCGCTGGTGGCCGCGTTTGCCGCGCCGCCCTGGGCTGGCGGTTAGTCCGGCTGTTCTCGCCGCTGCGCGATGCAATCCGTTCGCCATCGTCGTTCTCGTCGCGCCGCGCTAGGTTGCGGCCCACGCTCCATCCCGGATGCATCCACGCGTCGGGCAGCCAGCGCGGCGAGCGATTGTCGCCACACAGGTCGCGCCACTGCCGTGAGTCCATTGCAATCGCCTGCACATAGCGGGCCTGCTCGCGACCGACACCGCAGTCCAAGTCCAGTTCCGCCAGGCTCGTCAACGATGCGGCCGTGGGCAACTGCAGTGTAGCCAGCAGCACTTGTTCGTCGGTCGGCGCGCTCTGGGCATCGGGCCAGGCCCGCACCACATGCAGCGTTGCGCCCGGTAGCCCCTCTAGGTTCGCACCAGCGGGCATGTTTCGCTCGGGCACCACCAGCGGCCGCAGCGCCCGCGCCACGATGCATACGTCGGCCTCGTCGCTGGCCGGGTCGAACAGCCCGCTGCCATTGGTGTCGTGCCCCACCAGCGCGGCCACCACTCCGCCACCCATTGGGGTCGCCGCTACCCACCGCGCCGGCCCCAGCGAGCCCACGGACTGCAGTGTGGTCGCCTCGATCCACGCAAGTTGCTCGACTGGCCCTGGAAATCGCCGTACCACCGCCGCCTCGCCACCGCCAGTCAGCAGACGGTCGCCCGGCCGAGCTCCCGGCAGCGGCACCTCTTCGATCGGCCATTCGCCAATCGTCCACAGTTGCTGCTCCACGTCTTGCAGAAAAATGCGGTTTGCCGCCACCACTACCACCACGGCATCGGGCCCCACGCGCCAGCGCCGCCGCGACTCAGGCTCAAACAGCTGAGTCTCGCTGCCATTTTCACCCGCACCGCGCACCACCAGCAGCTTGCCGTCGTTGACCACGCCCCACAGGTGCTCCGCCTCACCCAGCAGAAGCGGCGTCGGCGCCTCGGCCAGGCCCACCTGCCACAGGGTCGGGGTCCCATCGCCCGGCGCGTCGATGTACCACGCCGTAAGACTCGCGGCATCCGTCACAAAGCTCTCGACATGCGTCGCTGTGGGGGCAAGGTCCACCGGCGCCGGCTGCAGCCACCACAGTCCACCCAGCGTTGTCGGCTCGCCGGTAGCACTCACATCGATCGCCAGGGCCCGCGCATCGTCGTCCGTCAGCGTCGGCGCGCTCGCACTCGTCACCACCCAGCCGTTGCTCACCGGCTCAGCGTGCCAGTCGGGCAGGGCAGTCTCGACCGTGGCGGTGCGCGTCGCCAAGTCGACCGCCAGCACCTGCCACGCGGCATGGTCGTCGCGCTCGATCACCCGCAGCTTGCCGTCACCCCGCATCGGTAGCAGCCGCGGCCGCGGTTTCTTGGGCAGATCCAGGCAGATCCAACCCATCTGTAGCGCGTCGGCCACCAGCGCTTCGGGCAGCTTCTCGCGCGTCGCCAAGTTGCGGGCAAACAGCCGCGGCCGCGGCCCACCGGTGGTCTTGGCGGCCTGGTCAAAGCGGCTGGGGTCGATATACGCCGGCGCATCGCGACAGCCCAGCAGCGCCTGGAGCAGGCACAGAACAAGCAGCAGCGGGGGCAGGGTGCGCATCCCTTGATGCTGGACAAAACCGGGGGGCAGCGCAAGCGCCACGGCCAGCGCGGGGATTTTCGCCAGATTTTGCGGCCGTGCTACCCTGCCAGCCAAGGCAGGCCGCCGCGCCGCCAGGAGAGGACCATGCGTTTTGTGCAAATGCTCGCGCTCAGTGCCGCTGTAGGTGCCGTCGCCCTTAGTCAAGGCTGCGTGATGCAGTCAAAGTACGATAAAGATCTCAACGACTTAAAAGCCACCATGGCCGCCGATAAGAAGGCCGCCGACGAAGCTTTTGCCGCCGAGCAAAAGAAGTGCGCCGACGATAAGGCTGCCCAAGAGGCCGCTGCCAAAGATGCCGCCGCCGCCGCTGCCGCCAAAGCCGCTGACGAAAAGGCCTCACTGCAAAAGCAATACGATGCCTGTGTGGCCGCCGGTGGCGACAAGGGCAAGCTGCTCGCCCAGTGCAACCGCGAGCGCGACGACGCCCAAAGCCGCTTGGCGCAAGTCAAGGCCAGCATCGACAAGGTGCGCCAAGCCCTCGAGTCGATGCGCGCCGCCGGCAAGCTCGACGTCAAAGAGCGCAACGGCTTCCTCATCATCGCGCTGTCGGGCGACATCCTGTTCGACTCGGGCAAGGCCAAGCTCAAAGACGAGGCTTCAGGCGTGCTGCGCGAGCTGGCGGCCATCCTAAAGCTGATGCCCGACAGGCTGTTCCAGGTCGCCGGCCACACCGACGATCAGGGCGACGAAGAAAAGAACTGGGGCTTGTCGATGGAGCGAGCGCTGACCGTCGTGCGCTTTCTTATCAAAGAGGGCGTGAACGGCAAGACCCTGTCTTCGGGCGGTTACGCCTTCTATCAGCCCGTGGCCGAGAATGCGACACCCGAAGGCAAGCAAAAGAACCGCCGCGTCGAGTTCTTGCTGATGCCCAACCTGTCCGAGCTGCTGAAGGTGAAGTAGGGCGAAACGCCGCCGCTACTTCAAGTTCACCAAAATCGTCTTGCTATGGGTAAAGTGCTCGATCATCGACTCGAGCGACGCCTCGCGCCCCATGCCCGACGCCTTGATCCCGCCGTAGCTCAGCTGGGCCTGCACAATCAGGTTCTGATTGACCTGCACAAAGCCCGCCTCGAGCCGCTGCATCCCCGTCAGCGCCCGCTTTAGGTCATTGGTCCAAATCGTAGCCGCCAGGCCGTATTCGGTGCTGTTGGCCATATCGATGGCGTCGTCAAAGTCGTCGAAGGGCAGGATCGTCGTCACCGGCCCAAAGATCTCTTCGCATACCACCGCCGAGTCGCGCGGCAGGCCCGTAAACAGCACCGGCTGCACAAACAGGCCGTTCTTTAGGTGCGGCGCCGTGGGCACTTGGCTGCAGCGATGCCCCACCGCGCCGGGGGTGGCGTCGCCAATCTTCAAGTACTTCTGCACAGTTTCGTACTGCCCGGGCGACACGATCGAGCCAATGTCCGTCGCCTCGTCAAAGGGGTCGCCCATCACGAACTGATCCACCTTGGCTTTCAGTCGCTTTACAAACTCGTCGTGCAGGCTGGTATGCACCAGCATCCGGCTCGCCGCGCTGCAGCTCTGGCCCTGGCGGGTAAAGCGCATCGACACTACCGCGCCTTCGACCGCCCTATCCAAGTCCGCGTCTTCAAGCACGATCATCGGCGACTTACCGCCCAGTTCCAGCGTAACCGGAATCAGCTTCTTGGCCGCCGCCAGCGCCACCGACTTGCCCGCCGCCACCGAACCCGTAAACGTCACTTTCTTGACCAGCGGATGAGCCGCCAGCGGCCCGCCGCACTCCGGCCCCATGCCGCTCAGGATGTTGAACACCCCCGGCGGCAGCACCTGATTCATGATTTGGCAGGCCCGCAGCGTGCAAAACGGCGCTTCTTCGGCCGACTTGACCACCACGGCATTGCCCGCCACCAGCGCCGGCGCCACTTTCAGCGCCATCAGCCCCATCGGCACATTCCACGGGATAATCGCCGCCACCACACCCAGCGGCTCGCGCACGGTCATCGCCAGCACATCGGGCGAATACGGGATGGTCTCGCCCTTCAGTTCGCTCGCCAGCCCAGCAAAAAACAGATAGGTATCAATGTGGATCGCCGCCTCGCCGCGGCACTCGGTGCGAATCGCCTTACCCGTTTCTAGGCAGACTAGCTGCGCCAGCTCTTCTTTGTGCGCTTCGAGCAGCCGCGCCGCCTCGGCCAGCATTCGACCGCGCTGGCGAGCCGGCAACTTAGCCCAGTCTTTCTGCGCAGTTGCTGCCACTTTGACCGCGGCATCGACATCGCTGGCATCGCCCTCGGCGGCCTGGGCAAACACTTCCATGGTCGCGGGGTGGCGCACGTCAAAGCCCTTGCCGCTCGCCGGCGCCACAAGGCGTCCACCGATCAAGTGCTTGTTGCTCAATTCGCGAGCCAGCGCCCGCGGATCCAGATTGGGAATGAGAAGATTGGCTGCCACGGTACCCTCCAAAAGACGCCGCACGTTACGCCGAGCGCCCGCGCGTTTCAAGCCGAGGCGCGCGCCGCAATCGATGGGCTAGATGTTCTTGTTTCTAAAGATCAAACCCGATCGCTACATCAGCTTCGACTTGGCCGACAGCGACTTGAGCACCGGCGCCAGCTTCTTGTCTTTCGTTATCAGTTGCACTTCGACTTGCAGCAAGTTGCCAATGATGCCGGCCTTGCTCAGATCGTAGGGGAAGACTTCGGGCGGAAAGCTTACGGGTTCCGACCACTTGGCGGCCTCGAGGTCGAGGCTGTTGTTCGCTGCGCGCATGCGAATGCTCAGGCTGGTGCCCTCGGGCAGGTCGGCTTCGGCCGCTAGGCTTTGCCACACCTGCTTGGGCGCGTTGGTGGTGATCGGATTGCTGCCAATGCCGCCAAAAAACACCGTAGTAAACTGGCCTTTGGGCGCGGTGAAGTAGTTCAGCGTGTAGCCGGTCATGTCCGAATAGGTGTACGGGTTGTTGCCGATCTGCCGCGTGGCGACCACGTTGCCGATCTTGGCGTTGGGCAGCCCGGGGTCAATCTTGTCGACCGTGTTGCCGCCGCTCCAGTTTACGCCCCAAACAAAGCCGTCAAAGTCGATGGCGACGCCGTGCGGTGCGTGGCCGCCCACCTGCGTAGTGCCCAAGTCTTGGCAGGTCTCGCCGTCAATTTTGCCAATGCCGCCGCCGTCTTTGGCTAAGAACACGATGCCGTTGTTCGACGTGGCCAGTCCGGCACAGCTGGTGTTGCACTTGAGCACACTGCCGTCGGCCGGGTTGTAGCGCGACACGGGCGAGCCGCCCAGCCAAATGCGGCCCACGCCGTCGACGTTGATGCCGTACGGTCCCAGGCCGTTCGCCGAGTACGACAGCGCTTTCATCCACTTATCATCCGTTGGGCTGTACATCATCAAGCTGCCGCACGCCGAGCCCTGGCCCCACAAGTAGCCCTTTTGGTCCACGACCAAGCCGTATGTGCCGCACTGCCAGTCGATGACCTTTAGTGTCGCGCCGGTCTTGCCGTCGACGTAGGCGACCTTGCCCATGTTCCAAAACCCGATGTAGACATTGTTGAATTTGTCTACCGCCGCGCCGCGGGCAATCGCGCTGTTCGAGCCGGGTCCCAGCGGTTGCACAATGAACAGCACGCACTCGTCGTTACTCACCATTTCGTTGGGTTGCACGTTGCCGTCGCCATTGAGATCGCTGGCCGTGTCGATGACGCCGTTGCCGTTCTTGTCGACGCAATTCTTGGTTTCAGCCATGATTTTGGCCACACGCGCATCACCGCGGCACGCCACAAACACATTGCCGTCCAAGTCGACCGAGGTGCGCGACGGGTCGACACACACCGAGTAGCGCCCCACCTCTTTGGCCGTCTTGCAGTCGACCTTGCTTACGGTGTTGTCGGGCGAGTTCGACGCCCACAAAAACTTGAGCTTCAAGCTGATCTGCGAGGTATCGAGCGTCACGTCGCCCTGCGGCGTCAGGCCCAGGCCGGTCGAATTCTCGCTGTTCAGGTTCCACTTGATGGCGCCGCTGCCGCCGATCTTCTGCTCGTTGCAGGTCAGGTCGCAGGTGCCGCAGGTCGACTTCACGCCCTCGTCGGTCTCGCCGTCGCAGTCGTTGTCCTTGCTGTCGCATTTCTCGGGCTCGGGGAAGGTTTCGCCCAGGCATTCCGACCAAAACCCGCCCTGGCACAGGTGTTGCCCAGAGATGCAGCTGCCCTTGCCCACCCAGTTCGGGTCGCCGTCGTAGCAGCCCACGGGCTTGGCGCCGCTTTTGCACAAGCAGCCGGGGATGCCGGGCGTGGTGGCGCACTTGGGGCAGTTCGTTGCAAAGTTTGGATTGTTGTCGTCGCAGTCGCAGTCGGCGGTGGTGTTTTGGGGGTCGAGACAAGCGCAAACGCCGTCTTGGTCTTCGTCGCCGGTCGCGCATGGCGGCGCTGCATCGGGCGCCGCGTCGTCTTGCGGCACCGTTGCATCGCCTTGGGGTTGTTCGGCATCGTCTTGGGGTTGCGCCGCGTCGTCCGTACCCGGCTCGATATCGTCTTGCGGTGTTGCGGCATCGTCGGTGCCCGGAGCGGCATCGTCGGCTGGCGTAGTCGCATCTTGCCCGGTGGCCTGCACGTCTTTTGCGCCGCTGCTCGTGGCATCTTTGCCGGTCACTGTGCCGTTGCCGGTGGGGATGGTAAAGCCGGAGCCCGTGCTGCTTTGGCTGCCACTGGTGCCGCTATTGCTGCACGCCGCGAGGGCTACTAGCAGCAGCGCCATGGCCCACGCTAGGCTGCGTGGCTGAAGCGCTCGGTTGGGGTTGCCTGTCTTGGCCAAGCTCTGTGCCATCTGCTGCCTCCGCATAAAGGGGCGCTCGCACCGGCGAGCCAACCCATCTTGCAAGGTACCTGGACCGCGGCGCGCCCGCAAGCGCTTCTGCAACATTGCGCGACTACAAGCAGATTCTTTGTGTATTCAGGATTTAGACCGCGCCGTGCTAGCGCTGTGCCGCCGGACTGGCCAGCCCAGGGCTGCGACCAAACATCTCGACCCCTAGCACTGCGCGCCACTCGGGGGTGCCGAACTCGGGGCGCAGGCCGTAGCCCAGTGCAGCGCGATACCTTACGTTGCTGCCATCGCTGCGGGTGCTTTCGAAGCGAGCGCCCAGTAGCGCCTCAACCCCGGTATAGCCTTGCGCAAACAAGCTCTTCAGGGGCGTCTGGCCACGAAGCTCGGGCCCCACCGCAACCGCGTGTTCGCCATGGTCGACTAGCCATCGCGCCCCCGCGGCGGCGCCAAACAAAAGCTCGCTGCCACGCGGACTTCCCGGGATGCCGCTGTCGTCAAGGGGGCGCACATGGCCGCCGACCTGCGCCGCCCAGGTCCACAGCCCCGCATCGCCCGCGGCCTGTAGGCGCACGAGCCCGCGCCAAGTCTCGTCGCTGACATAGTCGCCGCGCAAACCCGACGGCACCGCCAACTCGGCCCCTAGCCCCAGCCGCAGCCGGCCACCGGGCTCGCCGTACAGTCGCGCATCCACGCCAAGCCGCGGATCGGCAATGGTATCCGGGTTCCAGCCCAGGTTGGCGCACACGCGCTGCGTACCGCAGTTTTGGTAATGCTCGGCGTGGCGACCCGGCGCAAAGGTAGTGCCGGCAAAGGTGCCCGCTTGCCCCGTCACCAGCAGCGGACTGGCCATGTGCAGCGAAAACCGCAGTCGTTGCCAGGTGATCGCAGCCCCAATCTCGACCAAGGCTTGCTGCTCGACCAGCGCCAGCTGCTGGCTACCATCGGCACTGCGCAGCCGTAGCGGGTCGTGGGCATAGCTGGTCGTGAACGCCAACGCGCCGCCCAAGCCACCGTGCATGTTCAAGTCGTCGTGCAGCAGCCAGCCCGCTCCCGGCGCCGCCGTGCCCAATCGCTCGAGCGCAAAGCCCTGCGGGTCCGCCTGCGCCGGGCTGCTCGTGGCCAGGGCGCACAGGGTGCAACTAAGTACTATGACGCTAAAATTCCGCATGGAACCTCGCGCCAAAAATCTCGACCGGCCCGCGATCGGCGTTAAACGCCGGGTGGCTAATGTGCTGCACATCGACCGATGCCCACAGCGCGTCGAAGAAATGGAAGCTGTAGAACGCCTCGACCACGCTCTCCATCGCCGGCGTGATGCGGCCATCGCCGATAAAGCCGTCGACCCCGCCCGCGGCCAAATAGTCGGCGTGTGAACGCGAGATCCAGGCCAAACCCGTGGCAATTCCTGCAAGATCGCGCACTCGGCCCCAAGCTTCGCCCTTGGCTAACACGCCGAACGAGAGCGAGCTGTCGGGCGGCATGTACGCATACACCTCTACGTGGCCGTCGCTGACCATGCCGCGGGCAAATACGCCAATTTCTTTGGTTAAGTACTGCTCAATATTGACGCCCACGCCGTATTTCCACGTGTCGCGCCGCACAAAGCACAGGTCGGGCGCGCTGCCGTCGCTCGAGCCGTAGTTGTAGCGCTCGCCGCAATTGGCTGCATTTTTGTTGGGATCACCACGAAAAGCCGCCAGCGCTTCGTCGAATCGGCCAAACCGACCGCGGTCCCAGTAGCCCAGCACGCGCACGGCGCCGTCGCGGCCCAAAACCGTGTGCTTATGCTCAATTTCGACCTGCTCGCCATAGTACTTGTCGATTCGCATCTCGTTCGCCAGTGCATTCGGATTCTTGGGCGGTGTGATGCGGGCGTAGCGCAAGGCCCAGTTATCCCACAGGATCTCAGCCTCGCCGCCCCACGAAAATCCGCGGGCGTCCGAGGCAAAGTCGTACGACGCATGCGTTAAGAACCCGAGACTAAAAAACTGTTGCCGCAGGTCGCTCGCAAAGCTGTTGCGGTCCATAAAATCGAGCACCGAGAAGTTGCCGAGCCGCAGCACAATCCGGCGACTGCTCACGGTGCTAGCTAACTGCATGGGATCAGATGTTTTCTGCGTCAGAACGCCGCCCAGCTCAAACGTCTGCTGCACAAACGCCCGCGAGCGATACAGCTCGGGCGCCGTGCCGCCGGTTTTTTGCAGCTCAAAGTTCTGCACCGCGCCGCCCAGGCCCGTAAGGCCCGAAAGTGCCCGTAATGAAATGACTTCGGGCACCACATACGCCTCGGCGCCAGGCCATAGCCGCGCCCCCAAGAACAGCGTGGCCGTGGCCGTAAAGCTGCGCTCGTAGCTGGGCGACAGCGAGTGGTTGGCACCTCCCGCATTGGTATAGGGCGCGGCAAACGGCAGCTTCCAGCTCGAGAGATAAGTAAACTGGCCGTAGGCATTCCAGTTTTCGTGCTCGATATCGTGCAGACCCTTCTCATTGAGTAGGTTCATCACATCGAAAGCATCGTCGTCGTGGGCCGAGGGGTGGGTCGCCTGGGCATGGGCCGACCCGGCAAACAGCGCCACGCACACGCTAGCAATGGCAACCAGGCGCAGCATCAGGCGAATTGTCTGCAGCGTGGGCATCGCGCCGGGCTCCGGTTCGGGTGCGTCCCGCAGCTTGCGGCGCTGCGGGCGGCGGACCCTAAACCTGCCCTTGCGGGGTGTCAAGGTAGTAAGAATACGAACGGGCAGCGCAACTTGCCGCCGCCCAACCGGCTACATGAGCTTCGACTTGGCCGACAGCGACTTCAGCGCCGGCGTCAGCTTCTTGTCTTTGGTCAACAGTTGCACTTCTACCTGCAGCAGGTTGCCAATGATGCCGGCCTTGCTCAGGTCGTAAGGAAAGACTTCCGGAGGAAAGTCAACGGGCTCAGACCACTTGGCCAGCTCAAGATCGTTGCTGTTATTGGCCGCGCGCATCCGGATGCGCAGGTTGGTCCCCTCGGGCAGGTCGGCCTCGGCACTCAGGCTCTGCCAAACTTGCTTGGGCGCGTTCGTCGTGACCGGATTGCTGCCGATACCGCCAAAAAACACCGTCGTAAACTGGCCTTTGGGCGCGGTGAAGTAGTTCAGCGTGTAGCCCGTCATGTCCGAGTAGGTATACGGCGACTGACCAATGGGCCGGGTGGTGACCAGCGCGCCGATTTGCTGCCCGGGCTGGCCCGGATCGATCTTGTCGACCGAGTTGCCGCCCAGGTTTACGCCCCACACAAAGCCGTCGAAGTCGACTGCCACGCCGTGCGGCGAACCGCCGGTGTTGACCGTGCCCAGGTCTTTGCAGGTCTCGCCGTCCACTTTGCCAATGCCGCCGCCGTCTTTCGCGATGTACACCATGTTGTTGTTGGTGGTGGCGATACCCGCGCCGCCGATATTGCACTTGAGCCAGCTACCGTCAGCCGGGTTGTAGCGCGCGAGCGAGCCGCCGACCCAGATGCGCCCGGCGCCGTCGACGTTGATGCCGTAGGCGCTGATGCCGTTCTGGCTGTACGACGAGGCTTTGAACCACTTGTCGTCGGTCGGGCTGTACATCATGAGCGCGTCGCAGCCGTTGCCCTGGCCCCACAAGTAGCCTTTTTGGTCGACCACCAGCCCGTAGGTCGGGCACTGCCAGTTGACCGTCTTGAGTGTGTTGCCAGTTTTGCTCTCTAAATACGCGACCTTTGCCTCGTTCCAGTAGCCAATATACACGTTGTTGAACTTGTCGACCGCTGCGCCGCGCGAGCCGGGATACGACGACGCTTGGCCCAAGGGTTGCACCAAGTACGCCACGCACTCGTCGGCCCCTTCGCCGCCCGGGTTCATCTCGTTCGGCTGGATGTTGCCGTCGCCATTGCTGTCGGTCGCCGTGTCGATGACGCCGTTGCCGTTCTTGTCGATGCAATCCTTCTTTTCGGCCATGATCTTGGCCACTCGCCCATCGCCGCGGCAGGACGCGTAGACATTGCCATCCAAATCGACCGAGGTGCGCGACGGGTTGTTGCACACCTTGTAGCGCCCGACCTCTTTGGCGGTCTTGCAGTCCACCTTGCTGACGGTATTCTCCGACGAGTTCGACAGCCAAATAAACTTAAGCTTCAAGCTGATCTGCGAGGTATCGAGCGTTACGTCACCCTGTGGTGTCAGGCCGAGGCCGGTCGAATTCTCGCTGTTCAGGTTCCACTTGATGGCGCCATCCGCACCGATCTTCTGCTCATTGCAGGTCAAGTCGCAGGTGCCGCACGTCGACTTGACCCCTTCGTCGGTCTCGCCGTCGCAGTCATTGTCCTTGCCGTCGCACTTTTCGGGCTCGGGGAAGGTTTCGCCTTGGCAAACGCTCCAAAATCCGCCCTGGCACAAGTGCTGGCCCGAGACGCAGCTGCCCTTGCCCAGCCAGTTGGGGTCGCCGTCGTAGCAGCCCACGGGCTTGGCGCCGCCTTTGCACAGGCAGCCCGCAATGCCGGGTGTGGTGGCGCAGGCCGGGCAGTTCGTTGCAAAGTTTGGATTGTTGTCGTCGCAGTCGCAGTCGGCCGTGGTGTTTTGCGGGTCGGCGCACGCGCAAACGCCGTCTTGGTCTTCGTCGCTCGTCGCGCAAACGGCAGGGGGGTCGGCAGCGGCATCGTTTTGCGGCTGCTCGCTATCGTCTTGCGGTTGGTCCGCGTCGTCCGTGCCCGGCGCGGCGTCGTCTTGCGGCGTGGTGGCGTCATCCGTACCCGCCCCGGTGGCATCGTCTTGGGGCACCGCCGTGCCGTCGTCCGTAGTGCCTGCTTTCACGTCCTTTGTGCCGGTGCTGCTGGCGTCTTTGCCGGTCACCGTGCCGCCGATGGGGATCGTGAAACCCGACGTGGTGCTCTGGCCGCCGTTTGTTGCCGAATTGCTGCACGCCGCCAGCGCGAGCAAGAGGGCGGCTAAGATGCTCAATTTTGCTAGCGAAATGCCGGCGTTGGCGCCCATCGCGTCGAAGCGAACCGGGGCGTTGGCCGCGGCGGGTCCGACCGTGGTGGCCGCGATCTTGTTCGTGTAGGTCGCCATCTGCTGCCTCCCCATTCGCTGTCTACTCGGCCCGATTCGCTGTCTAGCTGGCCCGATTCGCTGTCTAGCCGGCCCGATTCGCTGTCTACTCGGCCCGATTCGCTGTCTAGCCGGCTTCGTCACGCGCCTCGTCGCTGCGGCTCAGACCTGCAAAAGGTCGCGACCGTCGCAAGCCTACCCACTATGCAAGGTACTCGTACGCCTGCTCACCCGCAAGCAGAGAATTGTGCAGAAATCCAAACGGGGACTTGCGACCCCGGCGGGGCGGTGGGCGGGGCGCGTGCGCAGTCGTCGCGCGGTTGTCATGCGCCCAGCAGCGGCGTAAGGTGGCGGCGCGGAGGTTCACCATGTCGGCTAGACCGCAGAAGATGACCGATCGAATGGATTCGAGTACTGTTGTGGCCTGGGCCAAAAGCATGGCAATTGGGCTAGTTTTAGCCATGATGACCAGCTGTGGCGGCTACGGGGCGCAGGTCGTCGACGACGACAATTACGGCGACCGCGCAGTCAGCGATGGCGCCC
This sequence comes from uncultured Myxococcales bacterium, assembly GCA_903883645.1. Lineage (GTDB taxonomy): Bacteria > Myxococcota_A > UBA9042 > UBA9042 > UBA9042 > SXRM01. The sequence continues at coordinate 15,989 of CAISBR010000080.1, read as the reverse complement.
AAGCCAGGGGTGGCTTCTCCGAAGAAAGCGAGTCGCGACGCGAGTATGCGATGCAGGCCGAGACGGTGGCGTCAGCGCGGCCTTCTAGCCCAGGCGCGCGTGCCCCCTCGCCGGCACCCCAGGCCCGCAAGATGGGGTCGTATGAGTCGAGCGGTGGGGCTAAGTCTGGTCCATCGCAGGCCTATCCGCAGGCGCCGCCGCAGCAGCAGATCGGCCGCAGCGACCCCAAGGGCAAAGAGGTCAAGGGCGAAAAGAAGATTGATCAGCCACTTGTCGTGTACTTTGGCTATCTTAAGCTGCGTGTGCGCCGGCAGATCGAGGCGTTTGACGAGATTACCAAGCTGGCGCAAGCGGCCGGCGGCTATGTGCAGACCTTGTCGGGCCGCACCGTGGTGGTCCGCGTGCCCGCTACGGATTTTGATTCGGCGATGGCGCGCTTTGCCGCCGTGGGCGAAATGCTCGACCGGCGGGTCAAGGCGGTCGACGTATCGCGCCAGTTCACAGATATCGAGACGCGGCTAATTGTGGCCAATCAGGCACGCGCCCGGCTGCTGCAGCTGCTCGAGCGGGTCAAGACGACGGACGAGCGCCTGCAAATTCTCGACGAGATCAAGCGCCTGTCCGAGTCGATCGAGACCGCCGAGTCGACGCTGGCGGCCCTGCGCAACCTGGCAGATTACTTTACGATTACCATCGACATTGAGCCGGTGATCGAAGACGGTGCCGTCGCGGTGCATCGCTCGCCCTTTGAGTGGGTGCGCAACCTGACTGCACATCTGGTGACGCTGACGCAGGGCAAGAAGGCCATTGCGATGACCATGCCGCAAGGGTTCGTCTTGTTTGCCGACGACGATGTGTTCCGCGCCCAGTCGGCCGACACATCGCTGCTGCGGGTCGGGCGCGTGCCCAACGAGCCCAAGGGCGACGCCACCTTCTGGTCGTTGGCCGTGCACCACGAGATGGAAGGGCGCGACGAGGAGCTCGTTGAGCAAAAAGCCATCGGCGGCCTGCAAGTGCGCGTGTATCGCAACAAGGATGTGCGGCCGCGCTACTACGTGGTGGGCACGCTGGTGGCGGGCGACTATGTGTACGCGGCTGAGGTGTTTGTGCCCAGCGATGCGGCCTGGAAGCTGCACCGCGACGGCCTGTTGCAGGCCCTGTCGACCCTGGAGGTGCAGCCATGAGCAAGCTGTCTGTCTTCGCCGCGCTAGGGATTGTGTCTGCCGCCGTAGCCGCCCGGGGTGGTGCCGTCGAGCCCGCCTCTAAGGCGTCGCTCGCTGCCCCGGCCCCTATGCAACCCAGCAAAACTACAGCAGAGCGGCCCACTGGTGACCAGGGCGCCATCGACGGCGACGCCGCGCGCAAAGGTGCAGAAAAGCCAGCCGAAAAGGCGGCAGAGAAGGCGGCAGAGAAGGGCGGCGAGGCCGGGCGCACCCATGCCGAAACCCGGCTAGTTCAGGTCACGGCGACCCTGACGGTCAAGGTGGTGCACCCCGACGAAGTGCGCAAAGCGGCGCTGGCGCGGCTGGCGGCGGCGGGCGGTCACCCCACGCTCGTTACCGAAAACGACCTGTATCTCGAGGTTCCGCAGGCGGCCCTTGCCGACACCATCGACCAGTTGGCAGCCGCCGGCATTGTTCTGCAAAAGTCGCTGCAGCGCGTCGACCTAACCGAGCAGATTGTGCAACTCGACGCCAAACTTCGCAGCAAACGCGAGATCTTGGGGCGTCTGCGCGGCTTTTTTGACGACTCGGATACAGCGTCGACCCTGCGCATCGAGGCGTCGATGACCCAACTGGTCACCGAGATCGAGGCTCTGCAAGGCGAGCTAAATGTCGCGCGTGCGAGCGTGCGCCAGGCCCATGTGCAGGTCTCGTTCCAGTTCCATCCGCGCCAGCACATCACCTATGTGCGCTCGCCCTTTGAATGGCTGAACACCTTGGATCTCGATAGGTTTGACCATGATTTCGCAAAATGAGCTCCCCGCCGGCCGACTGGCGCTTGCCGTCATTTTCGTCAGTCTTCTCGCCGGGATTGTGGGTTGCGCCCCGGTCTACCACATGAACACGCCCGAGGGCTTTGTCCGCTACGAAAAGAAGAAGGGGCTAGCCTTTATCACCCCCGATGGTGTGCGGCTGCACTCGCGCACGGTGCGCAATTACCCCAAGGCCGACCTCTTGTTCTGGGCCGATGCCATGGAGCGTCACCTGACTGCGCGCGGCTACTTGCTGCATGCCAAGCGGTGCTTTACCACCAAAAAGGGCCTGGGCGGCTGTACCGCCGAGTTCGTGGTGCCCCATGGGGCCGAAGATTGGATGCTTGCCGAGACCATATTTGTGCTGGGAGACGACGTAGCCCTACTTGAAGCGGCGGGGCCGTTCGCGCGCTACCAGCGCGTCGCTCCAGCATTGTCAAAGGAATACGAAGGGTTTGCTCCGGAATATTAAGCGAACTTGCAATGCACCTGCAAACATCGCTACATTGAAGGCGCCTGTGTGGGCAATGTGCGGCGCACCCGCAGGTTGCAAGCGTTTCGAAGTGATCGGCGACTCTGGGAGAAATTGCTCCCCGTCGCCCTGCCGATCGGCAAGGCCAAGGAGGCCGTGGATGCGCGAGCTCGATACCTTTACCAACAATGTCCGTCGCTTTGCCCATTTGGGCGGCATGGCCGCAGCCTTCGTGCTGCTCGTCAGCGCCTGCGGCAGCTCGGCAAGCGGCACCACCGATTCTGGCCCCGTCCAGGGCAAAGACGCCGAGACGGACACGCAAGTCGTGATCGACATCACCGACCAAGACGCGCAACCCAGCGACGGAACCGACGAAAAGGACCTGACGGTGCTGGTCGACACCGGCAACGATGGCGACGCCGGTACCGACCAAGACACCTCGCTCTGCCCCGGCGGCGCGGGCTGCCCATGCAAAGGTACCGCCGACTGCGACTCGGACTACTGTCTCGATTCGGCCGAGGGCCAGGTCTGTGCCAAGAAGTGCAACGACAGCATCTGCCCCAGCGGCTACAAGTGCGGCACGGTGGCGGGCTCGGCCGGCGACGTGATCAACGTCTGCCTGCCCGACGCACCCAACCTGTGCAACCCGTGCACCTCGAATACCCAGTGCCAGCCGCCCGGCAGCTCGGGCGCACGCTGCATCGACGGTGGTCAGGGGGGCGCGTTCTGCGGCATCGCTTGTACCGGCAGCGACTCGTGCCCGAAGATGTATGAGTGCAAAGATGTCAACGACTTAAACGGCATCTCGACCAAGCAGTGCGTGCCCACAAGTGGCGCCGCCTGCACGTGCAACGCGTCGGCCATCAAGAACGAGGCCTATACCACCTGCTCCAAGACCGTGGGCTCGAGCAAGTGCACCGGCAAGCGCATCTGTTTGGCCGATGGCAAGGTGGGGGCGCCCAAGGGCGGCGGTCTGTCGGACTGCCTGGCCGATGCGCCCGAGGCCGAGATTTGCGACGGCAAAGACAACGACTGCGACGGCCAGACCGACGAAGCGGCCTGCGACGATAATTTGCCTTGCACAGACGATACTTGTGACCCCAAGGCGGGTTGCAGCCACATCAACAACAACGGCCTGTGCGACGCCGACGGCAGCGTGTGCACCAAAGACGACTTCTGCCTCAACGGCAAGTGCTTGACCGGCAAGATCGTCAACTGCGACGACAACAACGTGTGCACCGACGATGCGTGCGACTCAAAGGGCGGCTGCAAGCACGAAAACAACACCGTGGGCTGCGACTACGACGACAACCCCTGCACCGTGGGCGACGCCTGCATCGAGGGCAAGTGCACCGCGGGCGCACCCAAGGCGTGCGACTCGGGTAGCCAGTGCGTGGTGGGCAAGTGCTCGCTGGTAGGCACCGACGCCGGCAAGTGCAAGTACGACTACAAAGACGGCATGCCCTGCGAAGATGGCAACGCCTGCACGCTCAGCGACACCTGCGCTTCGGACGTGTGCGGCGGTTTGCCCAACAAGTGCGACGATAACAACTCGTGCACCACCGATAGCTGTGATAAATTGCTCGGTTGCAAGCATAGCCCCAACACCGACGCCTGCGACGACGGCGATGCCTGCACCAGCGGTGACAAGTGCACGAGCGGCACCTGCAATGGCACCGCCATCGACCCCAGCAAGGTCTGCGTCGACAACAACCCGTGCACCAGCGACACGTGCAACCCCGCCCTTGGCTGCTTGAACAAGGCCTTGACCGGTGTGGCGTGCGACGACGGCAACAGCTGCAGCGTGGGCGACAAGTGCGACGAAAAGGGCCAGTGCCTGTCGGGCAGCAACACCTGTGCCTGCGACAACGATGCGCAGTGCTTGATCAAGCTGGGCGACAACCTGTGCAATGGCGCGCCCTTCTGCGACAAGTCGGGGCCCCTGACGGCCTGCAAGTACAAGGCCAACTCGGCGGTGATTTGCGACACCAGCAGCGACGGCACCTGCAAGAAGACCATGTGCGAGCCCAGCAGCGGCAAGTGCGTGGCCCAACTCACCCAAACGGGCATTCCTTGCGACGCCGACGGCAGCGTCTGCACCGTCGACGACTTCTGCAAAGACGGCCTGTGCACCAAGGGCAAGCTGATGAACTGCGACGACAGCAAGCCGTGCACCGCCGATACCTGCGATGCCAAGCTGAGTTGCGCGCACCAGAACATGGTCGGCGACTGCGATGCCGATGGCGATGCCTGCACCGTGGGCGACAGCTGCCAGTCGGGCGCCTGCATGGCCGGCACGCAAAAAGTGTGCAACGACAACGAACCGTGCACCACCGACTCGTGCAACAAGACCAGCGGCGCCTGCGTGTACGCCCAGACCGGCGCCTCGTGCAGCGACGGCAGCGAGTGCACCACCGGCGACAAGTGCGGCACCGACCCCAGCTCGGGCAAGTACACGTGCATCGGCGGCGCGGGCCCCAACTGCGACGACAGCAACCCTTGCACCATCGACACTTGCGACCCAACCAAGAACGGTGGCTGCAGCCACAAGGTCGACGCCAGCGTGCAGCAAGTCTGCTACACCGGCGACCCCAAGACCAAGGATGTGGGCATCTGCAAGGCCGGCGTCAAGTCGTGCGATGCAAGCGGCCTGCTCGGCGACTGCCTGGGCCAAGTGCTGCCCGCCGCGAGCGACCCTTGCGACGGACTCGACAACGACTGCAACGGCAACGCCGACCCCGGCTGCGCCCCGGGCTTGTGGACCTCGCAGTTTGGCAATGCGCTTGTTGGCGGCTCGGGCCCTAGCGGCACCCTGACCGGCCTGATGAGCGTGGGCAACGTGAGCGCCAGCACCAGCAGCACCAACTGGAAGGTTAACTTCGGTCTGCTGTCGTGGATCAAGGCTTGGCTCGGCAAGTAGTTGCGACCCCCTGACGCGGCAGGCTGCGGGCGACGCGGCACTGCGGGAGAGAACGGAAGATGAATATCTTTGAGCGGTTGCAAAACCAGTGGCGCACTCCTGGCCTTACGGGCTCGACGGGGCGGCTACCGAGCCTAGTGCAGGCGTTGGCGTTGGTGCTCGGCCTGAGTGCCGCGGCGCTGACTCCGTGCAGCAGTCTGGCGTCGGTGCCCACCACGGCGACGATCGACGGTGTGCTGAATGCGGCGGCCGGCGGCCCGGCGAGCGATGGCAAGTACGCTATCAAAGTCGGCCTGTACAAAGACGGATCGACACCCGCGGCCCTGTGGACCGAGTCGGCGAACATCGACGTCAAAGGCGGCCGTTTTAGCTACGTGCTCGGCTCGACGACGCCAGTCTCGGCCGCTTCACTCGCTTCGGCCAGCTACTTTGGCATCGCCGTGGGCACGGACCCCGAGGCCACGCGCCGGCCGTTGCACACGGCACTGTTTGCGCAGCGCGCGGCGGTGACCGAGTCGCTCGGCTGCTCGGGCTGCTTGACCACCGCCAACCTCGACGCCGCCCTGCAGGGCCAAGTCAGCACCATCGCGAGCCGCGCCAAGGTGTCGGACAGCGGCTTGTACAGCGACCTGACTGGCGCACCCGACGTCAGCGGTCTGCTCAAGAAAGCGGACTTGAAGACCGTCGCCACCACCGGCTCGTTCAAAGACTTGAGCGACGCGCCCGTCGCGCCTGTGCTTGGCAAGACCTGCGGCACGGGCTTGGTACTCGCCGGCTTCAAGGCCGACGGCAGCCTCGACTGCGTGGCCGGCGGCTCCTCGGGCCTCGCCAAAGACGGTATCTCGAAGGTATCGAACGGCCTGTTCCTCAATACCTTTATCGACAAGACCTCGGGCAAGACCGACATCATGATCCCCGACGGTTTGGGCGCCGGCGTCACCGACACCCTCACCTTCCCCAGCATCGGCACCTGCCAAAAGATCTGGATCGAGCTGAACCTGACCAATAGCGACATTTCGGGCATCAAAATCGAGCTGTACGGCCCGAGCATGCTGAACCCGTACGTGCTGTACCAGGGCGGCAAGACCGGCACATCGATCACCGCCAGCTACAACGTAGACACGCCGTTGGTCACGGGCGACATGTCCGGCGACTGGGTAGGCAAAGACATTGCCGGCACTTGGTCGATTACGGTCAAGGACTTAAAGGCCGGCGGCGGCTCGGGCGGCTTTGACGGCAAGGTCAACTGGGCCGTGGCGATCCAGACGCTGTCGAGCCAAAAGGTGAACATCAAGGGCGACCTCATCGTCGACGGCAACCTGACGGTGCTGGGCAACAACGGCATGGTACCGCAAGTGTTTTGGTCGGGCGCCTGGCAGACGATGAGCAACGGCGCCGACTGGTACTGCGGCAACAACGCCCAGTGCTACGCCGGCATCAACCCGAATGGCTGGACCGATGGCAACGCCGTGGCATCAAGCATCGGCAACGACCTTAACCTTATCAAGAACTTGTTTGGCTTCCGCCGCGCTATTTCGGCCAACGCCAATGTCTGCTCCGAGACTTGGGACAACTACTCCTCGAGCACGGGACGCGTCTGCGGCGCTGTGTTCCGCGTGAACAATCCCACCAATGCCGACATCACTTGGCCGATTTCGTTCTACTACACCGCCTACAGCGGCTGGGGCGAGCAGGCGTCGGTGTCGATCAATGGTGCCAACAACTGGCAGTCGAACAACGACTCGTGGCCCAACGCGGCGGCCACCGTGAACGTGGCGGTGCCCAAGGGCCGCATCAGCACGGTCATCGTGATTTCGCCGTCGTCGCCGCAGTTCGGTAACTCGCAACGTAATAATTTCTTGGCCTTCTATAGCAATTCGCTCAAGCTGCCTGCCGGTCTGTCGTACGTCGACGATCTGGAGTCGGCGACTGGCGCGTGGAAGTAGGCTGCTACGGCGGGCCCGCGAGGGCATCCGGACTGTGAACCTGAACGCTCGACCCGAGGGACGTATGCACACGAAGACCTTGTGGAATTGGATGAGTCGCTCGCGCCGCAATGCGCGCACGCTGTCGCTGACTCTGGCTGCGATGATGGGTCTGGGGCTAGCAGCCTCGGCGCAAGCAGCACCGGCAACTTCTCTGATCTATGGTACTTTGGCGACATCGGCAGGTGGGCCGGCGGCCGATGGTACCTATCCGGTCACGGTGGCGCTGTATAAAGACGCTTCGACGCTGACGACGCTGTACTCGGAGCAGGGCACTGTGGTGCTCAGCAAGGGGCAGTTCAGCTATGTGATGGGCGCGACCACGCCGCTGTCGCCCGCTGCTCTGACCACCGCGGCCTTTGTGGGCATCAAGGTGGGGGCGGACGCGGAGTTGCCACGCAATCCCCTGAACTCAAAGCTATTTGCCATGCGTGCGACCGTGGCCGAGGCCCTGAGCTGCTCGGGTTGTATCGCGGCCGACCAGCTCGACAACACCTTGCAGGCGCAGGCCGTGGCGGTGTCAAAGTTCGCCGATGTAGCCAAGTCGGGCTTGTACAGCGACGTGATTGGCGCGCCCGACCTGAGCGTGTATGCCAAGAAAACCGATGTAAAAACCGTAGCGACGAGCGGTGCCTACACGGACCTGGCCGACAAGCCCGTGTATCCCACCCTGGGCAAAAGCTGCGGTTCGGGCTTGGTGATCGCTGGCTTCAACGCCGATGGCAGCTTGAGCTGCGTGACTGCGGGCATCGCGAGCTTGCCGCTCGACGCGGTCACGATCCTGTCGAACAATCTGATCTACAACACCTTTGTCGACAAGACCGTCGGCAAGACCGACATTGCCATCCCCGACGGCTTGGGCGCGGGCGTGACCGATACCCTCACCTTCCCCAGCATCGGCATTGCGCAAAAGATCTGGGTCGAAGTCAGCTTGCAGAACAGCGACATCTCGGGCTGCAAGGTTGAGCTTTACGGCCCGAGCATGCTGAACCCCTACGTGCTGTACCAGGGCGGCAAGACCGGCACGACGCTGACCGCCAAATTCAACGACGACACGCCGCTGGTATCGGGCGCCATGAGCACCGACTGGCTGGGCAAAGACATCGCCGGCAACTGGTCGCTGACCGTCAAAGACTTGAAGGCCGGCGGCGGATCGGGTGGTTACGACGGCAAGATCAACTGGTCGGTCAACATCCAGACGTTGTCGAGCAAGAAGATCGAGATCAAGGGCAGCCTGATCGTCGACGGCACGCTGACCAACGCCTCGATCTCGTCTACGCCCAAGCAGGTGTACTGGGTCGCCGGCTTCAACACCTACGACAACGGCGTCGGCACATGGTACGGCGGCAACGATGCGGCTCCCTACGGCGGCGTCGCGCCCTCGACCTGGACCGACGGCAACGGCACCGCGGGCAGCATGACCGACGATTTTGACGCACTGAAGACGGTCTTCAATCGCCGCCGCGCGATCTCGCCGAACTCGATCGCCTGTGCCGAGATTCAGCCGTACACCAGCTCGACCAACGGCCGCATGTGCGGTGCGCTGTTCCGCGTGCAAAATACCACGGGCAGCAACATCAACTGGACGCCGTACTTCTACTACAGCTCGTACAGCGGCTGGTCCGAGACGTCGTCGGTGACCATCAACGGCAACACCGTGTGGACCTCGAGCAACAACGCCTACCCGAACTCGGGCGCCAGCGTAACGGTCACGTTGCCGGCCAATAAGACGAGCACGGTCATCGTGATGGCGTCGTCGAGCCCCGGCTACGGCAACAGCCAGCGCGACAACGGTTTGCTGTTCTACAACAACTCGCTAGCGCTACCGAGCGGCCTCAAGTATCTCGATGACTTTGACGCCGCTAGCGGCAAGTGGAAGTTCTAAGACGCCACCACGGTTTGCGCGCACTGCGCCAGGCCCGAGAGCTGACACAAGAGCCCAGGATGGCAAGGAAGGCCAAGATGATCGCGAAGTTCAAGACACTGCTGGTTCGCAAGGCGCTGCTGGTTGGCAGGGCGCTGCTGGTTGGCCGCACGCTGCTGGGCACGGCGCTGGCCTGCGGGCTGCTGGCGACACCGGCGTGGGCCGTGGTGCCGAGCACGAGTCTGTTCGAAGGGATGTTGCTGGCCGCCAATGGCGGTCCGGTGGCCGATGGCCCGTACGACGTGACCGTGGCGCTCTACAAAGATGCGCAGACGCCGCAGTCGCTGTGGTTTGAGACGCAGACGGTGATCGTGTCGGGCGGCGCGTTTAGTCTGGCGCTCGGCTCGGAGACGACGCTGTCGCCAGCCGTGTTGGCGAACGCGACGCTGGTCGGTGTGACCGTGGGTGCAGACCCCGAATTACCAAAGACTGCACTGCGTTCAGCCCTGTATGCCGCGCGGGTGGCGGTGGCCGATGCGGTGGCGTGCTCGGCGTGCATCTCGGTAACGCAGCTGGCGCCGGCACTGCAGCAGCAGGCCTCGACCGTGTCGAAGCTGGCGGATGTGGCCAAGTCGGGCCTGTATGGCGACCTGATCGGCGCGCCGGATGCGACGCAATATCTGAAAAAGACGGACATCAAGACGGTTGCGACCACGGGGTCGTACAAAGACCTGAGCGCGACGCCGGTGGTGCCCACGGTTGGCAAAAGCTGCGGCACGGGCCTAGTGCTCGCCGGCTTCAAGGCCGATGGCAGCTTGGACTGTGTGACCGGCGGCGCGGCGGTGCTCGGCGTCGATACCATTGATGACGTATCGAATCAGCTGATCTTTAACACGTTTGTGGATAAGACGGCCGGCAAGACGGATGCGCCGATTCCCGACGGTTTGGGTGCCGGCGTGACCGATACCCTGACCTTCCCCAGCATCGGCATCGCGCAGAAGATCTGGATCGAGATGGCGCTGACCAACTCGGATATTTCGGGTGTAAAAATCGAGCTGTACGGACCGAGCATGCTGAACCCCTACGTGCTGTACCAGGGTGGCAAGACGGGCACGGCGATTACCGCGAGCTACAACGTGGATACGCCGCTGGTGTCGGGCGACATGACTGCCGACTGGGTGGGCAAAGACATCGCCGGCAATTGGTCGATTACCGTCAAGGACTTAAAGGCCGGTGGCGGCTCGGGCGGTTACGACGGCAAGTTCAACTGGTCGGTGAACATCCAGACGCTGTCGAGCAAGAAGATCCAGATCAAGGGCGACTTGGTTGTAGACGGCGACCTGACGGTGGGCTCGAGCGCGAGCATGGCTCCGGTGTATTGGGCGGGAACATTTAACACCTTTAGCTACGGCAATAGCGCTTACTTTTCGGGTGATAACAAGGCCAACACGGCGGGCATCGCGCCGTCGGCGTGGCAAGCGTCGGGGGTCTTGGCCAGCATGCCCGACGACATCGATACGGTGCGCTCTGTGTTTAACGAACGGCGCACCATGTCGACCAACAGCAACGTGTGCGCAGAGATGTGGCGCTACAACTCGAACAAAGAGGGGCGCTGGTGTGGTGCGTTGTTCCGCGTCAAGAACACGACGGGTGCGGACGTGAGCTGGCCGCTGCAGTTCTACTATACCGCCTACCAGGGCTGGACCCAGCTTGCTTCGGTCACCATCAACGGGGCCAACAACTGGTCGTCGAACAGCGATGCGTGGCCGAATGCGCAGGCGAGCGTCACGCTGGTGGTGCCCAAGGGCCGTACGAGCACGATCGTGGTCCAGGCGGCTTCGAGCCCGGGCTTTGGCAGCTCGCAGCGGCAGAGCTTCTTGGCGTTCTACAACAATTCGCTGAAGCTCCCGGCGGGTCTGCAATACGTCGACGACTGGGAAAGCACGAACGGCACCTGGAAGTAAGCTGCCCGCCGCGCCCGGATTGGACCGTTGATCCACATCCGGGTTGTTAGAAGCCTGCTAGGCCTTTGCCCGCCGCACTTTGGCGAGTAGAGTGCCGGGTGGAGGCTCGACATGGCGGCACACGGCGACTTGGTTCGAACGAACAAGCAAAACTGCGGTTATATCTTGGGTTTGATGCTCGCACTGCGGCTTGCAGGCTGTGGAGCGGCGCAGACGACAGTCGAGATCCCTAAGCCGCAGGCGGGGATGCAGGTCAAGACGCGCTTTGTGGGCGGCGGACACGTGACGCAGGTGCTGGCCGGCGACAAGGTTGTGATTAGCCACGGCAAGTTGCATGGACTGGTGGGCGAGGCCAAGGACCTGGCGGTGTTTGGCGTGCGCAAGCGGCTGGGCGACAACGCCAATACCGAGCTGGATGCAGATGTGCGGCTGGCGCGGGCGCGAGTGGTGGAATTGCGGCCGCGCGAGGCGGTGTTGCAGCTGTCGGCCCAGGCGACGGCGGTCGAGGTTGGCGACTATGTCGAGCACACCATCGATGTGCCAGCGGGGCTAGAAGACGACCCGGTGTTTGAGCTGGCGGCGCTGGATATTGGGTTTAGACCCCTTGAGCGCGACGTGGCGATCTATGACCTGAGCGAGGCGCTGCAAACCGCCACGCCGGCGGGTAGGACACTGATTTTGCAGAAGATGGTGGCCGAGGTGAAGGCGCAGGCGCAGCTGGCCAGTCAGGTATTTGGCGAGCGGGTCGAGGGCGGGCGCTTCCATGGCCTACAGCTGGGCGAGGCGTTTGACCGCACCACCGCGGACGATATGGGCGAATTTTTGCTGTTTGTACGAGTGTTTCCTGGCAAGTACATCGCGCACCGCTGGAAACTGGTCGAGGTGTATGCCACGTGGATCATCAACCGCACGCCCAGCGGCGACACGAGTTTGGCGGAGCGGCGGGCGGCGGTGCACAGCGTGCAGGGCAACAAACTGGCGGCGGCGGGCGACTTTAGCGGCGCGGAGCTGGAGTGGCGGCAGGCGCTGGTGGCTGCGCCGAGCGATAGCAAGGTGAAAGGTAAGCTTAAGGATCTGCAGGATATTCGTCTGTGGCAGGCGGCACTGCAGCGCGACCCCGACGACACCGCGACCCGCTGGAAGCTGCTGGTTACCCTGTTTCGTCGCGAGGCCTTGGACTTGTGTAGTGTGCAGCTAGATGCCCTTGGCAAGCGGCACTATAAGCCCGACGAGGTGCTGCGCTACCGGGCGATGATCTTGTCGCGGCGCGAGAAATATGCACAAGCTGCTGAAATGCTGCGTGATGTGCAGAAGATGACGGGAGCGAAGACGCCCAGTGCATGGCTGCGCTACTGCGAAGAAATGGCGCGACTGCAGGCGGACCCAAGCTCGTACCAGGCGAGTATGGCACTGGCTAAGGTGCACGAAGACGAGAAGAACTGGGGGGATGCGCTCGAGAAGTACCAGCTGGCGCAGGACCGCGGCCGTACCGATGCCGAAGTGCGGGCGGCGTGGCAGGGGCAGGTGCGGATTGGCAAGCTGCGCGAGCTGGACAAGTTGGCCGGCTGGGTCGACGACGATATTGCAAAACATGCTGTAACTACGGCACAAAAGCGCATTGAGCGAGTGGCGGCGACCTGTGCCGAATTGGGGGATGCGCGCCTGCTGCCCAAGCTGCTGACGCGGTTTGCCGAGGCGGCCTACAACGCGTTTGACGAGCGGCTGGCGCGCAAGCTGCGGCTGCGGCAGATCGACCTGAACCCGGGCGATACCGAGGCTTGGCTGGCGCTGGGCTGGCTAGAGCTGCGCGGTGGCGATCTTGAGACGGCCAAGAAGGCGGTGCAGCAGGCGCTGACGCTAGACAGTGGCCGGGACTATGGGCACCAAATCCTGGCGCGGGTTGCGCTTTTGCAGGGCGATTGGCCGCAGGTTGAGAGGGAGTGCCGGCTGGCCATGCGCGACGTGGGCTATGGTTGGCCGCGGATGACGCTGGCGCGGGCGCTGGTGGCGCAGCAGCGGTGGGACGAGGCGGTGGAGCTGGCCGAAGCGGCGTGGAAGCTGCTGCCCGACGAAGGTGAAATTCAAAATCAGCGCAGCGCCGTGCTCGAAGCCCGCGATGCGGGGCGCGAAATTGCGGCGGGCAAGGGGCCAGAGCGAGCGCGGCTGCGGCTGGTGCGGGCGCTGGTCGATCTAGACTTGCCCACGGCGATTGAGGATGAACTTGGCAAGTTTGCGAAGGGATCGAGCACAGGGATCGCGGCGCGCGAGGCGGTGCTGGCGTCGACGTCGCGCGAGATGCCGCTGCAGCTGGTGGCGAAGGTCGCGCAAGAGCTTGGAGGTACAGACGAATTGGCGGTACGGCGCCGCGAGTGGGTGCTGGCGCGCTATGGGCTGCAGCAGCATCCCGACCAGCCCGAGGCGCGGCTGCGGGCGGCCAAGGCCATGGCGCAACATGGTGAATTTCATCGGGCGCTGGCGACGCTGGGCGAGGCCAAGCCGGGTACGGCCGAAGCGGACCTGGTCGAGCTGGCGCGGCGCGGCAACGATGCGGAAGTGCTTGTTGCGGACGGGGAAGAGGCCCTGCAGCGCTCGGACCCGCAGACGGGCGGGGTGCTGTTGGCGCGGGCGCGGGTGCTGTTCGAGTCGATTGAATCGCAGCGGGCGTTTGCAGTGATTCGGCTGCAGGCCTTTGCGCTGGTGGGGCAGGCTAGGCATCGCGAAGCCCTGGAATTACTGCAAAAAACCTTGCCGGCAGCGCGGCGCACCCAAGAGGCCGATGTGGTGGTGCCGCTGGAGCTGAAGCTGGCGGATGTGCAGTCGTTTTTGGGCAATTTGGCGGCGCGGCGCGAGGCGCTCGAGCGGGTGCGGCAGCAGTGTGCCGACATGGATCGGGTGTATTGCCAGGCCAACATGCTGATTGAGCTGGGCGATCAGGCGATGACAGACGGTACCCTGAAGAAGGCGCAAGAGCTGGTCGAGGCGGGGCTGAAGCTGGCGGAACGTACGGGGATTTTGCGGGTCGTGCGCAGTGGTCGCGGCACGCTGGCCGATGTGCACTTGGTGGCCGGCAACTTGGCAGAGGTCAAGCGGATTTCTGAGGCGCTGCTAATCGATGCGCGCAAAGAAAAGGATTTTAATAACGAGCGGATGGCCCTGATGCTGCTGGGGGCGGCGGCGATGCGGCTGGGCGATACGGCGACGGCGACCCTGCGGTTTGCCGAGGTGTATGCCCTGGGTACGCGCACGGGCGACAACTGGGTGCGGGCGCAGGCGCGGCTGTTTGAGGGGCGGGCGTGGCTGGATGCGGCGCACGATGCCAAGCAAGCCGAGCCGCTACTGGCGCAGGCGACGGAGCTCTATGCGAAGCTGGGCGATGGCTACAACCAGGCGCGCGCGCTGCAGGGGCTAGGCGAGGCGCATCGCGAGCAAGGACAGGTCGAAAAGGCGCGTGCGGACTTAGAAAATGCCCTGCAGTTGGCGCGCACGAGCCAGGTGACATCGCTGGTTACGCGGGTGCTGGCGGAGCTGGCGATCGTGCAGGTGCGGCTTGGTCGGTCGCAACAGGCGGTAGAGCTGGCGGCGGAGGCGACGCAAGCTGCCGATAAGTCTGACAATGTCGACGAGCGTTGGCAGGCGCACCACGCGATGGCCAAGGCGCTAGACGTGAATAAGCAGCCCGACGTGGCCTTTGGCGAGTACGAGCGGACGGTGGCCGATTTGGTGCAGGCCCTGTCGCGGGTAGGCAGCGACGACAGCGAGCGCAGCGGGGCGATGGGCTATGGGCGTACGCGCAGCGCGTTTGAAGACGCGGTCGAGTTTTGTATGCGCACGGGGCGGGTAGAAAAAGCCTTGGAATGGCTAGAATTGAGTCGCGATGCTGCGCTGCGCAAGACGTTTGATAGCCATAAGCTACAGTCGAAAAGCGAGAGCACGCAAAAGACGCTCGACGAGCTGAAGACCGCGGAACAGCAGGCGCAGGCGGCCCAAAAGGCGCTGCACGAAGAGCTGGCGAAGCCGACGGAGCAGCGGAGCCAGGCGCGGGTCGAAGCGCTGGGCAAGGTGGCAGCGAGCAATGACCGCGAGCTGCGGCAGCTGATGCTACAGCTAAATGCCAAGAATCCGCGGATGTACCAGGCGTTGTCGATTAAGGCGGAGGACATGCGCGAGCTGCAGCGGTCGCTGCCCGAAGGCGCGATTGTGGTCGAGTACTTTGTGGGCGACGATGCGCTGTACATCTTTGTTTTGGCTAAGGATGCCACTCGGCCGCGGGCGTTTCGCGTGGAAGTGGGGGCGCAAGAGCTCGAGCAGACGGTGTTTGCCTGGCGGGCGAGTGTGCACGCGCATAATCCGCAGGGGGCGCAACGTGGCAAACGGGCAGAGGTTTTTGGCGCTGAGAGTGTGCCGGCGCCGGCCGTGGGGGCGAGTCACGCCTTGGGGCAAAAGCTGTTTCGCTGGCTGCTGGGGCCGATTGAGAGCGAGCTGAAGCTGGCGAAGACGGCGATGATTGTGCCGTATGGGCCGCTGTACTATCTGCCGCTGCATGCGCTTGAAATCCCTGGTGATACGCCGCGGTATGTGATTGAACAGTATCGGCTGGGCTATCTGTCGGCGGCGACGCGCTTTCGCCTGGCGGATGGTGAGCGGCATTTGGCCAAGACGCTGCTGGCTTTTGCGAATCCCGACGGCACGTTACCTGGGGCGCGCAGTGAGATCGAGCGGGTGCAGCGCGAGGCGTTTCCGGATGCCAAGGTGTACTTTGAGCGCGATGCGACCAAGGAGCGCTTTTTTGAGCAGGCCGACAAGTTTGCG
>CAISBR010000079.1 GCA_903883645.1 uncultured Myxococcales bacterium | reverse complement strand
GGCGAATTTGCCGGACTAGGGGTCGGTCAGAATCGGCCGGCCATTGCCATGCCAAGTCCGCCCGCAGGCGTAGCAAACGGCGCTACAGCCCACTCAGCCGGGGCAGGCGCAGGCGCGTGCACAGGGGTTGCCACCACAGCCCGAGTCTGGCGTGCGCCGAGCCTGACTGTCAACCAGCTGAAAGACAGGCACAGTCTCAACGCGACACAGGTTGTCGGGTTCACGAGCCTCAGCGCCAGCCGGCCCGCGCGCTGGGCGAGGATCGTCAACGCGCACCCCTAGCGCCCCCTTGAACCCACAAAAAAACCACCCTATCCTCCCGCTTCAACCCAAGCTTCGAACTCAGTCACAAGTGACACACTCGAAAAGCTCGCCCCACCGCCCACCGGAGCCCACGATGACCCCGACGCAAACCCAGATTGTGCAAAGTGAATACCAAGACGTACTGCAGGGCCTGCAAGCCTTGACCAACCAGCACGAAAAGACCTACCGCTTGAAGGTGGGCGAGCTGATTCTGCAGCGCTTCTTTGGCGGCAGCGCGGCGCTTTTCAGCAGCAACGACCCGACCAAGACGGCAAAGTTCAAAGACTTTCTGGATGTGCACGCCGGCGACATCGCCGAGATGGACCTGCCGGAACAGACCCTGCGCCGCTGCGTCCGCGTCAAGATCTGCCACGAGAGCCTGCCGCCCGCCGCCCGCGACCAGCTCAAGTGGTCGGCGCTGCTGGCGATTAGTGCCATCAGCGAGGTGAACCTGCGGGCCCGCGTGGCGATGGCGGCGGTGGGCGAGAACTGGCCGCTGGGCAAAGTGCGCGAGGTGGTGGCCCAGGCCCACAGCGGGCGCGTCTGGGACACCGACCCGCAAACGCCCGGCCTGCAGCTGCCCGAGCCCAAGCCCGAGCCCGCACCGCAGCCCGGCCGGCTGGTGACCCGTACCGAAAAGTGGACCGAAGAAGTCAGTGCCTGGCATCAGGAGTTTGACCGCATCGACGCCGGCAAGCTGAACAAAGCCCAGGTCGCGCGGGTGCGCACGGCGGTGGCGACGCTGCGCGGGCAGCTCGACGCTTTAGAGAAGAAGCTGGGTAGCCAGCTGGCGCCCTCGAGTTAGCGGCTGCCGCAACGGCATCGTACCGACGACAATGCTCCGAATCGGGCCGCCGGCGCAGCACAGACTACCTATTTAATTTCAATGCTATTTCAAGAAGTAGCTTGTCGGTGACCCGGCGCCGCGGTAGGTTTGCGACCCAACTACCCATTTCGCCCAAGGAAAAGCATGAAGAACTATCTAACCGCCGCCACAATGGTCGCACTTGCCGCGCTGACCGTTTCGGTGACGGCTTGCAGCTCGACCAGCACCGCGACCAGCACCGCGACCAGCGACACCGCGGCCAGCTCCGCCGACACCGCGAGTAACAGCGACAGCAAGGCCAGCAACGACACCGGCCCGACTGGCGCCGACGCCACAACCGGCGACACGATGACCAGTGGCGACATGATGAGCGGCGGCGACATGATGAGCGGCGACGGACAAGGCGGCGCGGATTCTTGCCAGCCATGCATGCAGGGCAAATGCCCAACCCAGCTGCAGGCGTGCGGAGCCGACGCGGCCTGCATCAGCAAAATGCAGAACGTGGGCAACTGCTTGAGCGCGGCGGCCGACGCGGCGGCCAAGCAGAAGTGTATCGACGATTTTGCGGCGGTAGATGCCGCAGCCGCCGCGATGGTCAAGTGCGTGGTGGCCAACTGCAAAGCGGACTGCATCCAATAGGCTGCACTTTGGTCTAGGCCCAGCTTTGTTGCCAAACGCCCTGACACCAAGGTGGGTCACCCCGGCAGAAGCCTAGCCGGGCGCGATGCCGCGGTCTTTGAGCCACTGCAAAAGCCTGCACAGAGCCGCTGCAAAATCAGCCGCGGCCAGCCGCAACTCGCCGCCACTCCATGGCTGCGCGGACCTCGCTGCCCAGGCGACAACTAGGCTTTGCGGCAAGCGCGCCCGAGTCGCAGATGAGCGGGTCGATTCGCGCGCGGCTGCGCCGGTATCACCGTGATACCGCTGATACCGGCGTGATACCGATGTGATACCGCCGCCGGCAAGTCAATGGCGCCGCAAGCATTCGACATACTTGCTGATTTACCCTAGGCGGCACCTGGCACGCTCCTTGCTTTACCCCAAGGCGTCGGGCAGTCTGCGCCGGCGCCGAGCGAGCGCCGATCTGGGCCCGAGTCGAAGCCTAGCTCTACCAAAGGAGTGCCATGAACTGCTCTGTTTTGCGTCCCTTTTTCGCCTCGCTGACGGCCCTGACCCTGCTCGCCCTGGTCAGCGGCTGCGTCGACACCCTGCCCACCGCCGCCGAAACGGCCGCGTACGACACCCAAGCCGGCGCTTTGACTGCACCCGCCAAGCCGCTGCCCTATGGCGCCGCCATCAGCCAGACCGCCAAGACCAACCAGGCGCTGCAGTGGACCTGGGCCGCGCCGGCGAACGGCACCTTTGTGGTCAAGGTGAGCAATTGGAAGAAAGCGCCGATGCTGGCCAAGCTGCAGCGCTTGGTCATGGGTGGCGCCTGGCAAAACCTGCAAACCAAGGCCTGTACGGGCAGTTGCGAGCTGGGGGTTACGCCGAGTTCCGCGGGCGCCTACCGCCTCGACCTGAGCGGTGCGTCGAGCGGCCTGAGCGTAACCGCGGCGCTGACCTGCCAAAAAGGCGCGTGCTTGGCTCCGGTTGCTGCGACCACGTCGTGCCCGGCCACGCCGCAGCTCGCCGCCATCGCCGCCAAGCAGGGGGTGACCAAGAACGTGCTGCCGTGGGCCAAGGGTCTGCTGTGGATGAGTGAGTCGGACTATCCGTTTGACGCCGTGGGTCTGCCCAGCACCGCCAAGGGCGCGCCCACGTCGGCCGAGCTGATTGC
>CAISBR010000078.1 GCA_903883645.1 uncultured Myxococcales bacterium | reverse complement strand
CCAGCGGGGCAACACTGGGCTCGTCCCCCTTGATGACCGGCTGTCAGCACCGGTCGCCCTTGTCCAACGACGACAACCAAGCGGCTAGCGTCCACTACTCCGCCCTGGTTGCACCTCTGGTTTCACCTAGACCCCGCCGGTTGCACCAGACCGCCAATTTCGACCAAGGCAAAAATGCAAAAGCCCCGGTTTCCCGAGGCTTTCTTAGTGCGCGCTGTAGGATTTGAACCTACGACTCCCACCGTGTGAATTCCTCGGGCGCTATTTTGGCGTCAGCGGATTGTAAGTATTTTAACTAGTTAGGCGACTCCCGGAGGCTCCGGGCGACCTCGGCCGACGTGAAAAACTGGGTTTTGGACTGGGACTGTGAGTGCGACTCACAGGATCAGCGTGTTTTCGTTGTGGCGGCGCGGAGTTCTGGGGCGTTGGGTCACGTGGGAGCCAAAGGTGGGAGCCAAAGTTGGCTCTGTGGCTTGAACCCTTGGAGATGTTCGTGCAAGATCTGAATCTGCATTCGGATTTTGCGATGGCGCAGCGGTTGCACGGCGTCACTCTGGGAGTTGGTCGGCGGTCGGCCGGGATTTGAACATTCGGGCACAGAGAAGTAGGAGCTTGGGGTTGAAATCGGTTTCGGGGGCCAGGCGGGGTTGTGCCGGGCGGCGAAATTCCAAGTCGCTCAGGCCGCTCCGCGGTGCTATGCTTTGGGCAGCCGCGACGGCACCAGCAGCGGCGCGAGTAGGCATGACGATGCAGGAAACGCTCGAATTAACGGATGCTTCAGACGACAATCAGCTCCTCCTCAGCGAGGTGCTTCGCCGCGTCGACACTGTGCACCCGCATGCCCGCGTGATCCTGTTTGGCTCGCGCGCCACGGACCAGCACCGGCCGGACAGCGACGTCGATTTGGCTGTTATCACAACGGATATTCCGCACGGCCGGGCAACCTCGGGACCGCTGCGGCGCGCCTTGTGGGGCCTTGGCGTGGGCTTTGACCTGCTGGTGGTCACGCCGGAACAATGGCAGGCGATGCTACAAGTGGGCAACTCGATTGCGGCCGTGATTGCGGCGCAGGGGCGGGTGCTGCGTGAAGGACATTGATAATCAGGGTGTTGCGCCTTGGTTTGCACTTGCTGACGCCGACATTGCCGTGGCGCGCTGGGTCTGCGCGTCGAGCGATGCGACGCCCGAGTTGTTCGGCCTCGCCTGCTTTCACGCACAACAAGCGGCAGAAAAGGCGATCAAGGGTCTCTTGGCCGCGGCTGACAAGCCGACACCTCGCACGCACGACTTGATGGTCTTGGCGGCCGCGCTACCCGTTGGCGCAGAGGAGTCGGAAATCATTGGCGCTCTTGCGGACCTTGCCGAGTACGGGGTCTTGCCGCGCTATCCGACGGTCGGCTTGGTGCTCAGTCGCGAGCTTGCCGAGGCCGCGCTGCGCGATGCGGTGGTCGTGCTGGGCTGGTCGCGTTCGCGGTTGGCTGGCGGGTGACGCCCAAGTCTGTCCCGCTTGCAACCTCTGGGTAGTTGTGTGCTTGTCCCAGGCTCGCCGACATCGCTCTGCGCTTGTAGACGCCGTCCGTTCGATGGCCCGCGGCTGCCAAGGAGCAACATGGCCAATTCGTGGTGCGCGACGCTGAAAATCGAGACGCCGTCGCTTGCAGTCGTTCGCCAGCACCGCGAAGCGAACACGTTTAGTTTGCTAATCGTTGCGTTGCTCGAACGCGGCGAGCCGATGACGCTCGACGAAGTCGCCGAACGCTTTGACGCCGTCGGCATTGCCGATTTTGCATCGGCGCGGCAGGCGCTCGGCCGCTCCAGGCCCGAAAAGCCACCCGTGTACAAGGTGGGCGACCGCTACCAGCTTGATCTGCATGACGAAGACCTGAGCTTGTGGCTGTTTCGTCTGGGCCTGCGCGGGCCACGAATCGCCTATGTACCTCCACCCAGGCCCGTGGTCGCGCCCATCCCGGCGCCCGACGTGCAACTGCAGCCCGCCGAGCTCGATGAGGCGTGGCGCGACGAGCACTTGGGGACGTGGTCGGCCCAGCGCGTGGCCCTGGCCGTGCTCGATGCTCGCGGCGGACCGCTTACCCCGCAGCAGGTCGTCGATGCCGTGGACCTGCGTACCGGGCGGCACATTCTGAAGCCGGACGATCGCTACCTTGGCCGAAAGGGCAGTGCGATTCAGGTTTTGGATGATGGTCGCTGGGCCATCGCGCCGACTGGCACGCACGAGTTGCTGACGGCGCGGGTGGCGGTGCGCAAACGGATTGAGGTGGCGCGCCGCTATGCTGGGTACAGGCCCGATCCGGCAGAGGATGCGGCAGCGAAAGCGGCGTCGGAGCAACGCCATGCCGCCCAAGCCGCGGAGTTGGCTAGTCTTTCGCGGGTTCTGGTCGCCGCCTATCCGCTCGACAAGCCACAGGTGGTGGTCGTGCTCGACGCGGAAACGCGCACCATGACTACGTTTTCTGGCCAAGGCATCGCGGAAGCAAGGCAGCTCCTGGCCACGTACGACGTCATTGCGGCGGTCGAGGTGAGGGCCTTGCTGCAGGCGCTCGACTTTGACCCAGGCGATCGCCGCTTGGCCGAGCTAGGGCCGCCGCAGAAGACGCGAAAACTGAACAGCGGTCGTACGTTGTTGCTGACAACCGAGATGCTCATTCGCGGTTCGTGCGACATCAAGAAGCCGCTCGGCGACGAGGCGACCATGGCCGCCTATCTGGCTGCGGGCGACCTGGGCAAGCTCGCCAAACGGCTGCAGACGGACCTGAAGTCCCTGTATTCCCTGTACGAATACGGTCGGCTGCACGGCACGGTTCAGCTGCGCTACCGCGGTTTGGACGAGCGCCTGTCGGTGCCGTGGGCGTACCACGATGAGCCGCGCTTGGGCGATTTGGCGAACAAAGCCGTGGCGCTTGGCGTGCAACTTGAGGTGGTGCTTGGGGTTGCGCCTGACCTGGCCGATCCGTGGGCGCGGGCCGAGCGGCTTTGGGTCAAGTCGGATGGCCGGGCGTGGCAGTATTGGCTTGTGACCGACTACGGGGCTGGGGTCGACAAGACGTACGTGCAGCGGGCTCGGTTGGCGGTGGTGGTGCATTAGGGCAGGGTGCGGCTGCGAGAGCGGCGAAATTCCCTGTCGCCAAGATGCCCTGTGGTGCAAAGCTGTCGGGACGCGCGGAAGCAACGGCAGCGGCGCGAGTAGGCACGGCGTTGCAGCAAACGCTTGAATCAGGGTCGGCCGGATCGCGATATTGAATAAGCAGTTGACCGAAATTGCCGCGATTCATCGGGCCACGAGGAAGCCGAACGGCGAGTTCTGTCGCAACGCCACCGCCTCGCTGCTGTCGCTGAGCACGCGGACGGCCAACTCGGCCACCGGCAAGTTGAGCAGCGCTCGCCAGGTCGTCACGTAGCTGGTGTGGCACAAGTGCCCGATTTCCCATTGGGCGACGCGCGCCAACGCCGCAGCGCGGACGCGGTCGCAGCTCGCAGGGTCGGTCAAGGCCTCAACCGCACGCTCGTGCAGGGACCGGAGCGCATCGACCGTGGCCAGGTGCTGTTGGCGGGCCGCGGCGCGGGCCTGTAGCAGCGATTCTGGAGTCATCGGGCGACCTTGCAGGCGAGGCCTGCGCTGTCGTTCAAGGTACGCAATGTCGCGTGGTGGTGCAAGGGGTGGCGGCGGCTGGCTAGGGGTTGGGGGAACCGTGCCACCCCACTGCGTGCTTGTGATGATGTGCGGATTCGCAAGGGCTTAATCGTTGAGGCGGCCCGGTCGCGTCGTAAGGCGCTGTTCTACGCCCGAAGCGCCCGCACTCTGTGCACCGGAATCTGCGAAAACACGTGCTGCCGCGTCTCGTCGTCCAAGATGCACAACCCAGTCGACCGCATGCCCCGCGTCAGCAGCACCCGATAGACGTTGCGCAGCTTGTCGACCCCATCTTCGCCCGAAGCGCGCACTTCTTTCTTGAAAGCGCTGTCTTTCGACTCGCTCAACTGCCCCACCCAGCGGCCCTTGCGCCAGACCAGGTCATTGCCCCAAATCACGCCAACTCGGTCGAATTCAAAGCCCTGCACCGAGTAGATGCTGCCGACCTGGTTGCCCTTTTCGTCGTCGGTGGCCCACTTGTAGTACTGGTTGTCGAGGGGCTTTAGGTCCTTGCCAGTCTTCTCGATCCATGGTGCCGACCACTCTCCAATCTGGATGTCGTGCGGCTGCCGGCCTAAGCCATCGGGTTTCGACCACTTCCAGCAGAAGCCGGCCACCAAGCGGCAGCGCTCGCCGCCGCGCACAAGGGCACGCGCCCAGCTCTCAAGCTCGGCGGGTTGATCAAACGAAAGGAGCTCGTACTCATCCTCCGAGCGCCAGCGGCCGTCGAGGTTGTTGCGAAACCCGAGCAGGCCATCGACCCAAGCGATCCAGCTCGCCGAGCCCGAGCAGCGGAACTGGGTGTCGAGGTCTTGCCACTCGACGGTGTAGCCAAGTCGCTGTGCGGCGGCCTGAATCAGGCTCGACTGCCCGATTTCTCCCGCCCGCACAGCTTGGTCGTCGTCAATGAAAAAGGCAGCAACCTTAGAAGACTTCAGCACTTCCTCGACCATGTCGGTGTCGCTCAGCCACTTGACCTTGCCGTTTGGGTACACGATGCGGCGGTGCTTCCATAGCCGATGCGCCTCGTCGCAAACCAGAAGCTCAAGGCGACCC
Source organism: uncultured Myxococcales bacterium (assembly GCA_903883645.1). Classification (GTDB taxonomy): domain Bacteria; phylum Myxococcota_A; class UBA9042; order UBA9042; family UBA9042; genus SXRM01. The sequence continues at coordinate 1,296 of CAISBR010000078.1, read as the reverse complement.
TCGTCGCTCGCGCCTAGGCGGGCCACGTCGGCGAAAGTGGTGAACAGGTCGTCGACGGGCACGTCGCCTTTGCGCTTGGTATTCCAGATGTTGAGCAGGAACTGCCGCGCAAACGCCATTGTGCGCCCTTTGAGGACGGTGCTAAATGCTTTGCTGCCGGTCGCGTGCGCAACACCCCATCCCTGCTTGGCGCCATACGCCAACAGTTGGATCGCCAAGACACTTTTGCCGGTACCCGGTCCACCTCGCACGATGACCGCGGTGCGCTGACCGCTGTCCTTAGCTGTCTGCACCGCAGAAGTAATCTTGAAGAACGCCGTGCGCTGCTCGTCGACGAGTTGGTATTCGCGCTCGCCCTTGACGAGTTCTTGCAGGATTTCAATAAGCTTTTCGGAAGGCTTGGCGCGGCCATTCGCGATTGCTTCGGCGACGGGCTGCCCTGGGCCACCTGTTAGGCGCTGGGCGAGCCAATGCCCGAGTGTCTCGGCGTCGCGCTTGCCGAAGATGGGAAAGTCGATTTCGTCGCGACGAAATGCTTGGTCGCGTAGGAACATGAGCCCGCGCGTGTCGGTAAAGTCGTGCAGGTACGCGCAGCCGTGCAATCGAATTGGGCCAACTGCGCCCGGCTCTGTAAAGGCCGAGTGGTAATGCCGCAATTGCTCCACGTAGCCGCGGACTTGGGTCGACGGGTGCAGCCTGATGTCGTTGCCAATCTTCACATGTTCGGCATACGGGGCAATGTACGCGACGGTCCACTGCTTGAGCTCGACCACAATTGCAGACGGCTCGTGGGTCGTGGCGTCAGCGCCCGTGAGCAGCACGTCGCAGCGCTTGGAGCACGCCGGCATGAGCAACTCCACGAATACTTCGCTGCCGGCAAACTCGCTCGTCGACAAGACTTTTGCCAAGGCCGGGAGCGACATGCGCCACGAGCGAATTTCTTCGGCAGAAGCCGGCCACGGCTGGGTCGCGGCAGCTTGGTCGGTCAGAATTCGGGCGATGCGGTCGTTGGCGACGTCGTCGAGAAAGTCCGGCAGAGGGCGGCGGTAGTGGGCGTTGGACATGGGGTTCCTGCGGGTAGCGGTCGACGGCCGGGTCGAGGCTCGCGGCGACTGTACTCGGGCGCATTGGGGCGGGCAAGGGCGATGGCGAACTGCGCAGCCTTGATCGGCCAAGCCCCGACCAATAGCCATCGCGGTCTCCGCAGCTCGACTTTTCAACGCCATCGCTGCGGCCCTAGCCTGCCGCCAAGGCTGCGCCAATGCACGCCGGTCGGCACCGACGGGGCACAGTTTG
>CAISBR010000077.1 GCA_903883645.1 uncultured Myxococcales bacterium | reverse complement strand
GGCCGGGTTGGGTTGGGGGGCCGGCGGCTGCAAGCCGCGCCTAGGATGCAAAGCCCCACCTCGCGGTCGGCCTGCGGCCCACCTGCTCGTGCGGCTTCCTTGCCGGCGGCAGGTCCAGGCGCTGTCGTTCGCCGCCTGCATGTCGTTCGCGGTCCACCCGAAACCTGCCGCGTGGGTGAGGATGCGCGTCCCTGCGCGTCAGGCTCCGCGCCGTGGCCATGCAGAAGGCCAGCCTGGCCGCGAGGCCGGGCGCGCACCCCCAGGCTGGGGTCAGGCAATTCCAAGAACCGTCATTGCGGCGAAAGCCGCAACCCAGGCGAAAGCTGCGGTTTATGCTGGGCCTTTGCGCTGAGGGACTTAGAGGGCGCCGACTAGCCCGCGCGATCACTACGCCCCCCTCGCCAGCACAGCCTTGGCGACACAGCCTGTCGGGTTGCGACAGCCAGGCCGCCCGCTACTCCTCTCCCACCTCTGGCGCCGCCGACAGCTCGGCTTCAAGCTCGGCGACCTTGGCCTTGAGCGCCTGCAACGCCCCCGCCAGCTTGGCCTTTTGGCCGCCGCGCAGCTTGCTGGCGTCGATCGAGCGCCACGCCGCCTGCCACTCCCCCAGGTCCGTCGCGGCCTTGTGCAGCTGGGTCACCAACCGCCCCGGCTGGTGGTGGGGCGCGGTGGCGGCGGGCAGCGGCGGCGGCTGGGTGCCCGGGGTGCTCGGGTCGGTGTCGTAGTACTGGCCGGCGTGCTCGCGGTCGATGGCGTCTTTTAACTGCCCGACATTCCAGTGGTTCAGCGTGGTGTCCATCGCCAGCCGGGCCCGCGCCGTGGGGTCGCCAATGCGGCCCAGCTCGACCACGTGGCTGAGCAGCAGCTGGTCGCGCACGCTCGGCGGCAGCAGCTGCCACGTTACATGGGCCACAATGCACTGGCGCGCCACGCTCGGCGACAGCCCGAGATCGGCTAGCTCTTGGCGGCAGGTCTGGGCGAAACGCGTGAAGCTCGCGTCTTTGTCGGGGCTCTGGTCGCGGTAGGCCGCAATCTTGCCGTCGTAGAAGCGGTCGAGCAGGCGCTGGCCCACGGCTAGGCGAAAGGCCAACAACATGCCTTTCGAGAGCTGGCGCAGGTCTTCGAGCAAGTCTGCAAATTCGTCTGTACTGCTAATGGGTTGCGCAAGTTCGCTCATGTGGACATAGCTCCGGGTGCAGGCTTTGGAACTCTTCAGACGTCTGAAGACTTGAAAAGCGTGCAGGGGGTGGTGGTCGACGAGGTGCTGCGGCCGCCGTTTGCGGCTGGCTTTGAGGGTAATGCGGTTCGTGGTGGCGGGCAAGTGGGAGTTGTGGTTGGGGCTGGCGTTAGCGCCTAGCTGGCAGAACTCACGAACCGGGTGCCGGCACCTCCGCCTTCCCCCTCTCCGTCATTGCGGCGACAGCCGCAGGCCCCCGACCCGAGCCGCGTGCCCGCTTGGGCTAACCGCTTGCCCAGGTCGCCGAATTTGCCTACCCTGTCCTCACGCGCGGCCAGCCGCCGCGTAAGTATGGAATCCAGATGGCGACAAACACCACTGCCGTGCCGCCCTGTAACGACGCCGCGCCTGAGCGTGACTGTATGGCCCCCGGCACGGAGCCGACCGATGAGGAGCTCGCGTGCGTCATGCGCGAAGTGGCGGTAGTCGTCCGCGAACGCAAGCAGCAAGGCGAGCTTTGGCTGGCCCAGCAAGTAGCGCTTGCGCTACAGGCCGCTCTCGGCGAAGTTCCGCAGACATGAGCGACGACTCGATGTTGTCTCGACGCACGCTGCTCTCGACCATCGCTGGCGGCGTGGTACACTGGGTGTAGGCGCCACCACCGCGTCGCCGCGAGTTGGACATGAACCCAACCATTGCCGCAGCCGCCAAGCGAATCCAAGCGCTTTTTCACCCCGCGCGCATCCTTCTTGTCGGCAGCTGGGCGCGCGGCACGGCCACCGACGACTCGGACATCGACTTGGTCGTGCTGTTTGACCACGCCGTGGACTGGCGCGTGGTAGGCAAAATTCGCGGCGCACTACGCGGTTTGCCGTCGTCGTTCGACATCTTTGCGACCAGCGAGGCCGATTGGCAGGCCCGCCAGCGCACGGCCAACTCGTTCGAGCATGTGTTGGCGCAAGGTGCGGTGGACCTTGATGTCGCCGCTTGACCCGCCCAGCCCGGCGGCAGACTGGGAGTTGGCGGTAACAGGCGAGGCATTGTTTCGCATCGATCCGCTACGGTAACAAGGAGCAGCACCGTGACCCCGCGCATCCTTGCCGTTGAACCCAGGCCAGACTTCAAGCTGAGGCTAACGCTAAGCAGCGGCGAGCAGCGCGACTTTGACTGCACGCCATACTTGGAGCGCGGGATTTTCAAAGCGCTCAAGGATGTGCAAGCGTTTCAGCGCGCCTATGTGGCGTTCGACACGGTCTGCTGGCCCGGGGAGCTGGACTTAGCGCCCGAGACGCTGCTGGCGCGGTCGGTGGTGGTGCCTGCTGGTGGCGAAGCGACGGCGATGCGCAGGTAGTGCGAGGGCTGGGGTCAGGCAATTCCAAGAGCCGTCATTGCGGCGAAAGCTCGGACCTGGGCGAAATCAGCTGAATTTGCTGTGGTCTGGCGCTTACCCCCCCTTGAAGTTTGTGGCGCGCGCGAGATCTAACCAGCCGCCACATCCCGCCGAGTCCGGTACGCCTGATCCGGATGGCTAGGATTGTCGCCATACTTCCGCACTAAAACACCTTCGGCCACCATGGCCGCGATGTAGTTCTGCTGAATGGTAGCCGCCCGCCGGTTCAATGCTCGCGCAATCTCTGCCACGCTGCAGTAGTCCTCGCTGCACACCTGGGCGATGGCCGCTCGGACCTCGGTCTTGGTGGCCCAGTTCGTCGCCGCCACTCGCGCAACAAGGTCTGGCCCTTGGGCATTCGCACCCGCGGCCCCAGCCCCCAACAAAGTTTGTGGGGGGCTTTGTGAGTAGCTTTGTGGGGAGCTGCCGTCGCCACCGGCCTCTTCGGCAAACAGCGATAATTGAGCTTTCGGCCGGTTCCCGTCCAGCGCGCCGGCCCGCAACGAGTAACTAGTCCCCCGCCCGCCGCCAGCCGACACCAGAAACCCGCCCCGAACCAACTCCTGGAGCTTGAGCGTCACGTCCCGCGAATGCTGGTCCGTCAACTCGCGGATGCGTGCGTGCGTCACCCGCCCTTCGGCATGGGCCGTCACCAGAATTAGCCGGGCAAGGTCGCCCAGGCCGACGAACTTCTCGCCCCACTGGCCGCGCACACACTAGGCGCCCGGCGCGGTTGAGCTCGCTGCCGGCGTGCTGGTCCAGGGCCGGGGCGATTCGGCCGCGGATGTGGCGGGTCAGCGCCGCGCTGGCAAGGCCGTAGGTGAGCTCAAGTGGCCAGAACTGGTCGCAAAGCGGGTCGATGATCGCCTAACTCTTGAGGTTCGCACCGGCCAAGAGCTCTCGTCCTGCCTCGGTCAAACGGTACTTCTGCAGGCGGCTATTCGGCTTGTTGGATAGGGTCGGCTCGATGAAAGCGAGGTCCTTCAGGCGCAGCAATTGCTTCTTGAGCTCGCCCGAGACCGTCGCGTGTCCAAGCGCTTGCGCCAACTCGGCCTTGCCCATGGTCGACTCGCCCAGCAGAACTACGACTCTGGCCGCAAGCAGTGACTCCAGCCGTGACTCTAGCCGTGACTCGGGCCGCGACTCGGGCCGCGACTCGGGCCGTGACTCGGGCCGTGACTCGGGCCGTGACTCGGGCCGTGACTCTAGCCCAGCCGGAGTCGACTCGGGCCGCAACCCATCGGCCGGACCGGCATCCACCGGCGCTCCAGCATCTGCCCGCTTGAACTCCAACCACATTCCACCGCCTTCGCTGCGCACGGTCGGTGGCAGGCAGTCGGCCGCGCGGCAGGCATCGCCCATGCGCTCAATCCCGCTGCCCCACGCCTCGATCAGGCCGGCGCGAAAGAACGCGTTGGCGATATCGGGGTTGTAGGGCTGCGAGGGGTGCTTGGCCGCAAGTGTCGCCACCGTCCAGCCAGGGTGCAGCTCGCCGTTGTTCCAGAACATCACCTTGTCGTCGTACACGCTAATCTGCACCGGCGCCGCGCCGCTGTAGTCCTTGTGCGCCACCGCGTTGAGCAGGGCCTCGCGCAGGGCCGCCTCAGGCACCGGGTAGCGCTCGACGCGCTGTAGGCCTTCAAAAGCTATGTTGGCGGGCAGGTACTTGCTGAGCAGCAGGTCCATGGCCCGGTCGATCTGGAGCAGCAGCGGCCCGCGGATTTCGTCGTAGTACTGCAGCTCACCGCTGGTGCGAAAACGACCAATTTTGATGGCCGCTCCGCTGACAAAGCGCTCGGACTCGGGGTGAAACAGCAGCACGGCCGCGCGCTTGAGCCGCCCACCGTCGATGAGGTGCAGCTTGTCGACCAGGCCGGCGTCGCCTTCTTGCAGCAGCTCGGCCGAGACGCGCTGGCTGCGGCTGGCGCGCTGGCGGAAGCGCTGCAACGCGGCTGGGTCCAGGTCGGCGACCGTGAGGCCAGGAACCGGCACGCCATCCCAGCGACGCCCTTGTTTGCGCAGCAGAAACGTGTCGAGCGCCGCGCCCTTCAGCTCTTGCTTGGTGGTACCGCTGCGGTAGTGGTACTCGCCCTTGTAGCTGACCGGGTACGGGTACGGCTCGACGGCGATTTCCAGGAAGGCGATGTCTCCTGCGGTGTGCAGGTTCACGTCTACGACGATGCCAAGGATGTCGCGGACCTTGTTGGGGATCTCTTCGAGCAGGCGCGCGGCATTGGCCACGCCGATGACCTGCCCGCGGTCGTTCTTGCCGATGACCAGCTTGCCGCCGTCGGCGTTGGCAAAGGCACACACCCAGCGCAAGTACTCGTCGCGCCAGAGGAGTTTATATTCGATGTGCTGGTTTTCGGTCATTCTGGCTGGTCCTTGGCAGCGGCGGTCGGCTGACTGTCGATCGGGACTCAGACGGTGTCAATGGCTTGCGGACCAGCGGGCTGCGGCAAGGTGGGTCAACCGGCACAGAGGCACGGCCGATACACCCTGGTGCGGGTACGAGTAGGCCTCTGGCCTGCGACCGGCGAAGGCACTCACCACGGCGAGACCTGGCGCATGGGCAGGGCCCTGGCGGAAGTGGGGGCCCTGGCGGAAGTGGAAGCCCTGGCGGAAGTGGGGGCCCTGGCGGAAGTGGGGGCCCTGGCGGCTAAAAGCCGCGGGCTAAGGTCTGCAAAGCCCGGCGTCCGGGGCCGCCTGCGCCGGCCCTCGTCCCCGGGCTGGGGTCAGGCAATTCCAAGAACCGTCATTGCGGCGAAAGCCGCAACCCAGGCGAAAGCTGCGGATTGTGCCGGGCCTTGGCGCTGAGGGACCTACCACCCCACCACCCGCCGCGGCACCCGCCGACCGCTCGCCAGCAGCTCTAGCCGGTACACCGCGCGGCTGTCGTCAG
>CAISBR010000076.1 GCA_903883645.1 uncultured Myxococcales bacterium | reverse complement strand
CCTGCCCGATCCAGTTGCCCTGCCCGCCCCAGTAACTGCCCCTGTGGCCGCACCCGCACCGTGATCGCCTGAGGACGCGCGCCCATGTCCGACTTTTTCGCCGCGGCCGTGCGGGCGCCCAATGCCTGCGAAGCCACCCGCCAGCTGGCCAGCCTGGGGCCCGTGCTACTGGCCGTCGATCCGCACCACCTGCAGAGCAGCGGCTGGCCACCCGAGCTGCCGAGCGATGTGCTGGTCGGAATCGAGCTGCTCGATAGCGAGGATGCCGCGCAAATTTGCGCCGATCCTGATGTTTTTCCGTGGTCGATGGTCGACCCGCTGGGCGAAGTGCACTTGGCGACCGTGCCGTGGGCGGCGGTGGTGGCGGTGGTGGGGCCGCTCGACCGCTTGGGGCAGCCCGGGCAGGGGCCGCTGATCCGCCTGTGGCCTGAGAATTGTGACCCGCTGCGCTTTGGCGACGATGCGATGGCCGAGGCGGCGCTGCAGGCGGTGCTGCAAAATGCCGGAATTGGCGGCACGCCTGAGCCCGATGGCGAGGTGGAGTGGTCAATTCAACTTTCAGAACAAGAGCTTTCGCCCGATGCCAACCGCGATGCCTGGTGCCCCGACAAGCGCGAGGCCTTTAGCCGCTTGGTGCGGCAGGCGCCGTTTGCGGTGATCGTACTGCTGCGTGACCATCCGGGGCTCGAGCTGCCCGGCTTTCCGCGCCAAGCAGTGGTGCAAATTCCGGTCGGCAGCCAGCCGCCGCGCCTGGATTACGAGCTGGGCGAGACGGGTATCACCCTGTTTATCGACCAGCCGCCCGACCATGTGGGGCGCGGCTTTGTGCCGTGGGATGCGATGGGGGCGATGCAGAATCCGCGGACCCGCGAGGGCTGGTTCTGGCCCGCTGACCTGCCCGACCCGCTGAAGCAAGGCATGGCCCAAGCCGGAACAAATCAAGGGGATATGTGGCCTCGCGTGCAGCAGCTGGCGGGCCTGCCCTTGGCCAAGACCGAGCAGGCGACCGCGCCCGCGCGTCTGCTGCGGTTCGCGCCGCCGCCGCCGACACAAAAACGCAATGCGTTCAAGATTTTTTTGCGAAAGGGCCCGGTGCTGGCGCTAGCTGCGACCCGCAACGCCGGCTGGGATGTGCCCGAGGGCTGGCGCAGCGTGCCGGTGGCCATCCTAGCGGCCGGGCTCGCGGACTGGTCTACTCCGCCGCAGGCCACCCCAAGCCACCTGTGCCTGACCATGCCCGATGACCAGGGGCTGCCGACGGAGCTGCGGGTGCCGTGGTCGGCGATCTTCGCGGTCGGCTCGGGCATCGACGAAGATGCGCTGATAACGTGGCGCGACGATTTGCCACGCGAGGTGGTCGAAGCGATGGGGGCAATCGGCGAGCTGGCCGAAGGGCACATGCCTGAAGCGCCGTCGCCGCACTGGCACCCCGCCGAGGGCGACATGGCGGACCTGCCGGCGCCGTTCTTGGGCATTGGCCGCACTAGCGACGGGCAGTGGGTCGTCACCGTGCTGCAGCCGATCGGGCCGGCCGATACCGAGGGCAACCGTCCGAAAATTCATGCAGTGTTCCGCCTGGCCGGGGTGACGCGCTTGCAGTAGATTTGCCCGGTGGCCGGTGGCACACTTGCGGGCGCCTCGCCTCGGCGGGGTTGGAGCCGGCCCATGCACAACAGCAGACAACCCAAACGAATTTGGCGCGTGGCACCCTGCGTAGCCTTCGCTGTGGGCGCGCTGGCGTCGCTTGCCGTGGCCGCAGAGTCGCCCGCGGCACTAGTGGCCGAGATTGTGCAATGCCGCAATGTGGATGTGTCGGCGTGCCCGGCGCTGCAGAGTGCGGCGGCCTCGCGCGGCGCCGCGATCGCCGAGCTTGCCAAGGTGCTGGCCGATTCTGCCACACCGGCAGCTTACAAAGGCAAGTTAGCGCAGGCCCTTGCGACCCTTGACGCGCGCGATCATGTCGATGCGCTCGATAAGGCCGCCAATGCACTGCCCGACTCAGCCGAGCGGGTGGATGTGCGGGTGGCGCAGGCGCGACTGGGCGACGGTCGTGCCGCGCCAGACCTAGAAAAAGCATTGCAATCCAAAGATTTGCGTAGTCAGCTGCTCGCCGTGGGCGGAGTGGGCCTGCTGCACGACAAGGCGGCTGGGCCCGCGTTGGTCAAGCTGCTTGCCGATGGGACGCCCGGGCGGGTCCAGGCCGAGGCCGCGCGCTCGTTGGGTAGTCTGGGCGAAAAGACGGCCGTCGCCGCTCTGCTCGACCTGGCGGGCGGCCCGACCACCTACCCGCCGGCCCGCGCCGAGTCGCTGCGGGCGCTGGCCCTGCTTGGTGCCACGCAAGCTCATGTATTTTCAGCTATGCTTGCCGATCACGCCTCGCGCGATGTCGCCAATGCCGCGATGACCGATCTGAGCAGCGGCTGGCAGTCGTGGACGGGGCCGGCGGTGCTGATTGCCCTAGATACGCCTGGGCGGCGCGGAGTTGCGGCCCGTCTGGCGGCCGAGCGGTTGGGGGCCGAGGCTGCGCCCAAGCTGCTGGCTGCGGTCAAAGCGGGCGATAGCGATGCCGCCGAGCGCAGTTACGTCTTTGATGCGGTCGCGTTGGTGAAGCCCCAGGGTGGAGCCGGCATTCTGCTGGCGCGGCTCGCAGTGGCACCCCGCGACGAAAAGATTGAGCTATTCCAGGTTCTTCCCAAGGTTGGCGACCGCACGGTGGTGCCAGACTTGGTGCCCTACTTGGCTAGCGCCGACAACGGTATCGTAAGTCATGCTGTGTATGCACTTGAAAACCTGACCAATCAGCGCCTTGGCCCCGACATGGCCGCTTGGCGCAAGTACGCCGGGCTCAATGGGGCCAAGACCCCAGACGCTGCGCCCTAAACCCCGGTGCCAAGGTACACAACAGGAGGATAGTATGCCCCTTTCTCGCGATCAAATGGCGGCCCGCGTCGCCGAAGAACTGCGCGACGGCTTTTACTGCAACTTAGGCATCGGCATTCCGACCTTGGTGGCGAACTACATCCCCGCCGGCATCGATGTGGTCTTACAGAGCGAAAACGGCATGCTCGGCATCGGCCCGTTTCCGTTCGAGGGCGATGAAGACGCCGACCTCATCAACGCCGGCAAGCAAACCATCACCGAGATCCCCGGTTCGTGCTACTTCGGCTCGCACGAGTCGTTCGCCATGGTGCGCGGCGGCCACGTCGACCTGACCGTGCTGGGCGCGCTGCAAGTGGCGCAAAACGGCGATCTGGCCAACTGGATGGTGCCCGGCAAGATGGTCAAGGGCATGGGCGGCGCCATGGACCTGGTGGCGGGTGCGCGCCGCGTGATCATCGTGATGACCCACACCGAAAAGGGCGGAGAGCCCAAGATCATGAGCGAATGCACCCTGCCGCTGACCGGTAAGGGCGTAGTCAACCAGATCGTGACCGAGCTCGCCGTGATCGAGGTGACGGCCGACGGGCTGCTGCTCAAAGAGATCGCCGCCGATACGACCGTAGAGCAGGTGCAAGCGCTGACCGCCGCGCCGCTCAAGGTCGCCAAAGACCTGCGTATTTTGCCCGTGGAGGCATGATGAGCGTGGCCGATCACCTGGTCTGTGCGGTGATGGCGGGTGGCTCGGGCACGCGGTTTTGGCCGCTGTCGACGCCGGCACAGCCCAAGCAACTGCTCAAATTCTTGGGCGAACGCACCCTTCTGGCCGAGACGCTGGCGCGCATACAGCCGCTGTGCCCGCCCGAGCGGCAGTTGATCATCACGAACCGGGCGCTGGTGGGTGCGGTGCAGGCCGATGTGCCGCAAGTGCCGGCGTTTCAAGTGCTTGGCGAGCCCGCGGCGCGCAATACCCTGCCGTGCATGGCGGCGGCGGCGCTGGTGGCGCAGGCCTTGGATCCCCAGGCGATCCTTGTGCTTTTGCCGGCGGATCACTGGATGGCCGATGCCGAGGCCTTTCGCCAGGCCCTGTTGCGCGCGGCAGAGCGGGCGGCGGCGGGCGCGATCGTGACCCTGGGCATTGCGCCCAGCCACCCCGAGACGGGCTACGGTTATATCGAGTTGGGCGACGAGCTGGCCCGGGGCGTGCATCAGGTGGCGCAGTTCGTCGAAAAGCCCAACCTAGAGAAAGCGTTGCAGTATCTGGGCGACGGTCGTCACCTGTGGAACGGCGGTGTGTTCGTGCTGCGCGCCGATCGGGCACTGCAGGCGATTGCCAAGCATGTGCCGGCGATTACTGCTGAATTGGGCCCATTGGCTCAGTTGCCGCTGGGGTCGCCGGCGTGGCAGTCCCACTTTGAACAGGCGTTTATGCGGTGCCCGTCGATCTCGATTGATTACGGGGTGATGGAGCACGAGACGGGGCTCGAGGTCGTGCGTCTCGACGCGGGCTGGTCCGACGTGGGCACTTGGCACTCGCTGCTGGGGATGCGCGCAGAAACGCAGAGCAATTACGTCAAGGGCCCAGCCGTGGTGCAAGACTGCGAGGGCTGCGTGGTTATCAGCACTGGGCCCACGCTGGCTGCGCTAGGGCTGCGCGACATGGCGGTCGTGGCGACTCTAACCTCGACGCTGGTGTTGCCGCTAGACCGCAGCCAGGATGTGCGCAGTCTGGTCGCCGAGATCAAAGAACGCGGGTTGCCGGGCTAGCGGCTCGGCCCGGCTGTCACGGGTCGGTGACAGTACGGCAAAACCAGTCCAAACCCCGGCGACGAGGCCGACAGACAACGGTAGACTGCAAGCATTCCCGCTCAGGCGGGGGAGGCAACCATGGCGCGGCGCAGCGAACGGGCAAAACTCATGAGCAAATCCCTAATCTTGACCTCCCTTGTGGCCCTAGTCATCGCCGGCTGTGCAGGTACGAGCAGCGGGGGCGGCGGCATCTACGCTGAGACCGACACGACCACCAGCTTTGGCAATGACACCACCACCTTCGCCGATAGCGGCGCGGGCAAAGACAGCCAGGGCGGCGACACGGGCACGGTCAAAGACGCGAACACCGTGCAAGACAGCAGCACGATTCAAGATACGAGCACAATCAAAGACACGAACCCCGGCCCCGACAGCCAGGGCAACGATGTGCCCGACAGCCAAGCCAGCGATGCCAAGGCCGACATCCCCAAGACAGACGTGAGCAAGACCGACACGGGCGCCGACATCAAAGACGTAGTCACCGTCAATACTTGCGGCACGGGTAGCGACATCGCCTCGCTGCTCAAGTGCACCGAAGGCACCGTCGACTTCACCCTGACCGGCGTGTTGGTCACCTACGTCGAGGCGACCGGCTTCTTTGTGTACGACACGTCGAGCTCGCGCGGCATGCTCATCTACGCCGGCACCACTTGGCCCTACACCGCCCCCAAGGTGAACGACGAAATCACTGTGCATATCACCAAGTACGCATCGTATCAGGGCCAGCAAGAAGTGTCGGCCAGCGACGGCTTGCTGATTACCGGTGCGGGCACGGCCTCGACCACCGCGCTCGACTTGGCCACGATCGCCGCAAACACTTTTGCCGAGGACTACGAGTCGCGGCTCGTGGTGGGCAAGGGCATAAAGATCAAACAACTCAACGGCCCCGACGGCATCGCGACGCTGCCCATCGCCGGCGACGTCACCCTGCGGGTCGAGGGCGCCACCACCTTGTGCACGGGCGCGACGTTCGAGCTGAAGTCGGGCGTGCTGACCCAGTTTGGCGGCGGCTACCGCGTGCAGATCATGAATGGCGCGGCCGACTTGGGCCCTATCGACACCACGGGCTGCAGCGGCGCATCGACCTACGACCAGAGCAACTGGGGCTTTGAAGAGGTCAACAGTGCCGACCCGCCGCCCGATTTCTACAAAGTGGGCGCGGCCCTCAGCGCGGTGCGCACCACCAGCGAATTCCACGCGGGCGCCGCGGGCTGCAAGGTGACCTGGACGGCGCAAGACAATCAGGATCTATTCTCGGGCTTGCAAGTGCCCGTGACAGCTGGACAAAAGGCCACAGTCAGCGTCTGGATCAAAGACAGCGACCCCGCCGGCCGCGCCCGCCTTGGCCTGGTGTTCTACAAAGCAGATGGCACCACCGTGGCCAGCTCGCAATACAGCGGCAGCTACAGCGCCGACGGCAGTGCTTGGGTGCAGCTCAGCTACAGCTTTACTGCCCCGGCCGACGTCGCCAGCGTGCGCGGCATGGTGCGCATGTACGACGTGGTCGCTACCGGCGCGACCTGGGGCGGCACCGCCACCGTCTACCTCGACGACTGGTCGGTCACGGTCCAATAGTGGCCGAGACTTCTGGGTTCTTGTGCTGGATTCCCCTGTTGCTGCAGGTGTTTGCGCAGCTGCTGGGGCTAAGCCCTGCAGCCCTTACCGCTGCCCAGGTATTGCGTTGCATCGCGCCAGAAACGGCGGAGATAGCCGACAATCCCGAGCCAATCTTGCGAGCGGCGCGACCGATGTGGCTGCGGCAGGCGGGCGGCGATATGCCCATGTGCGCGATTCAGCTCGAGCTACCGGGTGCGGAGCCGGCCCATCACAGCGTATGCGACCTGCTGCTGAGCGACGCGGCGGGGCGCCTGTATGGGCCGCATCACACGCTGCGCGCGGTTGAAAACCATAGCTCGCATGTGTACTTACCAGGTGTGTGCCCCCACGGTCTGGCGCTGGTGGCGGGGACGCGACCGCGGCTGCTCCACGAGTCGGCGAGCGATGCGGCGGGGTTGGCCAAGCTGTGTGGGCGGGCGACGGGGCGGCTGCAGCGCCATGCTCCGTAGCCCAGACCGCATAAACTAGGCATTTGAGTGTGCTGAGCGAAAAGAGTACGCTGCATCAAGGGCAGCGGGCTTGGCGCCGACCCAGGAGACTTTCATGCGTCATCTTGCACTCTTAGCACCCCTGATCCTCGCCGCCCTTGCAAGCTGCACGGTGGCCCAGCCCAACGCCGTGCCCTACGCCAACCCGCAAGCGGACACGGCCAGCGCCAACACAGGCACCGCGGCCGACACAGGCACCGCGGCCGACACCAGCGCGGAGAAGGCCGGGCGCACGGTCGTCGACGCGGGCACTACGACGGCCGACAGCACAAGCGAAGCGCGCAAGCCTGAGTGGAACCCGCTTGAACCTAAGACTTTTAGCCAGCCAGGTGTGCGAGTCGAAGTGCCGGGCCAAGCCCTGAGCCAGCCGCTGGCGTTGACGATGGTGCCCGCGACGGACCTGCCGGCCGGTTGCGTGGGCCAGGCGTGGCAGCTGGGCCCCGATGGCACCCAGTTTACCAAGCCGGTGCGGGTGGTTATCCAGGTGCCCGACGGTCCGGCCATCAGCACGCTGCGGCTGGCGACGCTGGTCGATGGCAAGTGGCAGGTGCTACCCAGCTCGGGCGCCGATGCCAGCAAGGCCGAAGTTTGGGGCGAAACCCTACACTTTTCGCCGTACTGCGCGGTCGCTCCCGCCGCCCAGCCTGCGAACCCGTGCCCTGGAGCCACTGCCAAAGCGGACGGCACCTGCAGCTGCGACGCGCCGTGGACAAGCGACATGTCGAGCAAGCAAAGCTATGGATACTGCAAAGAGATCATGGTTATGGGCTTCGAAGTCTGCGCCGACTACCAAGCCTTCAATACCTACGGGCCGTGCTGTGTAAGCTACTTTGAAGCGATCGGCGGCCCCAGCGCGACAGGCCACGCGTACATGCCAAACGGCTGCGCCACCACGGCTGCCACGTGCGCCGCCGCCGCCGCCAATCCCTACGCTTGGCTCACCCAGTGCGGGGCATTACCCTAACTATTTTAGCTAATTATAACCCGTATCGCCCAGTCACGCCCAAGCCAAACCACGCGTGCCAGGTCTGGTCGTCGCTGGGCACGCTGACGGTGGCGGTCGCGCTGGTGCCACCGACGGTGGTGGTATTTTTGTAGCTGTTGTAGCTCTCGAACGTGGCGCTGACGTACGGGCCGATGTAGAGGCCGGGCGAGAACGAAAACTGATACCCAGCGCGCACTTCGCCGCCAAGTGGGGCTTGCCAGACGGTCTCGTCTTTGACAAATTTGCCCAGGTCCTCGGTGGTGACTTGCTGGGTGAACTGGCTCCACGACACAGCGGCGCTAACCCACGGGTCTTGGCTGGCAAACGGCGCCCAATGGTACTCGCCGGTCACCCCCAGGGCCATGCGGTACTGGCTCGCAGCGTGGACCGTAGCGATGGCGCTGCCTGCGCCCACCAGACCATAACTACCCGTAAGTCCAAAGCGAATCCGATGGGTATAGCGGTAGAGCGCATCGATATGCACCGCCAGCGCGCCCGACGCCTGCTCCGCAAGAGGCAGCTCCCTGACCATGTCGCCCGACGGCAGCGCGTAGCCCACCCCCAGGCCGATGTCGAACGCGCCCGTGGCCTGGGCCGGCGTCGTCCACAAAAGCAGCACCGCCAGAACTGGCAACATCTTTGTCATTTTAAGCATATATATCCCCTTCTATGGCAGCGACAGGCCTAGGGCCCGCAGCTGCGCCTCGGCTTGGCCGCTCCAGTCTTTGTTCGCCAGCGGACTCGCCGGACTGGGGTGCAGAATCCGACCCACCGGCACGTCGCGCCCCGCCAGCGCCTGCCGCGCCCGCTCTTCGGCATACTGGCCCACCCCGACCACTAGCGTAGGCTTTAGAATGTCAACAACTTTGCGCAGGTGCTCGTCGCACGCCGCCTCGACCGCTTGCCGCTCGGCCCGGGGCAGCTTGTCGGGCGTGCGATTGCGGCCACTGGGCTCTAAGAAGCACAGCGGACAGTAGTTGGCGACAAAAAACTGCTCGAAAAACCGCGCCGGCGTGCCAAAACGCTGCCGCGCCCAGCCCCACAGCCGCTCGCCGCTCACCTCGTTGCGCCAGCAGTGCAGGCCCTCGATCGGCACACGCGGATGCTGGCTCGCCGGTGGCTGCACATTGCCCTGCAGCGCCAGCCAGTCGCGCACGATCGCCACCGCGCCAAAGGGCACGCCGGTCTGGGCCATGCCCCAGGGCCCCGGATTCATCCCCAGCAGCAGCACCTGCCCAGAGTCATTGCCAAATTTCGCCAAGTAGTCGGTCCACAGCTCGCGCGCGTACTCGAGCGGGTTGTAGACATGGGCAATCGGCGGCGCAAAGCTCAACTCTGCCAGCTGCCTCGACAATTGGTCACTCGCCAGCAGCAGCGCCCGCGCCCCCACTTAGCCAGCCCCAAGCACTTCGCCAGTGCGCCACAGTGCGTCGGCAAACGGCCCCAAGCGCGACAGGTCGGGCGGGTCCGAAACCAGGGCAATGGCTGCCGTATCTTGCCAACCGCTCGTATCGGCCGGGTTGGGCACTTGGCCCGTGCCAAAGCGAATCGCGCCATAAGTCGACAGCAACTGGCAAGCGGCCAGCACTTCGTAGCAGCTGCGCTGCAGGCTCGCCGCCGCCGACACCACGTCGAGGGTTGCGCCGCGATGCCGAGCCGCCAGCAGCAAGTACAGGATTCGTGCAGCATTTTTCTCGAGCTGGTTCTTCTGCGCCTCGGCCCACAGCAGCTGTAGTCGGCCCAAGTCGACCGTCTGCGCCTGACCCGTCCAATACGCTTCGGCCGCGTGGCGGGCAGCCAGGGCCTGTAAGTCGCCAAGCTGCTGGGTATACTGAGCTTGCTGCTGTGCGTCCGGCGCCACGGGCACCGCCACCATGCGGTCGTGCACCTGCGCCTGCCAAGCCGAGGCCGCAGCATAGCCCGCCGTAAAGGCATTTTGGCCGTAGCTGTTGTCGGCGAGCTGCACTGACAAAAATTGTCCATGGACCAACACGAACACAGCGACCTCCTGCCGGCACTGCGGCCGAGCGGTGGCGCTGTGCATAGCGCAGGGCAAGCGACCGGGTCAAGTTGCAGCGGCAATAGATTGGCAACGCTATGAAATAGTATACGTTTCATCTGCACGGCCGGAGCCTAGATCGGCGGCGGTGGCGGCGCGTCTCAGGGGCACCTACGCTACATCGCGTAGTTGCTCGGATCCCCCACAATCGGCTACGCTGGGTTGCGCCAAAGCCGCCTGAACCGAGCGCCCATACGCCGCCACCCCAAACGTTTTCAAGGAGTACCATGATCTGCGCTAGCTTCTATCGCCTTCGTCTTGTCGCAGCCCTTGCCATACCGGCCCTGCTGGCCTCGCCGCTGGCCGCCAAAGAGATCGCGCCGTCGGCCAAGGCCTTCAACTTTGGCGGCGAAAAGACCAATCCAAATCTGCGGATGGCCCAGCTGGCCCTCGACGCCAAAGAGAACAAGCTGGCCGCCGACCAGGCCCGTCTGGCGCTAAAGACGGATGCCAAGTTGCTAGAAGCCAAGCGTATTTTGGCGGTGGCGCTGTTTCGCGACGGCCAGACCAAAGAGGCGCTGACGGTTTTGGAGCAGCTGGCCAAAGAGCTGCCGGGCGATACCTGGGTGCAGCAGACCCGCGCGGCGATCCTGCTGGAATCGGGCGATAAGAAAGGCGCTTTGGCGGCGCTCGAGGCGCTGTGCAAGCAGCCGGGCACGCCGGTGGTGGCGCACTACTTTGCCGCCAAGCTGCTGGATGAACAGCGCAAAGCGGGCGACAAGGGCGCAGATGCCAAGCTAAAGGCCCACGTCGCCGCGTTTTTGGCCGACAAGGCCAGCTGGGGCGCCGAGCAGGTCGACGACGCCGAGCGCATGCAGTTCGAGCTCGACTTTGGTGCGCTGGGCACGCAGTACTGGCAGGCTCGTACCGCGTATTTTCAAGCATTTCAGAGTGGTGGCGACCAGTCTGCCCAGCTGATGGCCAAAAGCGAAGCGCTGCTCAAGCAGATCTTGGCGCAAAAGAGCGACTTTGAGCTGGGCCACGCGCTGCTGGGCATGTGCTACGCCTCGGTTAAGTCGCGCAATTACAACTTAGAAAACGCGGTGTCGGAGCTCAAGCGCGCCACCAAGATCGCCGACGCGTGGTTCGCCATGGGGCGCGTGTACCGCGAGCTCGACAAGCTAGACGACGCCACCAGGGCGTTTGAGCAGGCGCTGACGCTCGAGCCCCGTTTCGTCGAAGCGGGTTACCAGCTGGGTGTGGCCTACAAGCTGCAGAAGCGGCGCGACGATGCGGTGCGGGTGCTCGAAGGCGTGGTCAAGGCCGCCCCCGAGAGTGCTGCCGCCGCCCGCGCGCTGGCCGAGCTGCAAGTGCTGGCGCCGCAATCGCAATTCGTGCTGGCCGCGGGCCAGAAGATCGACTCGCCGGCCGACGACAAGGTCTTTAACACCGAGCGCTATCGCGCGGGGGTAGTCGCGTTAGAAAACACGTGGTTGCAAGGCATCGACGAGGGCACCGAAGTGGTGTGGCTCGAAAAGATCATGCGCAAGCTGATCGCCGCCAACGACCTGTCGGCGCGGGTGCCGTTCCGGGTCAAGCTTGGCAAGACCCCGATGATCAACTGCTTTGCCGCGCCGCACGGCGATATCTACGTCACGCGCGGCTTCTTGGACCACCTGAAGAAGTCGTGGCCCGGCACGCCGCTCGACGAGAACAACAGCTACATGGCCGGTGTGATGGCGCACGAGATGGTGCACGTGATCCGCAACCATGTGGTCAACCGCGACTCGTTTCGCAAGGCCTTGCAGTCGGGCGGCACGGACCTGAGCCCCGACCAGTTCCAGCTGACGACGCGCATGGGCGAGATCGAGGCCGACCGCGAGGGGCTTTTGTACATGCTTGCCGCGGGTTACAACCCCAATGCCATGGTCGAGTGGATGGAGCGCGCCGCTTCGGACATCGGCGATCCGCCGCCGGCCGTGGATCACCCCACGTTCGACGAGCGCGTGTCGTTCTTGCTCGACTTCTGGACCAACGAAGTGCGCTTTGCCTGGCAGGCCTTCGATACCGGTACCGAAGCGCTGCAACTGGCCGCCAAGCTTGAGCAAAAGGACCTGCCGGCCGCGCGCCGTGCCTATGATGTGGCGATTGTCGAGCTCGACCGCTACACCCGCTTCTTCCGCACCAGCAAAGAGGCGTGGAACAACCTGGCGATTGCCCAGGCGAAAATCGGTGTCATCGAGCAAGGCGACAAGAGTCCGCTTAGCAAGTGGTACACGCCGCTGTCGGTCGAAAAGACCGTGGCGCAACGGCTGCCGCCGGTCGAGCGCCGCAAGCGGGGCGAAAAGACCGACGTCGTGTTCTTAGAGCGGGCCCGCGACAGCCTGCAAAAGGCCCTAGAGCTCGACAGCAAGTATGGGCGCGGACTGGTGAATCTGGCGGCGGTGCAGACGGGGCTGAAAGAGTACCCTGCGGCCGAGAAGACCCTGGCGCGCGCCAAAGAAGCGGGGGCCGACAAGGTGCTGGTGTCGGTGGTGCAGGGCATCTTGGCGGCCGAGCAGGGCAAGTGGCCCGAGGCGGTGGCGGCGTTTGGCGAGGCGCGCAAGGTGAGCGGCGACCATCCGCGGGCGCTGTATTGCCTGGCGCTGGCGCTGCAGAACAAGGGCGACAAAGACGAGGCCAAGAAGGTGTACGGCGAGTTTATTGCCAAGGAACAGCAGGGTTCGCCCTGGGCGGCGATTGCGCAGCTGAACTTGAGCGGGCTGGGGCAGTAGCGGGGCGCTGGGTCTGCAAGGCGATTGTGGCCGAAGTGCCACTGTGCGACGACCTGAGCGCCGACCTGAGCGCCGACCGTCGCGCCCAAGGGGCTTGTGGTCGAGCGGCTTCGTTGGCTGGGGCGACGAGCGCGTTGCGCTGTGGTTGACGTCGCCCGCACACCCTGCCTAGACTCAGAGCTATTCGCCGCTTTACCTTGCGGAAGACCAAGCAAAGGCCCGCATGATTGCACGGTTGCCAGCCATCGTCGCCAGCCTTTTGACCGTTGCGCTGGCCCTGGGCCCGGCCCTGGCGCCGCAATCGGCCCACGCTGCCAATCGCGCCGCCGACAAAGTCGACGCCAAGCAGGCCGAAATTCTCGCGGCAATGGCGAAGTAAGCCTTTCGAGACAAGCACTTTGAAGAGGCCGCCCACCTGTTCATGAAGGCGTATGCCGTCAGCAAACAGGCTGCTATGGTATTCAATGCCGCTCGCGCCTACGAAGAGGCTGGAAAAGCTGGCGATGCTGCAAGTC
The DNA here is from genome assembly GCA_903883645.1 of uncultured Myxococcales bacterium. GTDB lineage: Bacteria > Myxococcota_A > UBA9042 > UBA9042 > UBA9042 > SXRM01. The sequence continues at coordinate 681 of CAISBR010000076.1, read as the reverse complement.
TTTTTCGCCTGTATGTGACCATTACCGACGATTTGGATGGTGTGGCTGACGCCCGAGCACGCATCAAAAGACTTGAAACTAAATCTGAATTGGCACAGAAGCTTGGGGCGGAGCCACCAGAGCCCAAGCCAGCAGAGCCCAAGCCAGCAGAGCCCAAGCCAGCAGGTAATAACTCTTTGGATTCACAGGCGGCTGGTGCGAAGCCGGCAATTCCCGCGGTGCTCGCACCGACCAAGTTGAGTCCTGCCCCCGACCGCACGCTGGCTTGGCTGACGACGGGCGGCGCGGTCGCGCTGGTGGGGGCCGGAGCGGTATTGGCCTGGATCGGGGCGCAAAAGATCCACGACGCCAATCAGTTGCCGGTGCATAGTTCGGGGGATATCGACACCTACAATGCTGACTTCGACCGGGCGCAACAGTTCAGGACGTCTGGCCTTTCGCTGCTGGCGGTCGGGGTGGTGGCAGGTGGCGCGGCGACATGGCTGCACCTGAAAAGCGGTACTGCACTGTCGGCTGGGCCCGATGGCCAGGGTGGTGTGTGGCTGGCGGGGCGGTGGTAGTGATGTATAAGGGCTTTGTATTTATAGTGATTATTCTTCTGAGCGCCTGCGCCGAAGGCCGCAAAAGTGACGCGGAACTAAAGGCCGCAGTTCATGCATACGTGCAGACAGACGCCCTGGT
>CAISBR010000075.1 GCA_903883645.1 uncultured Myxococcales bacterium | reverse complement strand
TTCTCGCATTTTTGCACGTCGTTCAGCGTCAGCAGCGGGTCTTCGCCGTCGGTCAGGCCGTTGCAGTTGTCGTCGGCGCCGTTGCAGGTCTCTTTGGCGCTGGGGTAGCGGCCAGCATCGTCGTCGTCGCAGTCGCCACCGCCCTTGGGGCAGATTTTGGCTGCAGGATCATAGGCTACGCTGGCGTCGCAATAGCCGTCTTTGTCGTCGTCGCAGCCCTCGTCGACCTTGCCGTTGCAGTTGTCGTCTTTGCCGTTGCAGGTCTCGGGCGCGGGTGCGGTGCCCACGCAAGTCTCTTTGCCGGCGACACAAATAGGCGTTCCGGGGCATTGCCAGTCGCCCACGCTAATCTGACACACGGCGCCGCTGACCGGCTCGTCTACGGTGCCGTTGCAGTTGTCGTCTTTGCCATTGCAGGTCTCAGCGAGCGGCGTGGCGGCGCTACAGGCGGTCAACTTGGTATTTTCGCAATGCCTTTTTCCGGTGCAGGTGCCGTTGTCGTTCTGCACGCCGCAGCTCGTCTCGGCGAGCTCAAACGCGAAGCGCTCGGTGCAATTGCTGTCGATATCCGCAGCGATACAGGCCTTCTTGTCCTTGCCCGTGCTGGTCTTTACGGTCTTGCATGCGAACCCCGCGCCGCACGGCTGGCCCAAGGCGCAGTCGCTGGCGCAGAACGAGCCGGCGCTGCCCTGCGCAATGCACAAATCAGTAAGGCCCGCGGCGGTTTGGCCCACCATCATCACGCAGTCGAGGTCGGCGTTGCACGGCCGGCCCAGGTTGGGCGAGGTGGGCAAGCAGCCGTACACGGTGTCGGGGGCGCCGGCCAGTTGCGCGCAGCTCCAGCCTTCGGGGCACTCGCTGCTGTACTGGCAGTTGGCGGTGCAGACGCGGTCGCTGCGGGTGGGGATGCAAAAACCCGCCGTGCAGACCGCGTTATCCGTGCACGAAAAGCCGCAGGCGCCGGGTTTGGCGCTGACAAAGTCGCAGTTGGCGGTGGTGGTGCCTAGGTCGAGGGTGGCGATATCGCCGGGGGCCGTGTCGTCGCCCACCGTGCCTAAGTCGTTCTGCACAAAGGGCGTATCGCTGGCGGTGTCGGCGGGTTCGCTGCCGGTGTCGCTGGTGGTGCCCAGGTCTTGCGCCGCGGTGTCGGTCTTGGTGGTGGTGGTGGCCGGGGTGCTTCCGCCGTCGCAGCCCGCGCAGAGGGTGGCCACTAGGCCTAGTATCGCGGCGATTCTCGCTGTGGTCATGGTGCGCCCCCGGTTGCAGAACCTGCAGCACAGGGTAGCGGGAGCGGCGGGGCTGCACAAGAAACTGGGCAAACGGCAGGGCGAATCTCGGCTGCGCCGGGTCCCGTGCTGCGACGCTTGGCCGCCGCCCAACCCCAAGTCGCGGCGTTGGGCGTGCGCTCGCTCGAGCTTTTTGGCTCGTTTGCCCGCGACCAGGCCGGGCCCGGCAGCGACGTCGACTTTGTGGTCGAATTCGCTGAGCCTTTTGCCATCGACCGCTACTTTGCGCTGCGGTTTCTCCTCGAAGACCTGCTGGGCCGGCCCATCGGTCTGGCGCGCAAGCAGGCGCTCAAGCCGCTCTGCCGGGCCTTTGTCGAGCCGGAGTTGATTCGTGTCGCGTAGTTGGCGGGTACGCTTGTGCGATATCGAGGATGCGTGCGTGCAAGCGCTGGCGTTTGTGGCCGGCATGGACCTGCCCGCATTCTTGGCAGATCCGCGCACGCGCGCTGCAGTCGAGCGGATGCCGAGATCGTCTGGCTGGTCGCAACCCAGCGTCTGCCCGTGTTGCTGGCTGCGGCGCGGTACGTGCTCGACGCGGAGTCCGCGGCGGCGGAGTAGCCCCGTACGCCAGCCCTAAAACCGACCCGCCAAGCTAAACCCGCCCGGCTGCGGCACCAGCGCCAGCTTGCTGTCGGGCGCCCTCAGCAGCAGCCACGTGCCCACGCCCGCGCCCACCAGGCCCACTCCTGTCAGCGCCCAGCCGATCGCGTAATTGCGCGAAATCCGACTCGCTTCCGCCTCGGCCGCCTCGTGGCTAATCAGGGTAATTTGCCCCGTCGTATCAAACTTCTTCTGCAGGTCCGCATCGGCCGACGACGCCATGCCCAGCACTGCACCGCCCAGCACCACCGCCACCGCGCCGCCGGCAATGACCGAATACGGCACCGTGCGCGACGGCGGCGGCTGCTTGGCCGCCACGCCCACCGCCGAGTCCTTGGTTGCGGGCGTAGTCGAACCAAGCGAATTTCCAGCTTTTACCGGCTCGCGCTTGGGCTCGACCGCCGGCTCGACCGGCTTGGCCTTGTCGACCACCAGAACCGGCTTGACAGCCAATTCATCGCGCCACGCCTTGACTTGCGCCCGGTCAGAACTGTCTTCAGGCGTTGCCGCCAAGTAGCGGTTGTACACCTCGAGCGCCGCCGCCCCCTGCCCAGCCAGATGCAGCGTGCGGGCGTACCGCAGCAGCCACGGCGTCTTGGCAGGCGCCAGCTTGACTGCCTCGCCCCACAGACCCGCCGCCGCCCCATATTGCCCAGCTTTTTCGGCGCGATCCGCCTCGTCGGCCTTGCGCTCGCCGCGCTTTTGCAGCAGGCCATCAACCTGCGCCGCCGCCTTGGTCTTGAGCGTAGGCTCCAAGTCCGCGATCGCCATCAACTCGTGGAACAGCTCGTCGGCCTTGTCGATTTTACCCGCGAGCTGGTAGGCGCGCGCCGCATTGTACAGCGCCGCCCGCGTCTCGGGGTCTTGGCGGTAAATCTCTAAGAAAAGCTCGCCTGCACGGTCAAAATTGCCGGCGTCAAACTCTTTTTGTGCAGCCGTTATCAACGCTTGCACAACTTTGCTTTTGGGCCCCGCGCCAGCCGCCTGGGCCACTTGCCACGGCGACGCCAACAGCAGGCCCGCCAGCAAACAGGCGCACAGACGGTCAAGGACGCTTTTGCAATTAGTCGACTGTTTCAAGAGTTGTGGCCTTCTTTTTGGCCGGCGGCGCCTTGGCGGACTTGGCCTTGGCCGCGCCTGCGGAGCCGGATGAGGGGTCTGGCACCGCCGCGGCCGGCTCAGCTAGGGCCGGAGCTGCAATGGGTGCCGGAGCTGCAGTGGGTGCCGGAGTCGGGACGGGGGCCGGAACTGCCGCGGGCGCAACACCGGGGGCTGGAGCCACTGCGGGGGCTGGAGACACTGCGGCAACTGGAGCCGCTGCGGTAGCTGGAGCCGCAGGCGCTCCCGCCGGACCAGCCCCACTGCCGCGCAGAGCAAAGAACGCACCTACGCCAGCAATTGCGAGTACTACCAGGCCGATTACCACCCAAGGCGGGCCCTTGGCCGCTGCATTTCCCTGCCCCGACAGCGCGCCCGCGAGCCGTACGTCGGCCGCCACGGTCGCCTGCTCCGACGGCGGCGCCTGATTCTTCTGACCTTTCTGCAATTTGCGCAAGGCTGATGCATTATCGGCCGCCACAGTGGCCAGCTCTGCCGGGTTGACCGCGTTATCAAAGGCGGTCCGATTGGCGGTATTCGCAACATCCACCGTCAGTTGCGAGGTGCCCGCCAGATTGACCGACGACGTCGTCCACGACCCGCCCAGCAGCGCCTCGAGCGACGCCCGCATCGACTTGGCATCCGCAAAACGCTCGTCCGCCTTCTTGGCCATCGCCTTTTGCATGATCTGCACGTAGCCATCGCTCAACTGAGCCCTGGCCTTCTCGCGCGGATCGGGAATATCTTCCGTGCAGTGCTTATGCATGAGCGACAGCACGTTGTCGCCCGCCTGATAGGGCGGCTCGCCCGTAACCATGGCATAAAGCATGCACCCAACGGCATAGAGATCGGCCGCGGGCCCCACACCCGAACCCTGCCACTGCTCGGGCGCCATATACGCCGGCGTGCCCATGATCCGGCCCACATTGGTCAGCGCCGAGTTATTGACGCGGGCAAGGCCAAAATCGAGCACCTTGACCATCGTGTCGCCGCTGCCGTCGTCGTTCAAAAAGACGTTGCCCGGCTTCATGTCGCGGTGCACCAGACCCAGGCCGTGCGCCTCGCCCAAGCTGCGGAGCATCTGCACCGCCACCTGGCTGGCCTCGCGCTCGGTCATCGCGTGACCTTCTCGTTGCAGATCGCGCATGTGCTTGTCGAGCGGCTTGCCAACCAGCAGTTCCATCGCCATAAACAGAGCGCCGTCGTCGGTGTGGCCAAAGTCGTAAATGCGAATGGTATTCGAGCTGCGCAACCCCGCCATCACCTTGGCTTCTTGCTCAAAGCGCACGATGAATTCTTGGCCATCCTCGTCGCCCAAAAGCATGAACTTGAGCGCGACCTTCTGACCCGTAGCCTTGTGCTCGGCGGCAAAGACCGCTCCCATCGCCCCCTTGCCGACCACGCCGGTAATGCAATAGCGGCCCGCGACCACATCGCCAACGCCGCGGCCAGCATTCGTCGAATGGGCGGGCGGGGGCGGCGGAGCCGTTTTTTCAGCCATGGGGTCCACTCCACAGGGATGCGCGGGCTCGACGAACTCTGCCAAAATGGCGCACAACGCCCCATCTGCCCTTGCATATCAGCCAGTTTGGGCGCGCCGGCCGGACCGCCGATCGCAACACAACGCTGCGTTCCCCATTGGCAGTACCGCGCAGAGGATAGCCAGAATTGCCCCGGGGTGGCAAGCACCGGCCCGGCGCGCCTCACCTTGACGGAACGACGCCAAAACCATAGGATTCTGCCGCAAGAAAGCCCCTTTATTCGGCCGCGCGAGCACGACATGAACTTCTTAGCCCGAATCCTTAGTTCTGCCCCTTCGCCAACCCTGCCGCCAGTTTGCGCAGGGCGGTGGCGCGGCGCGGCGTTGGCGCTGCTACTGGTGGCGGCCACGGTGGGCTGCACCGTGCAAATACCTGATGCTACGCGGTTTGGCGCGATCGATGCCGACGCTACCGGGCAGGCCGACGCCGCCGACATCAGCGCCGACACGGGCAACCCCACCACCGATACCATCCAAGGGGGCGATGCCGATAGCGCCGACATCAGCGGGCCTTGCCCCGGCGGCTGCGACGACCAAAACCCGTGCACCGAAGACAAATGCGGCACTTCAGGCAGCTGCGAGCACGCCACGGCCGATGGGGCGTCGTGCGACGACGGTAACGCGTGTGTCACCGGCGCGACCTGCGCGGGCGGCAAGTGCCAGGGCGGCAAGGCCAAGGTCTGTGACGACAACAACCCCTGCACCGCCGACGCGTGCCTACCCGCCAAGGGCTGCACCCACACCGACGACGACGGCGCCGGCTGCGACGACAACGACGCCTGCACGCTGAGCGACAAGTGCTTGGCCGGCAAGTGCACCGGCGCGGCGAAAAGCTGCGGCGCCGACGACTGCAACAACGCCAAGTGCATCAACGGCAATTGCGTGGCGGCGCCCAAGCTTTCGGGCCTAAGCTGCGACGACGGCGACGCCTGCACCGACGGCACAAAGTGCGACGGCAAGGGCCTGTGCCAGGGCGGCGCGATCGCCAGTTGCGACGATGGCAATGCGTGCACCCAAGACAGCTGCGACAGCAAAGACGGCTGTGTCCACGCACTTGCCAGCGCCCCCTGCAGCGATAACGACGCGTGCACCGTGGGCGATGCCTGCGCCGCCGGCACCTGCAAACCCGGCAGCGCCAAGCAGTGCGACGACGGCAACGGCTGCACGAACGACCTGTGCAACCCCGTAGATGGAGCTTGCGGCGCCACCCCCTCGACCGATCCGTGCAGCGACGGCAACGCCTGCACCACCGGCGACGCGTGCCAGGGCGGCAAATGCCAGCCGGGCCCCGCCGCGGGCTGCAACGATAGCAATCCCTGCACCATCGATAGTTGCGACCCCTCGACGGGCGCGTGCAGCTACACGGCAAACTCGGCGAGCTGCGACGACGGCGACTTGTGCACGGTGGGCGACATCTGCCAAGAGGGCAAGTGCAACCCCGGTGCGGCCAAACAGTGCGCCGACAAAGACATCTGCACCAGCGACACCTGCTCGGCCAAGACCGGCGAGTGCAGCTACACGGCCATCGCCGGCTGCGGCGCCACGTGCACAAACACAGCGGACTGCAAGGGCGGCGACGTCTGCAACACGCCCACCTGTCTGAGCGGCAAGTGCGCGTTCTTGCCTACCACAGCCACGTGTGACGACGGCGACGCCTGCTCGGTGGCCGACACCTGCCAAAGCGGAGTCTGCAAAGGACTTTCGAGCAAGAACTGCGACGACGGCAACCCCTGCACCGACGATGCGTGCAGCAAAGGCACCTGCGTCGCCACACCCAACACCGCGCCATGCAACGACAACAACGCCTGCAGCTTGGGCGACGCCTGCCAAGCTGGCAACTGCGCCCCCGGCTCCGCCAAGGTGTGCGACGACGGCAACCCATGCACCAGCGACGCCTGCGACCCGCAAAGTGGCAGCTGCGCGAGCACGGCCAATTCTGCACCGTGCGATGACAAAAATCCCTGCACCCAGGGCGACTTGTGTAGCGGAGGCAGCTGCTTGGCTGGCAGCAGCCTCAACTGCGACGACGGCAACCTGTGCACCAACGACGCGTGCGACGCCAAGTCCGGCAAGTGCGTGGCATCGAACAGCAGCGCCCCATGCAGCGACGGCGACGCCTGCAGCCAAGGCGACACCTGCGACGGCGGCGCGTGCGTCAGCGGAACCCCCAAGGTCTGCGATGACTTAAACCCCTGCACCAACGACAGCTGCGACGCCGCCACCGCGGCCTGCGCCAACCTGCCCAACGCCGCGACCTGCACCGATGGCGATGCCTGCACCGTGGGCGACGGCTGCACCGGCGGCGCGTGCAAAGTCGGCGCGGCCAAGGTCTGTGCCGATAGCGACACCTGCACCAACGACGCGTGCGATTCGGCAAGCGGCAACTGCGTGTTTAAGCCCATCTCTGGCTGCGGCGGCAACTGCCAAGGCGTGAGCGACTGCAACGACAGCAACCCCTGCACCAGCGACACGTGCGTGGGCGCCAAGTGCGCCTTCCCCGCCAATACGGCAACTTGTGACGACGGCAACGGCTGTACGGTGGGCGATGCCTGCACCGGCGGCACCTGCAAGGCCGGCTCGCCCAAGGCCTGCGACGACGGCAACCCCTGCACGACCGATGCTTGCGACAGCAAGACCGGAAACTGCACCACCACCGCCAACACTGCCAACTGCGACGACGGCAATGCGTGCACCGCCGGCGACCTATGCGGCAGCGGCAACTGCAAGCCCGGCAAGCCGATTACCTGCAACGACGGCAACTCGTGCACCGACGACGCCTGCAACCCAGCCGACGGCAAGTGCACAACTACAAGCAATACAGCGGCCTGCGACGATAGCAACGCTTGCACGGTCGGCGATGTCTGCAGCCTAGGCACATGCAAGCCCGGCGCGACCAAAAGCTGCGACGACAGCAACCCCTGCACGAGCGACGCCTGCAATCCGGCCGACGGCAAGTGCTCAGCCGTCAACAACACGGCCACTTGCAGCGATAGCAATGCGTGCACCCAGGGCGACGTGTGCTTGGCCGGCGCCTGCAAGCCCGGCGCAGCCAAGAGCTGCGACGACGGCAAGATCTGCACCGACGACAACTGCGACAAGGCGAGCGGCGTCTGCCTGCCGACCGCCAACACCGCGGCCTGCGACGACGGCAACAAGTGCACGCTGAGCGACACCTGCGGCCAGGGTGCCTGTGTGCCAGGCGCGAGCGCCAAGTGCGACGACGGCGACGCCTGCACCAGCGACAGTTGCAACCCATCGGATGGCAAGTGCTTATTCGCACCCAAGGTGGGCTGTGGCGGCAACTGCAGCAATGCTGCGGACTGCAGCGACGGCAACGCCTGCACCGATGACCAGTGCAGCGGAGGCAAGTGCGCCTTCCCCAGTAACACTGCGAATTGCGACGACAGTAACCCCTGCACCAGCGGCGATAGCTGCTCGGGCGGAAGTTGCAAAGGCGGCGCGGCCAAGAACTGCGACGACACCAACCCGTGCACCAACGACGCTTGCAACGCGGCCGACGGCACGTGTAGCCACATCAACAACTCGGCGACTTGCAGCGACAACAATGCGTGCACCCTGGGCGACGCCTGCGTGGCCGGCAGCTGCAAAAGCGGCGCGGCCAAAAGCTGCGACGATACCAACCCGTGCACCAACGACGCCTGCGCCCCTGCCGACGGCACCTGCAGCCACATCAACAACACGGCGAGCTGCGACGACAAAAACGCCTGTACTTCTGGCGATCTCTGCAGCGCGGGTGCGTGCGTCGGCCCCACTACCGTCAACTGCGACGACGCCAAGGTGTGCACCACCGACAGCTGCGACAAGACCGCCGGCTGCCAACATGTGAATAACACACTACCTTGCAGCGACGGCAACGCCTGCACCACCTCGGACGCCTGCACCGCGGGAAACTGCGTCGGCGGCGCCGCCCCCAACTGCGACGATAGCATCCTGTGCACCAGCGACAGCTGCGACAAGACCGCTGGCTGCCTGCACGCCAACAACACCATCGCGTGCAGCGACGGCAATGCGTGCACCCAAAACGACGCGTGCGCGGGCGGCCAGTGTGTGGCCGGCGCCCTCTATGCCTGTGATGATAAAGATCAATGCACCAGCGACAGCTGCAATCCGTCGGATGGCGCGTGCGTGTACAAGCCCATCATCGGCTGCGGCGGCAACTGCGCGAACGCCGGCGACTGCAACGACAGCAACCCGTGCACCGACGATGCGTGCGCAAGCGGCAAGTGTACCAACAGCAACAACACCGCGACATGCAACGACAACAACGCCTGCACGACCAAGGATGCGTGCAGCGGCGGCGCGTGCGTGGGCGGCCCAGCCCCTTCGTGCGACGACGGCAAGGTCTGCACGACCGATAGCTGCGACAAATCAGCTGGCTGCGTCAACACCAACAACACCGTAGCCTGCAGCGACGGCAGCGCGTGCACCACCGGCGACCTCTGCGGCGGCGGCATCTGCGTCGGCGGCGCCGCGCCCAACTGCGACGACAACAACGTATGCACCATAGACAGTTGCGACGCCTCGGCCGGCTGCACCCACGACAAAAGCGGCAAGTCGTGCGACGACGGCAACGCCTGCACCGGCAGCGACACCTGCGTCGGGGTGCAGTGCGTCGGCAGCTCGATCGACTGCAACGATAAGAACGAGTGCACCCAGGATCTATGCGATAAATCAGCTGGTTGCCAATATACCGCCCTGACCAACGGCGCGACCTGCGACGACGGCAACCCCTGCAGCATCGGCGACAACTGCCAAGGCGGCACCTGCAAATACGGCAACTTGGTGTGGGTCGACACGCTGGCCGGCCAAATCCCCAACCCCAACCCAGGTTGGAACGCGGGCAGCGTGGTCGATGGCACGGGCGACAAGGCCCGCTTCAACACCCCGTCGGCCATCGTATTTTCGCCCAAGGCCGGCGCACTTTTCGTCGCCGATGCGGCCAGCAACGTCATCCGCAAAGTAACCTTGCAAGGCGTGGTCACCACCTTTGCCGGCACAGCCAACGTCAGCGGCGTTATCGACGCGGGCGGCACCGCAGCCGCTTTCAGCCTGCCACTGGGCTTGGCGGTCGACGGCCCGGGCAACATCTTGGTGGCCGACGCCAACAACGCCCGCATCCGCAAGATCGCGAGCGACGGCAACGTGACCACCCTAATCGGGCTTGCCGGCAGCGGTTTTGTCGATGGCAACGCCAGCAAGGCCAAGCTGCTCTCGCCCAAGGGGGTCGCGGTCAGCTCGACCGGCCTCGTCGCCATTGCGGATACCGGCAACCACGCGATCCGCATCTGGAATGGCACGATACTGTCTACGCTGGCGGGCAGTGGCACTGCGGGCTTCCAAGACGGCGGCGGCGCTCTCGCCAAGTTCGACAGCCCCGTCGCGCTGGCCTTTGGGCCGGGCGGCAACCTATTCGTAGCCGACATGAATAACCACCGCATCCGCCGCATTACGCCCTCAGGGGCCGTAGCGACGGTCGCCGGCGACGGCACCGGCGGCTTCCTCGACAGCTCAACCCCAACCACGGCGCGCTTCTACTACCCAACGGGCATCGTGGTGGCTCCTGGCAGCACGGGCTCGACGCTCTTTATCACCGATAGCTTCAACGCGCGCATTCGCCGCGGCTCGGCCAATGGGGTAAGCACGTTCGCGGGCGGTGGCAGCAGCAGTGCCGATGGCGCGGCCAACACCGCCGGCTTTAACCAACCGGCAGCCTTAACCTTTGATAGCTACGGCAATCTCTACATCGCCGACAGCTACAACCACACCATCCGCCGCGTACGCGACAGTTCGTCGCCGTGCAATTTGAGCGGCACCTGCGCGCCGGCCGGTTGGTGGAATCCGGTGAACAACTGCCAGTGGTGCCAAGCCGCCAACAATCCGAACGGCTGGACCTCTAAGGCCCAGGGCGACGGCTGCGACGACGGTTCGCCCTGCACGCCCAACGACGCTTGCACCGCGACGGGTTCGTGCATCGGCACAGGCGTGGCCTGCAACGACGGCAATGTCTGCACCAGCGACATCTGCGACCCGACCACGGCAACCTGCAGCGCGACCGCCGCCTCGGGCAGCTGCGACGACGGTATGCCCTGCACTTCGGGCGACTATTGCGCCAGCAGCACCTGCAACGCCGGCGCCGACTCGCCGTGCAACGACAACAACCCATGCACCACCGATGCGTGCGCCGGCAGCGCCGCGACCTGCTCGCACACCAACGTGCAGTTCGGCACGAGCTGCTCTGCGGGCGCGGGCGTGGCGTACAGCTTCTGCTCGGCCGGCAAGTGCACTGGCGTCGAGCAATCGAGCTTGGTGCAAGCCGGCTCGGCCACGGGCGGCAGCCGCTTGACCGGCATCGCCCGCGGCCCCGACAACAATGTGGTGGTCAGCGGCTTTGGCGCGGGCAGCACGGCCAGCCAGTCCGCACTATGGACGGTCACCACCAGCACCTCGCCACCCACGCTGAATCAGACCATGACGGCCACTCCCAAAGAGTTTTGGGGTGTTGCGTATCGTCTGATCGCGGGCGGCCAGACCACCTTCCCCACCCCCAACGACACCGCGGCGGGCTACGGCGCCTACGCGGCCGCCAGCGGCTGGTTGGCCACGAACGGGCCTGCAGTCGGTGGCTTAAGCCGCATCTTGCGCCATGTCGCCGGCGCCATCGACCCAGGCACAAGCAACGAGTACTACTGGGTGGGCGGCAACACCGACGGCAGCACCAGCGGGTCGACCACCACGCTCAGCCGACTAATGTATACGGCGAGTTCATCGACATGGCAGCTCACCGGCTCGCTGCTGGGCAAGATCGGCGCGTACAACACCTGGATCACCGACAGCACCCAATGCGGCGCACAGCTTGTGCCTGGCAACATCGCTGGATTGTACGCGACCGGGCCGGCCGAAGCCTTCGTGGCGATGAACACTACGGCCACGCCAGCGGTCGGCCGCATCGGCCTGTGGCAGCCCAACCAGTCGATGAATAACACCTGTGCAGGCCTGACACCCGGCGGCGCAGTACTCGTAACCCCCTCACAAAGCGGCTGGGCGTTCACCACACCGCAGGGCGTCACCCTGACGGGCATCCACGGCGCCAACAACAGCAAGGTCTTGGCCGTAGGCTACACCAGCCAAAACATGGCGGTAGTCTACAAGTTCACGGGCACTAACTCGTGGATAGCCGACACGCCCACCCCCACCATGCCGTCGGGCTGGCCCACCTTTGCCTCGGGCACCATCAAGCCCACGGCGGTGCTCGTACGCGACAGCGAGGCCTGGGTCGCCGGCGTCGCCACCAACACCTGCAACTACATGTTTGCCCTGCACGCCACCGCAAGCGGCACCAACTGGCTGTGGGACAAGATGATCATCAGCAACGCCACCGCCGTGAACTGCGACACCAGCCACCCCGACCACCTGAGCGTGACGCGCATTTGGTCCGACCCGAGCGATGGCGCCGTGTACATCACCGGCTCGGCGGCCAAAGACACCACGGGCGGCACGACGGTGACCATTGGCATGGCGTCGCAGGGGCAGATGGGCGTGCTGTGGCGGATTAAGTAGTCAAGCCGGCAGGCGATGTTAGGAAGCACAGCGGCAGTTCCGAGCACGCGAAAGTGAGGTCGAGCGTGGCTAGGTGGGTGGCATGGCCCAGACTGTGGGCGCGCATGGCAAACTTGGGCATGGCAGCCTGGTTGTGCTTGGCTTTCGTCCTCACCGCCTCCGCCGCTTGCGCACAAGACGGCACGTTTACGGGCGTGAGCAAGAACGGCTACATCCGCATTGGCCGCGACGTCATCTGCCACCCCAAGTTTGTGGACCCGACGGGCACCGCCAAAGATTATGCCGACTGCCAAAGGCTTTCGCCTGGCGTCGCCGCAAAGACCCGCAAGCTGTACAGAATGCCGGCCAACGCACCACTGCTGCCCGATGGCCGCACGCTTGAGGCGCGAATTGTGACGCCAAAAGGTGCAAGGCTCGCCGAAGCCCAGGCCACAGTCTATGACCGCCGCGAACGCGATGAACCGGACGCGCTCTACACAGACATGGACGCTGCTGGATCTGTGATCGACCTCGCTATGGCCTGCACGGATTGCCACCTCGAGCTGTGGGCCGGCGATGAGCTGCTGGTTCGCTGGCTAGAGGGGCCGTCGGTCGAACACGTTGAGCGGTTGGCGCCGCTGCCGTCGGCCAAGGCGGTGGTCGTCCAATTCCGCTATCGCACGGTGTTTTCGGGGTACGGGTCGGCGGTGGCGTTCGACCTGTCAAAGCACCCGATGTGGCTGCAGGCGCGCAGGCCGCGGCGCTGTCGGGGACTGGCCCCTAATTGTGGCGCGGCGGGCGTTCGGTGGTCCTTATTTCATGGCGCGCGCCAGCCAATTACGGCTACACAACTACCATTCCCACCGCATCAGCGGATCAGTTATCGTTCTATGACAACGACTTTGACTACCACGTCGGCGTGGTTTACCTGCATTAATGTTCAGCAAAAGGAGGATCCTATGAAGTCCATTCAAAGCAAGCTCTCGATTCTGATCTGCGCCGGTGCAGCGCTTGCGGCCTGCCGAAACACAGACCCAGA
>CAISBR010000074.1 GCA_903883645.1 uncultured Myxococcales bacterium | reverse complement strand
GTTCCCCGACTGCACCCGCAAGACGCTCGAGAGCGTGCGCAAGAAGAAGCTGCAGCACTGGTACCAGAACGCCGAGTCGAACCGCAGCTGGCTGGCGCTGAACATGAATACCGAGGCGGCGGCGGGCTTTCCGGCCTTCCACTTTGGCGACCGCACCGAGCGCGAGATCGACTTTGTGCTGCTGCGCCGGCGCCTGGCCGAGGGTGCGCGCGTTGATGAGGCGCTGACGGCCGAGGTCTTAAAGCCTTCGGCGCGAGCGGGTCGGGCGGCGTATCGCAAAGAAAATCCGTAGTTTGCAGCTTTCTGGGTAGAGATGCAAGGGGCAAGTGATGAGTGAAGGTCCGGTAATCGCAGAGGTTCTTGAGGGCGGCAAGCTGCTGTGGCTGACCATTGCGGCGGGCAAGGGCAATGTGCTCAGCTCGCCGGTGCTGCAGGCGCTGACGGCCGAACTCGAAAGCCACAAGGGTGACAAGCACTTGCGGGCCGTGGTGATCCAGGGCTCGGGCGGGCACTTCAGCTTTGGCGCCAGTGTCGAAGAGCATCGCAAGGACCATGCGGCGGCGATGCTGACCACGTTTCATGCGTCGCTGCGGGCGGTTGCGGCCTTTCCGGTGCCGGTGGTGGCTCTGGTCGAGGGCAAGTGCCTGGGCGGCGCGTTTGAGCTCGCCCTGGTGTGCCACGTGGTGCTGGCCACGGCGAATGCCAACTTTGCCTGCCCCGAGATCAAGCTGGGCGTGCTGCCTCCGGTTTTGGTGGCGCTGGGCCCGTCGCGGCTGGGCGGCGCCTGGACCGAGAAGCTGGTGCTGACGGGCTGCGACCTGCCCCTGAGCGCCGCTGAAAGTACTGGATTTGCGACGATCTTGCCGGCGAGCGACGATGCGAAGGCGACGGCGCTGCAGTGGCTGCACAAGAACCTGCTCGGGCTGTCGGCCCATTCGCTGCGGGTGACGACCAAGCTGGTGCGGCACTGTGCAGGCGCCGACCAAGAGACCGGGCTGGGGCCGATTCTCGACTTGGCCGAGAGGACGTACGTGCGCGAATTGATTCCGAGTCACGATGGCAACGAAGGTATTGAGGCCTTCTTGGCGCGGCGGGCGCCGCAGTGGCAGGACCAATGAGCCGCGCCGACCGTGCCTACCAGCGCCAGGCCGAAATCCTGAGCGTCGCTGCAAAGTTTGTGGCGGAGCGCGGCTACCACGGCATGTCGATGCGCGAGCTGGCCAAGGCGACGGGCAAGAACATTTCGACGCTGTACAACGACTTCCCCAGTAAAGAAGCGTTGTTGTTTGCCATTCAGCTGCGCGCGTTCGAGAATTTGTGCGACACCGCCGAGGACGTAACGGCGCGCCAGCCCAACGCCGCAGCCGTGCCGGCCAGTGACCGACTATTTTCCTTTATTTATCAGCATGTGCACTACGTTATCTGCAATGCCGATGTGATGCGCTTGCTCGTCAGCGAGGCCGGTGCGCTCGACGCCGAGCACCGCGGCGAAGTTCGTGCGGTAAAAACCCGCTACTTCAACCAATTGCGCGCCATCGTCGCCGAAGTCTGCGGCTGCGAACTGGGCGAAGCCTGCGTCGAACTCTCGACTTACAATATTTTCGGCATGTTGAACTGGGTCTACGGCTGGCACGAGGCCGAGCGCCACGGCGACGCCGAGACCATTGCCCGCAGCATCTACCGCCTAGCGATGGGGGGTGTGGCTAGCTGCACCGTCGCTGGTCGCGCGTTGGTCGGCGGCGAACCACCTGTTCCTGAACTTGAATCTATCAACCTGCTCGACCCAGCTATGGGTCACGAAGCGAGGGCTGCATGAGCTCATCCGATTTTGTCTCGCAAGTCGCGCCGATTAAGGCCGCTGACCCCTGTGGCGCGCTGCTGCAGCGCTGTCGCACGCTGGTCGAAGACCACGAGCTGAACCATGTTAAGCAGTGGAAAGCGGCGAATCCCGGCGCTTTTGTCATGGGCCACATGCCGATTTACGCGCCGCGGGCGCTGGTCGAAGCGCAGGGCGGCCTTGCCGTCGCGGTGTTTGGCGGCGGCGAAGAGGTCGATATCATCCGCGGCGATAGCTACTTTCAGTCGTATATTTGCCACATTCCGCGCTCGACCATCGAGTTGGGCCTGGGCGGGCAGCTCGATGTCTTAGACGGCATGATGTTCCCCAGCATTTGCGACGTGATTCGCAACCTGGGCGGCATGTGGAAGATACTGTTTCCAAACAAGTACTCGGCCTATGTCGACCTGCCGCAGAACTTTGCCCAGGGCATTGGCGGCAAGTTCTATGCCCACGAGCTGGGGCGAATTGCCGAAGAAATGCACAAGTTTGGCGCGCAGAAGCTTGAGCCCGAGAAGCTGCGGCAGGCGATGCGCGACGAGAACCTGCGCCGGGCCGCGATTGGCAAGCTCGACGAGCTGCGCCGCACGGAGCCGCACCGCTGCCTCGCGTCGGAGGCGTACCTGCTGGTGCGCGCCGGTGGCGGGCTGCTGGCCAAGGAACACGCGGCCATGATTGAGGAGTTTGTGCTGGCCGCCAAGAAGCGCGACACGCGGCCTCGCGACAATGTGCGGGTGGTGCTGGTGGGCGCATTTTGCGAGCAAGCGCCGGTCGACCTGATTCGTGCGCTCGAAAAGGCCGGTTGCGACATCGTCGACGACGATTTTCAGCTGGGAATGCGCATGATTGAGGGCGATCTCGACGCCGAGGCCGAGGACCCGCTGCTGGCGCTGGCGATGGGCTTTATCAAGAAGGGCGCTGCGGTGGCGTCGCGCTACATTGCCGACGAAGTCAAGGGCAAGTCGCTGATCGACAAGGTTAAGGCCTCGAAGGCCGACGGGGTGATCTTTGCGGCGGCGTCGTTCTGCGACCCGGCGCTGCTGGATCAGCCGATGCTCGAAGTGGCGATGGACGAGGCCAAGATCCCGCATACGAGCTTTAAGTACGCCGAGAATACTGGGCAATTCCAGGTGATTCGCGAGCAGGCCGGCGCGTTTTCGGACGCCGTGAAGCTTTGGGGCCAGGTGGAGTAGCGGCGGCCACTTCCAAACGACACCAGCAAACAATCGAAACGGGGAACGGGGGGTACGATGAGCGAAGGACACCTGATGGCCGACCGGCCGAGCAAAGACGCGCCGGCGCCGAACAAGGATGACAGCCAAAAGCGGCAAAAGGACATGATTGCCGACCACTTTGACAAGCTGTCGCGCTCGAAGGCCGACGGCAAGAAGGTGGTGTATACGTTTGTACCGGGCAATTTGACGGAGCTTTTGCTGGCTCTCGACCTGCTGCCGGTGCTGCCCGAGATCAATGCACTGCAGTCGGGTATGCGCAAGAAGTCGGGCGGTTACATCGCCGAGGCCGAGAAAGCGGGGCACAGCGAAGACGTGTGCACGTACGTCAAGTGCGACATCGGCATGATTAAAAGCGGCAACATCGGGCCCACGGGGCAAAAGCTGCCCGAGCCGGATTTGCTGCTGCTGTCGTACACCGGTTGCTTCACGTTCCTTAAGTGGTTCGAGCTGTTGCAGCACGAGTACAACTGCCCGGTGGTGATGCTGCACGTGCCGTACCAGCCCGACGGGGTGGCGACGCCGGCGATGCGCGAGTACATCGTTGAGCAGCTTGAAAACGAAGTGATTCCGGCGCTCGAGAAGCTGGCGGGCAAGAAGCTGGATTACGACGAGCTTTCGCGGCGTTTGGCCCTGTCGCGCATCGCCGAAGACGACTTGGTGGCGGTGTGGGAATCGGCCAAGCACACGCCCAGCCCGATCGACGGTTATTTTGGCGGCGTGTACTACATCGGGCCAATTTTCAGCTCGTTTCGCGGTAGCCAGGATGCGATCGACTACTACCGCCTGCTGCGCGCCGAGGTCGAAGAGCGGATTCGTCTGGGCCAGGGGCCAACTACTCCCGACGGGCGGATGGACGAGCAGAAGTACCGGCTCGTGGTCGAAGGGCCGCCGAATTGGACGAGCTTCAACGACTTTTGGCACATGTTCAGCAAGGAACAAGCGGTGGTCTGCGCCTCGACGTATACGCGTGTGGGCGGGCTGTACGATCAGGGCTTTCGCCACGACCCCTCGCAACCGCTTGAGTCGCTGGCTGATTATTGCCTGGGCTGCTACACCAACCTGGGCCTGCCGTCGCGCATCGACCTTATCGAGAAGTATGTGCGCGAGTACAACGCCGATGGCTTCCTCATCAACAGCGTCAAGTCGTGCAACTCGTTCTCGGCGGGCCAGCTGCTGATTTTGCGCGAAATCGAGAAGCGGACGGGTGTGCCGGGCGGCTTTATCGAGTCGGACTTGGTTGACCCGCGCTATTTTGGCAAGGCGAACATCGAGAACCGGGTGCAGTCGTTCTTGCAGATGCTGGATGCGCGCAAGACCCGCATGATCAACGCGCCGATGCGCTCGGGCCCCGCGGTCCACGTCTAGCCGAACAGTGTGAACACAGGAGCTACCATGCAGACGCAGACGATTTTGCATAGCACCCCAGATGTGCGTGCGGTGCTGGCGGCGGCGATGCCGTCGGGCGCGATGGAAGTGACGGTCGGCATCGACCTGGGATCGACCACGACCAAGGCGATTTTGCTCGATACGTCGGGGCAGATTGTGGGGCGCGGCATTACCAATAGTCGCAGCAACTACGAGGTGGCGGCGGCGGTGGCGCGCGAAGAAGCGCTGACTGCGGTGCGGTTTTCGCTGCTGGGGCGCGTGCTTGAGTCGGCGGGGCAAGCGGCGCAGCAGCTGGCCGAACCCCTGACCGAAGCGTTTCGCCTTGAGCTCTATATGGGTGAGCTAGCGGCGCTGCGCTCCGAGATTCTTGGGCTTTTAGAGAAGCCGGGCCACGCCGCCCATCGTGCTGCGCTGCAGCCGGCGGCCGAGGCGGTGCTCGACAAGATGGCGCAGACGGCTTCGTCGCTGTTTGGACCGGGTGCGGGGCGCAAAAGCGATTTCTTCCGCGATCTTGCCGGTGCGGCGTATGTGGCCGAGGCCGAGGCGCTGGCCAACGTCAAGGGCTCGGGCGTGCCGTTCGAGCGGCTGGTGGGCCTGTACGACCGGGCGATCTTGGACGTAGAAACCCGCCTGGAGTCGCGCGATTTTGGCGTGCTGCTCGAGAAAGCGGCCATGCATGTGCTGCCGGTGGGCGAGAGAGCCAGCTGGCTGCGCGAAGTGGTGCGGGCGGTGGGCTCGTCGCGGATTGCCGAGGTGGCGTTTGTGGGCACGGGGTATGGGCGGCAAACCCTGCCATTTCCTAAAGAAACGGTGCGGTCGGAGATTTTGTGCCACGGTCGCGGTGCGCATCGGATTTTTCCGGGTACGCGCACGGTTTTGGATATCGGTGGCCAAGATACCAAGGGCATTCAGGTCGACGACGGGGGCGTGGTCACCTCGTTTCAGATGAACGACCGCTGTGCGGCGGGCTGTGGGCGCTATCTGGGCTACATCGCCGACGAATTGAACCTGGGTCTGCACGAATTGGGCCCCCTGGCGCTGCAGGCGAAGAAGCAGGTTCGGGTGAACTCGACGTGCACGGTGTTTGCGGGCGCCGAGCTGCGCGACCGGCTGGCGCTGGGGCAGCGGCGCGAAGACATCCTGGCGGGTCTGCACCGGGCGATTATGCTGCGGGCGATGTCGATTCTGGCGCGCTCGGGCGGCATTAGCGACCAGTTCACCTTTACCGGTGGCGTGTGCAACAACCCGATGGCGGTCAAAGTGCTGCGCGAGCTGGTGGCCCAGACCTATGGCGAGAATATTACGGTGAATACCCACTCGTCGTCGATTTACATGGGGGCGCTGGGCGCTTCGATGTACGCGCTCGACGACCACCATGCCGGGCGCGGCGGGATTCTGCCTACGTTTGCGCAGGGGTAGCCCAGCGTCATCCGACAACTAGACCACGAGGTAAGCATGCAAACCCAAATGGCCACAGCACAAACGGCCTACGTGAACAAAGAAGTGCAGCTGACGTGCGGCATCGACGCGGGGTCGAGTTCGGTCAAGGTGGCGATTATGCGCAGCCGCGCCGGGCAGGGCGGCGAGCTGTTGGCGCTGGCCTCGCAGCGGATTCGGCGGCGGGTGGTCGACGAGGTCGTGACGGCGTCTTTTGAAGAGGCGTGCCAGACCGCGGGCGTGGCGCCGGGCGATTTTGACTACATTGCCAGCACGGGCGACGGCGATGCCGTGCACATGCGGACCGGGCACTTTTACGGCATGACCACCCATGCTCGCGGCGCGCTATGGCTCGAACCCAATGCGCGCGGCGTGCTCGATGTGGGCGCGCTGCACGCGCGGGCGCTGAAAATCGATGACCGCGGCAAGGTGCTGGGCCACCGCATGACCAGCCAGTGCGCGAGCGGCTCGGGGCAGTTTCTCGAGAATATTGCGCGCTATTTGGGCGTGCCGCTCGAGGATGTGGGCGCGATCTCGTGCCAGTCGACCAACGCCGAGCCCGTGTCGAGCATCTGCGCGGTGCTGGCCGAGACCGACGTGATCAACATGGTCAGCCGCGGTTTGGCGACGGCGGATATCTTGCGCGGTATCCATCTGTCGATCGCGGGCCGATTGGTCAAGCTAATCAAAAGTGCGGGCGCGGACGGCACGATTCTGGTCACTGGCGGGCTGGCGGCCGACGAGGGGCTGTACGCGTCGATTGTGCAATGCATGAGCGAGGGCGTGCAGAAGAAGACGCTGGTGCGCAACCTGGGTATGGAAGTAAAGCGCCACGAGAACGCGATGTATGCCGGGGCGATCGGTGCGGCGCTGCTGGCGGCGTACCGCTGGGAGCAGCTGGCCAAAAGCGGGCGGTTGGAGATGCTTTTGGCGACGGCGTAGGGGGCTCAAGTCCCGTCTGGGGCAAAGAACCCGGCCCTTGAAAGGGCGGGCTATCATGACGCCGTCGGCCTCCGCCGACGTCTAGGTGCCGGAGAATCGACAGGAGTTTGGCAAGTCGAAACCAAGCCGTGCACGGAGGTGTACGGCGCAATGATAGCCCGCCAATTCATTGGCTGGGCCTTATGGCGACGGGATATGAGGAGAAAACCATGGGCCGCAAACTGAACCTAGACGACCTGACCGGCTGGCTGCCCCAGCTGACCGAAGAAGAAATCACGGTGCGCGATACGGTGCGCAAGTGGGTGGCGATGTCGTGCCTGCCGCGGATTCGCGACGATTTTGAGCACCACCGCTTCCATACCGGCTGGATTCCCGAGCTGGCGGCGATGGGTGTGCTGGGCGCGCCGATTCAGGGCTATGGCTGCGCGGGCATCAGCAACGTGGCGTACGGCCTGGCTTGTGCCGAGGTGGAGTACTGCGACTCGGGCCTGCGCTCGTTTGTGTCGGTGCAGACCAGCCTGGCGATGTTTGCGATTTGGAAGTACGGCAGCGAGGCGCAAAAGCAGAAGTGGCTGCCCAAGATGGCCGCGGGCAAGGCGATTGGCTGCTTTGGCCTGACGGAGCCGAACCACGGCTCGGACCCGGGCTCGATGAAGACGCGGGCGGAGCAAGACGGCGATGCGTGGACGCTGAACGGCAGCAAGATGTGGATTACCAACGCGCAAGTCGCCGATGTGGCGATTGTGTGGGCGCATACGGGCGGCGGGGCGGACTCGATTCGCGGCTTTATCGTCGAGAAGGGCACGCCGGGGTTTGCGGCGCACGATATTCCGCACAAGCTGTCGATGCGGGCGTCGTTTACCGGGTCGCTGAGTCTGCAAGACGTCAAGCTCACGGAGGCGGACCGGATGCCGCTGGCCCAAGGGCTGAAAGGGCCGCTCGGCTGCCTGGACAACGCGCGCTTTGGCGTGGCGTGGGGCGTGCTGGGGGCGACGCGGTTCTGTATCGAGCGCGTGATTGAGTACACCACGGACCGCGAGCAGTTTGGCGTGCCGATTGCGGCGAAACAGCTGGTGCAGGCGCCGATTGCCGACCTGGCGAGCCGGTATGTGCAGGCGGCGCTGCTGAGCTTGCACTACGGGCGGCTGAAAGACGAGAAGAAGCTGACGCCGGTGCAGGTGAGCTTGCTCAAGCGCAACAACTGTCGCTTGGCCTTGGACGCGGCACGGACGGCGCGCGAGCTGATGGGCGCGAACGGCATCACGGGCGAGTACGACGTGCTGCGGCATGCGAATAATCTGGAGAGCGTGCTGACTTACGAGGGTACCGAGCAGATTCATACGCTGGTGCTGGGTCGGGCGTTGACGGGTGAGGCGGCGTTTTAGCGGCTTTGGCGGTTGCTGGCGGTGAATACGGGCCAGGAATTCGTGTTTTGCGCTTCGTTGCGGTGAAAACGCGCTGAGAAATTGTTTTTCGCGGTTCGCGGTGGCGAAAACGGTCTAGAAATTCCTTTTTGCCGGTTTGTTGCGGTGAAAACGCGCTGAGAATTCATTTTTGTCGGTTCGCAGTGGTGAAAACGCGCTGAGAATTCATTTTTGCCCCCGCCGCAAGGTCCCGCAAATCCAAGATCCTGCGCGGGGACCCCACGGGGCTGAGGGTGCGGGCTGGCTGGGTTCGGGCGGAAGCGTTGGTTTTTGTGGAC
>CAISBR010000073.1 GCA_903883645.1 uncultured Myxococcales bacterium | reverse complement strand
CCGGCAGCGCTGCCAATTCGTGCGAAGGCTGCTGAGATTTCGTCATCAATTCAGGCCTTTGGTGCAGTCTAGGCTCGCCCGCTGGGCGCCCCGCATGGCTCTGACGGTAGGTCTAGCGGCGCGAGGCGTCAAGCAGGGCTACCGGGCTGTGCACGGTGGCTTGCCGGCGCGCCATGGCCGTGTTACCTCGCCGCGCATGAAGTTCACGCTGCTGACCCACCACAAAGAATTCGGCAAGCGGTCAAATACCGGGCAGTTGGTCGCGCAAGTGCTGGGCGCCCAGGCCGTGCAGCTGCGGTGGGAGCGGCTGCAGCCGAACGCGCAACTGCTGGCCGAGATTGAGCAAGGCGGCGTGGCCCTGGCGTATCCGGGCAGTGGTGCCGCCGCGCCGGCCGACTTGGCGCATATCACCCAGTGCGTGGTGATCGACGGCACTTGGCTCACCGCGCGCAAAATCCATCAGCGCAGCCCGTACTTGCATGGCCTGCCGCGGGTGGCGCTGCAGCCGGTTGCGGCCTCGGTGTACCATCTGCGCCAGCACCAAATCGCGGGGGGCCTATGTACCGCTGAGTGCGTGGTCGCGTTACTTGAGCAATTTGGTCAACATGACGACGCCGGGCGCCTGCGCAAGGCCTTCATGGCGTTCATCGGCCTGCTCGAGCCCGAGGCGTAGGCTACTCGGCGCCGCAGAACTTGTTCAGGCCCTCGACAATTGCACTCTCGGGAGCGGTCGCCTTCTTGATCGCGGTCTCGGCGTTGGTCGCTTCAGAAACCGCAGCGGCCAAGTCGGCTAGCGCAGCTTCGGGGTTGGTAGCACCGGCCTTTTGTGCGGCGTCGACCTTCTTGCCCACGGCGATCATGTCGCCGAACGCTTTGGCCGAATCGGTGCACATCTTCTGGTAATCCTCGCCGAACTTCTTGAGCTCGGGCGTCTCGAGGTTTAGCTTTTTGACGGCGGCGGCACCAGCCTCAACCTCGCCCACCATAGACTGCAGGGCCTTGGCGCTGGCCTCGGGCGAGGTGTCGGCGGTCAGACCGTCCGAAAGCTTGCCCAGGGCCGTTACGTGCGGATTGATGGCTTCGACCAGCGCCTTGCACTCGTCTTGCTTCTTGCCGCCGCAACCCACCAGGGTCAGGCCCGTCGCCATTACCAGAGCCAAGATCATGAATGTACGCATTTCTATCCCCTTCGAACCGTGCTGTGCGGCGGGCGGCCATTCCGCGCGACGACTGCAGAGGTTGCCTACGGTACGGGGCCGCCCGCAGGGGGTCAAGTGCGCTTGCTGCATAAATTCTTGGCGAAGTGGCTACCAAGTGCCCTGGTTGGCCTGCGAAAGCCACGGCTCAGCGGGCGGCAGAGCTGGACCACGCTGCAAAAGCTCGACCGAAATGCCATCGGGCGAGCGCACGAACGCCATATGGCCATCGCGCGGCGGCCGGGCAATGGTCACGCCATTGTGCTGCAAGTGGCTACACAGCGCGTAGATATCGTCGGTCTCGAGCGCGATATGCCCAAAATTACGCCCATTACTGTACGCCTCGAGCTGATCCCAGTTCCACGTGAGCTCGATTTCGGCGGGATCGTCCGGCGCGCCGCTCGACAAGAACACCAGCGTAAATCGCCCGGCCTCGTGATCCCGCCGCCGCACCTCGCGCAGGCCCAGCACGGCAAAGAACTGCAGCGCAGTGGGCAGGTCGAGCACGCGAAACATGCTGTGCAAGAAGCGCATGATTCTCCTTGTTATTTAAGGTGTTGTTGGCGCAGTGCACTTGGCCATCTGCGTCAGCGGCGCAAAATTCCAGCCGTCTGTCGGGGTGGCAGTGTCCATGTCGAGCATCGCTTGCTCAAGTACTGCCTTGATTTCGCTAGCCTTTTGTCCAAGCTTGTTGCTGCTATCGGCCAGGGCGATGCACAAGAACTTGCTCCGCCCGCACATGTTTGTTGTTTCGCAAAGTTGCGGATTGTTCGCCAACCCTTGCCGCGCGGCATCGCCGTACAGCGGCTGCCCGCCTACCAGCACCAGCTGCACCTCGGCGGGCGTCGCCTTCAGCAGCGCGTCGTAGGGCAGGGTCGGATCGCCATCGATCACAAAAATGTCGGCGAGCATTCCGGCCTTTAGCTGCCCAAGCTGGTCGGATAAACCAAGTGATTTCGCGGCATTCACCGTCGCCATCTGCAGCAGATCTTGCGGCGACAGGCGGTTGTTCCAGTGCGCATTGTCCCACGCATCGGCAAACCGCAGCTCGTCGAGCATGTTCTGGCTGCCGCCCATCGACCAATCGGGCCCCAGCGATACCAGCACACCGGCATCGAGCGCCGCCGGCACGTTGGTCGTCGCGTCATACAGCGCCACATTCGACGCTGGCGACCATGTGAGCTTGACCCCAGTATCAGCCATTTGCTTGAATTCGTTCTGATCAAACGCGGTGCCGTGGGTGATGACCGTACCCGGCGCCAGCAGGCAGCCATCCGTTGTGGTCACTGTGTTCAGGGTCGCGAACTCGTTCTTGGCCTTGCCGTTGATACCCTCGCCGCAGTGGACCAAGTACGCCGCAGTGGTGCCCGACGCGAAATTCTTGCATACGCCGTCGGCCGCATCGGTCGCGGGGGGGAACAGGGCACTGGTCTGCACTTTATCTGCGCCCATGCCGTTTTGCGAGGCGTCGATGGTCCGCGCCACCGAGCCGAAGCACGCCGAAGTGGTGCCGGCCAGGCCGACGATACTGGTCGTGCCGGCGACGAGGCCCTTGAGCTCGCCCCACTTGTCCATCTCGCATTTTACGTTGCCTTCCTTGCTGTTGTACGGCGCGGGACACCAGGTCGGCTTGCCTTGCGAGGCATTTTCAAGGCACTGCTTCACATCGAGCATCGCGGCGTAGCGCGCCTCTTTGGGCCACTCGGTGTGGTCGCTGTACGACTTTTGCGGCAGCCAGTCGTCTCCGTCAAAGATGTCGAACAGGATGTGATTATGCATGTCGATTAAGCCAGGCAGAATCAGACCTTGGGTCTCAACGCGCACGGCTCCCGCCGCTTCGGGCTTCGCCTCGCATTCTGTACCCGGCGCGGCACAGGCAATGTTCGCCCCTACAATCAGCAGCTCGCCCGCGTAGTGTTCGGCCGGCGTGACCAGCGTTCCCACCAGCAAAAGACGCGTCTGCCCAGTTGGGATGTCTTTTGAACCACCCGCGTCGTCTACAGTTGTGTCGCCCGTGTCGGGGTGGAGCGCGCCGTCGCCGTTGCCCACGTCGCCAAACAAGGAGCCCGCGTCGTCGGTGTCGCTGTCGCTGTCTGAAGTTGACTCAGCCGGGGCACATGTGGCAAGAAAACTGCAACAAAGTCCGAGCAGTAGGCGGGCAGCGGACCCGGTGTGACGCATTCTGAGCTGCAGCCAAGTCATTGTGTGCCCCCCAACTATTCCAAATAGGCACGCCCTACATTCGAAACAATTCTAACCTCGTACCAAGCGTAGGGCGGCTAAACGGCAAGCGGCGCTACGGGATCAACATACGTACTCATGCGCCGCGCGTCTATGGGCTACAGCGGCACCCCTAGCAACAGTCGATTTTTAGGCGAAATCTCTGCCGGAATCGTCTGTGTGTGGATGCTGTAGCCCGCCGCCCGCAAGCGCAGCGCTCGCTCGACATCGACCGCCAGTGCGCCCTCGAGCCAGCCATCCAAGTCGCCGTGCACACGCAGCCGCTGGCAACAGGGCAGCACCGCCACAGGGGCCCGAACTTCCTGAGCCTTCAACAGAATCTCATCGGTTAGCCCGCCACACGCATGGGCAGACACCACCCTATCGCTCGCGCGCAGTTCTACGCTTTGCAGAGGCGCCTGCACAAACGCAACGCGACCCCGCAGCCGCGGCCAGGTATCGCTCAGCGCCTCGGCCAGCCGCAGGTGATTGCCACTCAGGTGCAGGTCTACGGCCAGCGCATTCGGCGAAGAATCGTCTAAAATCAGCATGATCTGCGCCAGCAGCCCGTGACCGCAGCACAGGTCGACCACCCGCCCGCCACGGCAGCGCCGCCGCACCCGCCGCGCCACTTCCCACGCTTCGTACAGCTCTTTGCGGGGCAGCACGCCGGCCTGGCACACCGCGCGGGCCAGCCGGTCAAAAAGGTGATCACCAGGAAAAAGCTGGGCATGGAGCGGTGTTAGGCGGTTGCTGGAACCCAGGTCATGCATCGTGTGGTGCCGCGGGCCAACCAGTGGCCGGTGCGGCACCTTGCCCGGCTCGCGGAGCAAACGCCAGACCCCACTCGGCAGCTGCAACCTTGACCCTTCTTTACGAGTAGGGTGTTGACGCGCGGCCACCGCGTCCTTGCTTACCTGTTCGCGCGTTGCCAGAGCGCGCCGGCTCGCCGCATGTGGATTGTCCGCCTTGCCCTTCGTAGACCCTATACTATCGCGGTGTTGGCTGTGCTCATCCTGCTCGGGGGTGGGCTGTCGATCCGATCGATGCTGGTCGACGTGTTTCCGGTCATCGACATCCCAGTGGTCGCTGTTGTGTGGCAATACAATGGCTTGCCGGCCGAAGACGTCGAGCGGCGCGTGACCTTCATCTCAGAGCGCAGCTACTCTACCGCAGTGAGTGGCATTGAACGCATTGAAAGTAAATCGATTCCGGGTATGGCGCTGCTGAAGATCTACTTTCAGCCGGGCAGCGACATCGGTGCGGCGATTGCCCAGATTAGTGCCTCGTCGAACACGGCGCTGCGGATCATGCCGCCGGGTATGCAGCCGCCTGTGATTGTGCAGTTTAATGCCTCGAATGTGCCCGTGGCGCAGCTGACCGCCTCGTCGCGGACGCTGTCGGAAGACCGCATCTTTGACTATGGACTTAATTTCATACGCTTAAAGCTCTTTACGGTGCCCGGCCTATCGACCCCGGCGCCCTTTGGCGGGCGGCAGCGGCAAGTCGATGTCGATATGAATATGCCGGCCCTGCAAGCGCGCGGGCTGTCACCGGTCGATGTGGTCAATGCGCTGCAGACCTCGAACTTGATCGTGCCGGCCGGTACCTCGCGGATGGGGGCGACCGAGTACAATGTCTTTATGAATTCGAGCCCTCCGCAGCTGACGGACCTTGAGCGCATCCCGCTGCGCATCCAAAACGGCGCGCCGATTCTGCTGGGCGATGTGGCCAAAGTGCGCGATGCCTTTGCGGATCAGACCAATATCGTGCATGTGGATGGCCGGCGCGCCACCTACCTGTCGATTCTGCGCAAGGCCGACGCTTCGACGCTGGCGGTGGTCGATGCTGCCCGCGAAATGTTGCCGCAAATTCAAGCTGCTGCGCCCGAAGGCCTCGAGCTCAAGATCGACTTTGATCAGTCGAGCTTTGTGCGGCGGGCCATCGGTGACGTATTGCGCGAAGCGGCGCTTGCCTCGCTGCTCGTGTCGCTGATGATCCTTGTGTTCTTAGGTAGTTGGCGCAGTGTGCTGATCGTGTGCACCTCGATTCCGCTGGCGATCCTGGTGGGCGTGGCGGGCCTCAAGTTGCTGGGGCAGACCCTCAACATCATGACGCTGGGCGGCCTGTCGCTGGCCATCGGTATGCTGGTCGACGATGCGACGGTTGAGGTCGAAAATATCCATCGCAATCGGCACTTGGGTAAGTCGCTGACGGTGGCGATTCTCGACGGCGCGCAGCAGGTGGCGGTGCCGGCGATCGTGGCTACCCTTTCGATCTGTATCGTATTTTTTCCGGTGGCGCTGCTCGTTGGGCCCTCGCGCTACTTGTTCGTGCCGCTAGCGCTGTCGGTGGTGCTGTCGATGCTAGCTTCGTATGTGCTTTCGCGGACTTTAGTGCCCGTGCTGGCGCGGATGCTGATGCAGAACGAGAAGCTGGGTGAGGAGCACCGCAGCTGGCTGGGCCGCGTGCGCGAGG
The DNA here is from genome assembly GCA_903883645.1 of uncultured Myxococcales bacterium. Classification (GTDB taxonomy): domain Bacteria; phylum Myxococcota_A; class UBA9042; order UBA9042; family UBA9042; genus SXRM01. Next base: position 45,149 of record CAISBR010000073.1, on the reverse strand, counting down.
CAATTTTCGGAGGCCTGCAGCGGGGTTACCTGTGGTTGCTGGGGCTGGTGCTGCATTACCGTATCGCCACGCTGCTGGTGGCTGCGGGGATCAGTGCTCTGACCATGCAACTGCCCGAGTCGATCGGCGCCGACTTCTTTCCGCAGGTCGATACCGGGCTTATGAAGCTACACGTGCGCGCGCCGGCCGGGATGCGCATCGAAGAAACCGACAAGTTGGTGCTGCGGGTCGAGGCCGAGATCCGCAAGATCATTCCGGCTTCGGAGCTGCGGACCTTGAACGCTATGGTGGGCGTGCCGCTGTTCTTCAACTTGGCCTTTGTGCAGACCGAGAACACCTCGGGCATGGACGCCGAACTGCTGATCGCCCTGCAACCTGGCCACGCGCCTTCGGAATCCTACATGCGCACCCTGCGCGAGCGGCTGCCCGAGCTGTTCCCGGCTACGGCATTTTGGTTCCAGCCGGCCGATATCGTCAGTCAAGTCATCAACTTTGGCGTGGCGGCGCCGATCGACGTCGAGATCGAGTCGCGCGACCTGAACAAGGCCAATGAACTTGCAAAACAGCTGGTTGCCAAGATGCGCACCATCCCCGGCGTGGTCGATGTCCGCGTGCCCGAGACACTGAACTACCCGGCGCTGCAGGTCGATGTCGATCGCTTGCGGGCCGCCGAGCTGGGGCTGGCGCAGCGCGATGTGGCGAATGCCGTGCTGATTGCGCTGTCGTCGAGTGCGCTGGTATCGCCCAATTTCTATGTGAATCCTAGCAATAACGTGAACTACCCGGTGGTGGTGCGCGTGCCCCAGGGCGAGATCAGAAGCATCGACGAGCTGGCGCAGATTCCGGTGACGAGCCCGTCGGCCAGTCAGCTGCTGGTGCCAAGCGATGTGCGCGCGCCGACCAGCGTGCCCGAGGCGCCGAGTGCGCGGCTGGGCAGCATCGCCAAGGTGACGCCGCGGACCTCGCTCAATCAAGTGAGTCACTCGACAATTCAACGGGTTCTGCATGTCGATGCCAATGTGGCGGGCCGCGACCTGGGGCACGTGGCCGACGCGGTCGATGCGGCGATTGCGGGGCTAGGCAAGCTGCCGCCGGGCATCAAGATTACCATGCACGGTCAGCCCGAAGTGATGCGTATGTCGTTTCGGACTATGGGCTTAGGGCTGGTGCTGGCGATCGCACTGGTGTACCTGCTGATGGTGGTGCTGTTTCAGACATGGTTGGATCCATTCATTATTTTGACAGCGGTCCCCGGGGCGCTGGTCGGCATCCTGTGGCTGCTGGCCGCGACGGGCACGACCCTCAATGTCGAGTCGCTGATGGGCGCGATCATGGCGGTGGGCATTGCGGTGGCCAATGCGATTTTGCTTGTCAGTTTTGCCAATGAATTTCGAGCTCAAACCGGTGCCGATGCGCTGGCTGGTGCGCTTGAGGCGGGCAAGACCCGGCTGCGACCTGTGCTGATGACGGCGCTGGCGATGATTCTGGGTATGCTGCCGATGGCGATCGGGCACGGCGAGGGCGGCGAACAGAATGCGCCACTGGGGCGGGCGGTGATTGGCGGTTTGCTGATGGCGACGGTGGTGACCCTGTTTATTGTGCCGGTAGTTTATACGCTTTTGCGCAAGCAGCCGCCGCGGGCCCACGAGCTCGATGCCCGCTTTGCCGAAGAGTCGCGCGGCGCGGCTGCGGAGTCGATGGGATGAAAAGGCCCTGGTGGCAAAGAGTCTTGTTCTATGGGTTGGCCGCAGTGGCGCTGGCGGCGACGTGGCAGGGCGTGCGGGCCGTACAGCAACACGCCGAGCAGCGGACGCTAGAGGCCAAGCCGCCGGGCGACGGCGCGCTGCCGCAGGTGGTTGTGGCGCCGGTCGAGTTGTCGCCAGCGGTGCGGGTGGTCAAGCTGCTGGGCGAGGCGCGGCCTTGGCTTGCGACCACTGTGTATGCCAAGGTAAGTGGATACCTGAAAGATATTCGCGTGGATCGCGGCTCGATGGTCAAGGCCGGCGACATTATGGCGGTGCTGGATGTGCCCGAGCTCGACCAGCAGCTCAAGGCCGCGCGCGCCGATGCCAACAACCGGGTGTCGCTGGCGGCGCGGGCGCAAAAGCTGGCGGGTCCAGGGATTGTGTCGGAGCAAGAGGCCGATACAGCGCGTTCGGCGGCTGCGGTGGCGGGTGCGCAAGTGGCGGGTCTCGTGTCGCAGCGCGATTACCGCAATGTGCGCGCACCGTTTGATGGCATGGTTACGGTGCGTTACGCGGACCCCGGCGCCTTGCTGCAGGCGGCGACGGCGGCGCAGACGGGGGCTTTGCCGGTCGCGAAAGTGGAGGACCTGAGCAAGCTGCGCGTGACCGTGTACCTGACCCAAGACGATGCGGCGGCGGTGCACCTGGGCGACGAGGTGACGGTGAGCGCGCCCAATCGACCCGAAAGTACAATTTCTGCAAAAGTGGCGCGTACTTCGGGCGAACTCGATACGCGCTCGCGCACCCTGCTGGTCGAGATCGATGTCGATAACCGCGACGGCCGCTTTGCCCCCGGGTCGTTTCTGGATGTGGCCTGGACGGCGCAGCAGGCCGCGCAGCCGCAGGTGCCGTCTGAAGCGCTGATTGTGCGCGGGCCGCAGACCTGGGTAGCGGTGGTAAGTGCCGATGGTCGCTTGCAATTGCGACCGGTGCGGGTGCTGGCGAGCGACGGCGCCAAGGCGCGGGTGGTGGGCGAGCTGAAGCCGGGCGAGTGGGTGGTGGTGGCGTCGGGCGACGAGCTCATCGATGGTGTGCATGTGCGGCCCGTAAAGCCCGCGGCCAAGGACGGCAAGAAGTGAAGCGCGCGCTTGTACTTGCAGGGCTATTGGCGGCGACGCAGGTGCACGCGGCGGTGCCTCTGACGCTGCATGAAGCCGTGAGCAAGGCGCAAGACAGCCACCCCGATGTGCTGCAGGCGCAGGCCGATGTGGGGCGCGCGGAGGCACAGCTGCTGCAGGCCAAGGCGACGGCGCTGCCCAGTGCCAATTTCTTGGCCCAGTACACGCAGTTCGATGGCGATCGCACGAGCGGAGGCAAGGTGTTGCTGCCGGCGAGCCAGGCCTATGCGGCGCTGGGCGTGACTGTGCCGGTGCTGGTGCCGCAGCGCTGGGCGACCTGGCGCCATGCCGAAGACAGTGCGGGCGTGGCCGTGGCCGTGCAAAGCGAGGCGCGCTGGCAGGTGGGCGTGGCGACGGCGCGGCTGTGGCTGTCGCTGCTGGCGGCAGAGCGGCAGATCGCGGTGCTCGAGCGATCCCGTGCAACTGCGCAAACACACCTAGGATTTGCTCAAGAGCGCAAGAAAGGTGGCCTGGGCAATCAGCTCGATGCCGTGCGTGCGGCGCAAGAGGTGGCGCAGGCCGATGCGCTGGTCAAGGCGAGTCGCGTGCTGTGGGCGCGGATGAGCGAGCAGCTGGGTTTTCTGGCGGGGTTTGACCAAGCGGTGGTGCCGTGCGCGCCGCCCGAGGTGCCGGTGGTGGTGCCCAATCCTAGCGAAAATCAGCCTTTGCGACCTGATGTCCGCAGCTTGGATCAGCGACGTCAGTCGGCGCAGCGGGTGGTCGCCGATAGCCGCGCCGATTGGCTGCCGTCGGTCTATGCGACGCTGACGCCGTTCATGCAACTGCCTGCTTTGCCTACGCTACCCAACGCTGGACTGCAAGCGCAGGTGGTGCTGAGTGTGCCGGTGTTTGAGTGGGGCGGCCGCGATGCACTGCGCCGCGAGCGCGAGGCGGCACTGCTGCGGCTTGATGCGCAACGTGCTGGTCTTGCTAGGCAAATCGCGGCCGACGAACGGGCGGCGCTGGCGGCGTGGCAGGCGGCCGAAGCGGCATTGCAGGCGACCCGCGAGCTGCTGCGCTCGGCGACCGAGGGTCTGAATCTAGCGCAAATGGCTTGGAAAGTCGGCGTGGTGACGAACCTAGATGTGGTGGATGCCGAGAGGCGCGAGCGCGATGCGGCGACGGCGGTGGTGGTGGCCGAAGACACTGTGCGGCAGGCTTGGCTCGAGACGTTGGTGGCGCGGGGACAGCTGCCGTAGGACACCGACCTACAAACAGGAAACCACTGAACTGGGCGTCGCGGCGAGTCCCAACGGGCGAGCTTGCCACCCACCCGGCAGCAGCAACCCACGATTACAACAACCTAGGTTGAGCGGTCGCCACCCGATAGCGGGCCGTTGTCGGTGCGCTTACTTGGTGGCTCGACGCGCCGGCGCCCGTTCGCTATTGTGCAGCAAGTACGGCACGCAACGTAGCGCACGCCAAGGACTCCCATGACCGCCTGGCAGCCGACCTGGCCCGAACAGGCCCTTCTGATCCGCACCTCGCGGTCGAGCGGCGCCGGTGGCCAGCATGTCAACCGCACCGACTCGCGCGTCGAGTATGTGCTCGATTTGACACAGATCCCTGACCTGCCGCCGCGGGTGCGCGAGCAGCTGGGCGACACCGTGCGGGTGGTGGCGCAGAACCATCGGAGTCAGCTGCAAAATCGCCGCGAGGCCTTTGAGCGTTTGGTGGCGCTGCTGCGCGAGGCCGCCATCGAGCCCACCGTGCGCGTCGACACAAATGTGCCCAGAAGCCAGAAGCGCCGGCGGCTGGTCGACAAGGTGCGGCGTGCGGCCGTTAAGGCGCAGCGCGGTCCAGTGCGCGGCGACGACTAGACGAATTCTACTATCCAGATTCGACAATTGCGCGTACACTGGCCGGCCGCGCCGCCGAGTCCATCGGCCCTTTGCGCGCCCACGGACCCGATGACTACGACCCAGCCCAGCCAAAGTTCCCTGGATTTTGCCACCCTGACCCTGTCGCCCGCTTCGCAGCGGGTGGTGCGCGAGTTGGGGTTTGCGACCATGACGCCGATTCAGGCGCAGGCCCTGCCGCCGCTGCTGGCGGGCCGCGATTTGCTTGCCGAAGCGCCCACGGGTAGTGGCAAGACTCTCGCGTTTTCACTGCCGATTTTAGACGGGCTGGTGCTCGAGACGCGCACGGTGCAGGCGCTGGTACTGTGTCCGACGCGCGAGCTGGCGACGCAGGTGGCGGCGGCGATTCGCACTTTTGGTAGGCATCGCCCAGGGTTGCGTGTCCTGCTGCTGTGTGGTGGTACGCCGGCGGCGCCGCAGCGCAAGTCGCTCGACGAGGGCGTGCACCTGGTCGTGGGTACGCCGGGGCGCGTGCTCGACCACCTGGGCAAGGGCTTGGAATTCCAGTCGCTGCGCACGGTTGTGCTCGACGAGGCCGATCGCATGCTCGACATGGGCTTTGCCGACGCGGTGCAGACGATTCTGCGGGTGCTGCCGATTCCGCGGCAAACGCTCCTATTTTCAGCTACTTTCCCCCAGACCATCGCCGCTATGAGTCGCACGTGGCAGCGCGAGCCGGTGCGCGTGACGATCGCCGACGATGGCAGCGAGCGGCCGCCGATTCGCCAAATTGTGCACGTCGTGGCTCCGCAAGATCGCCAGGCAGCGCTAGGGGCGGTGCTTAGGGCGCACAAACCCGCATCGGCGCTGGTGTTCTGTAATTTTAAGGACTCGACGCGCACCGTGGCTCAGCTGCTCGCCCAAGCGGGTTTTGCCGCCGAAGCCCTGCACGGCGACCTCGAGCAGCGCGACCGCGATCGGGTCATGGCCAAATTCCGCAATGGTACCATCAAGATCCTGGTGGCGACCGATGTGGCGGCGCGCGGACTCGACGTGGTGGGGCTGGCGGCGGTGATTCAGTTCGAAATCCCTAATGCTGCAGATACTTACGTGCATCGCATCGGGCGTACGGGTCGAGCCGGCGTGCCGGGGCTGGCCATCGCGCTGGTGGGGCCGGGCGACGGCGACAAGCTGGCCGCGTGCGAGGCCGCGGTGGGGTCGAAGATCGAGCAACTGCCTGTGCCGACTCATAATCCGCACCACGCGCCGGGGCCGACCAGCAGCGCTGCCGTCGACACCTTGTTCATCGGCGGTGGCCGCAAAGACAAGCTCCGCGCCAGCGACATCTTGGGCGCGCTCACGGGCGACGCAGGCCTCAAGTCCGCCGATATCGGCCGCATCGAGATCGCCGACCACCTGACCTATGTGGCGATCGCTCAGCCGATATTGGGTCAGTTGTTAAGCAAAGTTCAATCGTTGCGTATCAAGGGTCGCACCTTTCGCATCGAGCGCGTGCAGTAGCCAGGGCTAGGCCCAAAACAGCCGCAGCGCCTGCAGCAGATACGCCGCGCCAATGGCCGTGATGATCCAGCGCGTCCACTGCAAAAACGACTTATCGCTCATGCGGTTCAAGACCTTGCCACCCAGCCAAGTGCCCAGCAGCGACAGCGCAAAACCGCCCAGCAGCCACGGCCAGGCCGGCAGCGCCGCTTGCTGCGTACCCCGCACCAGCCACAGATAAAAGGCGATTTTAATCACGTGGGCCAGCACTTGCGTGGCCGCCTTGGTCGCGACGATGCTGTGGCGGTCAAGGGTCGTGCGGGCAAAAAACAAGTCGAGCAGCGGCCCCGACGCCCCTGCTGCCACGTGCATCCCCGTCACCGTCGCGCCACAGGCGACCGCGTGCCCCGGCTTGGCCGCATCGAGCTGCACCCGCTCCGTCGGCAGCCAAGCCACCAGCGGCATCACCCCCAGCGTCAGATAGACCCACGGGGTAGATGGAACAATATTCACAAGTTGTAGCAAGATCGCCGCTGTTGCCGAGCCGACCGCATAGAACCCCAGAATCCGCAGCCGCACGTGCCGCGCCAGCATCACCGCCCGCGCGCCATTGGCCGCAAACTGCAAAAGACCATGTGCAATCATCGCTTGCGGCACTGGCAGCAACGCCAGCAGCGCGCCCATCAGCACCATACCGCCAGCCATGCCGAACACGCCCGACAGGGTGGCGGTAAACAGCACGGTAGCCATCAGCAGCAGCGAAGGGGCGGTTTCCACAGACAAGCTCGGCCACCAGGGCAGGGGGCGCGCCCGCTAGCCTAGCGCAGATTGCCGCCGCCGCCGAGTCGCAGCCAACCCTATGCAATGCGTCGTGACATTCGTGTCAACGGCCCGGTGCGCTGACAGGCCTGTCATGCCGCAGTGCTGCGGTTTTGGGTGGCGGCGGGGCTGCCTGCTACGGTGATGCACGGCCCGCGGATGGGTCGCCAACTACCGGCAGCGGCGCCGTGCCAGCTGCCCACAGAGAGGAAGATGATGAAGATGACGAAGATGACGAAGAACCTGCTGACTCTGGCGCTAACTCTGGCCTGTACTACGGCGCTCGCCGCTTGCGATTCCGACACGGGCCACCAAGCCGACGACAAAAAGGCCGACGTCGCGGCAGATTCTAGCGCCGACGCGGCCGGCATCGCCACGGATGTGACCGGCACCGATGCGGCCGCACCCGATACCGCGGTTGCCGATGTGGCTCTGGCCGACGCCGCTTCTGCCGCCGACGCCGAAGCCCCCGATGCTGCCGACGCCGCGCCACCGCCCGCCGATGTGAGCGAAACGGATGCCGCGGAGCCGCCGGCCGACGTAACCGAAGCCGATGCGGTCGCGCCTGCCGACGACGTTAGCGCTGCAGATTCGGGTGGATAGCAGGCCTTGAGTCCTACCCGGCGTCGCGCCCCGCCAAGCCACCTTGACGCAGCGCGCCGGGAGTCGGCATCCTCGCCGCATGACGACCACTTCGCACCCTCGCATCCCCCTGCCGCCCGCGCTGCGGCTGGCTTGGCATCTGCTGCAGCCCCAGCCGCCGACCGCTGGCGACCTGCTGCCCGACGCCGACTTGGACCTGGGCACTGCGGCAATCGCCCGTATTCTCAGCTATGTACAACCCGAGCTGCGCCACGCCGAGCGCATCCCGGCGGGCGGTGCGCTGCTGACGGGTAATCACGGCCTGATGGGTATCGACTCGTTTGCCCTGTATCCGCTGTTGTGGCAGCAGGTTAGCCGGTTTCCGCGCGGCCTAGCCGATCGCGCGCTGTTCTGGGCGCCGACGGCCGCGCGGGCATTTGGCCGATTGGGCGCGGTGGCGGGCGAGCCACAAACCGCCGTCGACTTGCTGCAACGCGGCGAGCTTTGTCTTGTCTATCCAGGCGGTTCAGCCGAGTCGTTCAAGCGACCCGACCAGCGCTACCAGTTGTTTTGGCACAATCGCCCCGGTTTTGCGCGGGTGGCGATGCGGGCGCAAGTGCCGGTGGTGCCCGTGATGGCCGCGGGTATCGATCACGCCTACCGCTTCTTGTTTCACGATCGGCTACTTATGCGACGGCTGTTCGGCAACGGCAAGGCGCGCTACGACTTCGCGGTATCGCTGGGGCTGGGCATCTTGCCGCTGCCGGTCAAGTTCACGTTTGAGGTGGGCGAGCCGATCTACCCGCCGGTGGGCGCCCAGCTGGCCGAAGATCCTAATGCTGTCGCCGAGTTTCATGGCCATATCTGGCAGACGTGCCAAGCCCAGCTCGACCGGTTGGTGGCGGAGTGGCGCGCGACCAACTCGGGGGTGCTCGATCAATGGGCGCGGCGGGTGGCGCGACCTTAACAGATTCGCCTACTTCGCAGCATCGGCCTGCCCCAGCGCCTTTGGCTTCGCGGCGCGCTGGGTCCGCTTACAAACCTAGGATGCCACGGACCTAGAGCGAGCTCCAGACTTCTAGCTCCGTGATTTTCCAGCTGTTGTACGAGCCGCAAAAGTCGTTTTGGCAGGCCGCGTCGCCGTAGCCGCTGTAGCCGCCGGCACTGCCGAAGCGGCAGGTGTAGTCGTGGCCCAGGTTGCAGTAGCCCGTGGTCATGTCGCTCGCGATGTAGAGGTCGTGGCCGCCGCCCCAGGTGGGGCCGTAGCTGTTGTTATCATAGGTCCAATACGAGTACGAGAACGAGTTGCTGTCGCCGTTTTCGTACGTGCGCTTGTTGAACTTGTGGCCCTTGATCAAGTTGAACACGAAGCTGCCGCCGCATTGGTAGCGGTAGTTGGCGTTGCTGTACCACGAACAACCGGCATAACCGCCGATAATTTGACCATTATCTAGGGTTGCGACCGTCACGGTGTCGCCCTTGTTGTTGCACTTGGAGTGGAAGGTCGACGACGCGGCGCCATCGTCGGAGCGGCGGTAGCACAGCTTCCAGGTCTTGAAGGGGTTGCCCACCCAACCGTTGATCATTGCAGCGTAAACGGGCGTGACAATCTTCGAGCCGCTGAAGCCGCCGGTGCCAAACCACGGAATCCACGCGCTGCCGTTGCAGAGCTCGATGGTGTTGTTGTTGTAGCGAAGTGTGCCCTCGACGCCGGCGGCACACGTGGCCGAGTCGGTGCCGACCTTGACGCTGCCGTCGACCAAGACGTTGCCTTTGATCTGAATCTTCTTGCTCGACAGGGTCTGAATCGCGATGGTCCAGTTGTACTTACCGTCGAAGCCGCCTGTGCCGCCGCCCGTCTTTAAGTCTTTGACGGTAATCGACCAAGAGCCCTTGATGTTCTTGCCCACCCAGTCGGCGTTCATGTCGCCCGAGACGATGGGGGTGTCGGTGTTGAAGTTGGTGGTCAGCACGGTGCCGGTCTTGCCACCGCTATATAAAACGTAGGGAGTCGAGATACCTGGGCCGTAGAGCTCGACCTTGACGCCGCTCAGGTCCGAGTTGTTGAGCGTCATGTTGACCCAGATCTTTTGCGCGAGGCCGATGTCGGGGAAGGTGAGGGTGTCGGTCTTGCCGGCGCCCAGACCGTCGGGGATGGCCACGTCGGCGGTGCCGGCCTGCGAGTCGGCAAACTGGTTGTTGATCAGGCCGTTGCTGACTTCGTCGATGCCGTCGCCGGGCATGTCGGTCTCTTTGAGCGCGAGGCAGTTGATGCTGCCGTCTGCGTTGAAACCCTTAAGGAAGAGACCTGTGCCGCACAGCTTGCCGACTGCGACGGCTGCGGGCGCGTTGAGCAGGTCGGCGTAGCTGCCCGACACGGCGACTTTGGCCAAGTTGGGCGCGTTGATTAGGTCGGTGTAGCTGCCGGTGCCGGCCACCTTGGCGAGCGCCGAAGCCTGAACATAATTAGTTAGATCCGAGGTCTTGGCGTACGCGCCCAAGTCGGCGGTCTTGGCGTAGCCCGCCAGGTCCGTGGCCTTGACATACGCGGCCAGGTCGGCGGACTTGGCAAATATCGATAGATCTGCAGTCTTGGCATAGGGTTGTAGCACACCCGCGTCGAGCGCAGTCGCCTTTAGGCAGCCCGAGCACTCGAGCGACTCGGCCACGGCGGCGCGCAGGGCGTACAAGCTGGCATTAAGGGGTCGGCGGCCCAATTCGGGGTCACTACCGATGGTTACGCCCAGCCACGCGGTGGTCATGCTCAAGGTGGTGGTGCTGAGCGGCGCCTTGCTGCCCAATTGCCAGCTAAACTGGCCCGACTTGGCGGTGATGCTGACCGGGCCCTCGCTCCATACGGCAGAACCACCTGTTTCAGCTGCATAAATGGCGAAGGTGACGTTGTAATTGCCGTCGGCCGCGGGGCCGCCACCTGCCGAGGCGAGCAGGCCTTCGACTGTGGCGGTGCTGGGCACGGCTGCGGAGGCTACGCTGGCACCAAGGAGCAGCGCGACCGCGAGTACACCGGTTGCCACGCGCGCTAACCGAGCGGCGCCCGGCACGCGGGCCATGAAATTCGTTAGGGACGTTGGGTACATCAAAGGGCCTCCGGCGCGGTAACAACCTGTCGCGCGGGGGCAGACTCACCAGGAGAGCCCTTCGCCGCGCGTGCCCACTAGGATAGAGTCGCGGTCGCGCAAGTTCAAGCGGTTAGACGGCACGCGCCCGGTTGCGCTGCAGCCCAGCCTTGCCGTGAGCGCCAAAGCCGGGTAGCTTCGCCGAGTTCGCTGCCGTTGGAGGCCCCCCCTGCTGCTTTACGCCCTGCTGCGACGCGTGCTGGCTACCGCCCTGCGGGTGTTTTTTCGCGAGATTGCGGTGGTAGGCGACGAGCTGGTGCCGACGCAGGGGCCGCTCATCTTGGCTGGTAACCACCCCAATTCGCTGATTGATCCGGCGCTGCTGGTGGCAGTGACCCAGCGGCAGGTGCGCTTTGCCGCCAAAGATGTGCTGTTTCGCAGTGCGCTGCTGCGACCGGTGCTGCTGGGGCTGGGGGCGGTGCCCATTGCGCGGCGGGCGGACCACGGCACAACTCTAGATAATGGCGACGCATTTGCCACGTTGACCGGTGTGCTGGCGGCGGGTGGTGCGATGGGCATCTTCCCCGAAGGCCTGTCGCACGACGACGCGCACCTGCACGACCTAAAGACCGGTGCGGCGCGCATTGCCCTGCAGACTGCGCTGGCGGGGGTGGCGCCGGTGATCGTGCCGGTGGGTCTGAACTATATGCGCGCCAAGCGTTTTCGCAGTCGCGTGCTGGTGCAGTACGGGGCGCCGCTGACGCTGGATGCCGCGCTGCTGGCCCAGGCCAAGACCGACCTGCACGGGGCCGCGCGCCGGCTCACAAACCAAGTCGAGGGCAATCTGCGGGCGTTGACCGTGAATGCCGCCGATTGGCCGACTTTGCGGGTGCTCGATGCGGTGCGCCGCCTGTATCAGCCGCCGGGGATTTCGCTGAGCGAGCGTGTCGAGCTGGCGCGGCGTTTTAATGCGGCGTATCCGCAACTTGCGCACGAGCCGGATGTGGCGGCGGTGTTTGCGCGGGTGCAGGCCTGGCTAGAGCGGCTCGAGGCGGCGGGGTTGTACGACCGCGACCTGCAACGCAATTGGCGACCGATCGAACTGGCTGGGCGGGCGGTAGGGCACGTGCTGCTACTGGGGCTGTGGCTGCCCCTGGCGCTGGCGGGGGGCGTGCTGCACGCGCCGATGGGGTTGGTGATTGGCCTTGCAGGTCCGCTAGTTTCGCCCCGTAAGGATGTGGTGGCGACGACCAAGCTGCTGATGGGCCTGCTGGCGATGCCGGCGGTGGCGGCGGCGCTGGTGGGGGCGACGTGGCACTGGCTGGGCGGTTGGGCGGCGCTGGCGGCGGCGATTCTGATGCCAATCTCTGGGCTTGCTACCCTGCGGGTGCTCGAGCGGGGCCTAGCGCTGCAGCGCCTGCTGACCACCAGCACGCGGATTTTTGCCCTGCGCCGCGAACTGGGCGAGCTGCGGGCCGAGCAGGCCGAGCTCGAAAAGCAGGTGGTCGAACTGGTAAGTCGGCATAAACCGCACGACATGGTGATGCTTTTTCCTCGCGACGAGGTGGACCTATGACGGCGCTGCGGCCCACGGTGGTGCTGATTCACGGTCTGCTGCGCTCGCAACGTTCGCTGCGGACACTGGATTTACGGCTGCAAGAGGCCGGTTATGCCACGTGGTCGGTCAGCTATCCGTCGCGGCAGCTCGAGCTGCAGGGCCTGGCGGACTGGCTATTTAGCCGTATTTCGAATGAGTTACCGGATCGGCCGCTGGCGGCGGTGACGCACTCGCTGGGCGGCGTGCTGCTGCGGCTGCTGGCCGAGCGCCTGCCATGGACCCGCTCGGTGCTGATTGCGCCCCCCAATGCGGGCAGCCGCGTGGCCAAAAAGTTTGTGGATCTCGCGCTGTTTCGCGCCATCTACGGGCCGGCCGGCGTGCAGCTGGCCACTGCGCCGGGCGAGCGCTTCGACCTGCCGCCACCGCCGCGACCGTTTGGCGTGATAGCGGGTACACAGCGGTTTTCACTAGGGAATCCGACCAGCTGGCTGACGCATCCCTTGGGTGTATTTGGCGCTGAGACCGAGCACGATGGCACGGTAGCGGTCGACGAGACCCACCACGCTGATATGGCTGACTTTGCAGCGATTGCCGCCAATCACACCTGGATTTTGCAGCATCCCGAGACGGCGCGGCAGGTGCTGGCATTTCTGCAGTTCGGTCAGTTCGACCATACGGGCGCCTAGTGCAACCGTGCCGCAGCGCTGGCGCTGGGTGGGCAAACGCCGGGCACGCCGTGTTCTAATTTCGTTTGTGCGCATATAGATACAAAAACGTGACAATCGTGGCGTTGCGGGCGACCGACTGAATCGCTACAGTCCCCAGACCTTAGGCGCCTGCACGGCTCGTGGCTAGGTCGCGAATCCGGGTAGTTCCGCGCGGTTGCGGTCCGCTTGTGCGCGTTCTCTATTTTTAGTGGGTGTTGAATCATGAAGGCTTGGGTCTCTTTTTGGGCGAGTGTCGCGCTAGCCACCGCTGCTTGCAGTTCGTCGACAGAGGCGGGTAGCGGCTCGCTCGCGGGCGATGCCTCGGGTGCTGGTGATTCTAGCCTTTCAGGCACGGGCGACTCCCTTGGCACGGGCGACTCGGCCCCTGCCGATGCTGCGGAAGATGCGACGAGCGCCGACAGCGCAATCGACAGCGCAATCGACACCGCAATCGACACCGCGCCAGACTCTGGGCTCGATGCCGCGCCTCAGCCCGATACCGGAGCTGCGGGCGACATTGTGGCCGATGCGGCGAACGATGCTGCCGCCGATGTGGGTGCCGATGTGGGCGCCGATGTGGGTGCCGATGTGGGTGCCGATGTGGGTGCCGATGTGGCTAGCGACACGGCCAACCCTGGGATTACCTGTGGCGACTGCCCTTTGGCCAGCCAGCCGACGGGGGCGCAGCCGGGAAGCTCGGCCTATTCCTATGCAGTTGGCATGCTTGAGACCACTTTGGGGCCGGCCAAGCGGCCGTCGCTGATCTACACGCCCAAAGGGCCCGGGCCGTTTCCGGTGCTGGGATTTGTGCACGGTAAGCAGCTTTTCGAGGGTTCGGCGTCGCTTGGTGCCCCGGCGGAGCTGGGTCGCTCGTACCGGCCGCTGCTCGAACATGTGGCCAAGAAGGGCTATGTGGTGATTTTTGTGCGGGTCGAGAGCGATTTCTTGGGCGGCTTGCCCGACGCGGACCACGTGCGCATGGCCGACGACTTCTTGGGCGCGCTCGAGGCCGGTATCAACGCGACGCCCAATGCCGACCCCAAGAAGGTGGCCTATGCCGGGCACTCGATGGGCGGCAAGGTGGTGCTGATTGCGGCGGCCAAGGCTACAACTCTGGATACGAAGGGTGCTTTTTCGGACCCGACGCTGGTGGTGCCCATGGCACCCGAGAATTCGGCGCCGCCGATCGGTACCTATGTAGATGCCCGCGATTACGTGAAGCAATTTCCGGCGGGGCAGCTGTGGGTCGACTACCTGGCCGGCAGCCAAGATACCGTGGCGCAGTGGGACGCGACGAGCGCGCCCAATGCCAAGGGCCTGTACGACGTGACGCCGGCGCTGGGTAAGGAGCTGATTTTGCTACAGGGTAGCGGCGAGGTGGGCAATCCGGCGACGACGCCGACGCTGCTGTCGGACCACATGTTCCCCGGTGCGATCGAGGGAAAGAACGGCGGCATGGCCGATGCGGGCATCCCGGCGTCGCACTTGGACGCGCTGGACTGGTACGGGGCGTGGAAAGTGCTTGTGGGCGCTCTAGATTACCACTTTAAGGCCGGTAGCCCCGTGTGGGCCTATGGCGCGCTGCGGACCCATGGCGGCACCTTGCCCGACGGCAGCGTCTTTAAGCACACCATCGCGGCCGAGGCCTTGCCCGCGGGGATGTAAGCTCACTGCGGGGGACAAGCCTCAACCCAGCTTCTGTTTAGATTACATCGGGTTATGGATGGATGGAATCTCGGCTGCGCCATACCCTGTTCGCGTAGGGTGCGGCGGTCGAATTTGTCGGCGAAACCGGCGGTGAGCAGGCCCGAGACGCCAGCGCTGAAGGCATAGGCACGGACGACGAGGCCGAACTGCCGGGCGGCGATGCCCAGCTGCGGCATAAGCATGGGGCCGAGTGGCGATAGAATCATGAAATCGAGCACAACCGTGAACTGGAGAAAGGCGAGCACCCCGACCACCAGCTTCGGGTACGGCGAAAACGGGGCGATATGCGGCGGAGCGGCAGGGGCGGGAGCCATTGGCTCGACCTCGACAGTGGGGTGTACGAACCTGGCGCAGCGGGTCGCCAGGGGGCGCGGAGCCGACTGCCGGTGGCAAAGGTCGTCAACGCGAAGTTTCTGCTGAAGTTTTGTGTGGAGCTTGGGGTTGTTTGGGCGTTGCGACCACATCGGACCCAGCCCAGCCCCCTTTGCAGAATCAGCTTACTTGCCCTTGCCGCACTCGGCGTAGCCAAAGCGAAACAATGACTTTGCCACAAAGCCCCACTCGGGGGTGTTGATCGAGCCATCGGCATTAACACGAAACCAGTTGTTCTTAGCGGGCTCTTGGCCGTTGCGCAAGATGTGAATGTCTTGGGCCGGCATGTAGCTCTGCGCCAGCAACGCCCAGTGCTGCCCGCCCGGCTCGATGGCCACATCGACCACCGTGATCGCGTGCCCGTAGAGATGCCCGCCCGTCGCCGCGACCACGTACACATCGCCGGGCTGCACTTGCAGGGCGTCGGCCACCGGCTCGAGTTGGCGGCGCAGTGACGCAGTATTCGCCACATTAAACACTGTATTTAGCCAGTTGCGATACACCGGGTACTTGCCGCCCGCAAATTGGAGCGTCTTGCCCGCCGCCGTCCGAAAACACGCGCGCTGCCCCTGGCCCAGCGACCACAGATACTCAGCGCGCAACCGCATTACTGCGTCGGCACATTGCTGCAGGTCCCTGGTGCCGGTATCGAAATCGAGGACCGCGGCGTGCACGTCTTGAGGGGCCTTCAGCGTACCGTCGAACAGTTTTACCGGTGTGCCCGGCGGCCGCAGCGGTACATTGCGCAGCCACGCGCCAAAACTGCCCTGGGCCACCACCACCCGCTGCGCACCCGGCGGCACCGCAAACCGAGTTAGCGGTGTATTGCCAACGACCTGCACCCCTGCCGTAATCGCCGGGGCCACCACCACTGGCGGGGCGACCGGCGTGGGCGGAGCCAGCAGACCCGGACTGACCACCTTGCCACGCGGCGCAGCTTTGGCAGCCGACTGACCGCAAACGCCCCAGGCCAGCACAACCGTAACCGCACAACTAATCGTAATAACTGCCAAATGTCGCCTAGCAACCATGCTTTGACCTATCCCTTCCGCGCGACGGGTTGGCCGGGCCAGCGCGGTAGCCCTGGCCACGAACATGCCGGCACGCACACTGCATCCGCCAAGATCGGTCGCTCAGGCGCCGAGAATCGACTCTACGCCGCCGACCGACCCTCGTCAACGCCAAGAATTGACCAAATTTCAGCGGAACAACCCCATCTGCCTAGAGCTTCGCCGCACACCGTCTCGCGGCTCCTCGCCTACGCCGATGCCGAAATGCCGCGTTGGAGGGGCCACGCCCAAGGCCGTCACGGCACTGGCGGGCGGAGCAAATCCGTAGGCATGGCGCAGTGTCGCGGCGCCATCGTCGACACGCGGCGGCTACATCAGCATACTGCAAGCCCCTGCGACGCAACTGCGACAAGGAGTTAAAATGCGAACTACAATGGCGATGTGTCTGATTCTCATGGGCTTGACGGGTGCGGCGTGCGGCGCAACGACCTCGACTTCGACCGCTGCGGCAGACGGGCAAGCTGCAGATACGAAAGACGATGCTGGCGCTGGCGATGTCGCGGCCGGCGACGGCTCTGCAAGTGACACGGCAACTGGCGATACTGCGAGCAGCGAGGTCGCAACCCCAGATGCAACCCTAGAAATTGCCGACGGGGCCGCCGATGCGAGTGCCGATGTGCCAGTTAGCGACGCGCCGACCAGCGACGTGCCGACCAGCGACGCGCCGACCAGCGACGTGCCGACCAGCGACGTGCCGACCAGCGACGTGCCGACCACCGATGTGGCAACTGCGCTCGTGGCCGGCAATCTGGTCGAGTCCGGCTGGTCGTTTGGCGAGTGCATGAAGGGCTGCAAGGGCACCATGACGCTGCAGGGCGCCGCCCTTGAGCTCACCATTCGCGACAACGACGGCACCATCGCCCACCAGGCGAAGGGCATCTTGACCACAGGCGCGGCCGCGCAGCTCGAAAGCCTAGTCAATCCGCTGGTCGGTAAGCCCTTGCCGCTTGTTTCTGGCTGCCCCGACTGCGCGGACGGCGGTGCCGCGTATCTCACGTTTTCGGACGGCAGCGCCACGAGTAAGCACACGTACGAGTTCGGCAAACCGCCCGCGGCGCTGACCGGTCTTGACCAGCTGATGGCGGTGGCGCAAGCCGGCTTGAAGAACTGCCAGGGCGACGCCACCGTGGTCGTGCAGGGCGTGTGTCCGATTTCGCAGCCGTAGGCGTGGCCGCTGGCAGGCGGGTCCAAGCAGAGCCATGGGCGGCCTCGCCGAAATACGTTTTAGAATCTTAGAGTACGCGAAGGTGCGCTTGCAGCCGCATCGGGCTCGGGCGTGCCAACTCCGCGCCGGAGCCACTGAAGGCCGATGCGCTGGTTGGCGGCGATGGAGCGCGGTGGCTGCCGGGACGCCCAGCGCACCCCGCCGGGCAGGACCCCACTGACACCACTAAGCCACTAAAATATAGCTATATCGAATGCTTAGGTTGCGCGAGGCCCCTGCCCCGCCCGCGACATCCTCTCCGCCTGCAGCAAGAACCGCAGCGCCCCCGGCAGCCGCCGCCGCCACGACGTCTCGCGATGGTGGCCGCGCGGGTCGACCAGCAGGCGCAGCGTGGCCGGGTGGTAGCCCCGGTGGGTCAGCGCGGCGGCCAAGTGGCGAACGTTGTGCACCATGTGCGCCGACTCGTGCAGCCCGGCATCCATATAAATTCGCGAAGGGTCATGGAGTTGGGCCGTCTCGTTGAGCCAGTTGAAGAACTGCCCGTGGGCAAACCACAGCGACGGCGACATCGCTAGGCAGCGGCCAAAAACGCCCGGATGCAGCACGTGGGCGTACAGCGCCGCCAGGCCACCCAGCGACGAACCGGCGATAATGGTGCGCGTGGCAAGGGGAGAAACCTGCAGCTGAGCGCGCAGTTGCGGGGTAAGCATCGCCACCAGCGCCTGTAGCAAGGGGGCGAACTGCCCGCCGCGGCCCTTGTCGCGCCAGGGCGCCAGCTCGTCGATACGCGCCTGACCGCCGTGGTCGATGGCGACGATGACCGGAGCGCGGTCGGGCTGCTGCGGCATGCGCTGTGCGACCACGTGGGCGCGCCAGCCGCCGGCGTGTGAACCGGCGTCGTCAAAGGCGTTTTGGCCGTCGAACATCACCAGCAGCGGCCGCGGCTGCCGGGGCTGGCCCCCTGGAACGAAGACGCGCACCCGTCGCGTGGCCAAGCCGTTCGCCACAAGGGGCGGCAGGTCGAAGTGGCGCCCCGGCGGGCGAATGGTGGGGCGCGGCGGCAAGGTGTGGCTCCGGGCGGGCGCGTGCGTGCGCCGCGGGTAGGGTAGCAATTGCCGGGGCGGTTGTGGCTGTGCTGTTCGTATCAGCGACTGCGCCTGTTCATAACCGACGACGGACCCGTCAAGGCTTCGCCCCGGGCAGTCCGCAGCCCCGCAGCGTCTTCTCGACCTCGGCCAAGGTCGCCCCCGCCCGCGGCACCGCCAGCCATTGCCTCGCGGCCACACCCGCAACGGCCACCGGCCCACTGGCCTCGCGCAGCCGCCACAAGAAGGCGTCGGCCAACCCCGGCAGTGCTTTCTTGGGCATTCGCCGCAAGATTCGCTCGACTGCCGGTGCTAGAGTGGCCGTCTGGGCCCCGACCTGCACCAGCAGCGCCAGCGGGCTGTCCGCCGCAAGAGCGTGGGCCCGGCACGCGGCGAGCTCGGGGTCGCCATGCGGCGGGTCGAAGGCGACACTACTGGCCAATACGCCGGCTACAAACTGCAAGCGAGGCTCTGCCACTGCCTCGCCGGCCAGCGGCCACACTGGGGCCAGGCCAGTTTCGGCCGATACCTCGACATGGGCGCAAAAACTGCCATCGAGCGGGCCCCAGCGACCGGCCGCCAGCTGGATGGCCGCCGACCACGCCGCTTCGCGCGGCCGCAGCCACTGGGTAAGCGCCTGGGTGGGGGCGCTCTCGTCGAGGTCGCCGTCAAAAACCTGGGCGTCGAGCCGACCGGCCAGTTCGTCTAAAAGCTCGCGAAGTTGTGCTTGCTCGGCTGCGGTTAAGCCCGCCAAGAACAAGCTGCCCGCTTGCCGGCTGGGTTGCGCGCCACAAGGCGTGTTTGCCAAGTGCCAGCGCGCCGTGGTGCGTGGTTGCTGGCACGCCGCTAGCGCGAGCGCCAGGGCGACGGCCCGCTTCACTTGCGCTTGGCGGAGAATGAGCCGTTCGAGTCGAGCTTGCCGTTCAGGATACTGCCAACAAGTGTGCTGCTGAACTGGAACTCGGCGTTGCCGCAGCCTTGGCTGGCGCCGTCGGCTAGGGCAAAGCTGCAGGCGACCGTGTTGCCATCTTGGGTAACGGGCCATTGCAAATGCCACGATCCCGCTGCGTTGCCGAACTGAGAGGTGCCCGCCGAGTCGCGCTGGAAGGTGAAGTTGATGGTGGTCGAGCCATCGAGCGAGGCTGGGCAGCTGCCCGTGGTCTTGCGCAGGTCGGTCAGCGAGCACAGGGCGACGGATTCGCTCACCAGTTCGAGGTGGATGAGCCAGCGGTGCTGGGTGATTTGGCAGGTGTCGTAGTAGTACTGGCCCTCGTCGCTCACGACCACCGCGACGTCGGCCTTGTTGCCGCTGATGGTGGCGCCGCCGCTCGTGGCGCTCCAGTTCGAAAACAAGATGTCCCAACTGCCGGCAAGTTGGCCAAAAGTGAGGTTCACGGTGCTGCCGGTTTGGCTCGTATCCGCGGTGCCCGCGCCGGAGTCGTTGCCATTGTAGTAGTAGAAGCCACCGCCACCGGTCGAGCCTTGGGCGCAGCCAAAGCACCCGATGGCCGCGAGGACGAGAAGTGCTGCTTTCATCATAAGGCCTCCTGCCAAACCCGGGTCGCGCATAAGGTCGAGCCGCTGGCGTTTGGGGTCGATGATGGTAGGTCGGATTACCGCGGCCTGCAACTTGCAGCGGATGCGCTCGAACCTTGGCCCGCCGGTACCCTCAGCCCCGCAGGGTCCCCGCGCCGCAACTCGCTGGTTTGGGGAGCTATGGCGGGGGCAAAACCCAGCCCAAGCCTGCCGGCATCGACAAACTTGTACAAGATCGAATGCCCAGCTACCCGCATACGCCGCAAGAACTACGGCCGCTCGTCAGACCCCACGCGCCCGCACTCGTCTTGCACCTGCAGCTGCACGCGCACCAGGTACGGACTGGGCAAGCGCACCTGAAACCCCGCACCACTCACCGAGCCATCCGATGCCGACGCCGCGTTTGGCAGCAGCGCCGGTACCACCGTCAACTCCGGGCACACCGTGTCGCCCCAGCCCTTGGCGTCGAAATGTTGGTCGACGGACGACGGGTTGTATGCCGGGGTACACGCTCCGAAATGCAGAAGAAAGTTGTGATGCGCCGGGTCTGGATTGACCACCCGCACCGCGCCCCAAAAGTGCTGCGACAAGCCGCCTTGCGCCCCACCGCCCATGTAGATGGCCGGCAGCTGCCCCGGCGCCAGCGGCTCGTACGTGCCGGGGCCTTGACCGAGCTCGACGATTAGCTTGTCCGTCGTCGCACAAGTCTGGCCGGGCTGCCAGTTGGGATTGGTGCTCGGGGTCGGCAGCTGCCAGTCGCTGGTTTCGGTCGGAGTGGTCGGGGGCGGCAGGTTGGTGCACGCGCCCGTGGCGATGGCGAGGACGGCGAGGATGGCGAGGGCGAGCCGGTAGTGCGGTACTGGCGGCATGGCCCCTCGTCGCGCCAGGCTTTCTGGCGGCTGGGACCGACCTTACGCTTGGGTCGGCGGGGCGTCAATGCGCGAATTTTGTGGCGCCGCAACGCGCTGGTTTGGGGAGCTATGGCGGGGGCAAAAATCACAAAGCGAAGGCAAAACGCGACAAACCGCCGCCGGAGCGCAAGAACCGAGCTTTCGCTGCGAATCCTCGCCTGTTAGCCCAAGTTCCCCCGCAGGCGAATCAGCCCCTCTTGCATCACGCTCGCCACCAGCCGGCCCTGCTGGTCGAAGAACTGCCCGCGCACCAGCCCCCGCGCACCGCTCGCCGACGGGCTATCGATGGCATACAGCAGCCACTCGTCGAGCCGCAGCGGCCGGTGGAACCACATCGCATGGTCCAAGCTGGCAATCTGCAGCCCGCGGGTCAGCCACGACAGGCCATGCGGGTCTAGGCTCGTGCCCAGCAGCGAAAAATCCGACGCATAGGCCAGCAGATAGCGGTGCAGGGCGTCGTCGTCGGGCAGCCGGTCGATGGCGCGCACCCAGATATGGCGGACCGGCGCAACCTTCTCGGGCGCCAGCGGGTCGCGCGGCACCACCGGCCGCAGCTCAATCGGCCGCTCCGCCGTAGCCATCGCCCGCAGCGCCGCCGGCAGCCGCTCGCCCAGCGCCAGCGCCAGGTCGCGCTCGCTCGGCAGCCCCTCGGGCCCCGGCACCTCGGGCATCGCGTCGGCGTGGTCGAAACCCGGCTCGCTGACTTGAAAACTTGCTGCCAGCGTAAAGATCGCCGACCCCTCTTGCACTGCCACCACCCGCCGCGTCGCAAAACTGGCGCCGTCGCGAATGCGCTCGACCTGGTACACAATCGGCCGCTGTAGGTCGCCCGCCCGCAAGAAATAGGCGTGAAGCGAATGCGCGGGCCGGTCGGCGGGCACTGTCTGCGCCGCGGCCGACAGGGCCTGACCCAGCACCTGTCCGCCAAAAATCGCACCCCAACCCAGGTCTTGGCTAGTGCCGCGGAACAGGTCGCGGTCTAGGCGCTCAAGGCGCAGTAAGTCGACAAGATTGGCGAGAAGCGGTTGCATGGCGGCCTGCACGCGCCAAAGCGGCGCCGCGGCGGATGGTCGGAGCGGCTGCCGATGCTGTCAAGGGCGGCGAACCGCACGCAGCAGGGCCAGCGCCTGCTCAAAGTCGAAGCTTTCGACATGCTGGGCCAGCAGCTCAAAGTCGTCGCCAAGACCGCGCTCTAGGTGCACCCGCGCCATCTGCAGCACATGGATCGCGGCCGCGTCACTTTCGACCAACAGCGCGTCGAGTTGCGTTACCCAGTGCTCAAAGTTGCCATCGACCGCGGTAATTAGCTGGGACTGCATGGTATTGTCGTGGCGCAGAAGCTCAAGCTCGGCGCTCTGGTTGGCAGCGTGCAGCTGGGGACCCAACTCGCCGAGCACGGCCTGCGCTAGGCCCAGGCTACGCGGGTCGCGGCAGGCGTAATCCAAGCGGCGACTGGCCGCGGCGAGCGACTCTGCGCCTATGCTACCTGCCAGCCCGCTCAGGGTGTGCGCCACTCGCGCCGCTGTAACCCAATCGGCCGCCGCCAGCGCCTGGGTGATCTGGGGCATAACCCCCCCCTGGTACTTGGTAAACCGCCGCAGCAGCGACAGGTATAGCGGCAGTCGGCCACCCAAACGCTCTATCGCGCTGGTGCTATTGAACACCGAAGCCGGTGCAGGCGGCGTGTCTCTGGCGCTGGCGACCGGGTTTGGGTCGGTCTGCAGCAGCGCGTCCGGGCGAGACCAGCGCCGCACGCAGCGATAGAGCTCAGCTGTATTCAGCGGTTTGGTGATGTGGTCGTTCATCCCCTCGGCGCGGCACCGGTCGCGTTCTTCTTGCATGGCGTGGGCCGTCATGGCCACCACCGGCAGCGCATCGAACCGTCGATCGGCGCGAATCTGCCGGGTAGCCTGGTGCCCATCGAGCTCGGGCATCTGAATATCCATAAAGATCATGGACCACGGCAGCGGATCGGGCGCCGCACGCAACAGCGTCAGCAGCTCTTGACCGTTGTTGGCCATCGTGACGTGCACACCGGCGTGCGACAGCAGCTCTTGCACAATTTGCTGATTGATGTCGTTGTCTTCGGCGATCAGTACCCGCACGCCGTGCAGGTCGCTCACTTCGGTGTCTAGCTCCGCAGCCGACGCCCGATGCGACGCCAGCTCGGGGGCATAAAGGTCGGCGACCAAGTCCCAAATCGTCGACTGGGTGACGGGCTGTTCGAGCACGGCGCTGGCACCACACTGCAAGGCAAGGTCGGCCACAGCGTCGCTCGTGCCAGAGGTGACCAGCACCAGCGTTGCCGGCTGTGCCGGGGTGGCACCGGCCCGAAGAGACTCGGCGAGCTTGGCGCCGTCGCGGGCCAGCAACTGCGCATCGACGAAGACCAGACTTTGCCCCAGCGTGCCGCCGGCGTGATGCAAGGCGCGGTTATAGGTTGTAGTATCACGAAACACATCGACTTTCATGCCCAGACCGGTCAGCAGTTCCGCAAGAATGTCGCAGCCGGTAGGATTGGGACACAGCACCAGCGCGCGCACGCCCGCCACCGCGGCCAGCGCCGGTCGCCTCAGCCCAGAATCGCTAGCTACCGGGAACCAGAGCGAAAAGCGGAACGTCGTGCCCTGGCCGACTTGCGAAGTGACTTGCAGCTCGCCACCCATCTGCGCGACCAGGTTCTTTGCGATCACCAACCCCAGACCCGTGCCGCCGTAACGCCGCGTAACCGAGCTATCTGCCTGGGTAAACGAGGTAAACAGCTTCTCTAAGTGCTCGGCTGAGATGCCAATCCCTTCGTCTTCGACCGAGAATTCGAGCAGCGCGTGGCCGACTTCTTGGGCCGCTGCCGACACGCACACCACAACCTGCCCAGATGCCGTAAACTTTATGGCATTGCTCACTAAATTGGTCAAGATTTGCCCGAGCCGCATCTGATCGCCGCGCAGCAGTGGCGGCACGTCGGGTGCCACGCGGATCAAGAATTCGACCCTCTTGGCGCGCGCGCTATCGCCCACCAGCGCCGTCAGGTCGGTCACCACATCGGCCACCGCAAAATCGACGGTCTCGAGCTCGAGCTTGCCCGCGTCGATCTTGGTGAAGTCTAAGATGTCGTTGACGATCCGCAGCAGCGAGGTGGCGCTCGAGTGGATATTCTTGATATCGCTGCGCTGTTTGGGCTGCAGCGGCGTGCGCAACACGAGGTCTGACAAGCCGATGATCGCGTTCATGGGCGTGCGGATCTCGTGGCTCATATTGGCCAGAAACTCGGACTTGGCCCGGTTCGCCGCCATCGCGGCCTCTTCGACCTGCTTGCGGTCGGTGATGTCCATGCAGGAACCGATGTAACCGATGAATGTTCCAGAAGGATCGTAGCGGGGTGTGCCGCGGTCGATCAGCCACTGGTACTGGCCGTCGTGGCGAAGCAGGCGGTATTCCATCGCGAACGGCTCGCGCGCGTCGAAGGCTTTGGAATAGATGCCGAAGCAGCGCTCCAAGTCATCGGGATGTACGCCCAAGACCCAGCCGTCGCCCGCCTCTTCTTCGTGGGTACGTCCGGTGAAGTCGAGCCAAGGCTTGTTGAAATAATAGCACTTCTTGTCGGTGTCAGCCAACCATAGCAGCACGGAAGAGTTGTCGGCCGTCGTGCGGAACAAGTTCTCGCTATGCTTGAGCGCCTCGTGCTTTTGCGCCACTTCGGCCAGCGCCAGATTGGTCGCCGCCAGGCTGCGCTCAAGGTCGCCCGTCTGCTGTTGCACCAGCTCGGCCAAGTTGTCGCGGTGGTCGCGCAGCTCGTGCTCGATCGCCTTGCGGGCCGTAATGTCTTGGATTGTACCCTTTAGAAACAAGGGCTTACGGTTCTCGTCGTACAAGAAGCGGCCCAGGGCCGACACCCAGCGCACCTCCCCGTCTTTGGGTCGGATGATCTGGTATTCGCGCTCAAAAATGCCGTCGCCGAGGATGGTCTTGTCGTAGTAGTCGAGCATGGCCTGCTCGTTGCCTGGCACCATCAAGCTGCCCCAGTTCTCGATCGAGCGGACGAAGGTGTCGTCGATACCAAAAATCTCCATCAGCGCCGGTGTCGCCGACCACAGACCCGTAGATAAATTGGTGACGTACGAGCCAACCTGCGAGATATGTTGCGCTTCGTTCAGGTCCTCTTGGCTCTCGCGAATGGTCAGCTCGGCCCGTTTCTGCGCGCTAATGTCGCTGAAGCTGCCGATAACCCGCACCGGCGCCCCCTGGGCATCGCGCTCGACCACACCGCCGCGGTCGCGCACCCACATCACGCCATTTTGCCCCAACATGCGGTGTTCCGAGTCGTACGTATCGCTTCGACCCTGCAGCAGGTCTTGGATGCGCTGCCACACGACCGCCGCGTCGTCGGGGTGAATGAGCTGGGCAAAAGCCTCGACCGTCTCGGCGATTTCGCCTTCGTGGGCGCCCAGTTGCTCGTACCAGAAGCGATTGTGCGTCACCGTGCCGTTTGGCACATTCCAGTCCCAGACCGCTTGCTGGGTCACTTCGATGAGCCGCCGCAATAGGTTTTCGCTTTCGCGGAGCTTGGTTTCGGTGTCTTTTAGCGCGGTAATGTCGGTGCCGGTCACACAGTAGCCGCGCACCTGGCCCTGAGCGATATCTGGGGCAAAAGTGAGCCATACGGTACGAAAGCCGCCGCTATCACAGCGAATAGAGTGTTCGAAGGCCTGCGGCTCGCCGCCCAATACGGCCTGGGCGCGTGGCAGCACGACGGCGTAACCGCGCTCACCTATCAGTTCGCGGAGGTGGCAGCCATACAACTGCTCGGGTTCCTTGCCAAACCACTCCGCGTAGGCCTGATTGGCGTAGCGGTTCCGCAGGTCGCGGTCCCAGTAGCCGAGCACGGTCGGAATCGAGCGGATCATGGCAGAAAAAGCAGTAAATTCAGGATGAAAGGGCGGAGTATCGCCGGTACTTACTTGGGCTGTTTCGCCTGGCGCGGCTTGGGCTGCGGCAAGTTGCGCCTTGAGTTCAGCAACTTCGCGCCGCAACGCCTCGTTCTCAAGCGACAAGTTCGAGTCGTGGCTCGAATTGTGGCTCGAATTGTGGCTTGAATTGTGCGACCGGTTCATAGCCACGACCTTTTCTGGGCGCTGCATAACGGCCAGCGGAGAGCGTTCTAGGTAGTGCTTCGTGGGCAGGTACGGCCCGGAGGCCGGGATGCTTTCAGGCAGTTGCCGGCCTGTCAACACAAATGCCCGCAGACCGACGGCGCCGCTTACAAAATTTCTTACTTAATCGGCGCAAAGTGGGCTACGGGCGGTGCGTTGCCACTAGCGATCAGGGCTTGGCCGTCGCCCCCTGGACTTCGCGGCGCAACACTCTTAGTCTCGCCAAGGGGTGTGCTTGGTCTCGCCAAGGGGCGTGTGCCAGGCCGGATGGGCAGGGCAGGCCGCCCGCAGAGCGATGCGAAGTACAGCGGTCACTTCACGATTTGCGACGAGGACTTGTTATGATGGACCACCGCCCGGCGGCCAAACCCGCTCACAAAGCGCCGATTCACGCTGCCCAACCGGCAGCACGTTCGCCCAGCGCGGCCGGCCACGCCAAGCCAGGGGCGACATATGCTCAAGGAGCGGCGGCGGCTAAGCCTGGTGCGGCGCTCAAGTCCGCCACGCCTGTGGCCCAAGACCCGCACTTGGCCGATGCGAACTTGACCGTGGCGATGCGCAGCGAAATCGACCGCGAAACACGCAAAGATCCTAGCTTTTATGCCACCCTTGTCCGCGTGGTCAACGCGCAACTGCAAAAAGACGGTATTGGCATCTCCGCGGCGTCGTTCGCGAGTGTCATGGCCAATGTGCGCGAGGTTCATCAGGGTAAAATTAGCCAGAGTACCGCGCACTTTCGCGAGGCCCAGACGTTTGGCCAAGACGCCATGTCTAGCCTGTCGCACGGCCACTTGCTGCAGGGCGCGGTCGAAGGTGGCGGCGCCGCACTCAATGCGCTGGGCGGGGCTGGCATGGCTGCGGTCGAGGCCGTGCAACACGCGCACGCCGCGCCCCATGCCCCTGCGGCTCGGCTTGAGCGGCTAGGCTCCAAGAAGAAGGATAGGTAACAGCTTCGCTATACGCCTCGTTCGCCGAGCAGGCACTCAGCGCCCAGGCGTCGCAGCATCAGCAGGCTGAGCCCGCGCCAGCAAGCTTTTCAGGCTTTGATTCGCGGGGTCCAACTCGAAAGCCCGTTGCAAATGCGGCAGCGCCCCCGGCCCGTCGTGGGCGTCGAGGCGAAGCAGCCCCAGCGCCAAGTGGCCGCCGATCGCCTCGGGCCATGCTGCCAGTGATTGTTGTGTAAGATCATAGGCTTCTTTAGGGTTGTGTGCCATGCGCGCTCCGGCCGCCCGGGTGGCCAAGGTGCCGGGCAGTCGCGGCCACTGGCGCTGCAGCTCAGCCAACGCCGCCGCGCCGTGGCCATGCTCCACTTCGTCGTGGGCCCGCTGCTGCAGGGCGACGTACTGAGGCTCGTCGTCGTCGCTGAGCGTGCCAGCGGGCAACCCCCGCCAGCGTCGCAACACCATGATCTGACCGCGCAACTGCATTGCTGCCAGGGTCGGCCCCAAGAACTGCGCGGCGCGCTCTCCTTCGGCCAGACGCCCCATCTGTGCCAGCGCCGTGGCCAGGTTTTGGCAATCGCCGGCGTCGACCATCGCGGCAGCCTGTAGGTGTTGCCAAGC
Organism: uncultured Myxococcales bacterium; assembly: GCA_903883645.1. Lineage (GTDB taxonomy): Bacteria > Myxococcota_A > UBA9042 > UBA9042 > UBA9042 > SXRM01. The sequence continues at coordinate 17,686 of CAISBR010000073.1, read as the reverse complement.
GCGGTCGAGCAAACTGCGCGCTGCCGGCGCTTCTTTGCGCACATCGATAGTTAGCGCCGCCAAAGCACAGGGGGTAGCACGGCTCGCCATGTAGCACGCTTGCTGGCAACGCGCGCGCGCGGCCCCATCTAGCGGGTTGCGGCCCGACTCGATACGACAGGCCAGTTCTTGCACCAGCGGTTGCCGTGGTTGGTGCGAGAGCAGCGGCTGCAGTTGTGCCCAGGCCGCATCGAGCTTGCCGGCATCGACGCGTTGGGTCACAGCCTGCAATTCGTCTTGCTCAGAAGCAGTTAGCGTAGGTATCGTCGCCGCGCTGGCCTGGTGCTCGACCGGGGGCACGGGCACCTCGCCCCGCTTGGCCTGGTCCAACCAGCTGCGAAACTGCGCTGTGGCGGGGTCTTGGGCGGGCAGCCCCAAGGTCGGCAGAGTGGCCTCGATTTCGCGAGCCCAGGCCTGTAGCTCAGCTGGAACCTGCTGATCGCGATGCCGTAAGCCAATTGGCAGCAAAATCAAGGCATCGCTGCCCAGGCTGCTGGCGCGCACATCGTAGCGGCTGGCCATGACGGAGCTGCTGTCGACTGTGTGCGGCACTAGCAAGCTGTGGGCCCATGCGTGCAAGAACAGTGCGAGTTCTTTGTGCATGCGCCGGTCTTCGCTCAGTTTGGCGGTCTCGACCGGGCTCATGCCCCGCGCGCCGCCGCCGCGACCAGAACCGCGGCCGCCGCGTTGACCATTGGCGCCGCGCCCGCCGTCACTTTGGCTCTCGCTGCGGCCATTGCCCGCGCCGTTTGTGCCGCTGGGGTTGGGCCGGCGATGGCCACTGTCTGCACCTCGCACGACCAAGTAGCGCGACGCCGCAGGGGCGGCCAGCATATCCTCGTATTCAGGCGAGTAATCTTGACCGCCGACCATGCCCACCACCCAGTCGACTTCGCTGCTCGCGTCGAGGTCGCGAAGCTGTGCCAAGGGGCGCAGCAGGCTTTCGCCGTCGCCGCCACTGTGATCCCAGGCGCGGATGCTGTCGACCTCAAGAGCTACCCCCAAGTCGGGGCGCAGAACCTGGTTGGCGCGGTCGACAAGGGCCCGCAAACGGGTCTCAAAATCCTGATTTTGCTGGCGATAGTCGTGGTCGACATAGAGGCGACAGCGGTACACGCGCTGCAGGGCCGGCGTCGCCGTGCTGTTTTGCGCGACAATCGCGGCCGGCCGACCCACACCGTACGAGCTGCCGGCACTGCCACAGGCGACAAGTGCCGCCGCAGAGGTCACCAGCAGCCAGCGGTGCCAATGGCGGAAAAAGTCTAGAGTAACTCTATGTATATATTTGGCATGTGTAGGCAGCAGAAGCTCCTTGGCGCGCCTGGGAGCTCGCCGCCGGCGGTGAACTGGCCCCGGCGGCATCGGCAAGGGTAGGCAGGCTTGCGGTGGGCGTCAAACGCGAGTTCGCTGCAACCCTGCACCGTTGACCCGCTGTCCACGCACACGTAGGCTTGGCGGCCGCGCCGCGCAGGTGGTTGCAGCGCCCAAGCAGCCGATTTTTACTTGCCGCACCGTGCCCTCGCGCCCCCTGCCGTTGCCATCCAGGAGCCCGCCACGCAGCTGCCTCGCTCTGTTTTGCTGGTTGGCGCCGTGGCGCTGGTGGTCGCTTGGGTGGTGCCGCCGGCGCCGCTGTGGGCGCAAGAGGCCGAACCGTCGTTCTATCACGGCTACGATTTTGGCTCGGAATCGACCTATAACCCGGCGTCTGTTCTGGTCAATCGCGGCTGGGACATGATGCAACTGGGCGATACGCACCACGACCCCTGGCACTTTGACTACGCCGGCAATGCCAGCAATGTGCTCGACAACCTGGCCCATGCTCCGCTGCGGGTGGGTGCGGAGGGTTGGGGCAGGTTCTTGCGCCAAGAGATTTTTCCGCTGTCGTTTTCGTCGGCTACCGCGCGCTGGGTGCCGAATTATACGCTGCACTTGCTGGGCGGTGGCCAGACCTACGCGATGCTGGGCGAGTGGTACCGAGCTCACGGCGTGCCGCTGCCGCAGCTATGGTCGGCAGTGACGCTGATGTCGGCGGCTTTAGCGAACGAATCCATAGAGAACAAGGGCGTGCACGGCCGCAACACCGACTGCATCGCCGACATGCTCGTCTTTGATATCGCAGGCATGCTGTTGTTTAGCGCGCCCGCGGTGCGTCGCTTCTTTAGCCGCGAGCTCGAGCTGCTCGACTGGTCGCCGCCGCCCGTGCTCAGCTGGCCGAACTTTGAGCTGCACAACCACGGCAACTACTACGCGGCGCGCTGGTCGCTGCCCTTTGCTAAGCAGCTAGCTCTATTTAGCTATTTTGGTACGTGGACGAGTTTTGGCCTGAGCTACAAGCTCCCCGATGGCCACAGCGTGTCGGTGGCGGCGGGCGGCGCATCGACCAAGCTCATCGGCAGCCAGCCCAACCTAGTCGAGAATGTGGTGACGTTCGTGCCCGCTGTAGGGGTGTTTATCGACCGGCGCGGCTCGTTGCTCGCTTCGCTGAAAGTGGCCGATGTGCCCGATTATTTTGTGCACGCCGAGCTGTTTCCGGGCCTGGTGCCCCGCGCCAAGTGGCTGGGGGCCTTTGCCGCATTCGCTCGCAATGGCCACTTTGTGGCGGGCGTGACCACGACGCTAGGCTTTGGCGTGGGCGGTCGCTTGGGGCTGATGGAAGGCAGCGGTGCGGTGCCGGCAGGGGTGTTGGCGCGGCGCTAGCGCCCGTGTCCTCGGCCGTGGCGCCGTAGCAGCCCGCTGTCGGCTTGGGTCTTCGGTCCGCCGGCATGGCACATCTAGCCGCGCACGGACCACGGAATAGATTGCAGTTCCGTTCGACTGCCAGCTGGATTCGACCGAGTGCACGTCTGCCTTGATGGACCGCCAGCACCGAATCTACCGCAGTCCGCCCGCAGCCGACTCGCACCGCTGGTTACCCGCGTTGAACATGCAGTTACGCTTGGTCCGGCACTCGCTCGACTTGAGGCAATCGTCCGCGCTGGTCGCCTTACACTCGTCGCCCACCAAGGTGCAACGCCCAAGTTCACGGCACAGCTGCGAGGTGCGGCAGTCGCTGCCGTGGTTCCCCAGTCAACACCGCGAGCTACCCCCAATTTCCGCAACATCGGCCCGTCGGCGTGCCCCTACTTGTCTTGTAGTTGGGTGGGAATTTGTAGTCACAACTGAGCGTCTGACCTTGAATCGCCGCCTTGCCCCAAGTGGCAGCCTACTCGACGCGCAACCGAATCTTGCCCGCCGCCTCTTTGCACGAATCGACGACCGGATAGATCTTGACCAAGTAGCCGTTCCGCACGACCTCTTCGTAGTAGGTGTCGGTCTCGCTGACGATTTTGACCTTCGCCAGGGCCGCCTTGTCGCCGAACGTGCCGAGATTGATGCAAGCGAGGTTGCGGATAGCCGCGCTGCTGCTACCGAGGAGCCCGATGGTAAGCGGAATCGCGGCCGTGCACTTGTTGCGCGAGAAGTAGAACAGGATGTTTGAGTTGACGTCTTCGCTGGCGCCGGTGGCCGCGCGAACCAATGGCGTGCACAGGTCCTTGTAGCCGCTGTCGTCGAGCCAATTGCCGATGTGATTGGCGCCCAAGCCCGCGAACTTGTCGTTCAAGAACGCGGAGCCGGTGTTCTTTTGGATGTAGTGTTCGAAGCTGGTGAGCAGGGTGCCTTTGCTGAGCGGGTCCGCGGCCTTCAAGATGGCCACGCCCGTGCCTTTGGGGCCCATCTCGCCGAAGTGGGCGATCTGCTCAAAGATAGTCTCGCCCAGGTCGCAGCTTGCCAGCTTGGCCACGATGGGGGCCAGCTCGGCGGTCGACATCTCGCTCAAGTACGTTATCTTCGAAAACGCCGCCGGAACCTGGTCACAGCTCAGCGTCGCCAGCGACGAGGTCGCCTTCGTCTGCTCGACGAGGTTGCACGCATAGGCGTTTTTCGCCTTGTCTTGGTCGCAAACCTTCTGCATATACGTGGTATCATTCTTCTTTTCTGCCAGCTCGAGCGACTTCTGGCACGCGGACCGCACGTCTTGCTCGCCCGTCGTCAGCATCACCTCGCGCAAGCAGACCCGCTGCAAGGCCGGGTAGTCGTCGTTGGCCATGGCGTTTTTGTACGTGACGGCAAACATGACATTTCCGCAGCCGACGAGGCTGATGGCTGCAAATACCAGTCCGAGTCTTGAGAGCGACATGAATCATCCTCCGGCGCGCTTGGTAAGCGCTTCATGGCACGCAAACGGCATCGCCGTCTTGTTGTAGGTGAGTGCAAACTTCTCTGCGACTAGGGCGGACCCACTCGCTGCCAGCTAGGTTATACAGGCACCAGAACCCCGTCAACACAGCGAAGACCAGCCCGCTAGCTCGGCCGCAAGGGGTGATGGCGAATAAGTTATTGATGATAATGCAGAACACGGCCCTTGAAAGGGCGGGCTAGGGTACCGCCGTCGGCCGCCGCCGACGTCAGGTCTCAGCGCAACCGGGGTCGAGGTCAAGCTGCGAAACTGCCAAGTTACCCAGGAATTTCGCCCTCTTGACCTAGACGTCCTTGGAGAAGGACGGCGTCAAGATAGCCCGCTGCTTTAGCGGCTGGGCCCCCCGAATCGCCCATAACTATTGGCTTTCGCGGACCAGCCGCCAGAGTCGCGTGGTAAGCAAACGGTACGCCAGGCCCATTCCCGCAGCAGCGGCCCGCCCGTGTTCCGCTACTTCTCTTGGCGCGGGCAACCGAACAGGACGTCGAGCTTGGCGCTGCTGTCGGCCATCATCACGGTGCAACTGGCTTGGCAGATTAGGATGTGCTGGGGATTCTGCGCGTCGTCAAAGTGCCAGCCTGGCCCAGAACATGCCGGGTCGTAGACCAAATCTTGCGGCTTGCCCCCGTTACTGGGTGTGTAGCGCACGTTGACGTAGATGTAGTCGGTGGCCCCGCCCTTGGGATTGGGTGGGATCTTGTAGTCGCAGCTGAGCGCCTGACCTTGAATTGCCGCGAATGCCTTGGCCAAGTGCGAGGCTAGGTCGGCTGGGGCCGGGTAGGCAGTCATGTCGAAATGGCAATAGTTTGGCCCGGTATCCGAGCAGTTGGTCGAGGCTGTGCCGCCGGCTTTGGCCGCTTGCGACAGGGTGGTGCGCACGCCTTCGCTGCCGGGTACGCCCACAACAAAGGTGTGGACCGCAGGATTGGCCAGGTTGGCCTTGCCCACGGCAGCGGTGATGGCGGCCGGCGCATTGGCGGCGCTACCGGCGCAAGTCGGCTTGCCATCAGTGATAAGCACGATGTAGCGGCTCGCTCCCGGCGTCGCGCTGTCGGGCGTATTGGCGTAATAGGCGTACATGGCCTGCAGGGCATCGCCTGTGGGCGTCGAGGCCACTGGGCTGTTATCGGTCAGCAATGTCGGCAGCTTCGAGATCAAGGCCATTCGCTGCGCGGAGCCCGCCGGCCCAGTCAAGGCGAGCGCCACCTTGGGCCCTTGCGCGACTTTGCACACCGAGCCCGAGTCGACCACATCGGGATAATAGACCATGGCGGAGTACGAGTTGTCGGGCAGTGTCGGCACAGCTGCCTTCATCGCTTCGACTAGGATGCTCCACTTGGCCTTGGCCGGGTCTGTGGCGCAATTCAGCTGGGATAACGGAGCACTGGGGTCCATGCACATCGACCAACTGTAGTCTAAGACAAACAGGATGGATGCGGGGGCCGCCTTGCCTTGTGCGGCGATGGCAACACAGGCGGCATCTGGATTAAAGACCACGCCGGCGTCGGTATCCTCTTCGGCAATGTCGTCAAAGTACCCGCTAAAATCAGGTAGGTCGGCCGAGTTGGCATCGCTTACGGCCTGGCCATCGGCGCTTGCGTCGGTCTTGGCCGTGCTGTCGGCGAGGCCGCTGTCTTTGGACTCAATGTCGTAATCAAGGGCCGATGCATCGCTTTCTGTGTCGGGCCAAGTACCGCCGCCGCCCGTTGTGGTCGTAGAGCAGCCCAAATGGCCAACGAGCGCAAGGGCGATGGGGAGGGTGCTCCAAAGGGTTTTCATGCCAAGGCTCCAAGAATAGAGAGGTTTGCTGCCGCGCAAGCTTTGAATTCGGGTCGAACCTTTGCAGGTGCCGCGAAGCCGGGTGCGCCGGCCTCGGCCACGAAGCCTACGCCGCCGGCGCTCTAGCGTCTACACCAAGAATTGCCTGGATGTCTAGCGATGTTCGCACGCGCGTTGGGGCTTGCGGTGTGACCGACTCGACCTCGCGCCCCTGCAGCCCAATCGTCAACCGCATAGGACTTTTGACAAAAACCACCGTTGCCGCCTCAGGGCGAGGCTGGCTCACCTACTCCGCCACAGCCTGCCCTGTCCCCTCGACTAGCAGCCAGCGCTTGTCGCCACCCACCGGTGCAAACGTCTCGACTTTACCCGTTAGCCAGCGCACTTGCACCTTGTCGATGGCCGCCACATCGCCCAGGCCCACGTGCACCCGCTTGGGGGCCTGCACGTTCCAGTGGCCGCCGCCCAGTCGCACATCGCGCATGCGCGTAACACCGCCACTTTGCACGTATACTCGCGCCCCAACGGCATCGCGGGTCGAGGTGGTGCCGCGCAAGTCGAACTCGACCCAATGCTTCTTATTGCCAATGCGATTCTTGAACAGCACCACATGCGGCGCCTCGCTTTGGCCGGCAAACAGCAGGTCGAGGTCGCCGTCGTTGTCGGCATCGAGCCACACCATGCGACTAGCCTGATGCAGGGCAATGTGTGCCTGATAGGTTACATCGGCAAAGTGGTCGCCATCATTGCGATACAGGCGGGTGTAATGGCCGGTGTATACGCCGCCGATGACTAGGTCCAAGTCGCCATCGTTGTCAAAGTCGCCCCACGCAGCGTTCAGGTCGCCTTCGTCGTACACAATGCCAAGTGTGCTTGCCATATCGGTAAACTTGTAGTCGGGCCCGCCTTGGTTGTTGCCCAAGATACTGGTGTCGGCCCACGGTCGGGTACGCGGATGGGCCAAATTGCACACGAAGACGTCCATATCGCCGTCGTTATCGTAGTCACCAAAGTCGGCGCCGTAGCTGTGGCCACCAGTTAGCCCCATCGCGGCGACGTTGGCGGGCGGAGGGATGGTGTCGTGGTCGAGGCCCACCAGCGGCGCTACGTCTTTGAACGTGCCTTTGCCCAGGTTTTCCCACAGTTGATCGGGGTACATGTGGTAGTTGCCCACAAACAGGTCTTGCGCGCCGTCGTTGTTGTAGTCGCACCACGTCAGCCCGTACACCGAGTAGGGCTTGGGCAGCTCGAAGCCGGCCGCCACGAACTGGTCTTGAAACGTACCGTCGCCTTTGCCTGCAAAGTAGCGGTCTTGCAGCGCCGGATCGTCGGGATAGTGGATGAGCCAGTTGCCCCAGTACAGGTCGAGGTTGCCGTCGGCGTCGGCGTCTGAAAATGCAGCCGAGGTGCTGGGGTTCAGCTCTTCGATGCCCGCGTTGGGCTTGACCGTAAACTGCCCCTTGCCGTCGTTGATGAGCACGCGCTTCACAAAGTCTTCGTCGACCTTGCCGTCGCAGTCGTTGTCGCGGCCGTCGAGCAGCTCGGGCTTGCCCTTGCCCACATCGGCCCGCGTGTCGTCGCAGTCGCCCGCCTTCGCCGTTTGCCCATCTTGATCGGCATCTTGCACGTTGTTGCCGTCGTCGACCTGACCGTCGCAGTTGTCGTCTTTGCCGTTGGCCACCTCGGCCGCACCTGGGTGAACCGCGGCATCTGAGTCGTCGCAATCGTCGCCGGGTACTTGGTGGCCATCGCCATCCCCATCGCGCGCAACATAAGGGAATGACAGTATATCCTGGTCAAAGTCGTTGTCGATATCGCCCATCAGCACAAAACCTGCGCCCAAGGTTGCGCCCAGGGGATCACTGGCCGGCGCCTTGAAACCACCATTGCCATCGCCTAGATACAAGAGGGCCTTGTTCTGCGTCACCCCGCCCACGCTCGCCGACCCATCTAAAATCACATCGTCGTGTCCATCGCCGTTCAAGTCGGCCACCGCCACCTGCCCGCTGTCTTGGTCGCCAAACGGCGTCTGGGTTTCGAACCAAAACTGCTCCGACTTCCACTGGCAAAACGTCTTGCCCACCGCCTCTAAGCGGTAGTTATAACTGGTGACTCCGTCGCTAATGCCATACGAATCGGCCAGCGGCGGCACAAAGAAAAGCGCGCGCGAGTACTCGCCCGTGGGCACCGACTCTAGCGCCAGGGCCGGCTCTTTGGCCAAGTGCTCGTAAGCTAAGATATAATGCTGGGTCGGCTGCAGCAGCACGCCGTCGCCCGGGATGGCAAACTCTTGCATTTCTTCGCTGGGCGCATCGATTGTGGCCACAATAGGCTCGATCAGATCCATGCTCATGTCTTTGGACTTAGGCCACAAACCCGGATACGAGCGGCCATACGCGAGCATCACCCGCAGGCGAATCTTGCCGGTACCCTTAGAGAACGCCGCGCGCAGGTGGGTCAGCAAGAAGGGTTCGGTGGGCACGATCTTCATCACCTCCATAACACCTTTCGTAAATTGCGTAGTTGGCCCGGCGGCCTGAATCACACCCTTGTACGTGCCGTGCAGCTCGCCCACCACCGTCGGCTTTAGCGTGTCGCTCCACAGGCCGCTTTGGCAAAATGGCGCAAATTCGGGGGCAGGCGGTTCCCCAACCGTTGGCAGATCTTCCGCTTGGATATCAGCAGGCTGTGCGTCGTTGGTCGCAAGCTGATCGCCGCCAGTCAGTGCATCTGCGGTGGTCTGGGCATCGCTAGTGGCAGGCGAGGATTCGCTGGAACAGGCTGCGACCAACAAGGGCAGGGCGAGCAGAAGGTGGGCGAAACGGCGAGGGCAGGGTGCGTGCATGGTGTGCGTCCGAGCGCGACCGATAAGCGCAGGCCGCCGCCAGGGTTGTAGCGCGTGCTGGCGCGGCGGGCAAGTGGGAGCGAGCGGCTGCGGCCGTATCGCCATGCGCCGCGATGGTCGTATCAACCTTGTCCCACTGACCGCCAGCGACCCCGTCTGGGCGGCGCTGTCACAATGCGAGGCCCCTACGGCACGCCCAGGCCGGCGGCGCAGAATTTGGCGACAAACACGTCTTGCGTGCCCTGGAAATTGCAGGAATCGGCGCTCTGGCCCACAAAATCGGCGCCCGCAGTGCCGGGGATCAGCAGTGCCGTCGCGGTGTGGCTGGGCTTGCCGCTCGCGTCGTCCGCCGCCGTGCCAAAGTTGTGCTTGTACGCGACTATGCCGGCGACATTCAGCTTGATCACATGCGCGTCCATGCCGCCAAACTTCGACGTCGCAGCGCCCGTGTCCCAGTTGCCGGTGGTGTGGCCGGTGACGTACAGGCCGCCGCCCTTGCCCGATACATACTCGATGCCTGTGCCAAAATCGCCGCCCGCAGTGCCAACTTGGGTCACCCAGGTAGCGGCGCCCGTGGTGGTGTTAAACGCTGCTACCACGACATCGCCGCCAAAGCCCCAGTCTGTGCCGTTTGAGCCCGCGTAGACCGTGCCCGCTGCCGTGCCGATGGCCACGCCCTGGGCCAAGCCCGTTGCGTACACCGCGCCCGCGTTGTCGACCGCGAGGCCGCCCGCCAAGTCGAACGCCAAGCTGCCCCAGTGCTGCAGCCACACCGTCGCGCCTGCGGCCGAGACTTTGTACACATACATGCCGCCGTTGTCGGCGCCGGTGGTGGTCAGCGCGCCGCCGATCGCCCACTGCGAGCGCCCGGCCACGTAGATGGCGCCGGCGCTGTCGACCGCGAGGCCGCTGGGGTTCTTGTTCTGGGTATTATCTAAGAATTCCCAGATTTTGCTAACGGCATTGGTGGTGGTGTTGACGCCGATGACCTGCGGGCTCAAGCCGCCGCCCGTCACGTTCTGGCTCGAGATCAGCACGACAAGGCGCGCGCCCACGGTGTCGTAGGTCACGTCGGCCGGCGTTTCGGTGCGAGTGGCCGTGCCAAAGACGGCTATCGAGACGCGGTTGCCATTGGCATCGTACTTGGCCACAAAGGCGTCGCTGTCGCCGCTGGGTGGTGTGGGGCCGGGGCCGGCGCCGTCGATATCGCCCGCGCTGCTGCCTGTGACCCAGATGTTGCCGGTCGGGTCGATGTACACGCCGCCGGCGGTGTCTTCGGCCGCGGTGCCAAACTGCTTGACCCACAGGCGGTTGCCGTTCGCATCCAGCTTGGCGACAAAGCCGTCGTGCAAGCCCGCATTGGCAAAGCCCGGGTACGCGCCCAGGGTGCTGCCCACTACGTAGAAGTTGCCGGCGGCATCGGCGGCCACATCGCTGCCACCGTCGGCCTTAATGGTGCCAAATTCGCGGATCCAGTCGCTGGCGGGGCAGGTGCATTGGCTGCAGGTGTAGTGGTCAAAAGTCAGCGAATTCGAGCACGCCGACACCGTACCCACCGAGTCGACCGCCTGCGCCGAGATCGCAGTGCACATCTGGGTATTGGCCGTAAAGGCGATGCTGAATGCGGGCAAGGCGGCCGTGGGTGTGGGGTTCAGCGGCTTGCCGGTGCAGTTGCTAGTGGGGTACAGGTACACATTGGTCCCCGCGGTGGCCGTACCGACGCCGGCCGTCGCAGTGCTGGTCGATGGCGTGGCGGGGCTAAAGCTCGTCAAAACCGGGGTACAGCTTGCCAAAAGCGTGCCCTTGCACACACCCGCGGTGCAGACGTCGCTGCCGGTGCACAGCGCGCCGTCGTTGCAGGCGGTGCCGTTGACCATGGCCGCCGTGGCACAGCCCATCGCGGCCTCGGTGCACTGCGAGGTGTAGCATTGCGCGGGCTTGCCGCACAGGGGCGAGGGGCCGCCGATGCACTTGCCGGCGCCGTCGCAGGTGTCCGTCGTGGTGCAGTACAGGCCATCGCTGCAAGTCGTGCCCGCCGTAAGGGGAATCAGCTTGCACGCCGCGAATCCGCCCTGGTCGATGCACAACCCGCTGTTGCACGACCCCTTGGCCGGGGTGCAGTCGTAGGTGGCCGTGCCCGTGCAGACAGCCTTGGCATCGCAGGTACTTGCGGTGGTGCACGCGTTGCCGTCGTCGCAGACGGTGCCAGCGCTCAGCTGGGTAAAGGTGCACTTGGTGGCCACGCACTTGTCGGTGGTGCATGGGTTTTTGTCGTCGCACGCGGCGTCGGTCTGGCAGCCGCAGGTGTTGTCCCATGGGCCGCTGGCGCACTTGCCGGCGCCGTCGCACTTGTCGCCCACGGTGCAGGTCTGCAAGTCGTCGCACGCGGTGCCGACCGTCACCGGCTTGGTCTCGCATAGGCCCGAAGTGGTGTTGCACGCTGCGGTATTGCACTGAATCGCCTTACACACGGTCGCCACGCCCGGCACGCACTTGCCCGCGCCGTCGCACTTGTCGCCGGTGGTGCACGCGCTGCCGTCGCTGCAGGCCAGCGTGGTGTTGGTGTACACGCACTTGCCGGTGGTGGCGTCGCAACTGTCGGTGGTACATTGGTTGTTGTCGTTGCAGACCGTCAGCGTGCCCGGCTTGCACACGCCGGCGGCGCAGATGTCGCCCACGGTGCAGGCCGTGTTGTCGGTGCACGCGGCGGTGTTGGCGGTGTTGCTGCACTTGGCGCTCAAGGGGTCGCAAGCGTCGGTGGTGCAAGGGTTGTTGTCGTTGCAGGTTAGGGCCACGCCGGGCTTGCACGCGCCCGCGGCGCAAATATCGCCCGTGGTGCAGGCGTTGCTGTCGGTGCACGCCGCCGTGTTGTTGGCGGTCAGGCACTTGCCGGTCGCGCTGTCGCAGCTGTCGTCGGTGCACGGGTTCTTGTCGTCGCAGACCACGGCGGTGCCGGCCACGCATGCGCCCAATTTGCACACCTCAAGGCCGTTGCAGGCGTTTTTGTCGTCGCAGGCCAGCGGCACGCCCGGTTTGCACACGCCCACCGCGCACACATCGCCCTGGGTGCACGCGTCGTTGTCGCTGCAGGCCAAAGTATTGTTGGCGGCGGAGCATAGGCCGGTGCTCGCAATGCAGCTGTCGTCGGTGCATGGATTGGCGTCGTTGCAGAGCTTGGCGGTGCCGGGCTTGCAGGCGCCCGCGGCGCATACGTCGCCCAAAGTGCACAAATTGCCGTCTTCGCACACGCTGCTGTTGGCGGTGTTGGCGCACTTGCCGGCGGTGCACGCATCGGTGGTGCAGGGGTTTTTGTCGTCGCAATCGGCGGCCTTTAGGCAGTTGCCGCCGCAGCCCACAATCGGTGTGTTGACGCAGGCGCCCGTGCTCGTGTTGCAACTGTCGCTGGTGCAAGCGTTATTGTCGTTACAGACCTTGGCCGTGCCCGACTTGCAAGCGCCGCCGCTGCACACATCGCCCGTGGTGCACGCGTTGTTGTCGGTGCAGACCAGCGTGTTGTTGCTGACCACGCACGAGCCTGTCGCCGGGTCGCACTTGTCGTCGGTGCACGGCTTGCCGTCGTCGCAGAGCGTGGGCGTGCCCGCCTGGCAGAGGCCTACCGCGCACATGTCGCCCACCGTGCACGCGTTATTGTCGTTGCACGGCGCGGTGTTGTTGGTCGAGGCGCACACGCCGGTTTTGGGGTCGCAGGCATCGCTGGTGCAGACGTTGCCGTCGTCGCAGGTGGCGCCAGGGCCCGGCTTGCACGCGCCGCCCGCGCACACGTCGCCCACGGTGCAGGCGTTGCCGTCTTCGCAACCCAGGCTGCTGGGCTGGTGGGCACAGCCGGCTGTTGGGTCACAAGTGTCGATGGTGCATGGGTTCTTGTCGTCGCAGCCCAGCTGGCTGCCCGCGCACACACCGCCGGCGCATAGGTCGTTTTGGGTGCACAGCTCTTTGTCGTCGCAGGCTTGGCTGTTGGGCGCGACCTGGCACTTGCCGCCCGCGCAGGTGTCGTCGGTGCACGGGTTGCTGTCGTTGCAGTCGGCGCCCGTGTTGCAGTTGCCGCCGCAGCCCACGATCGCCGCATGGCCACATTCGCCGTTGATCTTGTTGCAGGTATCGAGCGTGCAGCCGTCGCCGTCGTCGCAGCTTTTGGCCGAGCCGGGCAGGCACGCGCTGGCTTTGCAGGCGTCGCCCTCGGTGCAGCCGTTGCCGTCGCTGCAGCCGCCCACAAAGTCGGTCGAGGTGCAGCCCTTGGCCAGGTCGCAGCTGTCGGTTGTGCACGGATTGCCGTCGTCGCAGGCGATCAAAGTGCCCTTGCACGCGCCACTTGCGCAGTTGTCGGCGCTGGTGCACAGGGTGCTGTCGTCGCACGGCAGGCCGTCTTGCTTGTCGGTAAACACGCACTTGCCGTCGGCTTGATTGCACTTGGCCGATTGGCACGCGTCGACGCTGCTGCAGGTCTTGGTTATGCCGGCCAGACAGCCGCCGTTTTGGCACAAGTCGCCGATCGTGCACGGATTATCGTCGCTGCACGGCGCGCCATCGTCGCTTTGTTGCACGCAGCCCTGCACGGGGTCGCACTTGTCGGCGGTGCAGGGGTTGCCGTCGTCGCACAGCTTGGCCTTGCCGGCCACGCATACGCCCGCTTCGCAGGTATCGTTTTCGGTACAGACGCTTTTGTCGGCGTCGCAACTCGAGGCGATCGCGCTGTGTTGACAGGTGATTTTCTTGTCGGCGCCGGGTGCACAGTCGTCTTGCGTGCAGGCATTGCCGTCGTCGCAGCTGCCTTCGTCGGTCTTGCCGTTGCAGTCGTTGTCTAGGCCGTCGCAGACCTCGGGCGAGGCGTCGGGGGCTGTGCACGCGCTCAGGCCGCTGGCCGTGCAGGTCCGCGTGCCGGGGCAGCCGCCGATAGTGCCGTTGCCATCTTGGGTTGCCGCCATGCAGCTGGTCGACAGGCCTAGGCCTACGGCGGCGGGCGAGCAGCCGCAAGCGCCCACCTCTTTGTTCGGGCCATCTTTGCCGTCGCCCTGCGGGGCGCACTGCTTGGCCTTGGTGCCTTCGACCGTGCTGAATTCTTTGCACTGATAGCCAGTGGGGCAGCTGTCGTTACCGGTGCACTCCACTCCGCAAAAGGCGCCCGCGCTGCCATGCACCACGCACGCCGCGCCGCTTTGCCCAAGCGCGCTGCACGCTTGCGAGGTCGAGCACGGGTTGCACAGCTTGCCCCACATCGGCACGCAGTAGTTGGTGATGTCGCCGCCGGCCCCGGGAAGCGGCGCGCACTTGTAGTCGGCGGGGCACGAGGTCGTGCAGTTCTGCGCACATTCTTTGCCGGTGGGCGTCTCGATGCATAGTAAGGTGTCGCATTCGCTGTTGTCTTTGCACCCGCAGCCCGCGCCGCCAGGGCAGCTTTTGCTGTCGGAGCCCAGCAGGTCGAACACGGTCGCTTCGACCGCCGCGTCCTGGCCCGACGGTTCGCCGTCTTGGCCTAGACCCAAGTCCGATGTGCCGGCGCCCAGCCCGTCGGCATTTGCACTCGAGGTTGCGGTACCCGTATCGCTGCAGGCTGGCGCCATTGCGAGCAGAACCAACAGCGCCACGGCACCAGCGAGCGGACGCGACCGCAGCTGCAACGACAAAGGCAAACAGAACGAGGGCATTGCAAACCTGTAGCGCAGAGAACAAGCGCTTATCAAATGGACGTACAAACGGGGGGTATGCGCGAGTCTGCACGGGTTGGGCGGCGCACGCAAGCGCCCACTCTGCAACTTGCTGCCCGCGAAGGGGTGTTGAACGTTCGGGCGCTGCGACAGGCATTGCGCGGCATCACCTGGGCCTACAACCGCGGCTGACCGCCAAGATGGCCACCAAAGAGGCCGCAATTGCTCTTAAAAACTCCGCAACTGCCCTTGCGCCGCAACTGCCGTGGCTTCAGCGCGCCTCAGGCCTACTCCGGCGCCACCACGTCGCACAGGTCGTCGTCGCGCGCAGGTGCCTCGGCGTCGCCAGTGTCGTCGGTCGATACCTCTGCTTGGGGGGCGCCGTCGGCACAGTGATCCCAGCTCAAGTTCGGCCCGGCGCTGCGAAACACCACGTTGCGGCCGTCGCGGTCAAAGCGCCAGGGCTGCTGCCACAGGTCGCGGCTCGTGTCGCGGCCGCTGGCGTGCAGCGTCTCGCTGGCCCAAACCAAGAAACCGCTTTGATTTTCGGGCCGCGGCGGCTGGCTCCCCACCGCACGCTCGAGCTGGTAGGCCTTGGCCAGCTGCGCCAATTCGTAACGAGTTAGCGCGACTTTTGCGGCGTCGGTCGCCCGTTGCACCACGGCGGGGCCATGGCGTGCCGCGGCCAGGCCACCGGCGCTCAGCAGCAAGAGGGGTACAAGGCGGGCCGGTGTCATGCAACCTCCCCAGCCTTTAGGCGATCTAGGCGTTCGGCGGCGGCCTCAAGCAGCAGCAGCGCCCCGGTTACGTCGCGCACCAAGGCGGCATCCACGGCGTCGCGATGCAGGCGCACCAGCACGCTGGGCATCGTGGTGGTTACACTCGCTGTGCGCGTGGCGGTGCCCAGCAGGGCCAGCTCGCCGAACCAGTCGCCCGCTTGCAAGCTGGCCAGGTTGCGCGGCCCGCGCGGCGAGCTGCGCTGCACCCGCACCGCCCCTTCGCGCAGCACGTACAGGTGCTCGCCAGCCTCGCCTTGCGTCACCACATCGTGGCCCTCGCCAAGGCGCAGCACCTCGGCCGCTGTCAGCAGCCCGCGCAGCCCCGCGGCATCTAGCGCTTGAAACAGCGGATGGCTGCGCAACGCCGCGGCAGTGCGAATGTGTTCGCGCACTTCGCTGGCCGAGGCCACCTGGCTGGCAATCAGGCGGGCAAAGGCCTCGCGCGCCAGGGTTACCACTTGCACAGGGCCGTCGGCCAGCACCGTGGCGGTGCGCGGGACCGCTTCGAGCAGCGCCGTTTCGCCAAACAATGCGCCGGGCCCCAGAGTGGCCACATCGTAGGTCAGCCCGGCCTCGTCTTCGACCTGTACGCGCACCGTACCCGCTGCCAGCCAGCACAGGCGGTCGCCGGGCTCGCCCTGCCGCAGCACCGCAGCGCCGTCGCCGTGGTCCTCGCATACTGCAGCCGCGGCCAGCTCGGCCAACCATGCGGCATCGATACTGGCAAAAATCGGCAACAACGCCAGCTCGGCCGCCAAGCGCTGCGCCGTCGCCGCGTCGACCGGGCTACTGCGCAAGGGTGGTGTGGCCCGCCGCGGCAGCCACTGCCCCAGGCTGGTCGCGCCCATCCAGGCCAGCACCAGCGCCGGCAGCATGGCGAGCATACTCAGCAAACCCAGCAAAATCAGGCGCGCCAAGGCCGGTGCCAGCCACGCCGTCGCCACCCCTGGCCCGTACGCCCAGGCCTGGGCGCGACCGCCAATCAACGCCCCACAAAACAGCACCACGGCAAGCAAGTGCGCGATATTCCAGGTGCCTAGCGCGATGTAGCCGCGCTCGACCGGATCGAGGGCCCGCCGCCGCACCGCACTTTGCCACAGTCGCCGCCGCATCCAAGCCCACGAGCGGGCGCGCGCCTGATGCACCCCCAGCAGGCGCAAAGCTAGCCATTCTCCGGGTTTCGACAGCCATGGCGCCGTCGCCCACAGCACCGTCAGCCCCGCCGCCAGCCCCGCCGCCTGGGTCAGCGCCACCACCGCGCCCGCCGGGGTCAGCGGCAGCAGCAGGCCCGCCGCCACCACCCACGTCACCAGCAGCACCAGCAGCGGACCCCGCCAAAGAGCCTGAGCTTGCGCAGGTTTCTTGCCATCTGCCAGCCAGCCCCCGCTGTGCAGTGTGCGCACCAGGCTCAGCGTCTGCAGTGCGCCGACCCCCTGCGCCTGCGCCGCCAGCAACAGCTCTTGCACGGTCGGGCGGGTCTTCAGCACATCGACCAGCCCGGCCTCGGCGCCGTGCACGGCCAGCTTGCCCAGGCGGCCCGACAGCACCCGCACCGGCTCAGCGCGCGGACCTGCCTCCGCGGCAGTATCGGTCCCCGCTGAAATGGCCACGCCGCCTACGAGTGCGACGCGACTTTCGGCGGTAATCACGGTTCGTTTGGCCATGTTGCTCCCCCTGGGCGAGTGTGCAGCGCTGCGGCGGTGAATGCAACGCTCTTGCAGCCGGCCGCTCCGATTTCGCACCGCGCCGCGCTACAGCTTGGGCCTTCGCAGCTGGCTCCCCGGCGGCATAACGATAAAGTGCTCGACCCAGCTGGTGATTTTCAGCGGCTCGCCCGTCAGCGTATGCGGCAGCGCGCCGCCGACTGGGGTCGCATCGATGGCTTCGGCCATGCTCGGGTTGGTGCGAATGCCTTGGTGGAGAGGCGCGGCACGTAAGCGACCGCGCTCGCTTTCTTGAACTGCGCGCGACCTGAAACGGGCCGTCCGGCTGCGGCCGCTGCACGCGTCGCCCTTGGTGCACGCGCTGCCGTCGCTGCACAAGTCGCCGGGGCCGAAGTCGTCATTCGAACTGCCTGGCGCCGCGTCTTTGTTTGGGTCGGCATCCTTTGCATCCGCTAGGCCCTGGCCGTCCCCGACGCCTTGTAGGTCCGCGGCCCAGTTGCTCGTCCCGGTCACGGCAAGGTCGTCGCTGCACGCCGCGAGCAACAGGCAGGTGGCGACGAGGACGGCTTGGCGGGTGCAAAAAAGGGACTTCATGGCGGCTCCTGGGGTTGCGCAACCGCCCTGGCAGCCTGCGAGTTTCTGGTCGGCGCGGCATCGGCAGCGGGGCAAGGGGCAAGGGG
>CAISBR010000072.1 GCA_903883645.1 uncultured Myxococcales bacterium | reverse complement strand
GGCTGTGGTGGCAACCCCTGTGCACGCGCCTGCGCCTGCCCCGGCTGAGTGGGCTGTAGCGCCGTTTGCTACGCCTGCGGGCGGACTTGGCATGGCAATGGCCGGCCGATTCTGACCGACCCCTAGTCCGGCAAATTCGCCGCAAGCCACCCCCGCAGCGACCGCGCCGGCAGCGGTGCCACCACCTTCTTGCGCACCTTGTCGCGGGCATTCGCCAAGGCTTTCGCCACTATCGGCGACTGCACCGGCTCGTTCGCCGGCATGTTCAGCCGCAGCATCAGCGCCGCCACCCGCTCGCCGCCAAAGCGCAGCATCAGCGGTTCATCCAAAGCCGAGTGAAAAACCGGCGTTTGCGGCCCCAGTCGCTGCAGTTGCTCGATCAGGGCGGTATTGGGCTCGGGCAGCGGGTGGTGCTCGGCCACACAAAACTGCCAAGTCTCGCCGGGATTGGCGTGCACCTGCGCCACCCGCTCGGCCAGCGCCAGCAGCACGGGCACGCCCACAGGCCGCAGGGCGCGCATGGGCCCCACCTCGGCAAACGCGATCCCGCGGTCGCGCAGCAGCTGGGCCAGCAACTCAGCCGTCTCGGCAAAAAAGGCTACGAGCAGCAGCGGTTGTGTGGCCTGGGCGGCGGTCGTCGCGATGTGCTCGTCGCGGGCCACTTGGTTCAGCCACACGCAGTCGTGCAGCGCGGGCGGCGGCTTGCGGAACCAGTTGAACACCTTGGGGCCTCGCCGGGCGCGCCATGGGGCAGCGCTGCGGGTAGTGTAGCGCGCTTGGCGTCGCCGCGGCAGAGGGTGTAGATCGAGCTGAAGCGCAGTAAAAACGCCAACACTATCAGTCATCTTCTAGGGTTGACGCCTTGGAACACCCCGCGTAGTCTCGCCGCGCGGCTGCGCCCGATGAGCGGTGCTCGCCATCTGCGGAGAGTCGATGTCAATCCTGCTATTTCGCGCCCTTGTGGCTCACCTCTGGGTCTGTGCAAGTCTGGGCCTAGTCGCCAGCGCGGCTTGGGCCGAGACCCCCGCGCCGGCCCGCGTTGTGCTGCCGCCCTTCCAAACCAGCGAAGGCGAGATCGATCCTTTGTACCAAAACGAGGGCTGCCACTGGCTGTCATCCGACGAAAAAGAGCTGGCCTGCACCGCACTTACTATCTGCGAAGGCTGCATGGAGTACCGGCTCGAGGTGCGCAAGCTGGGCAGCAAGAAAAGGACCAAATTCGTGCTGCTGGGCGGCAATCGCTCGGCGTATCAGCCCAAGGGCTTTGCGAAGGCACAGAAGTATCTGGATGCGCACCACTTCTCTGCGCCCAAGCCGCTGCCGGCCACGGCGGTTGCGGTGCGCAAAGAGCCGGGCAACGCCCGCACGCTGCTGGTGCAGGTTGGGGGCCAGAGCTTGCAGGCCAAGCTGCCCACCTTTGATCCCAAGCAAGTGCCGGCGACGAGCGACCGCCAAGCCAGCGATCTGCCTGCAGATTGGCCCGCGATTCGCGCCACGCCAGCCGCCCAGCGCATCGCCGCTTGCTGTGGCGACAAGGTGGCTGCCGTGTACATGCTGCCGCAGACCCGGCGGGTGGTGGCGCTGGTCGCCTCGCGCTGCGAATTTGTGCCAGATCCCGAGAATCGCCTGTGCCTGTTCCCCGACTATAATGCTGAAAATGATACGGAATCGGGCTTTGCAGTGTACGAGCTGGCGCTGCCCAAGCCCTAGATTTCGTACGCGGTGGCGTTAAACACCTTGATAGAACAGGGCGATTGCCGCAAAGGCGAGCTCGAATGCGCTTGGGCGCGTCGGCGCGGGCTGGCTCCTGGGTCCGCGGCGTGGAGAAGGTGGGCCGGAAGTGCGGGCTGAGTCTTGACATGCTGTGCAGCGTCGTCAGGTTCAAACGTGGGTTTTTTGGGTGATTTTAAGTGTTTGCGGAGCGAGGTCGAGCGCGCCCGCCGTTCTGCGTGCCGCCTTGCGGCGGTGGCTGGGCTTGCGACTTCGGCCGTGTCGCGGAACACTGCGCGCCCAGTGGCTGCGTTTGGCCATCCGGCCCGCCATGCACACCCCGCAGTTGCCCGATCGCCAACACATTTGCATTGCCGGCGCCACGGGTTATGCCGGCCAAGAATTGCTGCGTTTGCTCGGTCGCCATCCCCACGTGGGCCAGGTGTCTACGGCGACGGCGCGGCAGGGGGTCGATGCGATTCCCCTCGATGCACAATGGGTTGTGCTGGCCACGCCCGCCGAGAGCAGTGCCGAGCTGGCTTGGCCGCTGATCCAGCGTGGCCAGTGCGTGCTCGACTTGTCGGGTGCCCATCGCGCCGGCGACCCTGTAGCCCACGAGCACGCCTATGGTTTTGCCCATCCGCACCCGCAAGCGCTGACCGAAGCGGTCTATGGCTTCGATGCGAGCTCGGCGGAGCTGCAGACGGCGAAACTAATCGCGAATCCAGGTTGTTATGCCAATGCGCTGCTGTCGGCGCTGGTGCCCTTGCAGGCCGCTGGGGTGGTGGCCACGGGCGCGGTGGTCGATGCGACGGGCATCAGCGGCGTGTCGGGCGCGGGTCGCACGCCCAGTGAACGCACGATGTACATGTATGTCGCCGAAAATCTTGCGCCTTATCGCACGGGGCGCGCGCACCAGCATCTGGTCGAGGTCGAGCGCCGCACGGGTGTGCACCTGCTGTTCGTGCCGCTGGTGGCGCCGCTGCGGCGCGGCATGTTGGTTGCGGGCAGCGTGGATGTGACGGAGTGGCTGGCGAAAAATCCGTTAGTGCATAAGCAGTTGCCGCCCCTTCGCTTGGGCGACGATCCGCTGTGGCAGCAGGTGGCGAACGCGCCCGAGGTGCTGGCGGTGGCCGAGCAGAATACCGTGCACGTGCACTACTACTTGGATGTGGCGGCGCGGCGTGTGCAGTTTGTGAGTGTGATCGATAACTTGCTGCGCGGAGCCGCCTCGCACGCCGTGTACAACCTAAACCGCGCTTGCGGCTGGCCCGCGCTGGCTGGCCTGGACGACGGGGGTATTTATGAGTGATCTCAAGGCTATTGCACCCAAGGTGCCCGCGGGCGTGCGCATCGTCGGTGGCCACAGCGGCATCAAAGCGAGTCGGCTCGACACCGCCATCTTGGTGTTCGACCCGCCCGTGCCCGTGGTCGGCGCGCTGACCCGCAACCGCTGCGCTGCGGCCTGTGTCGAGGGCAACCGGCCGCTCTTGCCCGGAAAAGCCAGCGCATTCATTGCGGTAAGTGGCAATGCCAACTGCTACGCCACCGGCGACGTGCAGGCCGACCAGCTGCTGCGCACGGGTTTGATGCAGGCCTTGACGGCGCGCGGCGTGGCGGCGAGCGGCGCGGTGCTGACGGCGACCACCGGCCCCATCGGCGTGCCCTTCGATGCCCAGCGCGTGGTCGATAAACTGCCTGAACTGCTTGCACAAACCGATAGCTGGCAGGCGTTTTCGCAAGCCGTGCTGACCACCGATACCGTCGCCAAGGTGGCGTGCTTTGACTATGCCGGCGCCACGTGGCTAGGAATCGCCAAGGGTTCTGGCATGATCCACCCCGACATGGCCACCATGATCGCCGTCTGTGTCACCGACGCCAAGGTCGAGCCGCACGTGCTCGAAGCTGCAACAAAGCGTGTAGTGGCGCGCACTTTTAATGCCATTACCGTCGACCGCGACACCTCGACCAACGACACGGCGCTGGTGTTTGCCACAGGCTGTGCCGCCGCGGTCGATGACCCCGAACCTGGCTTGCAAGCAGTGTTTTCGGCGCTGGCCCAGGCGATTGCCCGCGATGGCGAGGGGGCGACGCGGATGGTCACCGTGCAGGTGAGCGGCGCGGCGAGCGACCACGTGGCGCGCACCACCGCCCGCGACATCGCCGGCAGCGACCTGGTCAAAAGTGCGCTGTTTGCCTGCGATCCCAACTGGGGGCGCACGGTGGCGGCCCTGGGGGCGTCGCTGGCGCGGCAAGAACAGCCGCTCGACCGCCAGTTGGTCACGATTACCCTGCAAGATCAACCTGTATTCCCACAGATGCAAGCTATCGACCGGGCGGAGCTGGGGGCGCGCCTGCGGGCCAGCGACACCATCACCATCGACCTGTGCATCGGTACGGGCCCGGGGCAGGGCGTGGCCTGGGGCTGCGACCTCAGCTACGACTACGTGCGCATCAACGCCGAGGCCCCCATCGCTTACGGTGCGGTCGGCAGTCATGCGCCGGTGCGCTCAAGCCTTGAACTGCAAACGCTGACGCCCGTGCTGAAAAAAGGCGTACTGCGCGAGGCCTTGCGTTACCTGCACGAGCACGACCGCCAGACCATGGTGATCCTGATCGAGGCCGACTCGCCGACCACCGACGACGACCTGGCGCTGCTGCGGCAAACCGGGATTCGGCCGATTGTGCTGCGCGGCTCAAGTCTGAGCGCGGCGGTGGCGGTGGCCCGCGATAACCATGCGGCGAAGCTGCTGATTTTGACCGATGCCGATGGTCTGCGCGCCGCCGACGGCCACCTGGCGAGCGAGCTGGGCCTGCCCGAGCTGCCCGAACACTACCAACAGGCGCAGGTGCCCGCTTTCTTAGACGGCGGCGGCACTTTGCACGTGATCAACGGCCAGATTCACGCCGCGCTGATCGAAGAGCTGTTTACCGACCGCGGCATCGGCACCATGGTGCGGGCGCGCCTGTCGACTTAGCAGCCATTTTCTACATCTCGAAATTACAGCGAATTGCTTTAGCGCCCCCTAGAACGGCAGCTGCATCGCTTGGCACAAGAACTTTTGCAGCGGGGCCCCGTGCGCCATCGCCGCGGCAAACTTCGCCACAAAGTCGGGCTGGATGGCGTCGGCCTCGCTAAAGTTGGCGATCGCAATAAAATCCTTACGTTTCAAGTCGTCGATGCGCGGGTGGTCGGCGGCAAACCCCGCGGGCGGTCGCTTTAGGCTCGAACCGCGGAGCTCGATGCCGCGCACCGCCGCCTGCCAGTCATCCGGATGCTCGATGATGCGGGTGCGAATGGCGTACAGCGCATCGGTCGGCGGCTGCCACATGCCAAAACCGCCGAATACGCCTTCCATTTCGCCGTGGCCGTCGGGCGCGAGGTTAAAGTAGAAGCCGGGGGCGTGCACTGCGTCGCTGAGCGGCCCGCCGGTCATGCCGTGGCGAAATTGCGCGGCCAAGTGGGTCTTGTACGGCGACTTGTCGTGCGAAAACCGCACATCGCGGTGGATACGAAACACGGAGCGCTGGTCGCCCACAAAATGGCGCGAGATCTGCTCTAGGTAAGGCCGCATGGCGCCAACGAATTCGAGCAGCGGGGCCTTGGCCTGGCGCTCGTAGCGGTCGCGGTTGGCATCGAACCACTCTTTGCTGTTGTGGTCGCGCAGGTCGCGCAAGAAGGCGAAGGTCTCTGGGGTAAACATCGCAAAACTCCGCAGGTTAGGGGGCCCATCCACCCATACCCAGCGCGCGGGCTAGGTGGGTCTCGCACAAGGCTTCGGCATCGCCGGTCGCTTGCCGCTCGCGGGCACAGGCCTCGCAAGTCTTTGCCGCTGCATAGGTATCTTCGGCGCGCGCTTGGGCCAGGGCCGCCAGCAGCCGTTGGTCGCCGCGCTCGCTTGGCTCTAGGGGCGGGCGTGTGGGTGGCTTGGGCGGCTGGCGTGGTGGGCGGTAGGTCATGGTCGCAACGGGCCAATTCTAGGCCACTGCGCGATGCTGCCCCGATTTGCCGCGCCTGTCGAGGGAGTGCTTCGCGCGGTCGGTTTCTGCCCCAGCACCTTGACGTTGCGGGCCGTTCCCGGCATATTCCATAGGGTTTCGCTCAACAACCTGTGTCCGCGCCCGACTTGGTCGCGCAAAGAGTTCACATGCTAGTTCGTCTCCAAGGCTCGACCCAGCGCTCTGCCGTGGCGGTGGTCGTTCTTTTCGGTCTCCTTGTCTTGTTGAGTGCTTGTGGTGATCCGCAGGCCGTTACGCCCCCTACCGGCGTTGCTGCGGATGCCAGCGGCCAGGGCGACCTCATCCTCGACTTAAGCACGCCCGATAGCGAAGACGACAGCAGCGGCGCGACCGATATCCAGGCGCTCGACCTGACCGGCGGCGACGTGGAGTACAAGAAGGTGCCCTGTACCAAGAACGAAGACTGCGAGACGCTGATCTGCGCGCCCACCCCCACCGGCAAAGAGTGCGCGCAACCGTGCATTACCGGTTGTCCAAGTGATTACGAGTGCTTGCAGACCACCTCGAGCGGCGACGTGGTCAGTGTCTGTTTGCACAAGGCGCCGTTTACATGTGCGCCGTGCGCCAAAGACGCCGACTGCGACCTAGGCACGGGCTCCAAAGGTGTCTGCATCGACCTGGGCCTGGGCACCCACTGCCTGCAACCCTGCGACGGCGGCAAGGCGTGCGTCGGCACCGGCTACGTGTGCAAGGCGCAAGGCAGCGCCCAAGTCTGCGTGCCACCCGGCGGTCAGTGCGATTGCCCCGACGGCAAGACAGGAAATTGCAAGATAACCAGCGAGTTCGGTAGCTGCCCCGGCGCGTACACGTGCAGTGGCGGCAAAGAAGGGGCGTGCGTCGGTTCCGCACCAGCCGCCGAAGTTTGCAACATGAAAGACGACAACTGCGACGGCGCCACCGACGAAGGGGTGGTACCCGCAGCGTGCGCCATCAAAAACGCCTACGGCACCTGCCCCGGCACAACGCAATGCGTAGGGGGCCAAGAGCTCTGCCAGGGCAGCGGCGCGGCGGCCGAAGTGTGCAATGGCATTGACGATAACTGCTCGGGCGCCACCGACGAGGGCTTTGCCAACTTAGACGGCGATGAGCTGGCCGACTGCGTAGACCCCGACGACGACGGCGACGGCGTGAGCGATGCGGCCGACAACTGCCCCGTCACCCTGAATGCCGGCCAGACTGACACCGACGCCGACGGCCAGGGCGACGCCTGCGACAGCGACGACGACAACGACAAGGTCTTGGATAGCGACGACAATTGCCCCCTTGCCGCTAACACCACCCAAAGCGACAGCGACGGCGATGGCACCGGCAATGCCTGCGACTGCGACATCGACGGCGATGGTGTGGCGAATGTTCTCGCGAGCAATCCCGGCATTGTCAGCCCGGCAGTGCAGTGCCCAGCCGATGTAACCTTAGATAACTGCACGCTTGTTGCCAATGCTAGCCAGAGCGACACCGATGGAGACGGGGTGGGCGATGCCTGCGACGACGACGAAGATGCCGATGGTGTGGCAAATGCTGTGGATAATTGCCCACTTCAGCCCAATGCCGATCAGGCGAACAACGACAAAGATGCCCAGGGCGATGTGTGCGACCTCGACGACGACAACGATGGCGTGTTGGATCCGCTGGATAATTGCCCACTTGCGGCCAATCCCACCCAGACCGACCAAGATGGCGATTTGCTGGGCGACGAGTGCGACCCCGACAAAGACGGCGACGGGATCGACAACACGGCCGACAATTGCCCGGGCAAGTCGAACCCCGATCAGCTAGACCAAAACGGCAACAAGATCGGCGATGCGTGCGAAAATGATTGGGATTCTGACGGACTCGACAACGCGGTCGACAACTGCCCGTGGGTCGCCAATCCCGGCCAGACCGACACCGATGGCGACACGCTCGGCGATGCCTGCGACTGCGACATCGACAGCGACGGCGTGCTGAACAATGCCGGCGGCTGCACCGAGACCGCTGCGCCCGACAACTGCCCCCTTGCCAGCAATGCCGACCAGCAAGACACCGATGCCGATGGGCTTGGCGACGTGTGCGACCCCGACGAAGACGGCGACGGCGACCCCAACGTCAGCGACTGCCAGCCGCTTGATAAGACCATCAGTTTGCTCGCAAAAGAGGCGTGCAACGGCAAAGACGACGACTGCGACGGCCAGACCGACGAGGTCGATGCCCTGGGCTGCCAGCCGCTCTACTACGACGGCGACGGCGACGGTTTTGGCGTAACGCTGCTTAAGTGCCTGTGCACAGGCGTAAATCCGTATACCGCAAGTGTCAGCGGCGACTGCAACGATGCCGACGGCACGGTCAATCCCAAGGCCAAAGAAGAATGCGGCAACGGCAAAGACGATAACTGCAACGGCAGCGAAAACGACCTAGATGCAACGGGTTGCAAGGTGTATTACAGCGATGTCGACGGCGATGGCTACGGCACGGCGCTCAAGCAATGCCTGTGCACCGTCAGCGGCGACTTTACCGCCAAGGTCGCGGGCGACTGCGACGACAGCAGCGGCGCGGCCAGCCCGGGCCAGCCCGAGAAATGCGCCGACCAGATCGACAACAACTGCAACAGCGTCACCGACGAAGCGGGTTGCCAAGGCTGCACCACCTACTACCGCGACGACGATGGCGACGGTTATGGTGTAACAGCCGACAAACAATGCCTTTCTGCGGCAGGTGGCGCGTACACGGCGCTCAAGCCCGGCGACTGCGACGACAGCAAGGGCGCAGTTTCGCCCGCAGCGACCGAGGCTTGCAACGCCCTCGACGACAACTGCGACGGCGTGAGCGACGAGGCCAACGCCAGCGGCTGCCAGTCGTACTTTACCGACGAAGACAAAGACGGCTTTGGCACCGGCACCGCCCAGTGCTTGTGCGGGCCCACCGGCGCCCTGACCGCAGCGGTGAGCGGCGACTGCAATGACAAAGACGCGAGCGTGAATCCCGACAAGCCCGAGATCTGCGGCAACGGCAAAGACGACAACTGCGCGGGCGGCGAAACCGAAGAAAATGCCCAGAATTGCAGCATGTTCTACTACGACGGCGATGGCGACACCTACGGCAGCGCGGCGAGCAAGTGCTTGTGCGGCGCGGCGGGCGCGTACTCGGCCAAGCTGACCGGCGACTGCGACGATAGCGACAAGGATCGCGCGCCCAACTTGACGGAAAAATGCCAAGATAACAAAGATAACGACTGCGATAGCCAGACCGACGAAGAGGGGTGCGTGGGCTGCCTGGTGCTGTACAAAGACGCCGACGCCGACACGTACGGCCTAAGTGGCGACAAGAAGTGCCTGTCGGCTGCGACCGGCAGCTACACGGCCAGCGTGGGCGGCGACTGTGCCGACGGCGACAAGACCGTAAACCCCGGCGCGACGGAGGCGTGCAACAGCAAAGACGACAACTGCAACAGCCAGACCGACGAAGAGAACGCCACCGGCTGCAAAAACTACTTTACCGACGCGGACAAAGACACCTATGGCGCCGGCTCCGCCAAGTGCTACTGCGTGCCTACGGGGCTATATACTTCGGCCGTGTCGAGCGATTGCAACGACGGCGATGTGGCGGTCAATCCCGGTGCGAGCGAGGTCTGTGGCAATGGCAAAGACGACAACTGTGCCAATAGCGAAAACGACCTAAATGCCGTTGGTTGCGTAAACTACTTTACCGATGCCGACGGCGATGGTTTTGGCGTAGGGTCGTCGCAGTGCACGTGCGCGCCGCAAGGGCAGTACACCGCCAAGCTGGCCGGCGACTGCAACGACAAAGAGGTGGCGGTCAGCCCGTCGCAGACCGAGAAGTGCTTGGATTTGGTCGACAACAACTGCAACGGCAGCACGGACGAGGCGGGCTGCCAGGGCTGCTCGACGTACTTCAAAGACGCGGATCAAGACACCTTTGGCCTCGACGCCGACAAACAGTGCCTGGGTAAGCCCACCTACCCATACACCGCCTATGTGGGCGGCGACTGCAACGACGACCCGACCAAGGGCGGCGCCAGCCAAAAGCCCACTGCAACTGAGATCTGCAATAGTATCGACGATAACTGCGACGGCCAGACCGACCCCGCGGGCACCTCGGGCTGCCAATTCTTCTACCCCGACGGCGACAAAGACGGCTATGGCGCCCAAGTCAGCGCCCTGTGCCTGTGCAGTGCCAATGCCACCTATACGGTAACCAAAACAGGCGATTGCTACGACATGGATGCCACAATCAACCCCGGCAAGACCGAAGTCTGCGACGGCAAAGACAACAACTGCAACGCGAGCATCGACGAGGGCGTGCTCCTCACCTTCTACAAAGACCTAGACGGCGACGGCTACGGCGGCGTGACTACCGCGCAAGGCTGCACCGCGCCTACAGGTTTTGCCGTCAACAGCGGCGACTGCAACGACTTTAACAAAGCCATCTACCCCACCGCTGCCGAGGCCTGCAACGACATCGACGACGACTGCAACGGCCTGCTCGACGACAGCTTGGCCACCAAGACCATCTACAAAGACAACGATGGCGACTCGTTTGCCCCCTTGGGCGCCAGCTCGATGCAAAAGTGCAATGTGCCGATCAGCTGGGCGCTCGCCAAGGATGCCAACGGCGACGGCAAGTCGGACTGGGACTGCGACGATACCGACAGCAACACCTACCCCGGCGCGCCCGATACCTGCGGCGACGGCAAAGACAACGACTGCGACGGCAAGGCCGACCAGCTTTGCTACACGGCGTGCGGCGGTTCGTGGCCCTTCCAGCTCAAGTATTCGGCGGGCACGGTGGCGGGCACGGTGGCCGACCTCGACGGCGATGGCAATTGGGAAACCATTGTGCAAGACCAGTTTGGCTTCGCTCTGCTCGATACCAAGGGGGTGCCGCTCTATAACTACTCGGCCTCGAACTACAATTACTCGCGCAACCGGGTCGTACTCGCCGATGTCGACACCTACACATCGTTTGGCGCAGGCGTGCAGTCGCTCGAAGTGCTGACCGGCAACGGCAGCCAGCCGACGATCTACAAGCTGAATGCCGACAATACGGTGACGCTGACGCAAAATTCCGCGCAAGTCTATGATGCTAGTCGGTTCTTGGTTGGCGACTTGGACTACGATGGCAATCCCGAGTTCTTTACCTCGTCGTGGTGCGAAGCCTCGGCCGGCACGAAGATTTTCCGCTTCAACTTGGCCACCGGCAAGCTTGACCAGCTGCCCTCGATTGCCGATCCCGACGGCGTGTGCGAGTACTGGGCGGGCCGCGCCTTGACCGACCTCGATGGCGATGGCCGCGCCGAGCTGGTCGTCAGCAACGGCTACCCCGAGTCTACGACGCCGTCGCTGTGGGCCGGGCACGTTATGGCGTATAAATTCCCCGATGTTGCGACCATGGTGGCCCAACCGACGTGCACACCGATTGGCACTTGCGCGTTCAACACCGCCATCTCGGGTTTGTACGGTGTGGGCGGCGCCGACATGCGGGTGTTGTCAGGCAAGATCCTGGTATCCGATGCTTATTCGGCCACCAACGTGCAGGGCCAGACCAACGGCATGACCAGCCGCTACTGGGAATTTGACCTCACTGGCAAGCCGTTGACCGGCAGCCCAGCCAATGGGCCCAGCAACTGGAACCCGACCGACGTCAACAGCGATGGATCGGTCGAGAACATTGGGGATGTCGCCTACATCGGTCTGTGGGACGTCAATGCCGACGGCTATCCCGACCGCGTCTATAGCGCCGGCAACGAGCTGCGCGTCGACTTGTGGTCGCCAGCCAAGTCAACCTTCGTCGAGAACGTGCCGTCGCGGCAGGTAATTTCGTCGGGCTCCGTCTCGCTCCTCAGCGTGTGGGACATGGACGGCGACGGTCGCCTAGAGGTGATAACCTCCGATTCGTCGAACAAATTTGGCTGCTACCGCCTGGGCGCTGGCACGTGGAACAAGGCGACGAGCCAGCCGCCGCACATCCCGGCCTATCTAACCACGCACCAGTGGGACAATTTTGAGCCGAACCCCGGCACCGACCTCAATGCCGACGGGGTGCCCGATAAGGCGATTCACTTGGCCTCGGCGGCGACGCGCAAGGGCGACTTCTACTCGTACCTCTCGACCGCGACGGACGCGGACTACTACGTGGTCGACGCCAACTGGGGCGGCAGCATTTGCCTGACGGCGCCCAAGGGTTTTGACTACAATCTCAAGGTGTTCTCATCTTCCGACAAGTTCGACAATGGCACCAAGGCCGCCCCCGCCGATGGCAAGCCCGACGGTTTGCTGTGGCAGGGCAAAACCGGCGCCGGCGGCGGCTCGGCGTGCTTCAGCGGCGGCATGATCACGCCCTACCGCTATGGCGAATACAAGTTCATCATCGGCATCGAGTCGGCCAGCGGTTGGTCGGCAGATTGGCCGTATTGGTTATCGATTCCTAAGTAGTTGACATAGCTAGCTACGGCCGGTGATTCTTTGGCGCAGTAGGAGACAGTATGCCCTCGACCCCAGCGCTCTCGGACGGTGTCTTGACCATCAAGCGTCCGTTCTTCTCGTTCCTCGATCGCACGTTTCGCGTGATGGACGGCGCCGGTAATCTGGTGGCGTTTGTGCGCCATCCGCTGCTAAAGCTGCGCGAGCAGTTCAAGGTGTTCGCCGACGAGGGCATGGCCTCGCCGCTGGCCACCATTCAAGCTCGGCAAATGATTGCGATTAACTTTGCTTACGACGTCCGCGATCCGCTGAACGACGCCTGGCTGGGCACGCTGCGCTCGCGCGGGCTCAAGTCGATCATCCGCGATACCTGGGACTTGCTCGATCAGGCGGAGCAACCCATTGGTACCATGGAAGAAACTGGGCACTCGCTGCTGCGGCGCTTCGTGCCGATTCTTCCGGGGCACTGGGCCGTGACGGTCGGTGGCGTAGAAGTGGCGCGCATTGACCAAGTGTTTCGCTTCTTCGTCAAAGAGTACCAGCTGACCATCGCCGTGCAGGGCCAGCATGTCGACCGCCGCTATCTGCTGGCGTGTGCGCTGCTGGCGCTGATGCGCGAGAATCGCCGCGAAGAGCAAAACTAGCAGCAATTTCGTGCAGTAGAAAATGGCTGCTGTGCTCGCTGCCTACTGCCAGCCGACCTTGGCCTTGCCGTAGAACGGGAACGGTTGGTCGTTGGCGCCACTCTGAATCGCCGTCGGGCTGTCTTGGTCGGCGCCGGCGGGCAGCTTGATCTCGGGGTACGCGTCGATCCGCGGCGGATGATCGGCCTGCAGCGCCGGCGAGTTCGCGTCGAACCCTAGCTTTTGCGCAATCTTGACCACCTCTTGCCGCACATCGACCGACGCGCCTAGCTGGCCGCTCGCGCTTTTCGACAGCTGCTCCCAGCTCCACGCCGCGTCGGCCCACACCAGCGGCAACGGCTTGTAAGTACTGTCCATGGTTGCAGTAAAGTGCACGCAGCCCTGCGCCTCGTCGCTGGTGGCCGTCAGCGTCACGCCACTGCGCGCGGTTAGGCGCCAGCTCGCGGCCAGCTTGGCCCCCTCGGGCCGGGGCAGCGGCGCACATACCGAAAGATTCATGGTTTCAAAGCGATTCGCCACCATCAGCGCGTGCGCCGTCACGTAGTCAGCCTTGGTCGACAGCGCCTTCATCACCGCCGCAATCAGGGCATGGGGGAAGCTAGAGGTGCCGATGTCCGAGAAACGCGCACTATCGTCAAGCTTTGTAGCTAGTTGCAGGTCGGAGGTGAACAGCAGGCTCGACCGGTACGGTGCAAACACCAGCATCGCCTCGGTTACCGTTGGACTGGTCGGCCGGGCGTAGGCCACGAAACTGGGCGGATGCATTTCGGTTCCATACGGCGGGTGGCCGCAGTCGAGCACCCATACGCCGCGCATCAGCGTGCGGTCGCCCATCGCCGGCACCATGCCCAATGCCTGGCGCGGAAAGATGTTCTTCTCGAGCTCGGCGTGAATGGCCCCGTCGCCGCCCTCATCCTCGTGTGAGTGGCCTAAGTATCCAAAATCATTGTCTAATTTTACATCCGCGTTGGTGTCGAGGCCAAAGGCGTGGTCCGCCAGCACATCGTCGTCCGACTCGCTGTAGTGGGTCACTGTGCCGGCCAGGTTGTATTCAGGTTGGTCTACAGTTGGGTGCTTGGCGTCGGGTCCGCTCACCACAGGCGCCCAGTGCCAATCAACCTGGATGTTATTGATCCCGTGGCTAAAAATTTCGCCTATATACTGTCGCCCTGCGTCTTTGGCGCAGACCGTCTGGTCGGGCAGCACAAAGTCTTTGGGCACGTGTGGGGCATTTTGCGCCAGGGCCTGACCGTCGCTCCACAGCAAAATCGGTCGATCTGCAGCGAGTTGTGGCCCTTGGGTGATGTCGGTGGAACCCGTATCCGCTTTGGTCGCGGTATCGCTGGTGGCTAGCGCGTCGGCGCTACCTGCCGCAGGCTTTCCGTCGCTGCCGCAACCGACCATTGCCACGGTCCCTAGCACGATAGCCAGGGCTGCAAACTTGTGTCCGAATCCGTTCATGGCGCTCACTGCTTGGCCGTCGGGCCGCCATCAGCCTAGCGCATTTGGAGCAAAGCGAAAGCCCCGATTCCCGCACCTGCTCAAAGTGTGTTCCGCAGCTATAGCAAAGCCGTGACCTGCGCGCGCACCTGCAAGCGCGACAGTCACTTGCGGCCCGAACGGCCCGGCGCTACAGTCCCGCGG
This sequence comes from uncultured Myxococcales bacterium, assembly GCA_903883645.1. Lineage (GTDB taxonomy): Bacteria > Myxococcota_A > UBA9042 > UBA9042 > UBA9042 > SXRM01. Next base: position 87,481 of record CAISBR010000072.1, on the reverse strand, counting down.
GCGCTCGCCGCCACGGGGTTCCGCATGAAGCTGCAGGTCAACGGAAAATCGTACGAAGTCAGCGTACCTGCGGGCACTTCGCTGCTCGATGTGCTGCGCGAAAAGATCGGCATCACCTCGCTCAAAGACGGCTGCCAACCGCAGGGCCAGTGCGGCTGCTGCCTAGCGCTCATCGACGGCTCGCCCAAGACCACCTGTGCCATCGCCGCCGACAAGGTGGTGGGCAAGCAGATCACCACCCTCGACGGCATCGAACCCCTTGAAAGAGAACGTTTAGCCAAGGCTTTTGTCGCCGCGGCCGGTGTGCAGTGCGGCTTTTGCACCCCCGGCATCGTGCTGCGCGCCCACGCGATCTTGCAGACGCCCGGCGTGCCCAGCCGCGAGCAGCTGCAGACCCAGCTCGACGGACATCTGTGCCGCTGTACCGGCTATACCCGCGTTTTAGATGCGATTCAGCTTGCGGCGGCCAGCAAGTGGCAGGGTGCGGAAATTCCCACACTCGATGCAACCGGTCGGGTCGGCATGTCGCCTGGCAAGATCGACGCCGAGCGGATGGCTCTGGGCGAGAGGCCTTATGTAGCCGATATGACAGCTGAAGGGATGCTGCACGGTGCGCTGCGGCTGTCGGACCACGCCCGCGCCCGAGTGCTGAGTATCGATACCACGGCGGCGCTGGCGATGCCCGGTGTCCGTTATGTGGCGACGGCGCAAGATGTTCCGGGCCAGCTGTGGTACGGCATGATCTACAGCGACTGGCCGGGATTTATTGCTCTCGGTGAGACGACGCAATACGTAGGGTCGGTGCTGGCGGCGGTGGCGGCCGACGACCCGTGGGTGGCGACGGCGGCCGCAGCGGCGATTGTGGTGCAGTACGAGGTACTTACGCCCCTTACCGAACCCGAGAAGGCGCTGCTGCCCGATGCGCCGCAGGTCAATCCCGCGCACCAGAACTTGCTGTCTAAGTCGCATATCGTGCGCGGCCAGGCCGAAAAAGCCTTGGCGGCGAGCGACTTTGTGGTCGAAGGTCACTTTCAGACCCAGCGCATCGAGCACCTTTTCTTAGAGACCGAGGCCGCCTTCTGCGTGCCGCTGGCCGGTGGTCGCTTCAAGCTGTATACGCAAGGGCAGGGGATCTTTGATGATCGCCGGCAGTGCGCCGCCTTTGTCGGGATTGCCGAAGACGACTTAGACGTCGAGCTCGCGCCCTGTGGCGGTGCCTTTGGCGGCAAAGAAGACATGAGTGTTCAAGCCCATACGGTGCTGCTGGCCAAGCTGACCGGTCGGCCGGTGCGGGTAAAATTGACCCGCGAGCAGTCGGTGCGGGTGCACCCCAAGCGCCACCCGATGAAGCTGCACTACAAGGTTGGCTGCAACCAAGACGGCAAGCTGACGGCGGTATGGGCGCGAATTCTGGGCGATTCGGGCGCGCATGCCAGCGTGGGCGGCAAGGTGCTCGAGCGCGCCGCGGGTCATGCCTGTGGGCCGTATGTGGTGCCGGCGGTCGATGTCGAGGGCATCGCGGTCTACACCAACAACCCGCCGTGTGGGGCGATGCGCGGCTTTGGCGCCAATCAGGCCCAGTTCGCCATGGAAGGGTGCTTGGACCAGCTTGCCGCAAAAGTGGGCATGGATCCTTGGGATTTTCGCTACCTGAACGCCGTCGAAGTGGGCAGCGTGTTCTCGACCGGGCAGATTCTTGAAAAGAGCGTGGGCGTCAAAAAGACCCTGCTGGCCGTCAAAGACCAGTACCGCGCCTGGCAAAAAGAGGGTCGTGCGGTGGGAATTGCCTGCGGGATCAAGAACTCGGGCATTGGCAACGGTGTGGCCGAGTGGGGTAAGGCGCGGCTGGTGGTCGAGCCCGACGAGACCGTCACGATTTACAACGGCTATACCGAGATGGGCCAGGGCCTGTCGACGATTCTGGCGCAATGTGCCTGTGAAGTCACGGGCTTGCCCTTTGCCACCTTCCGCGTCAAGACCGATACGCAGTACCAGCTGGCGTGCGGCCAGACCACTGGCTCGCGGGCGACGCTGCTCGGCGGCAATGCGGTGATTTCGGCGGCCGAGAAGCTGGCGACGGAGCTGAAAACTGGCAAAACACTTGCGCAATTGGCCGGGCAGGTCTACGCCGGCGATGTGCTCACCAACGACACCACCGAGCTGGGCAAGCCGCTGCCCGAGGGTAAGAAGGTCAAGACCCATACGGCGTTTGGCTATGCGACACAAGTTGTCGCTTTGGACCAAAATGGCAAGATTACCGACGTGTTAGCTGCGCACGATGTGGGGCGCGCCATCAACGCCGACCTGTGCCGCGGCCAGATCGAGGGCGCCGTGCACATGGGGCTGGGCTACGCGATTTCAGAAGAGCTGCTGTGCAAAGACGGCATGCCGACTACGAGTAAGCTGAAGGATATCGGAGTGTTGCGTCCTCGCGATACGCCGCGTATCCAGGTGCTGATTATCGAAGATCACGAGCCCGAGGGCCCCTTTGGCGCCAAAGGCGTGGGCGAGATTGGCCTTGTGCCCACCGCGGCGGCCGTGGCGGGGGCGCTGTATCAGTTCGACGGGCAGCATCGCTATCGGCTGCCGATGAAGGACTCGCCCGCCGGTCGCGCGGTGTCGGTCGGCAAGCACAAGGCGCGCGGCACGGACTGGGACGCCTAGCACCGCTGGGGTAATCACAAAGATTCTATTGATTTTCAACGGAGTAGAAGCCATATGAGCCAAGCTATCGTCGTCGCCATGGGCGGCAATTCGCTGCTCGACCCGGGCCTGCCGCCCACCGTCGAGAACCAGTTCGCGGTTACGCTGCGCTACATGCAGCCCGTGGCCGACCTCATCGCCGAGGGCAAGACCCTGGTACTGACCCACGGCAACGGCCCGCAGGTCGGATTTATGCAACTTCGCAGCGAAATCGCCCGCGATCAGGTGCACGAGGTGCCGCTCGACTCGCTGGTGGCCAACTCGCAGGGGTCGCTGGGCTATATGATCCAGCGCGACCTGCGGCAGACGCTGCAAGCCCGCAATATTCCGGCCGAAGTCGCGACGATCGTCACCGAAGTCGAGGTCGATCCTGCAGACCCGGCGTTTGCCAAGCCGACCAAGCCGGTGGGCAAGTTCTACAGCGCGGAGCAGGCCGAAGAGTTCAAGATTACCCGCGGTTGGCAGGTGGTCGAAGACGCGGGGCGCGGCTGGCGACGGGTGGTGCCTTCGCCGCAACCCAAGCTGATTACTCAGCTTTCGACCATTAAGAAGCTGATCGACTTGGGCATCACCGTCATCTGCTGCGGCGGCGGTGGCATTCCGATTGCCCCGGGCCAAGACGGTCGCATCCGCGGCATCGAAGCGGTGATCGACAAAGACCGCGCCAGCGCGCTGCTCGCCATTGCGCTGAAAGCACCCACGTTTGTGGTCACGACGGGGGTCGACGTTATCTACGCCGATTTTAAGAAGCCGACCCAGCGCGCCCTGCCCACCACCACCGTGAGCGAGCTCAAAGCACTGCATGCGCAAGGGCAATTTCCGGCGGGCTCGATGGGCCCCAAGGTCGAGGCGGTCATCGATTACCTCGAAGCGGGCGGCGACACGGCGATTATCTGTAGGCCTGAGCACTTGGCCCTAGCCCTGCAAGGCAAGGCCGGCACACGCATTTTTAAGGACTAACTCAACCCTATTGCCAGGAGAACTGCAATGTCGATTCAGAACCTTTCGGCCCTTGACTCTACCGTGCTCGGCCAGCTGCTGGGCAAGAACCTTTTGATTACCGACGAGTGGACCTCGGCCGAGATCGAGATGCTGGCCAATGTGGCCGCTCGCTTCGAAGTGGCGGATCGCGCCGGCCAAGACCTGGGCTGGTTCAAGAACGAGCTGGCCTACGCGATGTTCTTCGACAATTCGACGCGCACCAAGTCGGCGTGGGCGGGCGCGGCGGCGCGGCTGGGCATGATGCCGGTCATCGTCGACGGCAGCTCGACCCAGGTGAGTCACGGCGAAACCGCCAGCGAAACCGGCTGCATGCTGGGCATGAATTCGCACGCGATGGGCATCCGCCACGACCTGATCCTGGGCGAAGGCAACAGCTTTATGCGCGACGTCGAGACCGGCATCAACGACTACCTAAAGGCCACGGGCGACAAGCGCAAGGTGCCGATCGTCAACCTGCAGTGCGACATCGACCACCCCACCCAGACGATGGCCGACCTGATGTGGCTCAAGGAATACTTCCCCGAGGGCCTAAAGGGCAAGAAGATCGCGGTGTCGTGGGCCTATTCGCCCAGCTATGCCAAGCCGCTGAGTGTGCCGCAGGGCCTGATTATGCTGCTGCCGCGCTACGGCGCGCACGTGACCCTGGCGCATCCCGAGGGCTATCAGCTGATGGACCGCTGCCTGGACTCGGCGAGCAAAGCTGCTGCAGAGTCGGGCGGTTCGTTCAAGGTCACCGGCAACATGGACGAGGCTTTTGACGGCGCCCACGTGGTCTACCCCAAAAGCTGGGGCCCGTACGACCTGATGCTCGAGCGCGTGGCCGCCAACAAGGCCAACGACAAGGCGGGCTTGCAGGCGATCGAGCGGCGGGCTCTGGAGCGCAACGCCCAGTTCAAGGACTGGATCTGCGACGAGCGCCGCATGGCCAAGACCGTAAACGGCGACGCGCTGTACATGCACTGCCTGCCGGCCGACATCGGCGCCGAGGTCAGCCCCGGCGTGATGAAGAAGCACGTCGTCAACGTGGCGCGCGAGGCCAACTGGAAGCTGTACGTGCAGATGGCCCTTTTGGCCACCGGCAAGCTGGGCGCGGGCGTGGCCGAGAAGTTTGCGGGGTTGTAAGGACGCAATTCCGCGATAGAGGTCGGCAGGCGCCACCGAATTCGACCCGATCCGGTCTGCGGTTCCGGCGCATCGACGAATTGCATGCTGACATGTCCGGGACCGAGGTGGCACCTGCCGGTCCGAAATGTTTGGCAAGGTCACTGGACAGCCAATGACATATTCTTTGAAGTTCAGTTTGTTAGGTCCGATTGACAAGGTCTCGGGGGGGGGGCTAATCTGGCGCGGCCCGTAGCGGGAATGGTAGTAAAAATGGGAACGCCAATCGACGTAACTGCCCCACTCTACGTCAAACCTGGTGCTGGGTTCGTCTATCCCCCGAAGACCCCGTGTCCGCCGCCGTCCTCTGGTGGGTGGTTTGGGACACCGGGGAACAGCCCTGCACTCATCTATGTCGGGTCTTCTTCTAATTCGAACTATCCGAGCGTCTTGGCGCGATCTCTGACCGGAATTGATTTTGTTGCCGACATGGAGGATTCCACGGCGAACCTGCCGCCGGATTTTGCGCTGACTGTCGATGGCTTCGCGCTTGAATACGGCAATTCATCTCCTGGGGAGTGGCGTTACTCGGCAACGCGCACTCGAGTCAGTTTCTTCGCCGGTGCAGCCGACATACAACACTTGCCCATGTACTGTTTGACGGATCTACCATACCGGTATGGTGGCGGTTTCGACGACGGAGGGTGGGTGACGTGCACCAACGTCAAGACCAAGCAGGGGCACATTTCAAGCGTTGGTGCGCCACTGCGCATCGTTGAGCGCTACCTGCCCTGGGATTCGGCTGCGGAGCCAAACGGGGCTGCGGTGGCTGCGACATTGCCGGGGATCACGTTTTCCGCAGCCGACAGTATCGATATAAAGGGGGCCTACGACGACAGCGCAGTGGGGCCGCGCATTCAATTTGTCGTTGGCAGCAAGATGGCGCTTGCTGTCAATGTTGTTGGAACCGGCGCGTTGAGCGTGGCCTGTGAGGCGCTACTTTGCGAGAGCACGTTCGACGTGACGGCTGGCGCGCTCGTGTTGCCTGTGGTGACGACTGCGCCAGTCGACACGGACCAACTTCCCGGAACTATGAAGGTTGATACGGTGAACTCTCGGCTCTACCTGGGGCTCGACGACGGAACCTGGAGCGCATTTGCGCTGACGTAGGTGGATTCCATGACCGACAGTCGAGAGTACGAGTTGACAGAAATCGAGCGGGCCAGGTTTGAGGCGCTCCACTGGGAGCGGCAAGCCTGGTTGCGCCACGGCGAGTCATTGGAGCTGCGCGAGCGCGCTGCCCAGGCCGACTTGGTGCGTCGGGTTGGCGTCCACGACGCGCATGTTGAACTGGACGTGAACCGGGGACGCATCCGCGTACATGCATCAAACGCGGAGCTTGGCCAGGGGGTTCCATGAACACGTTTGCACCCGTAGGACTTGACCCAGGATCGAGTACGATAGCCTCTTTGGTCAGTTGGGCGAGCGCACCGGTATCAAGGAGGGTTGGCTTCCGAGCCTGGGGGACTCGGCTGTTTGTCGTTGGCAATCCCGCGGCGCCGGACCCAGGCGCGACATTTGCTGTGGCGAGGTTCAAGGCCAAGGTTGCTTCGTCCGACACGCTTGTCGTGGAAGCCGATGCAAGCTGGACCGTCGACGCCGCGATCAGGGCACCACTTGTTCGCGTAGAGCATCCGACGGTTTTTGCGAACTCCGGAACGCAATCGGATGCTCTACTTAGTGCTAAGATCACCATCGCCGCTTCGAGGAGCGTCTTGTTCCGAATTGGGCAGCCCACCATGGCAGTCGGGGCTGTGGCCTTTGTGCCAGCTGCGGGAAAGATTCTCCACGAACCGACTGTGCCTGCTAGTCCGAGAGTCCTGATTACTGCCGACGGGGAGATGGTGCTCCGGCACGCAGGTCTCGCGATCGCGAGGGTGTACACGCAGCAGCTTCAAAGTGTTGCCGTTGCGCCGAGCCCAGCTACACCTCCGGCCGTTCAGACGATCGGTCGAGGCCTCGCAGGCAGCGCCTGGGAAGGGCGCTTGGTCTATCGAACGGCGGGCGGAAGCCTGGTGTCGCTGGCGCCTTGATGCTGCGAGTTCTGGGCACGTGCGCCGTCGTTGTCATGTGGTCTTGTACCGGCACGATGGCGAAAACCGGCGAAACGCGGGACGTTTTAGCCTCGGAAACGCTTGGAAACGATGCAGCCGCACCCGGGCCGAATGGCAACGCAGACACCTTGCCCGGGGGTGTTCGAGACTCAGGCGCAGAAGCCTTGCGTCCGGGATGGGCGGCCTACTGTGGGGGGCTCGCGTCGGGAAGCGTTGGCTTGAAACTAGCTGGAGTTGTCGAGTTTAATCCTGGCCCGGCTGAAACCGCTGGCGTCCCGTGCGACATCAACCACGGCGCACACGTGACGATTCCTCTGCGCGAGTCAATCCTCGACGCGTACTGGCAATACTCACCGCCATCACGGGCCGTATTCGAAAGGCGAGATGTCTTGGGCAAGCTGTTAGCTCGGCGCGAGATACCCCTGTGCGAAGGAGCGTCGCAGGGAAGTTGCTGTTGGCCTGGCCCGACGCCAGGCGCCAACCCGGTCGATCCACAGACGGATTTGCTGGTGTGGCTTGCGTTTGACCGCTTTGTTGAGAACGCGGGTTTTCAGGTGGCCGACATGCCGGCGGGCTGGATTGCCATTAGGACTGACGACCGAGTGACTACCTTTGACGCGGACCTGGTTCAGCGAGCCCAGATTATTTCGAAAGGTAAGGTGGCAACCACGGACTCGGCAAAGGTTCTGGTGCTGAAGCTTGACGACGGCGGAGGCTGCATCCTCTCCCGCTACGATGGAACAACGGGGGCTTTTGAAGTGCAACGCAGCTGGCCCGATATCCCCGCTCTCAAGGGAGCGTATTTCAACCTTGCGGTTGACGGGCTGGACACGTCGCGTGCACTTGCACTGGACGACTCGCACTTTGCCGTCGTCGGGCGCACGGGAAATCCAAAAGATCTTGTTACCGTACTCCAACTTGATCTGAGCACTGGCGAGGTTCGAACCATGTGGCCGCTTGCGCCAAGTGCAGTTTCCGACTGGGGATATTCCGGTTCCTGCCAGGACGGAACGGCGCAAGTCGACGCGATAGGTCTGGGTCCAGACGGAAACCTTTGGGTGCAAAGCCGCGGATTTGCTGTCTCGCTTGACCGCGATTCGGGCCAACCTGTTGCAACGGTCTTCGTCCAACCGCTTGCCCCGAGCGCGCTTGGGGGCTGGGTAAGCGGACAAAGTTGGCTTGGTCGGGTGTCCGCGCCAAGTTGGCGCGACGGCGCACTTGTCGAGCCGTTGCACGTGATTGCGAACGAAAGCGTGAGCGCACTGCCGCGGATGGCCGTGCGGTGCTACAACTCTGCGAATCATTGAGGAAGCGCCATGACAATACCCTTCAACGCAAAGTCCACGCCCACTCTGATAACCGGAAGCGTGTCCATGACCTACGACTCTGGGCCGGGCGATGTGTTGGTAGCCAGTTCCCAAGGCGAACCGAGCAAACTGGGCGATTTGCTCCTCTGGGCGGACCGCCCATTTGAGTTTTCGGTTGGGCCGGAAAGCGGGAGCCCTACCGGCACGTTCACTTTTGGCCCAAGCGAAGTTAGCTATCGTGCGACCCTGGATGTTGCGGCGGGCGGTGTGCTCAGCATGCAACGCTTCACGATTGGATCGAATCCGTATGCGGCGCTCCTCAACCTTGCAAACGCCAAGCCGATCTGGTGGCAAGAGTCGGGCCAGGTGTACTCGTTTGACGTGGATCTGACGCTCGAAGCGCTAGCGGACGGCGGCGGGCCCGGCAAAGACCTTATTGTTTCCAGCCAGAGTGGCCTGCTCTTCCAAGTGGCGCATAGGCCAGCTGGCGTTCGCTTCATGGTTGGGAGCGACCTTGCGCTGACAATCGGTCCGCTCGCCAGCTCGTTCGCCAAGGACCTTTACGTCAGGAAGCTAGAAGCTCATTCCTACGGCGTGCAGATTCCGCAGGTGGCCGCGATGCCAACGGGAAGTTCTGGCGTGGTGGGCGAAATTCGCGCGGTGGATGACGGCACGAATGTGTACCTCGCGGTGAAGACGGGGATCACAACATGGAAGCGAACGGTTAACTTCTAATGATTAGCCGGTATTGGCTCGGCGTGGTTGGTGCCTGTATCGCGTGTTCGCGTAGTGGCGAGGCGCCGATTCAGCCCGTGCCGCCACGGTCAACTGCCGTCGCTCGCGGCGCTCTCACGTCATCTGCGCCGCCGATACCGTGGAACAAGAGCCCAGTGGTCGCGGCAACGCTCACCCGACCCGAAAAAGGCCCCATTTGCAAGGCGTTTGCCAGTCACCGACCGACCGGTGGGGGCAACCAGGACTCCTCTGTTCACGAACTGCTGTGGTTGAATTGTGTTGGAGAAACTGGGCTCTATCACGACCTACTGGGCACCTGGCAGGAGACTGAACTACCCGTCCTGGGCGCGGCAAATGACATTGGCGCCGTCGTCGACCTCCTAGCGACACCGCTGCTCGCCGACACTGGCGTACCACACTTCCTGGTGACGAGCAGTGGCCTTCTGTTCAAAGGGATGGGCTGTTTTGTCGATCCCGGCTCGCCGCCACAACACCGCGCCATCTCGCTTGGCGGGAAGCCACTTCTGGGGCCGCGGGCGCTGGCGCCGTGGCCAACTGGTATCGCGGTGCTCGACGTAGCGAAAGGCATCGTGCGAATTGTGACCGTGGACGGCAACGGTAATGCGCTTGGCGTACACCCGATCGCGTGGGAGCTCGAAGATGGCCCTTTGCCGCGGGGCATGACTACTCGCGCGGACGACGCCGCCTTGCTGCTTGTATCGGAGGCGGCAGTGTTTTCGGTAGACTCGTCGCCCACGCCAGGCGGCGGAGCAACCTGGAAGAAGGCCAAGCGTGTCACGTTTGCGCCACAGATTGCGCCGACGGGCGCTCCTGGATGTTGCAGTGTGGCTTGGCTCGGGTCGCCGACAGGCACCGGGGTAATAGCGGTAGCTACCCAAGATGCGGTGCTCCTATTTGAAGATAATACATTTCAGCAGGTTGCATGGTTGCCCCCGACCCCGTCGTCGGACGGGCCTGTGGCAATTCGTGCAGTGGCCAGCACGCCCACTGAGGGGTTGTTGGCCGTGACCGAGCAGATAGCAGCCAAAGTTTCGTACGACAGGGTCGAGGTCTGGACTTGGCGCACTTTCGGGACTCCCACTGGTCTGGGCTGGCTGCCGGTCCCCCTGACGTCCCCCGGCGGGACCCCGTAGTGCGTCTCTCGCAGCGACAGGCCCAGGACTGGATTGCAGGCGGTTGTATTTGAACGGGAGCTTGTCGGGCGGTGCGAATCGCTGCGGTCGCAGGCTTGCTGGTCGTCCCATGTTGCCCCCACGCCGCAGCCGTAGCATCATGGCCTGAGCCGGTTGGGCAACAGGGCGGATGGCCGGGTTGCCTGAAGGCAGTTGTAGACGTCAGCCCGGCAAGCTGGGCGCGGGCGTGGCCGAGAAGTTTGCGGGGTTGTAAGACCGCGATTCCCCTCACCCCGCCGGCTAGCGCCGGCTGCCCCTCTCCCGCAGAGGGGAGACGGGCAAAAAACAGGCAGTTAATGCCCCTCTCCCCAGGGAGGGAGAGGAGGGGCCCCACGCCCGCATCGCGGCGATAGAGCCAGGTGGGCTCTAGCGAGTGGGGATAGGGGTGAGGGGGCTTCGGGGCCCGCCCCGCCTCCACCCCCAAGAACAACAGGAGAACTCCATGAGCAACCTAGACCAACGCGTGGCCGAACTGGCCGCCAAGTACCGCCCCCTGGGCGCCGAACTGCTCGCCGAAGTGGTGCGCATCCCCGCGGATTACGTGGATAAGCCGGTGGATCAGGGCGGCGACCCGCTCTGCGGCCTGAGCAACCACGAAGAGCCGCGTTTGCGCTACCTCAAGCGCCGCATCGTCGAGATCGGCGCCGTGCGCAAGGCCGAAGACGTGTTTTTCGACGACTTTGGCAACCTGGTATGGACCGTCGAGGACCCCAGCGACGGCATTGCCCGCGAGCAAAAGAAGGTCATCTACTTTGACGGCCACAGCGACACGGTCAAGGCCCTGCGCAACAACTGGCGGCAGAAGATCGGTGGTATCGATAGTTACGATGGCATCGTCGACGCCGGCAACGTGAACAAAGAGTTCTTGAAGAAGGAGCTGGGTCACCTGCCGCCCGACGGCGAGTGGGGCAACCTGCTGTTTGGCCGCGGCTCGGCCGACCAGCTGGGCGGCGTGGTGGCCGAGGTGGTGGCGACCAAGATTCTGCTCGAACTGGCCCCCGAGGGCGCGCTCAAGGGCTGCATCATCCGCGCCGTGGCCACCGCCTGCGAAGAGGACAACGACGGCGCGGGTCCGATGTTCATCACGCGGCAGGTGATGGTCCAGGGCCGCGAGCTGGTCCCCGACGTGGTGATCCTGACCGAAGGCACCGGCGACGCCAACAAGGGCGCGCTGGGCATCTACCGCGGGCAGCGCGGCCGCATGCAGATCCAGGTGACCGTAACGGGTCGCTCGTGCCACGGCTCGATGCCTTGGGAAGGCCTGAATCCGCTGGAGTATGCCGGCGCGATCCTGAGTGAGGCCGCCAAGCAGTACGAAGACCGCGACGGCTTTTTAGACGACCCGTTCTTGGGCCACGGCACCCGCACTGCCTCGTGGGCGCAGCTCGAGACGCCGTCGGACTGCGCGGTTCCCGACCGCTTTACCTTCCGCTTTGACCGCCGCCTTACGGTGGGCGAAACGCCGGATCACGCGGTCGAGCAGGTCAAGTCGCTCAAGGCCGTGGCGGCGGCGCGGGCGGCGGGCCTGACGGTCGACATCAGCGTGCCGACGTACGACGAGGGCAGCTGGCGCGGCTACAAGCTGCACAACCCGCAGATCTACATGGGTTGGGCCACGCCCGAAGAGCACCCGGCGATCCAGGCCGCTCGCAATACGTACCTGGGCGTAGTGACGCCGAACGTGCACAACGAGAGCGAAACCAAGGGCTCGCTGCGCAAGACGCCGCGCATCGACCGCTGGATCTTCTCGACCGATGGCGTGGGCTTCCCGATCCAGACCACGGATACGTCGATCGATACCACCGGCAAGAACTGGGTGGTGGCGGGCGCCTTTAAGCACCCGGCGATGTTTGGCGTTGGGCCGGGCATCGAGCAGAACACGCACAAGATCGGCGAGTGCGTCGACTTGCGCGAGCTGCAGCATGCGATTGCGATGCTGGCGCGGTTCCCAAGCGTCTTCGCCGCTTTGTAGGACGCGCCAACGACGCCAGCCACGCCGGCCCCACACCCCGCTGCCTGACGGCAGCTGCCCCTCGCCCCAACGGACTGGGGCGAGGGGCGCTTGCCTTCGCAGGTTTGGCGGGTCATTCAAGACCGCTTCAGTTCGCGGCCTCGAGACCCAGTTCGCCGCGTGCGGGCTGGGTTTCTTGGTTTTTGGTTGCCTAGAAAGGGGGCGACATTGTGCGCTTCGCCAAGCTGGCTCAGGGGTTGGCCAGTCGCTCGCGCAGCGCCAAAAGGCCCGGCAACGCCGCCGGCAGCGCATCGAGCCCCACCGAAGTCAGTACATCCGGATCAATATCGAAGTACGCGTGTGCCAACACGTCGCGCAGCCCAGTGGTCTTGCGCCATGGAAAATCCGGAGCTTGGGCGCGAACCGGCTCGGGTACGTGCTTAGCCGCTTCCCCAAGGATCTCGAGCGCGCTCAATCTGGTACCGTAGACCGATATCTGCTTGCAGATCATCGGCCTGCTGCGTCCACTCCATGACCAGTTGCGCCGCCGCGATCATGTCGTCAAGCCGCGCCACCACGTCACGCGACACGTCGGACCTCTGCAAGAACCTGGTCGCGAAATGCAGGCTTGCGCTCCAGTGAGCGGGCCGTCACCACGTCGACACGCCGACCCAGCCACGCCTGCAGGTCAAGGACCAGGCCCATGTAGCGGTCAAATGTGGCACGCCCGTCGAACTCCACCAAGACGTCGACGTCGCTGCCAGCCGTCGCATCGCCGCGCGCCACCGAGCCAAATACGCCCAGTGAGCGAACGCCAAGAGCATCGAGCTCGGTGCGATGGGCGGTCACAAGCACTTGGACTTCTTCGAAGGTCATGATTCTGGGCAGCCTCGCCGTGGTCCAGCGCCAGTGTACGGGGCCCTGGGGGCGGCGGCAAGTTGCGCGCCAAAGCGCTCAGTCGCTCATGTCGGTGTGGTGGTCGAGCCACACGTCGGCGCGCGAGCCGTCGGCTGTCAGTGTCACCTCGATGCGATCGATATGGTACAGCACGGTGTTGTAGATGGCAGCCCGGCTCGTCACCGCCGTGCAGACAACCTGTGTAGCGCCGCGCACTTGCCGCACCTGGAGCTCGTCGCCGCCGGCCAGCGCAGCCAGCGGTGCGGTGTCGACCGTGCGCCAGCCCTGCAGCTCGCGGTCATGCGTCCCCGAATTGCCCAGCGTCGACTCGGTGATGCGCAGCCGCATCGGCACGCGGCGGCCGTCGAGCTCGAGCCACCAGTGGCCGCCGCCACCTAGCAGCGCCAAGACCTGGTCGCCGACCTGCACAGTTCGGGTGTGGAGCGGCGGTGATTGGTTTGCCATAGCTAAACCCAGTGCAGGGCCAGGGGCGGCCGGCGCGGTTGTGCGTGAATTTGGGGCAAGAGTGGTCGCAGAGCAAGGGCTTGGCTCACGCTGGGGCGCGGCGCGGCGCGGACGGCTGACGGTTATCGCGCAAGTTGTGTGCTGTCGAGCGGGAAGGCCGGCGGCTGAAAGCCACGCCTACAGTTGCCGCGTCCGCCTCCGCGGACTTGGGTGCGGCGGTTGCATAGGCGTGTGCAGGACCGGTGTGACCATCTTCTCAGCTGGGAACTCGCTCCGCCCTGAGCGCCCGCGCCAGCAACACGTGCCCCAGCAGCGCCGACATCACCAGCACCAGCGGCAGCGTCGTATAGGGCTCGTAGAAAACCAGCGTATTGCGCGGCAAGTCCGGCCACGCCGCCAGCGGACCCGGCGCCGAGCGCACCGCGATGCTCACCACCGTGATTAGGAACCCCAGGCCCATGGCGTTGTAGGCGGCCACGAGCCAGCTCGGCAGCGGCCGGCGCAGCGCCCACAAGCCCAGCAGCAGGCCCAAAACCCCGGACAGGATGTCGAAATTCCAGCCGTGCAGGGTCATCTGCGGCGGCAGCGCGCCCTCGGCGGCCAGCTGGGCCATCACCAGCTCGAGCGGGAGCCGAAAGCTCTGGATTAGGAGCAGCCAAGCCAGCGGCACACCCGTGGCCAGGCGGCGCCCAAGCGGCGACAGTCCGAGCGTCAGCACCGCCAGCGTTGTCGGCACAATCACCTTGGCAAAAGGCGGCGGCATCCGCCCGTCGACCGGCAGCAGCGTCCGCTCGACACCCAGCCACCAGCACACCGCCAGCCACACCGCTACCACTAACGTTGCGATGCGCGCGGCCCGCGGCCCCAGAGCGCGCCAAGTCAGCACGGGCCATATGGCGGCGACGACGGCTACGATGAGGCAGAAGGCGGTGCAAGTTGCGGTTGTTACGGGCGGCTGAGTAGGCACAGTGCCTCCAAGGGGCCTAAGCGGCGCCATGGGGCCACTTTGCGGCAAGTGCGGCCAGAGCTCAAGGAGGTCATTGCGCCAGCGGTAGGGGCACGGAGCGGAGTTCTCAGATGAGAATTCGGCGCGAGCGGTTCGGTGGCTGTAAGGGCTAGGGTTGCGGTGCGGGCGGTGGCGGTGGTGGCGGGGCTTTCTGGTTTTGTTGGCGTTTTTTGCCTTCTTGACCGGCCCGTGCGCGGCCTAGCACCGCCCCCTTGACGCCGCAACCCTCGCCGCTATACAACCGACGTAAGCCCTTTACCACCTAAGGAACCCGCCCATGACCCAACAAATCACCCTGAAACTCCCGCTGCCCGGCCAGTCGGCGGCCGACCCCGGCCTCATCGCCGAGACCCTGGCCGAGGTCAACGCCGCCTTTGAAGCCGGCGCCCTGAACACCGGCCGCAGCCTGGCGAACGCGGTGCTGGCTCGCATGTTCCACGCCGATCCGCGGCGCTTCTTGGCCGAGAGCGAGCAGCACGCCTCGTTCCAGGCCCTGCTCGCCAGCCCCGACCTGCACGTGGGCAAAACCGCGCTGTGGTATTCGCTAGCGACGGAGCGTCATTTCAGCCTTTTCCCCGCCGCCGCCGCAGCCCTGTCGGTGTCACAGCACCGCCGGCTGGTGCACGTCAAAGACGAAGCCCTGCGCACCCAGCTGGCCGAGCGAGCCGTGGCCGAGGGCCAGACCGTGGCCCAGCTCGAAGCTGCCATCGCCGCCCTGCAGCCGCCGCGGCCGGCCGATAGTAAGCCCATTGGCCGCCCCAAGCTGCCCGAGCCGGTCAAAAGTCTGTCGCGCGTGCACACCGCGATTGCCAAGCTCGACGCCGACATCGCCGGCATGGACGAGGACCAAGTGGCCGAGCTTTTGGCCCAGGCCGAGGCGCACAAGGCGGCGCTCGAGCAGTGGATTGCCCAGGTGCGCGGGCAGCTCGAGGTGTAGCAAAGCGGCGAGTTCTCAGATGGGAACTCCGAGATCGCGATTTCGAGCCACTTTTTGTTTTCGCCAATTCTGTCGATTATGGCTGCCAGACGCGGGCTTGGCGCACAAATTCTGCGAATTCGGCATTCCGCTTTTGTATCGCTGAACCCATGCAGGCAGCGGCGGACGCGGCATGTGGCTAGGCGCGGCTTTCAGCCCCCGGCTCTTGTCGTTAGGGTTACTCCCACGCTCGTGCGCCGGCCCCCGACCGGACTGCCAGACCAGACCCGCGCCCGCCGCACGCCTCGCTGGCACTCACCACTGCAGCCCAGCCACATCGCGCCACGCCACCAGCGCCGCGTTGCTCCGCGCCTGGCCCGCGTCGCCGCCAAACACCACGCGTGCCTCGACTTGGCGCGGCCGCGACCCCTTGGCCATCTGTTCCGCAAACTGCCTCAGCGGTGCCAGCCAGTCCGCGGCGATGGTCGCGCCCGACTTGGCCTCGACCGCCAGCAACTGCTCGCCAATTTCGATGAGTAGATCGACTTCGAGCCCGCGGGCTTCGCGGTAGTGGTACAGGTTGGCCGGCAAGCCCCGATTGGTGCGCCACTTTAGGATCTCGCCGGCCACCCACGTCTCGAACACGGCGCCGCGCAAGGGGTGATGGCGCAGTTGGTCGGCGTCGCGGACCCCCAGCAGGTGGCACATCAGGCCCGAGTCGGCAAAGTGCAGCTTGGGCGCCTTGATCAGTTGCTTGCGCAGGTTGGTGTGCCAGGCCGGCAGGCGAAAGCAGAGATGGCTCGTCTCGAGCACCGACAGCCACGCCCGCGCGGTGTTGTGTGTCACGCCGGCATCCGCTCCCAGAGCCGACAGGTTCAGCTCTTGCCCCGAGCGGCCAGCACACAGGCGCACGAACGTGGTAAATGCTTGCAGATCGACGACCTGCAATACCTGCCGCACGTCGCGCTGAATATAGGTCGCAACATAGTCCGCCAAGAAGCGCTCGGGAGGAATGCCGCGGTCGCGGATGCGCGGATAACCTCCCTCGACCGCCGCCTCCCATAACGTGTTAGGGTGATTCGGGAATCGCCCAATCTCGTCGTAGGCCAGCGGCAGCAGCGTCAAGATGCCTACCCGGCCCGCCAGCGAGTCGGACAGACCTTGCGCCAACGCAAAGTGCTGGGATCCGGTGAGCACAAAGCGCCCTGGGCGCGGCTCGCGATCGACCTCGGCCTGCAGATAGCTAAACAGTTCTGGCACATTTTGGACCTCGTCGATCACGGCGCCGCTGCAGTACTCGGCCAAGAACGCGCGGGGATCGCGGCGAGCATAGTCTCGCACGTCGAGCGGCTCGAGCGACACGTAGGGCAGCGCAGGAAACGCCTCGCGACACAAGGTGGTCTTGCCCGACTGCCGCGGACCGGTCACGGCCACCACAGGGTAGTAGCTAGCAACCTCGAGCAGGGTAGGGGCCAAATTGCGTGGAATCATGGGTGCTTCCTTGGGCAGTCCGCGCTCCGTGCATGGATTGTCAATCAGATTGCCAATGAATGCAAGACCGCGTTCAGGCAGGGGAGTTTGGGTGGGGCCGCAGGCTGTGCCCGGGATATGCCGCGCCGCATCGATGGCTGCGCTTCTCTATTCTATAGCCCTGAGCCGAGCTTCCAGCTCATCGGGTCTTCGCTACCCATCTTTAGGCTTTCCGCGCCGTGGCGGCCCTGTCGGTGTCGCAGCACCGCCGGTCAAAAGTCTGTCGCGCACGCATACAGCGATTGCCAAGCTCGACGCCGACATCGCCGGCATGGACGAGGACCAAGTGGCCGAGCTTTTGGCCCAGGCCGAGGCGCACAAAGCGGCGCTCGAGCAGTGGATTGCCCAGGTGCGCGGGCAGCTCAAGGTGTAGCAAAGCGGCGAGTTCTCAGATGGGAACTCCGAGATCGCGATTTCGAGCCACTTTTTGTTTTCGCCGATTCCGCCGATTCAAGATGCCGGTCGACCGGTTACCGCCCGAATCCCGTGAAACCATCGCACACCTTTCGCAGCGATGAACCTAAGCCGGCGGAGGCCGGAGTGGCGCGGTCGCGCCGGCTTGGCGTGCCTAGCTTTCCGCCGGCCCCAGTCGCTCCAGCACCGGCTCCCAGTCGATGCTCACCCCAGGCAGCACCTGCACCGGTGTTTGCCCTTGCATCGGTGCCACTTCGGGCCTGCCGTACTCAGCACTTCCCGGCGCGGTACTTCCCGGCGCGGCACTTCCCGGCGCGGTACTGCCCAGCGTATACACCACCACAATGCGGTCGGCCGGGTGCACCAGCCAAAACTCGCGCACACCGGCGCTTTCGTACAGCCGGCGCTTCTTTACGTGGTCGTAACTGGCCGTGCCGGGCGACACCACTTCCACAATCAGGTCGGGCGCCCCTACCACGCCGCGGCGGTCGAGCTTGCTCGGATCGCAGACCACCAGCACATCGGGCTGGACCACGCGGTCGATGCGGTCGTCGGCGGTACCCGGGGCAGCCAGCCGCACGTCGACCGGGCTGGCAAAGGGCTGGCAGGGCTTGCCGCGCAGAGCTGTGGCGAGTTGCGCAACCAGCTCCGTCACAATCGCCTGGTGGTCCAGCGTCGGCGCCGGCGACATGCAAGTGGCTTCGCCGTCGATGAGTTCCCAGCGTTGGCCGTCGTCCCAAGCCAGGTAGTCGGCGTAGCTGTAGTGACTTTCTCGTACTTTGGGGCTGGGCATGGCAACCTCGCGGCGGCCCGGCAGGGCCGGGGCACGTCTTACAATGGCAGGTCAGGGCGTGGCTCGCAAGCCGCTCTTGTCCACTCCTCCGCCCCTGCGCTACCGTCTATGCCCGCAAGGAGCCCGCCGTGCCAAGCCGCCTGTACCAGCCCTTTTACTGCGAAGAAAACGTGTGGCAGTGGCTCGACAAGGCCGCGCATCCAGACAGCTATGCCCTCTTTATCACCAATGCGATCCAGCAGGTGGCCCTGTGGCAGCAGCGTCTGGCGCCCGCCGGCGAGCCGGTGCTTTGGGATTACCATGTGGTCGCCGTGACCCGCGCCGCCGGTCGCGCGATGGCGTGGGACCGCGATAGCCGCCTGCCCCTGCCGCACCCGCTGACAGGCTATTTGCGCCAGACTTTTCTGCCCCTTGCCGGCCCCGATGTCGCCCTCGCACCGCAGTTTCGCCTAGTGCCAACGCCCGACTTCATAGCCACTTTTGCCAGCGACCGCCGCCACATGCGCCAGCCCGACGGCTCGTGGCAGCAGCCGCCGCCGCCCTGGTCGCCCATTGGCACTGGCCATACGCTCGACCGTTTCGTCGACCTGACGCAGCCCATCGCGGGCGTGGTGCTGGACTTGCCGGCTTTGCAGCAGTGGGCGCGCTCGTAGTCTTTGCCGTTTCGGCTACTTCTTGCGATTGCCCTTGCGCGCCTGCTTCGCCAACTTGTTGCGCTGCTTCTTTTTCGCAGCCGCCGCCGCCGCTTGCGCGGCACTGCGCTTGGCCACCAGGGCCGCAGTGGCCGACCCAGTCTCGGGATTGGCCTGGGCGTGCGCCGCATCGGCGGGGAAGAACATCCACCACCGCTGCGGATCGTGCACATCGTCGGGCGCAAAATACTCGGCCTCGCTGCGCCAGCGCGCTCGCAAGTCAGCCCAGTCGGCGGGCTTTGGCTGCAGCCTTTCGTCGAGGGTTTCGCGGCCCACCTCGTCGGCAACGACCAGGCCGCGCGCCGCCAGCTCGCGCACCTTGTCAGCGATCTCGAGGGGTCGCATCGCCAGCAGCTCGTAGCGCGCCGATGTCGCCAGCTCGTCGTCGGCCGGCTCTTGCTCAACAGCGCGTACCAGCGCCACCTGCAGGTCTGTGCGGGTAAATTTACCTTGCGCCACGCCGCTCTGCAGGGCCTTGCCCGCCGACCAGCGCACCAGCTCGTTGGCCTTGGCATCGCTGTAAATAACCTCGAGCTCGGCAAACGGCCCCGGGCAGCAGCGGTCCAAAATCGCCGCCAAGTCTTCGACTTGGATGCCTCCAGCCAGCTCGCTAAAGTCGTCGCCGGGCAGGGTGCAGACCTCGCGCAGCAGCGGCCAGCCGCGCTTTTCGCCTTTGTGCCCTAGCAAAGTCATGGCCAACACCATGCCGCGGCCCTCGGGCTCGAGCTCGGTGCCGGTGCGCAGGGCGTTCAGCTCGCCGGCCATGCCTTCGAGCAGCAGCGGCAGCACCGCCGGCCACTGGTCCAGCGCCGCCTGCATGGCTTGGCGCGGGTAGCGCGGGTTGGGACCAAAGAGGGCATCGGCAATTTGTTCAGGATTCATAAGGCTCTCGTGATGGTGTGGGGTAGCGGGCGGCAGCGCGCGCTGGGCCAATCCTTGCAGACTGCGCCGCTCCCGGCAACCGCCCGGCACTGGCTGCGGGTTCATGGTCTTGGGCGGCCCCCTCTTGACGCCGAGCCCCGCGGCAGGCACTACAAGGCCCGGATTCGCCCGATGGCGACTAGGAATTCGATGCGTATGTTCTCGCTTCTCGCCGCGCTGATCACTTTGGGTACCGCCGGTACCGCCCAGGCCGCCGTGCAAACTCGCCCGGTTACCTACAAGCTCGGCGCTGTTACCTTTGAAGGCACCATTAGTTTCGACGCTGCGCTGCATGGCAAGCGCCCGGCCGTGCTGGTGGTGCCCGATTGGATGGGCCCAAGTGCCTTTAGTCGCAGCCGCGCCGAAGAGCTGGCCAAGCTGGGCTATGTGGCGCTGGCGGCCGATGTTTATGGCAAGGATACTCGGCCCAAAGACGGCAAAGAAGCGGCGGCGGCGTCTGGCGCGCTCAAGGCCGACCGCAAATTGCTAAGGCAGCGCGTGCGTCTGGCGCTCGACACCCTGCTGGCCCAGCCCGAGGCCGATCCCGCGCACGTTGCCGCGATTGGCTATTGCTTTGGCGGCACTACGGTGCTCGAGCTGGCGCGCAGTGGAGCGCCGGTGCACGCCACGGTCAGCTTCCACGGCGGGCTCGACACGCCCACACCGGCCGATGCCAAGGCGATTACCGGCAAGATTTTGGCCTTGCACGGCGCCGACGACCCCTTTGTGCCGCCTGAGCACGTGGCCGCCTTCGAAAAGGAGCTGCGCGACGCCAAGGTCGACTGGCAGCTGGTGGCCTACGGTGGGGCGGTGCACGCTTTTGCCGTGCCGGGCGCGGGCAACGACCCCAGCAAGGGCGCGGCCTACAACGAAAAGGCTGACAAGCGCTCGTGGCAGGCGATGCGCAGCTTCTTGGGCGAGGTCTTCAACTAGCTAGCTTTTCGGTGCCGTCAAGTACTTGCTCGCCTCGCGCAGCGTCAGCCCGGCCATCTGCGCCCGGTGCTGGTCGATAAAGCCCTGCACCCACTGCGGATCGCGCTTGCTCACGTCGCGCAGCACCCAGCCGATGGCTTTGCGGATAAAGAATTCGCGCTCGCCCAGCTGCGGCACAGGCACGCCGATAAACTGCAGGTCGCTCTTTAGGTACGCCTTGGCCGCGGCCGCTTGCTGCGGGTCGGCGTGGGCCTGCAGAGTGGTCACTAGATCCTCAAAAAGCTGGGCACTATTCACTGGCATTGCCGCTCCCATCGCGCCACCGTGCGG
Organism: uncultured Myxococcales bacterium; assembly: GCA_903883645.1. Lineage (GTDB taxonomy): Bacteria > Myxococcota_A > UBA9042 > UBA9042 > UBA9042 > SXRM01. The sequence continues at coordinate 66,478 of CAISBR010000072.1, read as the reverse complement.
CCTTACCTAGCCTAGCGTGCTCGGCCCGCGCGGTCATCGTTGCGGCGCCTATCCGCCCTTGTGCGTCGCGCCGACTCCGGGTAGCTTGCCCGCCATGACCACCGCCACCCGCCTGCATCGCCCTGTATCGCCCTGGATTTTTGGCGTCACCAACATTCCCTTTGGCGTTTCGGGTGGCTTTACGGCCGCCGCCATGCCCTACCTGCTGCGTCAGGCCGGCGTAGGCGTGCAAGAGATTACCCAGATCGCCGCCCTGGCGCTCATGCCCGCCGCCTGGCAGTTCCTGTGGGCGCCCGTCATTGACACCGGGCCCAAGCGCAAGATTTGGCTGGTGATAGTCTCGTTCTTGGGCGCGCTGTGTACCTCGGCGGCGCTGCTTGTGCCGTTGCCCACTAGTTTGGGGCTGTTTAAGGCGCTAGTGGTGGCGGGGGCAGCGCTCACCGGCCTCGTCGGCTCGTGCAACGGCGGGCTGATGGCCACTTCGCTCGACATCAAGGTGCGCGGCAAAGCGGCCGGCTGGTCGAACGCCGCCAATTTGGGGGGCAGCGCGCTGGGCGGCGGCGCGGTGATGTCGCTGCTGGTGCACATCTCGACCACGGCAGCGGCGATCGGCTTGTTTTTCGCCACGTTTCTGCCCGCCCTGGCGGCGCTGCGCATCGACGAGCCCGAGCGCGATCATCCGCCGCTTGGGGTTTTGCTGCGCGAAATGGGCCGCGAGACCTGGCGCACCCTGCGTGCCCGCAACGGCTGGACCGGCGTGCTGTTTTGCCTGTCGCCCGTGGGCACTGCCGCGATGCTCAACCTATTTTCGGGCGTGGCCCAAGACTACCGCGCCAGCGACGACGCCGTGGCCTGGATCAACGGCTACTGGGGCGGCCTAGTGACTGCCATTGGCGCCTTGGCCAGCGGCGCGCTGCTCGACCGCTTCGACCGCCGCCGCGCCTACTTGCTGGCCGGTGCGCTTACGGCCCTGTGTGCGCTGGCGATGAGTTTTGGTCCGCTGAACCCCACCACCTACACCGTGGGCGCGCTGGCGTATTTGCTTGTGTCGGGCCTGTGCTACGCGGCGTTCTCGGCGGTGGTGCTCGACATTGTGGGCGACGCCGGCCGCACCGCTGCCACCCAGTACACGCTGTTTTCGGCCGCGGGTAACCAAGCAATTGCCTACGTGATGCTGATCGACGGCGTAGGCTACAGCATCGGCGGTCCGCGCGGGATGCTGCGGGCCGATGCGCTGGCCAATGTGCTGGGCGTGGGCGTGCTTTTGCTGCTGCTGCGGTTTGTGTTGGCGCGGCGCTCGCCGCCTAGTGCCCCCAGTGCCTAGCAATTGACCCCAAGCCCGCACTATCGTACCGTGCCCCACCACGGCGATTCGCTGCACACACGCCGGGTTCCAAGAGGTCGCCATGAGCGCCGCCCCCGCCTCAAGCCTACTCCGCCTACCGTTTGCGTGCGGCCTCGCGGCCCTGGCGTGCTGGGCCTGTGCCAGTAGCTCTAGCGTATCCAGCGTCGATACCGCGGCAGAAACGACCCCAGACATTGCCGCTCTTGACGCAGCTGTTCTCGATACGGCCGTTCTCGATACGGCCGTTCTCGACGTGTCACCCCTCGATACTGCACCCCTCGATACTGCACCCCTCGACGCTGGCGACGTCGCCGCCGCCGATGCCGCAACTCAAGATACCGCCTCGGATACTGCCCCGCCGGACTCCGCCCTGGTCGACACCACATTAGCCGACGCCAGCACGGCGGACACGTCTGCCACCGATGCCGGACCCGATGTCGCCGATCCACCGCCCGGCTGGCCCAAGTGCGACGACGGCGACCCCTGCACCGTCGACTACGCCAGCAAATTGCCCAAAGAGTGCGTGCATATCCCCAACACCGAGCTTTGCGAAGACGGCAACCCCTGCACCAGCTTTCAGACTTGTGGCGGCGGAATCTGCTCGGGCGGCGCGCCCACCAACTGCGACGACGGCAAGCCGTGCACCATCGACAGCTGCGTTCCCAGCAGCGGCTGCCACCACACCCCCAAAGACTGCAGTGACGGCGACCCGTGCATCACCACAACTTGCGACGTGTATTCAGGTGATTGCAAAGTGCTGGCCGCGCCAACCCTGTGCGCCGCCGCCGGCTCGTGCGGCCTATGCGCCGCCAGCGTTTGCTTGCCCGTACCTACCACCAGCAGCGTGGGCGAAAAGGTGTACGGCGGCAGCGGTGTCGACGCCTGGGGCAACAAATACCTCGACACGCTGGGCGGCATTTTTCCGCGGCCGGGCGGCGGCTGGACCACCTTTGGCACCGATTACGCCAACAAAAAACAGCGATTGGTCACCCTCAATGCCCAAGGCGAGCCTGTGGGCGAGCAATTGGTCGCACTCAACGGCGAGATCGTGGCCGGGCGCGCCATGCCAGACGGCAGCTCGCTGCTGCTCACCATCTTCGATAGCGGCAATTTCTACTGCTGGGGCAACGGCTTTGTCAGTGTCGCCGCCGACGGCCAGATCACGGGCACCGGCGAGCTGGATGTGGGCTACCCCTCCGCTGTAACCGAAGACGGCGACGGCTTGCGCTGGGCCGTGGCCACCAGCAACTGCAACTACGCGCGCACCATCGCTTGCACCAGCGACGGAAACTGCAGCAACACCGTGAATTTGCCAGGCCTATGGGTACCTACGGCGATGGCGGCGTTGCCCACGGGCGGCCAAGTGCTGGTCGGCTGGCCGATGGCTGGGGCCCCCACACCCACCAGCGTCATCGTGCTCGACACCACGGGCCACGTCGCCAAGGGCTGGGACCTCGACATCGCCACCTTGAGCGCGGTCGTGGCCTTGCCAAACGGCGACTTCGTGGTGGCCGGCAAGAGCTCATCCGGCAATTACCACGGCTTTGTGGCGCGCCTCAGCCCCACGGGCGCGGTGCTGTGGACGTGGGTCTCGCCACTTAACTTCAGCGAATTCACAACGGTCTCGGCCTCGGGTGGCGTCATCGTCGCCTTCGGCCCGTCGCCCAATCTTTACGCCGACGGTCTTTTCGCCGTAAGCCTAGACAGCACCAGCGGCGCCAAGCTCTGGGGCTTTGTCGACGATTCCCTCTGGAATACCGGCAACATGAACATCGCCGCCTTGGTGCCGCGCGTGGGCGGGTGGTTAGCAGTGGGCAAAGTGGTGCGCGATCCTCCGGCCCTATCGGGCGGCTGGCTGCTGCGCCTCAACAGCTTGGGCCACATCGGCTGCAGCTGCACCGACACATGGGACGACGGCAACCCCTGCACCAGCGACAGCTGCTTTCTGGGCATACCCACAGCACTTGCCAAGGCCAAAACCACCTGCACCACGACTACGGGCGCGGGCTGGTGCGTGGCCGGGCAATGCCAGTCGGCGTGCGGCGATGGGCTTTGCGACGCGGGCGAGACCGCGCTATGCCCGCAAGACTGCAGTAAATAAGCGGGCTGCAGACCCCTTACCAGCAGCGGGCGTTGTGGATCTCGCCGTGGCAGGTGCCGCTGCATGTCACGCCGTTGCTGCACTTGCTCGTCACGCCAAACGCCGCCGTCACGCTGCCCGTATAGGGCGCGCCCGAGATGCTAGTTTTGACGTCGCGAATGCCGTTCAAGTGCGTGGCTTCGTTTGCGCCGGGGTGGCAGCTGCTGCAGGCCAAGTTGACGTCGCCGTTTACGTGGGTGCCGTGGTGCTTGGTGTTGGGCGAGGCGGCGTGGCAGTTGCCGCAGCTGCCCGCGGTCCAGGTGCCGCCGGCCCAGTAGGGCGAGACGGCAGGGGGGCCGCCGCGGCCGTTGCTGTGGCAGGCACCCGTGCAATTGCCGCGGGCGCTGACGGGATTGCCTTGGGTTCCGGCCACATTCCAGGCCATGCTGCCCGTCGCGTTAAAGGCCGTGGGCGCGGCTAGAAAGGTGACGTCGCCGTGATGTCCCGCGCTGCCGAGGTCTAGGCTGGGTACATACTCCAGCGCGTGGGCGACGTTACTCGCCGGCGGCACGGTGTGGCAGCGGCTGCAGTCAAAGGCGACGTGGGTGCTGCTGGCGCTCAAGTGCACGCTGTGGCGGCCGACGGCTAGGCTGGCGCTGGTCTGCTCGTTGCCCACGCCGATCGCGGGGTTGTTCTGGGTGGCGCTGCCGTGGCAGAAGTTGCAGGCCTGCCAGTTGCCGCCAGTGCCGCCCGCCGGGTTCTTGCCGTGGCAGCCCGCGCCGTTGTTGTTGCACGAAACGCCAGCACTTCCGCCGTTGTAATCGGTGCCGTGGCATTGGGTGCATAGGGTGTTCTTGTCGTCGCGCTGTTGGTTGGCCACAAAGAACGTCGCGCCGTGGTGGTCTTTGTTCACCGTGCCATTGCTCAAGAATTTGGCGCCCACCCAGCCGGGCAGGGTGTGGTAGCCGCCGGCTTCGATCTTGCCGTTGATGTGCAAGCTGGCGTCTTTCCAGGTGGCGGTGCTGCTGGCCGGGTCAAAGCTGGCGACCACGCTGGCATGGCAGGTGCTGCACTTGTTATCGGCGGGGTGGGTGCCGCCGGGTGGCAAGGTGTGGCAGGCAGTGCCGCACTTGTTAAAGGTGCCGTCGACTTGAGTCCATACAGGCTCTTGTGCGGCCGCGGCGCCGGCTTTCGCAGGCAATAAGGTGGTGCCGTGGCAGTACGAGCTGGCACAACTCAGCTTGCCCGTGTCAAATGCGGGCTTGGCACCCTTGGCGGTGGCCAGCGGTCCAAAGGCAAAATCGACCACCCCATTTGAGTGCAGCGGATCTGTTGGCTTTTGATGGCACTCTTCGCAAGCGACCTGTTTGTGCCATGTCGACGGCGCTAGGTGGTTTTGGTGTGCGCCCACCGCGGCCTCGCTGACGGCGGTCTCGCCCTTGGTGCCCAGTGGCGGCGCCGGGTCGCCCGTGGCGGCGTTGCCGTGGCAGCTGGTGCAGTTCACGCTGGTGGCATCGACCTTGCCGTCTACGTGGCGGGTCGCATCTACCCATACCACCTTGTTTTTTACCGGGTCAAAGCTGGCAATCACGCTGCCGTGGCACTTTTCGCAGGCGGTATTTTGCGGGTGGTTGCCGCCCGGTGGCAAGGTGTGGCAGGCGGTGCCGCAGGCGTTGAAGGTGCCGTCCATCTGGTTCCAAATGGGGGTGCGTTCGTTGCTGCCACCGGCTTTGGCGGGCCGCAGGCTGGCGCCGTGGCAGTAGCCGCCGCTGCAGCTCAACGTGTCGGCCGCAAAGGTCGGTGTTGCGCCGGCAGAGATAGCAACTCCGCTAAAAGCAAAGTCAATCGTGCCGTTCTTGTGGTCCATCGCCGTGGGCACTACGTGGCATTCGGCGCACTGTACGGTGCGGTGCCAGTCGCTCGCCTCTAGGTGGTTCTGGTGGGCGCCTACGGCCGGATCCGTAGGTAATTCCTCACCCTTGGTGCCCAGCGGCGGTGCCTCGTTGCCTTGGGCGGGGTCGCCGTGGCAGCTGTAGCACGTTTGGCTTACGTCGGCGCTGTCGCCCAGGCTGCTGTCGGGGCTGCCCACGCTCGTATCGGCGGTGCTAAGGGTGGCGGGGGCGGTCGTGTCGCTGCACGCGACGGCCCAGATGGCGAAAATAGTCAATACGAGCCAGCGATTGTGCGACATAGTCCCCCTTGGCAACGCCGAGCGCCGCGGAGATCTATTGCGCCATATCCCGCAGGTTACGTCCAGGCGTCTTCACAAGTTCTCGAACTTGCTACATGTCGCTCAACTTAAACGTGTAGGTCACCGCCATACTCGCCGGCGCGTCGACCTTGGGCAGCCCCTTGGCCGCCAGCCAGCGCGCTTTGACGCACTGCGCCGCGGTGCCCGTCAGGCCCGTGACCTCGACTTGGCTAAACGAGCCGTCCGTGCCCAGAGTTAGCACCACCTTTAGCAGGGATGGCAGCTCGCCGCCTTCGGAAACTGCCGCACTGACGCACTTGCTCATCGCCGTGCGCAGCTTGCTCGTCAGCGCCGTTAGCTCGGGCCGCAGGGCCTCTTGCACCTCAACCACCAGCGACTTGACGACTTCGACGTCGCCCGCCGCGCCCGCCGCGCCCGCCGCGCGCTCGCCACTGCCGCCCGACTTGCTCGCGCCGCCGCCGCCTTCGCTGCGCACTGTGCGAGGTTGCTCGATCGGTGCCGGTGGCGGTGGTGGTGCGGGAATATCCATACTCTTTTCGGCGAGTTTGATGGTGTCTTGGCCGCCGCTGGGCGCGCGCGCCGCCGGCGGAGCGTGCGCGGCCTTGGCCGGCGGTGTGGGGTTGGCGTTATCGGCCTGCTTGGCAATTTCGGCTGCGGGTGTCGGTGGCGGGGTGGGTGCTGCTGGCTCAGGTGCGCGCACGGCACTCTCGGCCGAACCTGCCGCTTCGTGTTCGCTGTGCCGCCCAGCCGAGGCCGTAACCGTAGCTTCTGGTTTCGCTGCAAGGGGTTGTGGGGTGGCGTCGCGCGGTGCAGCAAAGGCGGCGCTCTGGTCGACGCGCTTACTCAGCCCACCCTCCAGGTGCCACTGCGCCAGGTTGTGCAGCAGGCGAATCGTCACCGCGCTTCCCGGCGGCGTAGTGACCGTATCATCCGAAAAGACAGGCGCTTTTACAGTCAGCGGTCGCGGCTTGGCTTCGGCACGCTGGGCCGTTACGGCACCTTCAACGGCTTCGACTTCGCCGGCCGGTAGGTCGCTTGCTGGCGGCGCGTCTGTCTTGCCGCACGCGGTCAGGGCGAGTGCCCACGCCAGTAGCATGGGTAGAAACATGCTGAATTGCTTACTTGTTGCGCTGTTCATACACACCATCCCAATCGCTAGCCGGCGGCTCGCTGGCCAAGGCCCGCACGCGCTGCAGCAACACCGCCGCCGGGCCATCGCCGGGCGCGCGTTCAAGCAACTGCTCCAAGGCCGCTTCCGCCTCGGGCCACTTGTGCGCACGGTACGCAACCAAGCCTGTAGCATACAGTTCAAGGCACTTGGCGTCGAGCGGGCAGGCCTCGGCGCTCCCCACTAGCTCATAGACGCGCTCGGCACCGCCGCGGCCTTTGACGCGCACAAAATCGAGCTCGCGAAACACAAACCCCGGCCCCGCTAGCTCGGGCACCCGCGGTCCACACAAGATTGCGCAATGGTATTCCTTGGTCAGGCCCTCTAGGCGCGAGGCGAGGTTCACCGCGTCGCCCATCACCGTATAATCAAAGCGCATCTCGGAGCCCATGTTGCCCACCGACATCGGCCCGGCGTTTAGACCCACGCCAATCTCGATCGCCGGCAGCCCGCGCACCGTCCAGTCCTTGCGCGATTGCTCAAGACTTGTCTGCATTTGCAGGGCGGTGCGACACATCGCCGCCGTGTGGTCGTCCATGGGCAGCGGCGCGCCAAACACCGCCATCACCGCGTCGCCAATATACTTGTCGAGCATGCCGCCCTGGTCGAGCACAATGCGGGTCATCGGCGTCAGGTATTCGTTCAAAAACGCAGACAGCGCCTCAGGTTCCATCTGTTCCGAGAACTTTGAAAACCCACGAATATCCGAAAACAGCACGCTCAGCTCGCGCCGTTCGCCGCCCAGGCGCACCCGCTCGGGGTCGGCCAGGATGCGGTCGACCAGCTGATCCGACACATAGTGGGCAAAAGCCTTGCGAAGATGCGCCTTTTCGCGCCCTTCGGTCACCAGGGCGGTCGAGATCGACGCCAGTGCCACCAGCACCAGCGACGCCAGCGGTGCGGCCAGTTCGACAATAAATCCTTGCAAAAACAGTAGTTGTGCGGTCGCGAGCCAAGTCGTCGCCAGCGCCGCACCCGCCACACCCACCAGCCACATGCGCTTTTGCCGCACTCGCCGCAGCTGTAGTCCCGTCATCACCGCGCCCGCCGCCAGTACCACCAGCAGCGATAGCCAGCCCGGAGCGCCCTTCAGCAGCCCGCCATAAATGGCGTTGTGCGCCAGGGTCGCGTGCACCTCAACCCCAGGCTGCGCCGGCGAAAATGGCGTCGTCACCCGGTCGCGCGCCGCATCGGTATAGCCCACCACAACCAGCTTGTCGGCCAGCTTGGCGCGGGGCACTTGGCCCGTCAGCACGTCGGCCGCCGAGTAGTACGGAAAAGTGCCACTGGGCCCCAGCCAACCCAGTGTAGCGATCGCGCGCGGATCGACGGGCAACACCTTGTCGCCTAAAGTTAATTCGCGCGCACCGGCCGCGTAACTCGCCGTCGCCGGCCGCTTGCCCCCCAGCCCCTTGGCGTGCGCCGCCAGCGTCAGACCCAGCGGCAGGTAATAGCGCCCGGCGTGCTCGACCACCAGCGGCACCCGTCGCACCGCACCACCTTGATCGCGCAGCACATTGACCGCACCGCCGCCCGCCGCCGCCCGGGCAAACGCCGGCAGCGAACCGTACACCTGGGCTTCGGCGCGCAAGGGGCGCAGCCCGGCCGGCCGCTCGAGCACCGCCGCATCCGCCACGCGCGCTCCGCGAATCCCCGGCGGTTCTGGGGTGTTGCGAGGCGCTGGCCGGTCCTCGCCATCGTCGACAAAGAACAGCGACGCCAGCAGCACATTGCCCGCCCGCTGCACCGCTGCCGCCATCTTCTCGTCGCCGCGGGTGGCATCGCGCACGGCTCGCAAGGCCTGCAGCGCCGCTAGCTGGGCTGTAGATGTGGTTTCTTTAGCCAGTTCCAGCGCTTGCAAGGCATCGTCGACCTGCGTCACCGTCGCGGCGGGCAGCACCTGCTCGGGCTCGGCAAAAAAGGCGTCGAGCGCCACGCTGCGCGGTTGGTAATTGGCCAGCGAATCTAGAAAACGTGCCCACCCGGCGCGCTGTTGCAGCACTTCGGGCGCCTGCCGCCGCAGCTGGTCGTCAAAACCCACAATCACGATGTCGTCGCCCAGGGGCTTGAGCGGACCGCGCAGGGCAAAACGCGCATCGACCGTGTCGAGCTCCCACGAATCGAGCGCCGGAATGCTGTATAGGCCACCCTTGTGCCCGGCCAGAACCAGCGTGCACAGCAGCGTTGCCAGCGCCGCCACCAGCAGGGGCCAATTGCGCGGCGAGCCTAGATTTTTTGCCGCTATGGCCATCGAGTCCTCGCGCGCCCGTCGCGTTGCCCACTCGAACTCCGCGACGAAGGTATGGCGAGTGTGGGGCAGTGCGGCGGCGATGGCAACTGGACGAATACAAGTGGCAGCCATTTTCTACATCGCGAAATTACTCATGGTTCGCAGGTCGACCCATCGCGCGAGCGCGTGCAGCCGCCCGCCCAGGCGCTCGCTCACCGCTTGACGAACCTGCAAGGCCAGCGCACAGTTGCGGGGCCTTTGGGCCCAATCTTGCCGGAGTTTGCCATGTCGCGTTCGCCCAGTTGTGTCCGCCGATTGTTCCGCGCGTTGCCGCTCGCCGCCTTGCTCGCCGGTCTAATCGCCGCCCAAGCGCTGGCCGCCACGCCCAAGACTACGGCGATCGAAGGCGCGCTCACCTCGGTCGGCGGCGGTCCGGTTGCCGATGGCACGTATCCGCTCATCTTTGCGATTTACGCTGCTGAATCAGGTGGTTCACCGGTGTGGAGCGAAGGGCCACTCAATGTTACTACCAAGAATGGCCAGTTCTCGTATCTTTTGGGCAGCAAGACGCCGCTCGACCCCGCCACCTTATCGCTTGCCGGGGCGTGGTTGGGGTTGCAAGTGGCCGCCGATCCTGAGCTTGCCCGCCGGCCGCTCGCAGCCACCGCCTATGCGCTGCGGGCCGCAGTGGCCGAGGGTCTCGATTGCTCGGGCTGCCTCAAGGCCAGCGCCCTCGATGCGGCAGTGCTGCAACCCTATGCCAAGTCTACGGATCTCGCCCCGTACGCCAAGGCTGCCGAGCTCAGTGGTTACGCCAAAAGTGGCGACCTGGCTGCGTATGCCAAGTCCGCGGATTTGATCGATTTCGTCAAGTCGTCGGCGCTCGCTAAGGTCGCGGGCACGGGCGACTATGCCGACCTGAGCAACGCTCCAGCGCTCGCTAAGGTGGCAACTACAGGTAATTACACAGATATAAAAGGCTTGCCCGCCATCCCACAGACTGGCAAACCCTGCGGCACCGGCCTATGGAGCAAGGGCTTCAACGTCGATGGCAGCGTGGCCTGCGCCGCCCTGACCGAAAAAGACCTGCCGCCCGACGGTCTCGACGAGGTGTCGAACGGGCTAATCAGCAACCAATTCATCGATGTACAGGCCGGAACTACCGATGTCGCTATCCCTGACGGGCTGGGCGCCGGCGTGTCCGACTCCCTCGTCTTCCCCGATGTCGGCCTCGCGCAAAAGCTGTGGTTTACGCTCACGGTTACTAATTCCGATTTAACCAATGTTTACGCAGAAGTTTATGCCCCTGGCGAAGCCACACCCTACGTGCTCTACAACGGCGGTAGCACCGGCACCACCCTGACCGCCGCGTTCAACGACACCACGCCGCTCGTGTCAGGCGACCTGAACAAGAACTGGGTGGGCAAGAACCCGGCAGGCAGCTGGTCCATCATCGTCAAAGACAAGAAGGCGGGCGGCGGCAGCGGCGGTTTCGACGGCAAGTTCAACTGGGCGCTCAAGTTGCAGACCCTGTCGAACAAGAAGGTGCAAGTGCAGGGCGACTTGATCCTAAACGGCGGCTTGCAGCTCAAGGTCGCCACGGCGCACCCCATCACCTGCGACGCCGGCCACTTTGGCTACATGTACGCCAACCCCAAAGACAACGCCATGTATGTGTGCAACGGCAAAGCCTTTTTCCCGCTGCTCCTCACCTTGCCCCCGGGCAGCAAAGACAACCCCGGCTCGTCGTGCAAGCAAATCTTGAGCATGAATCCCGCCAGCAAAACCGGCAGCTACTGGCTCGACCCCGACGGCGTGGCCAGCGGCAACCCCGCGTACGAGGCCTACTGCGAGATGACCTTGGCGGGCGGCGGCTGGACCCTGGTCTTCAACCTCGACACCAACGACGGCGCCATACGCAGTTACGGCGACACCGACTTCTGGCTAAAGGCCGACAAGCAGTTCGGCGTGGTGGGCAGCGCCCTGCAAAATGACTACAAGGGCTCCAGCTTTGGCAGCATCGCCGGCAGCGAGATCTTGGTCTGGGCCCACAAAGAGGGCGCCGACTGGAACACCCCCTCCGCCTGGGCGCGCGGCACCGTGGTCAGCGGCCTACAGGGCAAGACCATGGCCGATTGGCTCGCGGCACCCGCCAACACCGCGCTCAGCACGGGCAAGATCGACACCTCGGGCAGCGTCGCGACACCGGGCGCCTATTCCCGCAATGTTGGCGACGTGTTCATCGACAACGCCTTGCCGTTCATCGTTAATTCTACTGGAGCCGGTGGCAGCGACGCGCAAAACACCGTGCGCATCGGTACGGAAATCACGCCCGTCTGCGCGATCGTCAGCTGCAACGGCCACAATGTGCAGGGCGGCTACGGCGGCTACCACATTCGCCCCAGCAGCGGCGGCTATCCGCTCACCTACGAGGCCGAGCCCAGCTTTGGCTACCACCCCGGCCCCATGGGCTTTGGCGACAACTATGTGAACAACAACGGCTGCGGCAACTCGGTGTGGACCAACACCTGCGGCCCCACCAGCGTGACGCTGCAGGTCGATTTCGCCATCTTCGTCCGCTAGCCCACGTCTCGCAGAACGTAGCAGCCATTTTCTACATCCTGAAATTACTCGTGGTTTTGTTTGGCGCGCGCCAGCACAGCTGCTGCCAGTTGCCGCGCCACCTCGGCCTGGCCGCGCACATCCCCCAAGCTCAAGAAACTGGCGCCCGAACGCGGGGTTTCGATCCACGTGGTGCCCGCGCGACCCTCGCTGCGGTCGACCCCTGCCGTACGCGCCACCTGGTGCACCCACGCCTGCCGCCCCGGTCGCCACCGCCGCCACGGATCGACCGCCACCCGATCGACGGCGCCGCCATCGGCCATGGACACCCCCGCCACCACGATGGGCGCAAAAATGCCCGGCATAGCGCACGACGCCAGCACCGCCTCGACCAGTGGCCCTTCGGTCAAAAGCCGGTGCTGCTTGCCCGGAGCCACCACGCCCACGGCCAGTGGAGTAGGCAGATCCTCTATTCGGGCAGGTAGATAGCGCTCGAGCAGGGCCCTCAGAGCTGGCGCCTCGCACAGGCCTTGCCACGGCCGGGCGTGCAGTCGCATGCCGCGCCAGGGGATCATCCCTTCAAGATCACGCAGAATTGTCTCTGGGGGCACCCCTGCGCACGTTAGCGCCCCCACCACCGCGCCCGACGAGGTGCCGACCACCGCCGCGGGCAGTTCGTTGGCTGCGCGCAGGGCTTGTACGACGCCTAGGTGGCGGGCGAAGGCCAAGAAACCGCTTGAAAGGATGAGGTCGCGGGGCATAGTGCGCTCGGCTGCGGCCCGGTAGGTAAGCCACACCGCACAAGCGTGCCACGCCGGCTGCAGCAAGCCAATCACCGCCCCAGCCTATGCTGCAAACGCTATGTAGTTGTCGGCACTTGCTCCCCCCTGGACCATGACGCGCGGGTGACAGCCAAGCCCCAGAATCTAAGAATCTTCTTGCAAACGCTGCGGCCATCTGCCAGCGTAGACTTGCCTGCCTGCCTGTAGCCGGCCCCTTCGAGCGATGCCGCAACGCCTGCCCACCCTCTGGACCGCGCTCGTCATGCTCGTCATGATTGTGGCGCAGTTTTCGGGGCTTGAACACCTGTGCCTGTGCGGCTCGTGCGCGGTCAGCAAGGTCTTGACTGGCGCCGAGCCCGAGCACGCCTGCTGCGCCAAGCTGCGCCAGGCCCCCGGCTGGCACGACGAGGGGCATTGCGGCTGCGGCGACCACAACCAGCGCGCGGTGGATGCCGAGCTGGCCCCCGACCACGACAACAGCACCTTGGCGGCGCCCAACCTAGCCGTCGCGCCGTCTCTGCCGCTGGCCGTGGCGATGGGGCCCAGTCACCTACAACCGCTGGTATTTCGCGCCCGCGCGCCCCCTCAGCCGCGCACTCGCACGTACCTGCTGACCCTGAGCATGCTCATCTAGGTCCTTGCCGTCGCCCAGCGATTGCACGGCCGCCCGGCGCTTTTTGCCGTCGGCCCGACCTCGATGCCCATAGCTCAGGAGCTTGCCATGCTTTTTCAGCGTATTGCCGCTTTGTTGGTGGCCGCGACCGTGCTGCTTTTGGCCGGTCAGGCCCAGGCCATCCCCGCCTTTGCCCGCCGCTACGAGACCAGTTGCCAGACCTGCCACATCGCCTTCCCCAAGCTGACGCCGTTTGGCGAGGCGTTTCGCCGCAATGCCTATCGATTCCCAGGGGGTGGCGACACCACGGCCGAGAAGGAAGAGCCGCTGGCTTTGGGCAACGATGCCATGAAAGACCGCTGGCCGGCTGCGGTTTGGCCGGGTCAGTTCGCCCGCCAGCTGCCCCTGTCGCTACTGATCGACGGCAAGGCCACTTTTGGCCCCGAACCCGAGGGGCACGGCCACGGCGCGGCGATGGCTGGTATGGCGATGAGCGACGGCCACAACGAGCACGCCACGGCGCTGGGTACTCTGGGTGGTCACGTGGGGCTGCGCGCCGGCGGAACGTTTGGCGATATCGGTGGTTACTTTGCCTCGGTCGATGTGGGTGGCCACGAGCCGATCGCGGTCGAGCGCAGCTTTGCGGTGCTGACACCGGCGGGGCCCACGGCGCTGCACGTGCGGGTGGGTCGTTTCGAGCCCGAGCTGCACGGCGTGTCGATCCACCGCGGCATCTTCAATCACCAGCTGCGGCTCACGACCAATACCGTGCAACTAAACACGTTTTCGCCCGAGATGAGCGCCACGGGTCTCGAATTGTCGGGCGTAGTGGCTGGGCGCGCGGCCTGGGCGGTGGGCGCAGTCGAGAATGCCCCCGCAAGTACCAGTGCGCGCAAGGATTTTTACGGTCGGGTCGAGGGTAAGCTGGGCGGCATGCGCCTCGATGGCCTCGATGCCACAGCCGGTGGCGCCGCCTGGAGTGAACGCAGCCTCTCGCTTGGTTTTTCGGCCTGGTCGGGCCGCAGCGGCCTGCTCGACAACACCGGAATGCCGATCCACGACGACGACTTCTTGCGCATCGGCGTCGACCTGCACGCCATCTTCGACGACTTGCTGCTCGATGTGGTGGGCGTGCGCCAAAGCCACAACCAGCCGACCGCCGCCACCGGCAAGAAGATGAACATCGACATGGCCTTTGCCGAGCTGACCTGGATGGTGAACGCCGTGTTCGTGCCCACCCTGCGCTTTGAGGGTTCGAGCCTGGACTACGGCGACGGCAAGCCCGATCAGCGCTACCTGACCTCGCTGCAGGGCACCTGGGTGCTGCGGCCCAATCTGCTGCTGCGGATAGATGCCGGCGTCGGTGCCGATCCGGGCGAAAGAGCCGACCTGCGCGCCGTTTCTGCGGGATTCTCAGCCGCGTTCTAACCACCCCACGCCCGCTACGGAGGATGCCATGCTGATTCGCTTGTTGACCCTAATTTCGCTGCTGCTGTGCTCGGTTATCACCTCTTTGCCCGCCGTGGCCGACACGGGGTCGATCGCCGGTACGGTGGCGGCGCCGATCCCCAAGCACCGCGCGGGTGCGATTGTGTATGTCAAACAGGGGCCCGTGGCAGTGCCGCTTGGCCAAAAGACCGTAACGCTTGACCAAAAGGGCTTGGTATTCACGCCGCGCATTCTGCCTATCGCCAAGGGCTGGACGGTCGAGTTTCTGAACTCCGACCCCGTGGCCCACAACGTCTATACCATCGACGGCGAGAAGTACGACCTGGGCACCTGGCCGCAAGGGCAAAAAAAGACCCATGTTTTTGCCAAGTCGGGCGTCTATCGCCAGCTGTGCAAGGTGCACGACGACATGATCTCGTATGTGGTGGTGCTCGACACGCCCCAGTTCGCGGTCAGCGACAAAGACGGCAAGTTTGCGCTTTCGGGTTTGGCGCCAGGCAGTTACACGCTGGGGGTGTGGCACGAGAAGCTAGGCGCGGCCGATCTTTCCGTCACTGTGACTGCGGGGGCGCCGACCGCGCTGCCCGTAGTGCTCAAGGCGAAGTAACATGGACGAGCACAGCAGCGATCGCCGCAATTTCTTAGGCAAACTCGGCGGCGCGGCCCTGGTCGCCCTCAGCGCCGAGGCCGCTTGGGCCAGCTTACGTTTCGCCAGGGCGCCGGTCAGCTACGGCCCGTCGCAGCGCCGCAACTTGGGGCACCTCGACCGCTTTGTCAGTAGCCGCGTCTACGTGGGCGACGCCGGCCTATTTGTCGGCCGCGACTCCAAGGGTTTGTCTGCCATGTCGGCCACTTGCACCCACTTGGGCTGCACCGTGCGCGAGGCGGCCGAGGGGGGCTTTGTCTGCCCATGCCACGGCAGCACGTACGACGAACACGGCCACGTTACCGGTGGGCCGGCGCCGCGCGACCTGAGCCATGTGCGCCTCTTGCGCGACGTCCGCGGCAACCTGATCGCCGACCTAAGCCAAACCGTGCCCGGCGAAGCGCGCCTCCAGGTGGGGTAGACGATGCTGAACTGGTTAAAAAGCATCTGGAATTCCCTGTGGCGCGTCGGCTGGCCCCGCGACGAGCGCGCCTCGGTCAAGGCGATGCTGTCGTCGCTGCTACTGCACCTGCATCCGCCCAAGATCCGCCCCGAGAGCCTGAAGTTTCGCGCCACCTGGGCCGCGGGTCTCGTCTCGCTGGTGCTCGCTCTGCAGCTGACGGTTACCGGTATCTACTTGATGTTCTACTACATTCCCCATCCCGATGCGGCGTGGCGCTCGATGAAGGACCTGGCATTTGTGGTGCCCCTCGGTACGCTGACCCGCAATGCGCATCGCTGGGCCGCTCACGCTATGGTGGCGATCGTCACGGTGCATATGCTGCGGGTGTACATGGCGAGCGGTTACAAGGGCAGTCGCCAGGCCAACTGGGTCGCGGGCGTGGCGCTGTGGTTTTTGACCCTGGCGCTGAGCTTTACCGGCTACCTGCTTCCCTGGGATCAGCTTGCGTATTGGGCAGTTACGGTGGGCTCGAACATGGCCGCCGCCGTGCCCCTGGTGGGTGACCATTTTCGTCAGTTGATCCTGGGCGATCGCAGCGTGGGCGAGTCGGCCCTTTTGCGTTTCTATGTGCTGCACTGCGTGGCGCTGCCGGCGATCTTATTTCTAATCGTAGGTTTTCACCTGTTTCGCGTGCGCAAAGACGGCGGGCTGGTGGTCAGCGAGCACGCTCCGGGCGGCGGGCGCGGCGACGAGGGTCACAAGTTGGTGCCGGCGTGGCCGCATCTGGTCTACCGCGAACTTATTGTAACTCTGGTGGTTACCGCGACGCTCTTGGCGCTGGCGCTGTGGCTGCAGGCGCCGCTCGAGGCCGAGGCCGATCCGTCGCGTACGCCGAACCCTGCAAAAGCGCCGTGGTATTTCTTGGGCGTGCAAGAGCTGGCGCACTACTCGGCGTTTTGGGGCGGCGTGTTTGTGCCGGCGGCGACGCTGCTGGGGCTGGCGCTGCTGCCGTACCTCGACACTCACGCGGAGGGAGTGGGTCGTTACTTGCCCAAAGAACGTCGCATTGCGCAGGCCCTGTTTGCGGCGCTGCTGTTGTTTATGGCGGTCACCACGGTGGTGGGCACCCTGTTTCGCGGCCCGGCCTGGGCACTGATGTGGTGGCCCAAATGAAGCTACCTGTTTGGTTGCATTGGGTCTTTGCCCTGTCGGCCCTGGCCTGTGCCGGGCTGTTTGGCTACGCCCTGCTGTGCGATGCCCAGCGGCCGGCGCAGTTTCAGCAGCGCCTGGTGCCCGAACTGGCGGTGGTCGATCGCTGTGAGTTGTGCCACGAGGCTCCTAAGCATCCGAAATGGCTCGAGGATTCCCACCCACCCGAGCGCTTTGGCTGCACACCTTGCCACGGCGGCCAGGGCTATGCGACCAGCAAAGACGCCGCGCATTGGGCGAGCTCTGACTGGGAGCGGCCGCTGCGGACCCCGGCCGAGCAAGCGGCGGCGTGCGGGCGGTGCCACTTGGGCATTCAGCCGCCCGTGCCGCAAGTGGCTAAAGGTAGGCAGCTTTTGGCCAGCAAGGGCTGTGCGAGCTGCCACGCCATCCCAGGGGTGCCGCGGCCCGACTTCGCTCCAGAACTCAGTGGCTTGCGCGATGCCGTGTCGCCCGATTTTGTGCGCACCTGGCTGACCGACCCGGGCAAGCTGCTGCCGAGCCACCGTATGCCCACTTTTCGCTTGCAGTCCCAGCAGATCGAAGCCTTGCTGGCCTTCTTGTGGAGTGTGCCCGGTCCCGCGCTCGCGCCGCTGCCCAGCGACCTGAGCGGCGACGGCGAGCGCGGCAAAAAAGCTGTGGCGGCAAGGCGTTGTGCGACGTGCCACAGGATAGACGGCCGCGGTGGCGAGGTGGGCCCGGATCTGGCGCTGGCCGGCATGAAGCTGCAACCTGCCTGGATCTACACGCTTTTGCTCGACACGCACCGCTTGCGGCCGCATACGCAGATGCCGGGCTTTCAGCTCGATCGCCAAGAAGCCATGGATATCGCGACGTATGCTGGCGAAGACTGGCTGGCCGACAGTGGCGTGGCGCCCTGGAAGCAGCGCGAGGCGCCGGTGCAGCCGGCGTTGGCCGAACAGGGTAAAAAGCTATTTGGCGAACTGGGTTGTGCTGGCTGTCATCGCCTCGGGGGCCCCTTGGGCGAGCCGATCGCGCCGGCCCTCGACCGCCTGGGCGACCGTTTGGTGGTCGATCTGCCGAAAACATCGACCGGTACGAGCCAGCCCGACGTGCCAAGTTGGGTTGCGCTTAAGCTGCAAGTGCCCACCGCCTTTGATCAAAAGGGCGCCATGCCGTCGCGTATGCCCACCATGCCGGGGCTTGCGCCCGCAGACGCGCTGGCCATCGGTACCGCTTTGGCGAGCCTGCGCGCCCAGCCCTTGCCGGCCGGCTACTTGCGCAACCACGATCCGCCTGAACGGCGCTTGCCTGCTGGCGAAACTGGGCGCCTGATCGACCGATTCCGCTGCCTTGTCTGCCACACTGTGGGCGGTCACGGCGGCGAGGTGGCCAAGGTCGCCCTCGACGGCGCCGGCTCGCGTCTTAACCGTGCGTGGATAGAGAGTTTTTTGCAGTCGCCCGTGACTGTGCGGATGAACCAAGCCGAGCGCATGCCGGTCTTAGGCATCACCGGTGCGCAGGCCCAGCAGCTAGCGGCGTGGCTGCAGGGTAGCCAGGGCGATGATCGGGTGCCACTGGCGCAAGCGCCCACGCCGACTGCGGATTTGCTCCAGCGCGGCGCCGCTTTGTATGCGAAAGCCGGCTGTCCGACCTGCCACGTGGCTGCTGGCAGTGGCACCATGCAGGGCCCGACGCTCGATGGCTGTGCCGTGCGCTTGCAAGTGGGCTATGTGCAGACGCTTTTGACCATGCCGGAGCTAGTGCCGGCGGCGCGCCATACGGGCGTCCAGCTCAGCCCTGGCGACGCTGCGGCGGTCGCGGCCTATGTCCTTGGCCTACCGGCGGCGCCATCGCCCTAGACATACCGATCAGGGAGGGTAAGTTTATCATGAAAAGGAACACGATTCTCTTGGCGCTGGCATTGCTACTGGCGCTGGCCCAAGGCTGCGAAGCGTCGAAGCACGAAGATGCAGCTGACGCGACAAACGGCGATGCGACAGCGGCCGATGGTACCGCTGCGGACGCTGCGGCCACCGACTCGGGCAACAGCATGGGCGGCATGGACATGTAGGTTGTTAGCGCCGGCCGCCGCGACCACCACCGCCGCCCCCGCCGCCGCCGTGGCCCCCGCCGCCGCCTTGGTGGCCGCCGCCCCAGCTGCCACCGCGCCCGCCACCCCAACCGCCGCCCGAGGGGGCCATGGGCCGCGAAGGAGCATAGCTCGGGGCCGGCGCATAATGCGGCGCTGGCGCGTATCGCGGGCTGTAGCTGGGTGCATAACCTGCTGAACCGCTGTGGTAAACCGGCGCAGGCGCCATATAGCGCGGCGCATACGTTGGGCTGTGGTAATAGCCGCCTTGCGGCGCGGCGTTGTGCCACTGCGGGCGTGCATACGGCGGGGGCATAAAGGTCTGCCGGCCGTAGCGAGGCGACCATCCGCGCCACAGGTGACCGTAGCGCACAATGCGCGGCATTCCAGCGATCACGGCCACCGTCGGCCCACCCAGGTACGTTGCCACGGGGGGCGGCAGCGGGTCGCCGGGGCACAAGCCATATTGGGCGTGACCAGCGGCGTCAATGGCATAGGCCAAGTCCTGCGGCAGGCTCGCAACGGCTACCGTTTGCCACGCCGCGTCGCCACCTTGCGAGGCCGACCACACGCCGCCGCTGCACGAGTAGTAGCTGGGCGCGGCGTACCACATGGGCGTGCCGCTGCCCGCAACGGCGTAAACCCCTTGCGCAATCGCGACCATGCCGCTGTCGTCGACGCCCTCTTGCCAGTCATCGGCCAAAGCCGGCGTCGCGATCATGCAGGCGATGGCGGCGATTCCCAAGCTGCGGTAGTTCATGTGCGCTCCAGCTGCGGCATTCGCCGCTAGCCTATGCAACGCATTGGGCTCCCCGGCTATTCACGCGCGGACAACATCCGACCGCCGCACGGGTGGTTGCGCAGTCGCCGCCTGTCGGTAATGATGCAGCCGAGCTGTCCCCTGACGACCCCCGCACAGCCGTTCGAGGACTAGACCATGCCCCATGAGCTCCGTTGGGAAGATAAGGGCCTGTACATGCGCGTGTACGGTGCCGTCGCGGCTGCCGACATGATCGACTTCGTCGTACAAATTGCCGGCGATGTGCGCTTTGACGAGCTGCGCTACACCATCAGCGATTTCTTGGATGTGGAGTCGTACGAAGTGTCGGAAGTGGATGTCGGCGAGGCGACGGCCCTCGATCGGGCCCACCAGCTCACCAATCCGCGCATCTGCGAGGCGTTTGTGGCCACGAATCCTGCCGTGGTGGCGCTCGTAGAGGTCTGGTGCGCGGCCAAGCCCGTCCCCGGCCGCACCGGCATTTTTGCCAGCGTGGTCGAGGCGCGCGAGTGGATCGCCACCCAGCGTCGCCAGCAGTCAGGCGTGTTCTTGCCGCGGCCGCTCACCGGCAAGTAGCGAACCCGCGGGCTAGAATTCGCCAATCCGCACCCGATGGTTCTTGCGCGGCTCCAGCCCGATCACCACCTTAGGTACCGCCGGTTCGTTGTCGGGCAAGGGCGATGCGCCCTTCGACTTCCCCAGACTAAACACGGACTTAATCGCCCCTAGCAGCGCGCCACCTTCTACGGCGGGTGCGTCGCCATAGTATTCGAACCAGGGCAGGCCCGCCCACGCATAGTCTTTGGCGGTTGGCGGCACGCTAGGCGGGGCGTTACCGGTAATCTGCTGCCATATCGCACTATTGCACAGGTGGACAAAGCAGCGCTGGCCGCGCTCCAGGTCCCACTCGTCTTCGCGATAGGGGTCTTCGCTGATCTCTTGGCGCATCATGCCACCCGCGCCCAGGCCCATCGCCATGCCCGGTGCCGCGGCGCACGGCATCATCACCTGGTCACAATAGTCAATATTTTCAGGATCTTTGGGCCGCACCGGAAAGCGCTTCTCGAATGCCGCCCGCTTCATAGGAAACACCTCGAGCTGCAGGCCGCCAAATTCCGCTTTGCCGTCAAGCTGTTCTTCGACCGTATAGCCCTGGCCCAGCGGCATCGCCACAAACTGTCGAATCAGGCCCTTTTCGACGCAAAATCCGTCGAGCCACGGCTGCATCGGCGCCACCAAGTAATCCTGCGGGTCGCGATTTAGCCCTGCTTGCCAAGTCTTGCCTGTCACCGCACTGCGCTTGCCCGCAGCTACCTTGATCGCAAACGGATAATCGGCACCCCGCTCGCCGTCGTACCCGGCGCGGATCGACAGCCACAGCGCCTCGGCCTGCCACATCGGCAGCATCACTCCGCCGTGCTGCAGCCAGTCGGTCGGCAATTGTGCCGCGTAATCGTCTACATGCCGCAGAGGAAACGGCCCCATTCCGGGCGGCAGTGGGTAGTTGCGACCGTCGTCCGGGATGCGCAGGGTGCGCTGAAAGCTAAGTGTCAGCAGCGCGCTGGGGTGGACCTCGCCAAAGCTGAACTGTAGCTGATTGTGACGCATTTCGAGCATAATTCCCCCTGTTTGCACCCTTGGTGGATGCTACCACTGGCCGTCGCGGACCTCGCGCACGATGCGCAGCACCGCGTGATCCGGCATGTCTTTCAACTCGCGAATGATGTGGGCGAACAACTGCGGGCGCTTGCGAATCGCCTCGAGCAGGTCGCCAGAGACTTTGCCAGCGAGCGCCAAAAGGACGTCGGCATCTTCGCCAAGAGCCTCGGCAAGGGCACGGACCTTAGCCTCCGAAGGTGGTGGCTGAATATCCCGTTCAATTTTAGATAGATAAGACGGCTCGAGCCCCGCATTGGCCGCCACCGAACGCAGCGTGTAGCGCCCCACATCGGCCGCTTGCGCTGCGGCGTGGCGGGTTTCGCGGAGTTGGCGCAGGTACTGGCCGAAGCTGGTCATGGTGTGTAGTGTGTACTACACGCTCTGCAATGTCAAGTTCCCGCTTTCACGCGCGCGACGGCCGGTCGTCATGTAGCCGTCAGCCCCTTGCACCTCCATGCTCCGTCGGCAATAATCTGTGAGGCTGCGTTACCCCGTGTCTTGGCCCCA
Organism: uncultured Myxococcales bacterium; assembly: GCA_903883645.1. Classification (GTDB taxonomy): domain Bacteria; phylum Myxococcota_A; class UBA9042; order UBA9042; family UBA9042; genus SXRM01. The sequence goes on along the minus strand of CAISBR010000072.1, from coordinate 44,785 downwards.
TCAACTCAACAGGAACTCTGCCATGCCATACCATGTCGAATGGGAAGATCGTGGTGTTTACGTGCACTTCCACGGCATCAGCGACGCCAACGAGGTCATGGCCATGCTCGAAGAAGTGGCCGCCGACGAGCGCTTCGATGGCCTGCGCTACCACATCAGCGATTATTCGGATCTGTTGGACCACGTTGTCGTGAATTCGCAGATCAAAGAAATCTTGGCTCTTGAAGAGGCGCAACGGCTGAGCAATCCGATGATTTGGTGCGCGGTGGTCTCACCCGATGCCAGCGTGCGGTCGTCCTTGGAATACTGGTGTGCTGCTGGCGGACCTTCATCGCGGCGGGGTGTCTTTCCAACCGCCGCAGCGGCGCGGGCGTGGATTCAGGCCAAGCGCCGCCGCTCGCCGTCGGCGGTCTTACGGCGCGCCGCATCTGAAGAATAGTTCAATACTACGCGATCTTAGCTAGCTCCGTCGCCCAGGCCGCCACGAGCGGGGCCACAAACGAGCGGCTGCGGTCCGGACGCCACCGCACAAACACCCAAACACCAGCAATTTGAGTCGGTTCAATGCCGTCTTGCTGCCAGCCCGCGGCGATGTCGGGGTCTTGGGTAATGGTCGCCGCCGAGTCCGTTAGACGCCAAATCCCCTGTTTATCTAGTGGCATAGCCGGATCAAGCAGCTGTGGGTTGGCATCGTCTGCGCCACCCGCATCGCTGGGATGCAGCAAGACATAATGCGACGCCACCGTGTCGTCGTACGTCCCCGTCTTCAGCATCACCACAAATTGGCTGCGCTGGGCCGGGGTCAGGCTGCGATAGGCCCGCAGCAGCGCGGCGGTATGCGCGTGCACGCGCGGCCAGTAGGGAACGCCGGGCAGATACTCCTCTTTTAGGCATAGCTGCACCTGGCCTTCGCTCACATCCGACACCAAGTCGGCGTACAGGGTGGTCATCGACAGGCCGCACGGCGAATAGTAGTAATACTCTTGAGCGGTTTGATTCAGTAGCCCGGGAGTCCAGCTCGGTGAGGCGGCGGGCACCAGCAGCTTCAAGACCATTGCGAGGCACGTCAGCATGCAGCCTTCGTTGGCGATGCTGTTGCCATCCGGGAACTTGCGGAGCAGCGCCTCGGCGTCTTTCTTGGTCTCGCCGTTGAGCTGGGTGGCGGCCTGGATGACCAAGTCGCGGTTCCACATCAGCTCGCCGCCCCAGAGCGGATCGTCTTGGCGGTACGGCAAGTTCGCGAAGCTGAGCCCGGCGTCGGGGTTGTCGGGTACGCTTTGGGGGGCGCAGGGGATGTCACTCGAAGTCCCTATATCGCTTGCGGTATCGGTGTCGCTGGGCGAGCCGGCATCGACCTTCGCTTCGCTTGTGGCCGAACCGCACGCTGCGGCAAGGGCCGACGCGCCAGCCGAGGCCACGCTGTGCACCAAGAAGCGGCGGCGGTCCAGGAGCGCGGAGATCATCGATTCGTTGGCCAATTTCGCGATGGGCATGGTTTATCCAGGGGGAGGGGTGTCAGGTATTGCTCTTTTATCATTTAGCATGTAACTGCTCAATTTAACTTGCGCGCACACCGGGCGACCTATGCGACGACCGTGATTTGGCCACGGGTGGGGTAGCGGCTCGGTTCGATAAAAGGCAAAAGGCAATACCTGACACCCAGCCACTACAGCATGTCTGCCAAAATCTGTTTAGCGGTCAACGCCTTCTGATAGACCCGCACCTCGTCCATGTAGCCATCGAGCGGCGCGTAGAAGCCGTCGTTGCCCAAATACAGCACGCCGGGGCCACCCTCGGTCGGGCTACCGAGGTTGTCGGTATTCACCAACACCCCATTGATATAGAGTAATTGCTGTGCGCCGCTGTGCACGGTGGCAAAATGCGTCCAGGTCGCTAGCGGCAGTGCCCCCGTCCCGGCCGGCGCGTAGTGGTTCGAGTCGGCCTGGGTACCCATCACGCTAACCATGTTCATCTGCCCGGGGTAGAAGAACTGCGCCGGTGCGCGCTGGCCGGTCACGCAGCAGTCGCCGCCGCCCGGGCTCGATTTGTGCAGCGGCGATACCCAGTTGGCCTGCGGTGCGATGACGTAGATCCAGTACTCGATGGTGTAGTCGGCGTTGTTGGCGCCCCAAGCAAAGCCCGTGCCGCCGGCGCTGACCTTGGCCATGGCTCCACCCGAAAATGAGAGGGCTTTGCCTTTCTTGCCAGCGACATACGGGGCGTTGTGGCTGCCGTCGTAGCCGTTGCCCGAGCTGTCGCTGAACTTGCTGCCGCTGCCCTCGTCAAAGGTGTACCAGGCGATTAGGCCCGAAAGTACGCAGGTTCCGCCCTGGCACGCGCCGCCGGTGCAGGTGCTGCCGTCGGGCAAGGCCACGTTGCCGCAGCCGGCCTTGGCGTCGCAGCTGTCGGTGGTGCAGGCGTTGGCGTCGTCGCAACTGACCGCTTTGCCGCCGCAGCTGCCGCCGCTGCACAAGTCGCTCGCCGTGCACACGGTGCCGTCGTCACAGGGGGCTGAATTGGCTACAGTTTGGCAGCCTTTGCCCGAGTCGCAGTAGTCGGTGGTGCACAGCTTGCCGTCGTCGCACACGATGGCTTTGCCCGCGCACGTGCCGCCGCCGCATTGGTCGCCGCTGGTGCAGGCGTTGGCGTCGCTGCACGTGGCCGAATTAGGAAGAAATACACATCCTTTTTGCCCATCGCAGTCGTCGCTGGTGCACGGATTGCCGTCGCTGCAGACGATCGCGATGCCGGGGCTACAGCTGCCGCTCGCGCACACGTCGCCCACGGTGCACACGCTGCCGTCGCTGCACGGTAAGCTGTTATTGCTGAATTGACAGCCATTTTGCGGGTCGCAGCTGTCGGCGGTGCATGGGTTGCTGTCGGTGCACACCTTGGCCGCGCCAGCGCCGCAGCTGCCGCCGCCGCAGGTGTCGCCCACGGAGCACACATTGCCATCGTCGCAGGGGAGGGTATTGGCCGAAAACACACAGCCTTTTAGTGTATCGCACGCGTCTCCGGTGCACAGGTTGCCGTCGCTGCACGGGACCTGTGCGCCGGGGCTGCAGCTGCCGGCCGCGCACACGTCGCCGCTGGTGCAGACATTGCCGTCGTCACAGCCCAGGGTATTCGCTGCAAAAACGCAGCCTTTTAGCGGGTCGCAGGCGTCGCTGGTGCAGGGGTTGGCGTCGCTGCAGGCCAGGGGCGCGCCGGCGGTGCACGTGCCGCTCTGGCACAGGTCGCCCACGCTGCAGCCGTTGCCGTCGTCGCATGTGGCGGCATTGGGCAAAAACACACAGCCGTTGGCGGGGTTGCAGCTGTCGTCGCTGCACGGGTTGCCGTCACTGCACACGCTGGCCTTGCCGGGGGAGCAGCTGCCGTCGCTGCAGCTATCGCCCTGGGTGCACGCACTGCCATCGTCGCAAGGCAAGCTGTTGACTACGTTTTTGCAGCCCTCGGCCGGGTCGCAGGTCTCGGTGGTGCACGGGTTCTGGTCGTCGCACGCGGGCGGAATGCCGGCCACGCACACCCCCGCCTTGCACACATCGCCGCCGGTGCAGGCGTTGCTGTCGTCGCAAGGGGCGGTAGTTGCCGTAAAATTACAGCCTTTGTCGGGGTCGCAGCCGTCGCTGGTGCACGGGTTGCCGTCGCTGCACGCGGTGGCGGGGCCGCCCACGCATACCCCGCCGCTGCACACATCGCTGCTGGTGCAGGCGTTGCCGTCGCTGCAGGGCAGGCTGTTGCTGGTGTTCGTGCAGCCGCTCGACACGTCGCAACTATCGGTCGTGCAAGGATTCTGGTCGTCGCAGAGGGTCGCTGTACCGGGCAGGCACGCGCCCGCGCCGCACAGGTCGATGCCCGTGCACGCATTGCCGTCGCTGCACGGCTGCCCCTCGGGTGCCAAGCTCACGTTACACAAGCCTTTTTGGCAAATAGCTACATGGCACGGCTCGGCCTTGCAGTCGCTGTCGAGGATGCACTCGGGCGCCACATCGGGCGCCACATCGGGCACAACATCGGGCGCAATATCGGGCACAACATCGGGCGCAATATCGGGCACAACATCGGGCGCCACATCGGGCGCAATATCGATGGCAATATCCTCTGTATCATAAGTAGTTGTGTCGGTAATGGCGTCGCCGCCACCGTCGGGCGCGTCATCATTTAGGACCACGTCTGGACCTTCATCGATTCCGTATATGTCGGTCGCGCCCGCATCTACGCCCGCATCCGGGCCTGCCGTGTCGCCAGTGCTAGCGTCTGCCCCAGTGCCGGCTGTGCCCACCAGCACGCTGTCGTCGCCGCAGCCGCCTAGGGCTGCCAGTATCAGGCCAAGACTAAGGATTTTGCCGATTTGCACTGTCGCGCGGTGACCAAGGGTAGTGGTATGCATGCCGCGAAACTAGCCGCGATTGCTGCCGAATGCAAGCCAGCGCGGTGATGGGAGCGGGCGGCGGTGGGGCACGATTAGAAGGCAAACGGCAAGGCTGACTCCCGCACGTCTACCGCCGCGCCCTCGCCAAAAGCCCAGGGAATTCCGCGTCGCTCACGACCCCTTCGCGGTACTCGACCACCACCCCGCGCCGGTCCACTGCCGCCGTCGCCGGAATCGCCGTCACCCGCAGCGCGCTAAACAGCTGCCCGCTCGCATCGACCACCACGGGCAGGGTATAGCCGCCCTCTTTCAAGAACTTCTGCACATCTTCGGCGTCGTCGCCCGCCACCGCGAGCACGGCATAGCCCTGCATGGCTGCGACTTCGAAGCGCTTTTGCCAAAGCGGCAGCTCGGCCACACACGGCCTACAGCTGGGGGCCCAAAAGTGTAGCAGCAGCGGTCGTCCCTTAAAATCACTAGGACTCAGACGCGCTTGCGTGGCACCACCCTCGGGGCGCACCACCGGCAGCGCCAGCTTGGGCACCGCCATCCCGCCCAGGTCGGTGCGCACGTGCCCCGCTTCGCGCAGAGCGATCGCCGTCGCGAGCCCGGCCAGCGTGGTGCCAAAGGCCAGCACAATCAACGCTTTGCGCAGGCCCTCGTTCATCAGGCGCTAATCCTTCTTGTTCAGCCAGGCCGTCCACGACTTCAGGTCGTAGGGCCGCTCCAAGAAATCCGCCACCAGATCGGCGGCATCCTTGCGCCCGCCCATCTCGAGCACCTTTTGCCGGTAACGCATCGCCACCGCCGGGTTCAAAATGCCGTCTTTTTGGAAGCGCGAGAACAGGTCCTTCGAGATCACCATCGACCACATGTAGGTGTAATAAATGGCTGAATAGCCGTTCAAGTGGCCAAAACTCGCCTGCATGTGCGTGCCGTCGACCATCTTGTACGGGCTGTACTTGGCCTGAATCTCGGCGACCAACTTGTCGGCATCCAGCCCCTTGGGGTCGCGGTTGTGCAAGTTCAGCGACAGGCCCGCATAGAACATCTGGTGGCGCACCCACAGCCCGCGGCCCACGTCGTCGGCCAGGCGAATCTTGTTGCCCAGCTCTTTGGGGATCTCTTCGCCCTTATCGTTCTTGGCAAAGGCCTTCAACGTATCGTAATCCTTGGCCCATTCCTCAAAAATCTGGCTGGGCGCCTCCACAAAATCCCACTCCGTCGCCACGCCCGAAAACCGCATCCAAGCCTGGTGCCCACCAAAAGTGTGGTGGATCAGGTGGCCAAATTCATGAAAGAACGTCTGCACTTCCTTGGGCTCCATCAGCGCCGCGCCCTTTTGCGGATCGGGGAAGTTGCAGACCAGCACCCCCTCGGGCAGCTGCCGACCCTCGATACCCGAGATGAGCGGGAACTGCGCGGCATGCTTATACTTTCCGTCGCGCGGGTGCATGTCTAAGAAAATGCGGCCGTACAACTTGTCGCCCTGGTACACGTCGTACACCTCGACGCTCGGATGCCAGGTTTCTACTGTAATATTGTGCTTGTACGTGATGCCAAACAGCTTGCTGGTCAGCCCCAGCAGCCCGTCGCGCACCTTGTCGTAGGCGAAGTACTGCCGCGCGGCCTGGGCATCGAAGTGCACCTTTTCTTTCTTGATTTTGCCCAGCAGATAGCCGCCCTGCCAGTCGCCCACCTCGGTCGCCTTGGGGTCTTGCTTCTTCAGCTCGGCCAGCAGCATTTTGTAGTCGTCTTTCTCTTTGCTTTCGGAGGCCTTGGTCACCTGCTCGATAAAATCGGCCACCGTCTTGCCGTTCTTGGTCATCTTGTCGGCGGTGATGCGCTCGGCCCAGTTGGCAAAGCCGGTTAGCTGCGCCAGCTCGTAGCGCAGGTCTAAGATCTTCTGTAAAATCGTCTGGTTATCCGGCCAGCCGCGCTGCCGATACACCAGGTACAGGTCTTTACGCGCCGCATCGTCGTCGGCGTACTGCATCATCGGAATATAGTCGGGATAATCCGTCGTTATCTCGATCTTGCCGTCAGCCGCGGGCTTGTGCGCGTCGATCCAGTCTTGCGGCAGGCCCTTTAACTGCGCCAGTTCCACATGGATCTTGCGGACATCGCTGGCAATGTTCTTTTCAAACGCCTGCCCCGCTCGCACCAGCTGCTCTTGCAAGTCCGTAATTTTCTTGCGCGTCGCCTCGTCCTTGTCGACTCCGCCCAGGCGAAAATCGCGCAGCGTCAGTTCGAGCACCCGCTTGCCATCGGCGTCTTGCCCGGCCAGGTCCAGCCCGGCCAACACGTCGTAGATCCGCCGATCTAGGGTAATTTCGGTCTTGAGCGACTCGGTCGCCTGCTCGCACTGCGCTGCCGCCTCGCGCACCGCTTTGTCGGGGTGCACCACAAAGAAAAGCGCTGCCTCGTTCGCCGCCGCGTCAAGAGCAATCCCTAGCTCATTCAAGGCGTTTAGGGCCGCCGTCGCCGTATTCGGATTGCTGCGCGCATTGGCCTTGCCCAGCTGCACCAGCGCATCGCGCTGCGACTTGGCGGTCTCTAGGCGCTTTTCGCAGCGCAGCGTCAGCGGATTCTTGGGCGGTTCCGGCGGCTTCTGCGCCACTACCGGCGTTTCGGTCTTGGGCTGTTGGGCGGGCGAGCCACACGCGGCGGTCAAGAGCGCCAGGGCCGCCACGGGCCCCAGGGTCCAGGTGCGAATCATTTGAAACTCCAGGTGAATTTAGATCAGAAACCGAACAGCCCGTCGAGGCAGAGCTGGAGCGGAATGCCGCCTAGGCTGCAGGCGACGCACACCGACTTGCACGGAATGGTGCAGGTGACCTTGTTTTGTGCCTGTTGCGCGGCGTTCTTGTCGGGCGTGCACTTGCCGCTCGAGGCGCAGTAGCCGGGCAGTTGCACGGGGTCGCCGCAAATGCCTGGATCATACTCGTAAAAACACAGCTTGCTGGGTACCGACAGGCAGGTGCCGCCTACGCATTGGCCGGCGGGGCAGTCGGCCGAGGCCGCGGTGCACGAGTAGCCATTGGCGCCCTGCGGATCGTGGCTGCAGCCGGCGCCTTCGATGCACGCGTCTTTGGTGCATGGCTGGCCGTCGTCGCACAAGTTCAGCTTGCCGGCCTTGCACGCGCCCGATAGGCACACATCGCCCTCGGTGCAGATCTTGCCGTCGTCACACGGGATTCCGCTGGCTGGCGTGTGCTGGCAGACGCCCGCGACGCACAGATCGCTGGTGCACGCCTTGCCGTCGTCGACGCAGGGGTTGCCCTCTTGGATGGGGTGTTGGCACTTGCCGGTCTGGCAGATGTCGGCGGTGCAGGGCTTGCCATCTTCGCTGCACTTGGTGCCGTCGCTGGCCTGTGGGTGCTGGCACTTGCCGTCTTTGCACAGGTCTTGCGTGCACTCGATGCCGTCGTCGGGGCACACGGCGTCCGACGCGGGCTTGTGCTGGCAGCCGTCGATGGGGTTGCACGAGTCGCTGGTGCAAGCATCTTTGTCGTCGCAGTCGAGCTCGCCGCCGCCAAAGCACTTGCCCGACACGCACTTATCTACCGCTGTGCAGATTGACCCGTCGTCGCAGGGCAGGCCGCCAAGCTGGATGTGCTGGCACGAGCCGTCCGTGTTGCACTTGTCGCTGGTGCACGGGTCGCCGTCTTCGCACAGGCCTTCGTCAGTCTTGCCGTCGCAGTTGTCGTCGACGCCGTTGCACGCTTCGGGCGCGGCCGGCTTGCCCTCACACACTGGATTGCCGTCGACGCACTCTTTGACTTGGCCCTTGCACGTGCCGAATTCATTCTTGATATCGCAGCTGGCGCCGGCCTGAAAGTCGTCGGTCTTGCCGTTGCAGTCGTCGTCGACGCCGTTGCATTCCTCGGGCTTGGCGGCTTTGGCAGTGCAGGCCGACAGCCCCGTTTCGGTGCATTGCCGCCAGCCGTTGCACGAGCCGTACACGTTCTTGCGCGAACACTCGGTCTTTAATCCCAATTGTTGGGCGTGGCCCGAGCAGTTGCAGTCCGCCCCGTCTACGCGCATGCATTGGTAGGTCGACAAGCCAGTCTCTTCGTCGGTCCACGACTGGCAGTCAAAGCCGCCTGGGCAATCGGGATTTTGCGGGTTGCACTTGGCGCCGCAAAACCCGCCCAGGTTGCCGGCATTGGTCTTCAGCTTCAGGCAGATGGCGCCGGCTTGCCCCTGGTCGTTGCAGCTGTCGTTGCCCCCGCACGGGTCGCAGACATACTTGAATTTGGGCGAGCAGTAGTAGCCCTTGTCGGTGGTGCCGGGGATGACCTCTTCGATGCACGCAAAGCCCTTGGGGCACGCCTCGGTACAGTATTTCGTACAGATCTTGCCGTCGGGGCTGTCGACGCAGAGGCCGCTGTTGCACTCGTTGTTCAGCGCGCACTTGTAGCCGAATTCGCCAGGTGCAATCGCGATGTCGCTGACTTGACCGTCGCTGGCGATGGCGTCGCCGCCGGGGAACACGGCCACTTCTTCGCCGATGGCGGTGTCGCCGTTGCCGAAAAGGCCGGTGTCGGTTTTTACGACGGTACCTTGGGTTGTCTCAGAACTGCAGCCCGTCGCCAAGCCGAGGCCCAGCAGGCAGCCGGCTAAGGCAAGGGTCCAGAGGCGGCGACCGGCAAGCGTGGGGCTTTTGGCGCTGGGCATGGGCTGCAAACTCCTGGATCGAGAACCGATTTTTCGCGGCAACTCCGCAGCATCGCCGGCGGCGCAACCTGGGCACACCTTCTCAGCATACGCACGCTCGCTGCAGACGGCAACCGCGCGGCCGCTCGGTCTTGTGTAGGGTGGGGTGCGCTGCTACCCTAGCCCCATGAAGCGGATCTCCCTTTTTGTAGTTGGTTTGGCCTTGACGGTGGCGGCGTGCAGCGGTGCCCAGCGCGCGCCTGCACCCATCCCCGAAAAGCTGGTCTATAGCTGCGACCGTCTTACGCGAGGCTTCCAAAGCAAGGTCGCCGCGGGCCGCCATGTGCCGATTCAGATGGCGTGGCAGCAGGGCGAAGCTGCTGAAATGGTTAGCGAAGATCAGCTAGCCGTCAAGATTTTGGCCAGCGAGCCGGGCCAAGAACTCTGGATTTTGGGGCGCGGTGGCTCGGGCAAAAGTCGGCTGGCCGACTCGGTGCAAAGCAAGATCTGCAGCAAGGCGCTGACGATTCGGGTCGATTGCGAGCTGGATCTGGCGCCGCATTTTGCTACGGCCACGGCCAAACTGCCGTCGATCGCGGCGGTCTTGCTCGAAGCGGTGGGCCTGCCGCCCGGCGACGACCCTGGCCGGCAACTGCAAGATGCGCTGGGGCCCGACTGGATTCTGATCCTTGACGGTGGCGACGAGCTGAGTCCGCGCGATCAAATCCGCCTGCGCCGCGACATGGAGTGGCTGGCCCGCAGCGGTGTGGCGCGGCCGCACATGGTGCGTTTTGAGCGGCCGGGCTTTAACTTGGGGCGCGACGGCTTGAAACCGAATGCGACCGCGCGCGTGGCCGAGCTCGACTGCGCCCAGGCCGACGGCGTGCTGGTGCGGCGCTTCAAAGAGCCCGCTGAGCTCGAGGCTGCGAAAAAGTGGCTTACGCTCACTAGCTTAGACCGCAAGCGCGGCGGCGTCGACACCTGCCGCTACGTGCACATGGCCACTTGGCGCGACGCCGAGATGGTCGCCGACTTGGCCGAAGACGCGGCGCGCGGCATGGAGCCGTTTGGCGCCCACCCCACCCGCGCCGAGCTGTGGAGCACGTGGATCGGTCACCGCGTCGCGCCCGTGGTGGCCAACACCGAGTCGGGGATGAGCTGGATCGACCGGCTCGTGCTGGCGGGCGCGGTCGAGACGAACGACCCCGACATGCAGATCACGCTTGAGCGCTGCGTGGCGGCGGCGCGGCCGGCTACGGGGTCGCCCGAGGGGGCTTGCGGAGCCCTGCTGTCGTCGCCGCTCGTGCACCAAAGCTTTGCTGAGGGTTTCTGGGCGTTTAAGAACCGCACCATTGTCGACTTGGCGCTGGCGCGCTGGCTGACCGACAAGAACAACGACTGCGACATGCTGGCAGCCGCCGTGTCGAACTATGCCTCGCACGAGCTGATGGCGATGGTGGTGTCGCTGCCCCACGGTCGCCGCTGCCTGGGCAACCTTGTGGGCGCCGTGTGCAGCCGTGGCATCCCGGCAGAAGAATTGCTCAGTTTTATCGACGAGTCGGTGCCCCGCGAGCCCGAGTTCGGCGATCGCCTGCGCACGACCATGGCCGGCGCGTCGACCCGCTGTGAGCACGATGTGTTCCAGGCGCTGCTGCCTAAGTAGCCACCAAATCTAGCGAATATTCATAGCGACCCGCGTTTGCGGACCGGCGAGCAGCCCCCAGGCCGCCACGGTCTTGGCGCGCATCACCATCTGCCGCAGCAGGTCGTTCGGCGAGTTGGCCCAGCGCACCGGCAACCGGCCCGTAAGCAGCAGCGGCAACCCGGTCAGCAGCCACACGCTGGCTCGCCACGCTAGCGCAGTCGGGCGCGCTTGCATAGGTGGTTCGCTGCGTTACACTCCCACGATGGCACGCTCGCTCTAGCGCGATCCCAAGTGGGGTCCACCCGAGTTCGCCACCCATGTAACTGACTACGAATCGCGAGGAAAATCCATGAAGAAGCTTCTCTCTGCCGCTATCATCGCCACCCTGTCGCTTTCGGCCGGCGCCGCCTTTGCCGGTGCACAGCAAGATAAGATGAAGGATTGCAACAAGCAGGCGGGCGACAAGGCCCTGAAGGGCGACGAGCGCAAGAAGTTCATGTCGGAGTGCCTGAAGGCTGCTGCGCCGGCTGCGGCGACGGGCGACAAGAAAGAACTGCCGCCCAAAGAGGCGATGGGCGCTTGCGCCAAGGCCGGCAAAGAGAAGGGTCTAAAGGGCCCCGAGCAGAAGAAGTACATGTCGGACTGCCTGAAGGCCAAGGGTCCGGCGAACGTTAAGTAAATCAGGCTAAATAAAGCGCTTTTGCGCACACCGCCAGCGCCGCCGCTCGCGCCAAGGGGCACAATGGCCAGTCGCAGCACCACGTGGGCCACTGCGGCCATGATCGGGGTGCTGGCTGGGCTATTGGCATGGGCGGCGAGTGCGACGCGGCTGGGCAGCGACCTTGAAGCGCGCAGCTGGGATTGGCGGGTGCGGCTGCTGTCGCCCGAGCGGCCACCCAGCGATGCGGTGGTGCTGGCGCTCGACGAAGCGAGTCTGCGCTGGCTCAACCGCGACCAGCATATTCCGTGGCCCATTCCGCGCGATGCCTGGTGTCCGCTGCTGGCCGAGCTGCAGGCCTGTGGCGCGCGGGCGGTGGTGTTTGATTTTCAGTTTGTCGAAGAAACCGAGTACGACGAAGGGTTTGCGCAGTGTCTGCGCGCTACGGGCAAGACGGCGGTGGGCTGGCACTGCATGGGCGATGGCCCCGCGCTGCTGCCGTCGTGGAGTGTGCCGAACGCTGCGCAAGGCCCGCTGCGGTCGTGTTTGCCGATTGTGCCCGTGGCGCCTGTGCTTGCGGCGGCGACGACGGGCGGCCTGGTCGACATGGAGCCCGACCCCGACGGCGTGATCCGCAAGACGACACCCTTGTGGCAACTAACGGATAAGCAGGCATTTACCTCGCTAGGTGTGGCGGCGGCGATGCTGGCGACAGGGGCGACGCCCACGGTGCACGACGGCGCGCTGCACTTGGCGGGCCAGCAACTGCCGCTCGATAGCGACGGGAGGGTGCTGCTGAGTTGGCGGCATAAGGGTAACGAACTGCCGATTATTCCGGTAAAAGCTGTGTATGCCGGTGGTCTGGCGCGGCAACAGGGCTTGGCCGACCCCTTCGATGCGGCGCGGGTGCGCGACAAGGTGGTGTTCGTGGCCGGAACTGCAGCCGGTACATACGAATTTCGCGTTACACCCGTGGCCGAGGGTGCGCCCGGCGTGCTGGTGCACACGGCCCTGTACGAGGCCCTGCGCAGTGGCCTAGGGCAGCGCGAAGTGCCCGTGTGGTTTGCGATTTTGGCGACGGTGCTGCTGGCGATGGCGATCGCGGCTTCGGTCGTGGCGCTCGATGGCGCGCGCACGCAGCTGCTGGTGGCGCTGGGGTGGCTGGCGGCGTATCTGCTGGCGGCGGGGCTGGGTTATCGACACGCCGGGCTGTGGCTGCCTTTGCTGGCGCCTTTGCTGGCCGGTTTACTCGCATTTGCCGCGGGTTCGGTCATGCAGTACCGCTGGGTCGGCCGCGAGCGCCGCACGATTCGCCACGCCTTTGCCCACTACTTGGCGCCGACCGTTATCGAAGAGCTGGTGCGCAATCCGCAGACGCTGAAGCTGGGTGGCACGCGCCGCGAGATTACCGCGTTTTTCTCGGATATTCGCGGGTTTACTACCATTAGCGAAAGCCTTGATCCGGCGGAGCTGGTGGCGCTGCTCAACGAGTGCCTGGGTGGGATGACCGACCTGCTGCTCGAGCAAGGTGGCACCATCGACAAGTACATCGGCGATGCGGTGGTGGCGATGTTTGGTGCGCCGTTGCCGTTGCAGAATCATCCGTTGCAGGCGGCGCGCGCGGCGATTCGCTGCCAGCAGATGCTCGCGAAACAGCGGCCGCTGTGGCAAGCGCGCGGGCTGCCCGAGCTGCATGTGCGCATCGGCCTGAACACGGGTATGGCGCTGGTGGGCAATATGGGCTCGCAGAAGCGCTTTGATTACACGATGATTGGCGATACCGTGAACCTGGCGGCGCGGCTCGAGAGCACGGCGGGGCATTATGGCGTGCCGATCCTTGTCTCAGAGGCGGTGGCCCATAGGGTGAGCGACCAGCTGCTGGTGCGCGAGCTCGATGCGGTGCAGGTCAAGGGTAAGCACGTGGCGGTGCGGGTTTACGAGCTGATCGGCGAGCGCTCGACGGCAACAGATAAGCAATTGCAACTGGTTGAGACCTGGTCGCGCGGTCTGCAGGCCTACCGGGCCCAGCAGTGGAGCGAGGCGTTGGCGCTGTGGCAACCCTTGGCCGCTGCGGGCGACGGGCCGGCGACCACCTTGCTGGCGCGGATCGAGCCCCTGCGCCAGGCGTCGCTGCCCGCCGATTGGGACGGCGTGTTTGCCATGACGAGCAAATAGCTGCGGCTTGCGGCCTGGCGATGGCCGACCTAGGATTCAGCCTTTCTTGGAGAGAACCGATGTTGCGACCTTTGCGGATACAACGCGCGGCCCGTTGGGCAACGTGGGCCACGACCTTGGCCACCGCGCTGCTGGCGTTGCCGGCGCTGGCTGACAAGACCATGTATGTCAACACGCGGTATGCCAAATTGCGCGATGGCAAGACCTCGGCGAGCAAAGAAGTGGTCAAGCTGGCCTACGGCGAAGCGGTGACGGTGCGCGCCGACGACGGCTCGTTTGCCCAGGTGATTACGACTGCCAAGGTCGCGGGTTTTGTAGCGAAGCAGTGGCTCGCCGACAACCTGCCGTCGCGCAATCAAACCGCCGAAGGGTTGGGCGAGGCGGCGCGGGCCGGCACTGGCGGGGTGTCGTACACGGCGGGCGCGCGCGGGCTGTCGAGCGAGGCCGAGACCTATGCGGCGGGCAAGGCGGATGCCGCCACCGCGATTGCAGCAGTCAAGCAGATGGAAGCGTTTGTGGTCCGCGACGACCAGTTAGACGCTTTCTTGAAGACGGGCCGCTTGGGCGAATACCAGTACTTGCAGTCGGCTTGTCTGCTGCAACCCCAAGTGGCGACGAGCTTGGCGACCCCTGTGTTCTACCCTGCCGCGCAGTGGCGCACGCGGGGGTTAAAGTGAGCAAAATCGGCGTTTATATAGTGTTCTTAAGCATTTGCCTGACGCTTGTTAGCTCGGGCTGCGGCACGCTGCCGTTCAACATCGACACGTCGGCCTTGCTGCGGGCCGGCGGGGCGCAACTGCCTGTCGGTCCTGAAGAAGAAGCCTCGTTTGGCGGCGCCGTGGCGGTCATGATCGTCCAAAACTACGGCGGCATCGAGCCCAACACGGCGTGGAACGAGTACGTCAACCTGGTTGGCCAGGGCGTGGCGATGCACTCGACGCGTCCGAATCTGGCGTATCACTTTGCGATTTTGGCGAGCGACGACGTCAATGCGCTGTCGGCGCCGGGCGGCTATGTGTTCGTCACCCGTGGCGCGCTGAAGGCCTGCCAAAGCGAAGCAGAGCTCGCCGCCATCTTGGCGCACGAGGTCGGCCACATCGCGGCCGGGCACGCCACCCGTATTCTGCAAAACCTGAAAAGTGCCGCGGCGGCGGTCGAAGGCGTGCCGACGGGCGGCGCAACGGGCGAGGTGTTCAAGGGGATTCTAGACAAATTCCTTAGCGATTACCTGGCTCATGGCCTGCCTGCCGACGACGAGTTCGAGGCCGATCGCTTGGGCACCCAGGTCGCAACCCGAGTGGGCTGGCGCTCGACAGGTCTGCAGGCGTTCTTGCGGCGTATGGGCGAAAAACCCAACAAGTCTAGCCACTTCTTTGCGACGCACCCCGACACCACCGAGCGGGTCAAGCGCCTTGGCGCGGTGGTCACGTCGCTGGGGGCGGAGCGCGGTGTCGATCTGCGTGAGCGGTTTGCCGCGAGCATGGCGCCACTGGCCGTACCCTAGCGAACTGAGGGTCATTCATTGTTGTAATCACGGTGATTAGCTTGGCTCAGGATCTCAGCCGGCGCCGCGCACAACCCGCAAGTTCGGCGCCATCTCGCGCTTGCGGTCACTGGGCGCCACGTGCACCTCGCGGCTCAATTCCTTCATGATGGCGCGGCTATCGTAGTCGCTGCGGCGGATGCGCTCCACACGCTCGCG
Organism: uncultured Myxococcales bacterium; assembly: GCA_903883645.1. GTDB lineage: Bacteria > Myxococcota_A > UBA9042 > UBA9042 > UBA9042 > SXRM01. Next base: position 29,574 of record CAISBR010000072.1, on the reverse strand, counting down.
CAGGCGGCCGATGTCGGTCTTGATGCCATAACTATCGAGAATAATTTTGAGACGATCGTGATAGCGCTCGAGCGCCTCGGTCGCGCTCAGGTAGCCGTGCAGGGCCGATTCGGCGCGCTGCCAGAAATTCAGCGGGTTCGTATTGAAGAACTTGACGTCGGTCTCGCTGGGTTCAAGCACGATGACGTCGCCATGGAAGTCGGGATTCACTTGCAGCTTTTCGACGCCGAGCATCAGCCGCGTGTGCAGCAGCGTGCGAAAGGCTTGGTTGATGACCGTGGTGAAGCCCATGTCGGCCAGCGAGGCCTTGCCATTTAGGAGCTGATCGGTGCGGTAATTCACAAATGGCCGAAAGGGGTTATACACGAAAAGCAGCTGCGCGCCGCGATCGACCGCCTGGCTCATGTGGGCCGTGCGCCGCACGCCACCGTCGAGGTAGTGCTGACCGCGGATCATGGGCGGCTTGTAAAAGCCCGGAATCGCAGTCGAAGCTTGCACTGCCTCGCTGATGGTGGCGCTGGTCTCGGCGTCGTGGCCAAACAGCACATCGCCGCCGGTGTCGAGGTGGGTGGCGGCGATGTACAGCGAATTGCCGCGCTCTAAGTGCATCAGCCTGAAGTCGTTGGGTACGCCGTTGGCCTTCAGGTTTTCGCGGATGAAGCGCTCGATGCCGCGGTTGTCGCACAGGCCCGACGGCAGGTAGCTGCGACCTGAGCCCAGGCCCGTGCGCAGTACCGTATCTTCGATGAGCGGCGCGACCACGGCTTCGGCGGTGCGGGCGCTGGGCTGCTGCATAAAGTCGCGGACAGCATTGAGCAACTCTGGCCGATGATGCCGCAAATGGTGGCCCACGGAGTGCCAGAACGACGGCAGCACTACCGACGAGTCGCGCAGTAGCCGCAGCGGCCGCGTCAAGAATTCTTCGTAGTTGGGGCGATAAAAATCGGTGGGGCGAAACTGACCGATACGCTTTGAGTTGCCGTCGATCGACTTCAGCAGCTCTTCGGGCCCGATGCCCGCCGCTAGCGGTGCCGCCAAGAAGGCGCCGGCCGACAGGCCCAAGTAGATGTCGAAATCGACGACGGAGCGGTTGCCCAGGTAGGTGTTCAGCGCGATCAGGCCGCCAATTTTGAAGGCACCGCCCGAGATGGCGCCACCGGCGAGCACCAACCCTGTCTTGGCATGGGGCCGCGGTCGCGACCTGTCGCCTTTTTCGACCAAGGTGATGCCCACGCTGACCTCCACTGGGGCACGCGCCCCAGCGTCCACCATGCCGCATTGTGACCGACAGGGCAAGAAAGATTCATGCCGCAGCCGCGTTCTGCCCCGACCTGGGCTAGTGGCATGGGCGCGCGGCAAGTACAGTGTAGAGGACCCAGCGGTACCAAGCCGCACTAGGTGACAACTTTGCTCTGTGATCCCAAGGCACTTGAACGCATTGCCGCGGCCACCGACCTCGGGCTAGACCACCAGCCGCCGCGCCAGGCCGCGGACTGGCTGCGCCTGGGTGGGCAGCTCGGGCTAGAAGGATTGGTGCCGGCTTTGGTGCAGGCCGACCGGCTGCAAGCGGACCGGAGCGTGTTGCGGCAGGCGGTGGGGCAGGCCATGGCGGCCGAGGCGGAGCAGGCGCCGCTGCTGCAGGCTGCGCTCGATGGATTGCAAGCCCTTGCTAGGGCTGGGATTTCTGCCGTGCCGCTCAAAGGGCCGCTCCTGGCCGCCCGCCTGTATCCGCAGCCGCTCGTGCGCCGTTCGAGTGATGTGGACCTGCTCGTGGCCCGCCGCGACCTGCAGCCCGCGCTGGGGGTGCTCCAGCGCTTGGGCTATGTAGATTCCTCGCCCGCTAAGAATACCGCAGACTTGCGGCATCATCACCACATTACGCTGGTGGGGCCGGCGCGGGTTGCGCTTGAGCTGCACTTTAATGCACTGCACGCCTTTGGCGCGATCATGCCCGGCGAGGAGCTGCTGCAGGGGGCGCAGATGGCCACGGTCGCCCTGCCGCATGGCCAGTGGACGGGGCTGCTGCTCGACCCGGCCGACGAGCTGCTGTACTTGGCGGGGCACGCGGCGGCGCACAATTTTGAAAGGCCGCTGTGGACCTTGGATATTGGCCTGTTGGCCGCGCAGACCCGCGCCATCGACTGGCCTGCGCTGTGGCTGCGGGCGCAGCGTTGGCATCTGCAACGGCCGATCGTGCAGGCGCTGCGCACGGCGGCGCGCCAGCTTGGCGATCAAGAGCTTCTGGCGCAATTGCCGCCTGCGACGGCGTGGGAGCGAAATCTAGAGCTGGCCCGCGATCGGCTGCGCCCCATGCCCCGCAAGTCGATTCGGCGCTATGCGCTCGACAGGGCTTGCCTGCTGGCCGGCTGCCAAGATCCCTGGCGTGCCACATGGTTGGCGCAGTACACGTGGCTGCGGGCGTTGGGCTACCTGGGCGAGCGGGCGGGGCTGCAGCTGCCGGCGAGCTGGCCACCCTTGCCGCCGCTGCCCCCCGAGCTGGGTCGGCGCAAGTTGCGCGAATCCAAAGCGTGACAAGCGCATCAAGCGCTGCTACACTATTGCCCCCTGCGCCGACATCAGGTCGGCCCCGCACCCGAGGAACGTATCGTGAAGAAAGGACTTCGCAATCCCAGCGCCACCAGCCGTGTTCGTACCCACGGTTTTCGTGCCCGCATGGCCACCAAGAACGGCCGCGCCGTGATCAACCGCCGTCGCGCCAAAGGCCGCCTGCGTCTGACGGTTTCGACTCACTAAGCTGCACCCCGTCGTGACCGTGTCGGGTCCGCTGGGGCGCGCCGTGGAGCACCCCGCAGGGGCTGCAGGCCTGGCCGTTGGGCACTCTGATGGAGTGTCCGAAGTCAGCTTGCCCGCTGCAGAAGTGGCTGAACCGGATGGCCTTGTCGCCGCAGCCCGCGCGCTCGCAAGCACGGGGGCCGCTGTAGCCGGCACTGCGCCTGCGGGTACGCCGTCAGGGCGCTTTGGTCGGCGCGACCGCATCTTACTACAGCGCGAATTTAAAGCGGTTCTGCAAAATGGCTGGCGCGGGCGTGGTCCGCACCTTCAGGTCATTGCTCGCCGCCGCAGCGCTGACGCAGAGCCGAACGCCCGCTTGGGCATGTCGGTGTCGAAACAGCTGGGCAACTCGCCGGCGCGGGCGCACATGCGACGGTTGATTCGCGAAGCCTTTCGGGCGCTTCGCGGTGCACACCTGGGTGGCGTCGACGTGGTGGTGCTAGCCCGGATACCCTGGCCCCTAGCCGATCTGACCGAGGTGAGCGCAGAAATGTCGAAAATTTTCGACTATGTATGCAGCAATCTCGACCGCGAGCGGCGCACCCGATCGCCGGGCGATCGCCGTCCACAGCGGGGACCCACGCCATGAGCGCGGCCGACCCCCTGGCGCCCATGCCGCCGCTGCGCCGACCTTTGGCGTGGTTGCTCGCTGCGCTGGTGGCCGGCTATCGCCGTGTATTTTCTCCGCTTTTGCCGCCGGCGTGTCGCTTTCATCCCAGCTGTTCGCAGTACGCGCTGCTGGCGCTGCACGCGCATCCAGTGTACCGGGCCGTGCCTCTCATCGTCTGGCGCCTGCTGCGTTGTCAGCCGCTGTGCGCCGGTGGCGTCGATTTTCCGCCGGCCGGTCGCTTTGGCCCAACCGATGGCACGCTTGGCCTAACCGAAGGTCCGGCGTGCGATTCGCATCCCCACCCGCATCCCCACCAGCATCCGGTGCCGTGACGCCGGCTGCCACATGGAATGAATCTGATGTTCGAATTTGTCCGTCTTTCTCGCTATCTTGGTCCCATTGCCGTGCTGTTGGTGGCGCTGCCGGCGTCGCTCGCGGCGCAGACCCCGGCCGCAGTTCCCTCGGCAGACCCCACAGCCGTGGCAGCTCCTGCGCCTGTCAGTGCGGCGGTTGCGGCCCCGGCGCCGGTGACCCCCACGGCGGCGATCGCCGTCCGAGAGGCGATGGCGCCGCGTGGACCGTGCCGGCCCGGTACTCCCGGCGTGGCGTTGCATTCGGACAAAGTGCAGTGGACCGTGTCGCCTTGCTACGGCGGCATCGAGTCGATCCGCTTGCTAGACCCGCAGTTCAAGCTCGCAGGGCGCACCTCGCCTGCAGCCAATCCGCCCAGTTGGGCCGCGGCCAAGTTTGAGGCCGGGCCGCTCGAACTCGTCGACTCGTGGGACGCCAAGTGGGACCCCTTCCGCGACTTTTTCGACAGCGTCGAGGCCGGCGACCAGCCCATCACCGCCAAGGCGGACGGCAGCTTGCTGGCTAAGCGCTTGAAAGATTACGCACTTCTTGACTCTGTGTGGGGCGTGGTCGAAAAGACGGACCACAGCGTGGCGCTGGCTTGGCCCGACCCGCAGCGCGTCGTCAGTCCGATCTACATGCTCAAGCGCTATTCGCTGGCCGCCAAAGACCTGCCGCACAGCCTGCAGCTCGAGGTCTCGGTTTACAACGTGGGCAACGCCCAGGCGACCGTGACCCTGGTGCACGATCTGACCACGTTTCAGGGTGAGCACAAGTCGGGCGGGCTGATGGCGATGTTCTCGTCGCCGCCAGATCTGAAGGGCGCGGCCATGCTGGTCGGCGATAAGACCGTGCGTTTCGACTCGAATTCACTGGCTTCGGCCGAGCTCGCCGATCGCACTCGCGTGGGCAAGCCGGCCTGGCTTGGCGTCGATAGTCGTTATTTCTTGCTTGCTTCGGCCCCTGATCGCGGTTTTTCTGAGCAGAACGACGCCCGCTTGCAGGCGGTGGGCAACGGCGTGGTGGTGGCGCGCCTAAAGCTGGCGCCTGCGACGCTGGGTGTAGCGCAAAATGGCTGTGTAGACGCAGCATTGGCCGCGGCGATCGGGCATCCGGCCTGCAGCAAGGACCAAAAGATTGCCCACGGTCAGACCTGGGTGTGGGGCCTCTACACCGGCCCGAAAGACGTGGACCTACTGCGGCCCGCCAAGGCGGACTTGGTCGAGACGATTGATTTTGGCTGGTTTGGTACGATTGCCCGGCCGATGCTCGCGGTGCTGGCCTGGGGTTTTTCGGTCTCGGGCAGCTGGCCGGTGGCGATCTTGTTGCTGACGGTGCTGGTCAAGGCCTTGCTGTGGCCGGTGACCATGCGCTCGATGCGCTCGATGAAGAAGATGAGCCGGCTCAAGCCCGAGATCGACAAGGGGCGCGCTGACTTAGAGGCCCGTGCCAAGAAGCTGGGCAAGCCCGTGGATCCGAACGAACTGAACCGGGTTACCTTTGATCTCTACAAGCAACACGGCGTCAATCCGGTCGGCGGTTGCTTCCCGCTGCTGCTGCAAATGCCGGTGTATATCGCGCTGTATCGCAGTATCAACGCCTCGGTGTCGCTGTATAACCAGCCGCTTTTCCTCTGGATTGGCGATATGACGCAAAAGGACCCCTACTACGTGCTGCCGCTGGTGCTGGGCGTGGTGATGTTCTTGCAGCAGAAGTGGACGCCGCAGGCCGCGGGTGGCGACCCGGCGCAGCAAAAGATGATGCTGTACTTTATGCCGGTGCTGTTTACGGCGATGATGCTGGGGCTGCCGTCGGGCTTGACCCTGTACATCCTGATCAATACGGTGCTGTCGCTGGTGCAGACGCTGGTCATGCAGCGCAGCGATGTGCCGGCCGGCAAGCCCGCCACCTGATTTTGCAAACTACGCAAGTGCCTATCATGCAAGGAGAAAACTCTCATGACGACCGCGACCGAGCTCGAAAATGCGCCTAGCACCGATACCGACGACGACGAGGGCGGCGGTCTGCGGCTGAATGTCTCGCTCGACGAGAAGGTGGTCATCGCCCGCGATACGGCCATTCGCATGTTCGAGCTGCTCGGTGCCGGCCAGCCGCGCATCGATGTGGCTGTCGAAGATGAGCAGATTGTGGTGCACCTGGGCGAGATTAATCCGCAATTGCAGCCTCAGGGCGACACGCGGGTCCTCGAGGCGCTGCAGTTCATCTTGAACAAGGCCGTCAATAAAATGGCCCTGCAGCGCACGCGGCTGTCGCTCGATGCCGAAGGCTTTCGTCGCCGCCGCCCCGAGGGCATCGACAAGGTGGCCGAAGCGCTTGCGCAAAAGGCGCTGCTGCTGGGCAAGGCGATCGCGCTGGGGCCGCTGAGCCAGATGGACCTGCGCATTCTGTCGCACCAAGTGGGCAAGGTGGCGGGCGTGCAGGCACAGGTCCACGGCAGCCACGACGCGCGGCGGTTGGTGGTGGCGCCGCAAGGTGTGCGCAGCGAAGAAGTCGACGAAGAGGGCGAGGGCGAAGAGGGAGAAGGTGGCGCGTCTGCGGGCAAACGCCGCCGCCGCCGCCGCCGTTGAGCCAAGTGGGCCTGCCGTGGTATCCTCATGGTTACGGAGGCCCACATGCAGCGTTCGATGAGTGTTAGGGGGCGGCGCTGGCCGGCCTGGTTAAAGAACTACGCAACACTTCTGACTATTTTGAGTGCCAGCTTGGCGGCATGGCCCGCGCTGGCCCTGGTGCCCGGCACGCTCAATGCCGAAGGTGTGCTCAGCTCGTCGGGCGGCGGTCCGGTCGCCGACGGCAGCTATTCCGCGACGTTCGCGCTCTACGCGGCGCAGGCCGGCGGTTCGCCGGTTTGGAGCGAGGCGGGCGTAGCCGTAAACACCAAGGGCGGCCAATTCAGCTTAGTTCTCGGCGCCAAGACGCCCCTAGCGGCCACCACCGTCAGCGCTGCCAGCGAGCTCTGGCTAGGCATGGCGGTGGGCACAGACCCCGAGCTGCCGCGCATGCAGCTGCGTTCGGTGGCCTATGCCTTGGCGGCGCAGACGGCCCTTGGCCTTGAGTGTTCGGGCTGTATCAAGGCCGGCTCGCTCGATGCGAGTGTGCTGCAACCCTTTGCGAAGTCTACAGATCTGGCCCCATACGCCAAGACCACGGACCTGGGCGGCTACTCCAAGACCACCGACCTGGCCGATTACGTCAAGGCCTCGTCGCTGGCGACGGTGGCGGGTACGGGTGCCTACAAAGACCTCGGGGGCGCGCCGGTTTTGGCTGCCGTCGCCACGAGCGGTGCGTACGCCGACCTAAAGAACTTGCCGGCGCTCGCCAAGCTGGGCGGCAACTGTGGAACGGGCTTGTTCGTCAAGGGCTTGGGCGCCGATGGCAGCCTGGTGTGCGCCGATCCCTTTGCCGCGGCCGGGCCCGATGCGCTGTCGAAGCTGACGGGCGGACTGCTGACGACGCTGTTTACCGAGGTTGCGCCGTCGACTGCTCCCTTTGATTTCAAGGATAACGACCCCACCGGCTCGGCCTATGGCACCATCACCGTGCCCGACTTGGGCACCTGTCTCGACTTCAGCGTCACGCTCGCACTGACGACGAAGGACGCGTCGGGCCTCATTATTCGCCTGTTCGACCCCAACAACATCGAATACCGCCTGTACGATAAAAGCCAGACTGGCACGGCCCTCAGCTTGACCGTCGCCGCCGCCGACAAGCTACCCGTGGGCGATCTGACGACCTGGATCGGCAAGAATCTGAAGGGGAATTGGACGATTACTGTCGCCGACAACAAGGCCAACGGCGGCGGCATCGACGGGACCGTCAGCGCCTGGGCGGTCAACATCAGCATGACGTCGACCAAGAAGGTGGCGCTGGGCGGCAACTTGGTCATCGCCCTCGACGGGAGCGACTGCTCGACGTACCAGCGCGGTGCCATTCGCTACCTGAAGGGTACCAACGAGTTGCAAGTGTGCAACGGCAGCGGCTGGCAGACCGTGTATGTGGCGGGCGGCGACGGCTCGGCTCAGGCCAAGGCCGCCAAGTCGTGCAAAACCATCAAAGATGCCAACGCCAGCGCCACCTCGGGCACCTACTGGGTCGACCCCAACGGCGGCGCCAACACCGACGCCTTCCAGGTCTACTGCGACATGACCACCCAGGGCGGCGGCTGGACGCTGATTGCCAAGCTGCAGGCCAACAACGCCAACTTGAACCGCAGCGACGTAGCCCGCTGGCGCCAAAAGCAATACCTAGGCAGTATCGCCAACTTAAATGTCGAAGATGCGCTGGGCCTTAGCTACGACTCGATCCCCTTTACCGACGTGATGATCCGCAGTATTGCCGACTCGACCAAGGCGCTGGGCTGGCGGCACCCCGAGCAATTCAACTCGGTGTTCGCGGTGGTCAACGACGGCAATCCGGTGATGGACGGCAAGAAACTCTTTGGATCGATTCAGGGTCTTGAGTACACCGGCTCGGCCAGCTACCACAACGACTGCAGCACGCTCAAGTTCGGCTTCTTGATGTCGGACTGGAGCTACAACATGGGCTACCCAGGTATCGCCGGCCATTACCACTTAAATCACGGCCATATCGGCGCGGTGGTGGGCGCCTCGATCTACGACCCCCTGGCGTACAATGCCCACCCCTACAACGTGACCGACAACGGCAACTGGTCGAGCTGCATCACCGATTTTGGAATGGGCGCCGGCTATTACGACTTGGCGAGCGGAGTTAACAGCTACAACCTGCAGGGCCACTGGTGGGGTCAGGGAAATACGTACTCGTCTGACTTTAAGCCGCACGCACTCTTTGTCCGCTAGAGTCGCTAGCTAGCGTACGAGCCGATCGCGCCAATCGCCGCTGAGGATGGCCACCGCGCCGGCCGGCACTTCGTCCATCTGCCACAGCCAGGCCAACTTGCTGCCGCTCGCGGTGTGCACGCGCCCCAGCACGCGCCAATACATCGACTTGTCGTGGTAACCCGTGAAGTCTTCTAGATGATCGATGGCGACAAGCCTGCTGGTCAACTCGGGAGCGTGGCGCAGTTCGCCCATCACCCGCTGCGGCTCGCGCGCCGGCGTTAGCACTGGGTAGGCACCCAAGCTCCATAACGAACCATTCATATAGCAAGGTTCCGAGGTGGCGGACCCCAGCAGTGGCGCGTTCGGCTCGCCCTCGCGCAGCGTGCCGTAGGCGAACACGTCGCACAGCGGCGGCACGGGCTGACCAGTGGCGGCGAGTGTGGCGGGCAGGGGATCGATTTTCCAAGTATTCAAGAAGCCTTGCACCTGTTGCAGGGCCGCGTGCGTGGGCTCCGCTACCGCGACTTGGCCCAGCGCGACGCTCGCCAGCCACGCCGGCACCACCCCGCCGGTTTCGTTCAGCACCATCTGTATCGACCACTTGAGATTCAAGGTGTTGCGTAGTGCTTGGGCCGCCGGCGGAGTCGCTTCGACCAGCAACCCCGGCACCAAGCAAGCCGGCGCCGGCCGCGCCGCGAGCTGCACTTCGCCCTGCGGGTCCATTCGCCAAATCGGTTCAAAATCAGGAAGATAGGCTGAGTCGAGACTGCGGAGGCTATGGGCAGGCAGCTGCAGCGCACGGCAAGTCTGCGCCAGATCGAGCGGCAACGGGCCGGCGCCATACAGAAAAAGGAGCTGCATCATGGTCGCATCAACTTCGAATTACTCGGGATCGCAGACGCCGTCGCAGGTGTGCTGCGCGCTGCCGTCTTTGCGCAGAAACAGGTCGACCTGCTTCTTGGAAGCGCCGAGCGTCCGCTGGGAGGTGTGCACCGTGTTCTCGACCTCGGCAGGTTGGGCCAATAGGTCTAAAGGTGGCGTTTTTAAGTCAAATTCGTTTAGTGCGGCTGCCGTCGGCCCGGTCACTTGGGCCAGCCCAAATACTTGCCGTGGCGCAGGCTGCAGCACCGGCAAACCAAGCATCCGCGCGTGCATATGGGTCGCCATGTTGGGCACGCTGGTATCACTTAACCCCGCGTGCATCAAGATCTTGCGCGTGGCCGGGCTGCCGGGATAGGTGTCGGCGACCAGATGGCGGGCATAGCTCGACGGGTCGATGCGCTCAAGCGGCCCATGCAGCATTAGCGCCAGGCGGGCGGCACCATCTTGGCTGCCAGTCGCCCCCTCAAGCACCGTCAAGAAGGGCCCAAACGGCGCCGCTCGGGCCATCACGAAACCAAAACTCGCGCCGCCATTCGACAGCACCGCGCGCTCAAGCCACGGATTTAGCGCCAGCATGGTGCCGCCCAGGATGTGACCCATTGAAATTCCGTAGAAATAGACCTGCTCGGCGTCGGCCAGACTGTTCGGCCCTGGATGCGCGGCGGGCAGCTCCCACAGGCCGTGCTTGGCCGCCCAAGTTAGCGTTAGTTGGTTGATCATGCCCTGATGGGTGCGCTCGACAAAGCGCGGACCTTGCGCCGGCGTCAGCAGTAGGTCCGTCACCAACTGCCCAGCATCGGGCTTGGACATGCCGACCCAATCGACAGCCATCGCCACTATCCCATACTCATTCAGCAATTGCGGCAAGAAACCGTCGTACGCTTCGGCTTGCGAGCCAAAGAAACCGTGGCCGAACTGGATCACCCGCACCGGCCCCGGGAACTTGCCACTCCACACGCTGGGGGGGATCAGCAGCGAGAAAACCGCTTTCGTCGTGCCGCTTTGCATGGGCTTGCCATCGGACCCGCGCACCAATCTAGCCCCTGCGGCCGGGCCATCGACAAAATTGGGCACCGTCAGCACACCCTCAACGCGGCGGGCCAGTTCGGGTCTTGGATTCTCATAGACTTGCGTGACCGTGGCGTCGAGCGCCATCCCCTGCAAGGCCAGCAGGGCCTGTTCGCGCACCGCCAGCATATCGCCCGTGGCCAGTGCGTCGGACCGCGTCGTCAGATCCCAGGCCAGCAGCAGGTCGGCGCGCGCCACGCCAAACTTCTTGATCACAGAGAAGATTTGTGTCTCCCAATGGCCGCGCAGCGCCTCGGCTTTGGCCTGCGGCGTCTTGTCGCGCAGCGCCGCGAACACCTTTGGCGCGGTGTGCAGCTTGCCGGCCAGGTCGTGCAGGCCGCGGCGCAGCACCACCACATAGCGGTGCGAGGGTTGCAGTGCCAACAGCGGACGCAGCATCAGCATTCGCTCGGTCAGCGTGCTGGGCCGGCTGTCGACTTCGGCAATGTGCGGGATGGCCTCGCCCGTGTCGGCATCGAGCAGCAGCGTCAGCGAAGTCGGCTTCTGCGTGGGCGAATAGTCGACGCGCAGGGTGTTGCCGTCGTACGGGCCGTACAGGTCGCCGGGCGTGACACCGCCGGGCAGATGCACCGCGATTTGCGGAATGATGGGCGCGCCATCTTGGGGGAACATCGCCAAATAATCGATGGCTTCGCCGTTGCCACCCGTACCCAAGTGCTTGGGCGCTGCGGCGGTGGGCAGCCGCATCAGGCCATTGCCTTGCCTGTACCAGTCCGAGGGCCAAGGTGTCAGGCAATCCCAGTCCTCGGCTAGGGTTTGACAGCCTTCGGGCACCGCGCCATCCGCATGGATCGCCACTGGTGCCGTACTGGTCGCCGCCGGGGCCGCGGAGGTCGCATCGCTACAACTCGCCAACAGCCCGGGCGTCAGCAGCAGCAAGCGGCGGCTTAGGGTTCGCCAAGTCGTCTGGTTTCGCATGGCTGGCACCCCTGTGCGGCCCTTGGTGGCATTGCGTTCCGCGGCCGTCGCGGGGTCGGTCCACAGCCCCGCAAGGTATTGCGCTGCGCGCCTTTGCGCAACCCCGCCGCGGGCCTTGTGCCTGGCAGCGGGCAGTCGCATCATGGATCGCCAACGCGCGCCCGAGGGCTCATGACCGACGCCACGATCCGCATTCGCAAACCCGCAGTCGGCGGCACATTTTACTCCGAGAGCCGCACCGGTTTGGCCGGCCAGCTCGATGAAGCCTGGAGCCAGCGGCAACCCTTGCAGCGACCGTTGCCCAAGGCGCTGATCGTGCCGCACGCCGGCTATTTCTATAGTGGTGCGGTGGCGGCGTCTGCATTTGCCCTGATCCAAGGGGCTGAGTCGATCCGCCGTGTGGTGCTGTTGGGGCCGTCGCATCACTTTGCGCTCGACGGCTTCGCCATTCCCGATGCAGCGGTATGGCAGACGCCGCTGGGGTTGGTGGCGCTGGCGGCGCGCGACCTTGCCTCGCTCCGAGAGCGGCGCGATGTGATGTCTAGCGACCGCGCGCACGAGCGTGAGCACAGTCTAGAGGTCGAAATCCCTTTCTTGCAGCGCGCTTTGCCGCAGCGCTTTGAGCTGGTGCCGGTGCTGGTGGGGGCGCTGCCGCCGCCGCAAGTGGCTGGGCTGATCGACGAATTGTGGGGCGGCGACGAGACCCTCATCGTGGTGAGCAGCGACCTGTCGCATTACCTCGACCAGGACGCTTGCGCCGATATCGATGCGCAAACGTGTAAAAAAATTAAGGATCTTGACCCGGTCGACTGGCGCGGCGCCATGGCCTGCGGCTGCCACGCCGTCGCCGGGCTGCTCAGCACCGCCCGCCGCCGCCACATGCGCTGCGAACAGCTCGACAGGCGGACTTCGGCCGTAGCGAGTGGTGACACCAGCCGGGTGGTGGGCTACGCCGCGTTTGGCCTGTGGCCGCAAGGGGTTGTGTCGTGACGTCGGGTCCGTGGACTCCGGAGCAGCAGCGCACGATGGCGAGGCTGGTCTGGTCGGCGCTGCGGCAGGTGGTGCAGGGCACAGCTGGCCTAGATCAGGATAAGATTATTGAAGATCATCCGTGGCTGACCCAGCCGGCGGCGACGTTCGTGACCCTTGAGCAGCGCGGTCAGTTGCGCGGCTGCATCGGCAATTTAGAACCGCTTAAGACACTTGCTGAATCGCTGAATGACAATGCCGTGGGCGCTGCGAGTCGCGATCCCCGCTTTGCGCCGGTTGCGGTGAGTGACTTAGCTGAAATTTCTATAGATATCAGTATTTTATCGACCATGCGACCCCTGGAGGTGGCATCGTGGCAGGCGCTGTGCGAGCGGTTGGTGCCGGGGCGCGATGGGTTGCTGGTGCGGATGGGCGGTCGCAGCGCCACTTTTCTGCCGGCTGTATGGGAGGATCTGCCCGACCCCTCAGCCTTTTTGGACCACCTGTGGCGCAAGGCCGGCTTGGCGCCGCGGCAGTGGCAGCCCGATACGCGCCTGTGGACCTACCGGGCCGACAAGTTCGCCGCGCCGAGGTCCTAGCTGGCGCTCCGGGCCCATCCCCACGCGCCGCGCCCGTAGCCGCCCGCTTTCGGTCGGGCTACACTTGACCCGCCTGCAGTCAGGCACGCTAGGCCCGCGATGAACGCTCCGCTCCTGCCTCCCAAGCTGCCGCATGTCGGCCAGAGCCCGGTTCGAGTTGACGCCGACGCCAAAGTGCGCGGAACTACCCGTTATGTCGACGATTTGCCCTTCGATGGCTGGCACGGCGCCACGGTGCGCACGCCGATCGCCCGCGGCAAGGTCAAGGCCGTGCGCTTCTTAGAAGGCCCGGATTGGCGCGAGTTTGTCATCGTGACCGCCAAAGACATCCCGGCGAGCGTGGCCTCTGTGCACGCGCCCGATACGTCGCACGGCGCCAGCGACGGGCCCGTGTCAAACCTAGTGGACCTGAACATGGTCCAGCTGATCGAGCGCGATCAACCCTACCTCGTGCGCAGCGAATTTCGCCATAAGTACGAGCCGGTGGTGTTGCTGGCCCACCCCGACCCCGACGTATTGCGTTGGGCTGCTACGCGGGTGCACGTCGAGTGCGAGGCGCAGCCGGCTTACCTTGACTACACGCAACTGCCCGTGAGTGAACAGATTCAGCGCGGCACCGACAACTCGCTGAAGAGCCTGCGGCTCTGCAAGGGTGCGGGCGAGAGCGAGGCCGAGCTTGAGGCGGTGTTTGCGAATGCTTTCAAGGTGGTCGAAGGCGTGTACCACACCGGCGCGCAAGAGCAGGCCTACATCGAGCCGCAGGGCATGATCGCCCGCGTCGAGCTGCACCCGCATGATCAGATGCATCCGCACTGGCCCAAGCAGCCGTTTAAGGTGCGGATCGAAGGCTCGATGCAGTGCCCGTTCTACGTGCATACTGCTATCAAACACTTGACGAATCTGCCCGACGACGCGGTCGAGATCGCCCAAACGGCGACGGGCGGCGGTTTTGGCGGCAAAGAGGATTATCCTTCGATCATCGCGGGTCATGCCACTTTGCTGGCGATGAAGGCGCGGCGGCCGATCAAGATCATCTACGACCGAGTCGAAGACATGCAGGCGACCACCAAGCGCCATCCCTGCGAAACGCGGATTCGTACGGCCCACGACCAAGACGGCAAGCTGCTGGCGCTGCAGGCCCAGGTGCGCATGGACGGCGGTGCGTATCTGACGCTGACGCCTGTGGTTTTGTCGCGCGGCACGCTGCACATCGCGGGGCCGTACCAGATCCCCAACGTGCGCATCGAGTCGAAGGCGGTGTTGACCAATACCGCGCCCAACGGCGCCTTTCGCGGTTTTGGCGCGCCGCAGACGATCTTTGCCATGGAGCGGCACCTGGATAAGGCCGCTAAAGCCCTTGGAATAACAGGGGATGTTATCCGGAAGCGCAACTTTGTGGTGCAGGGCGGTACCCTGTCGACGGGGCAGGTCATCGGCGAGGCTATCGACTACGCCGGCTGGCTGGCTCAGGTGCAAGCGGAGCTGGGTTGGTCCGAAAAGTATAAGCAATATCAAGATTTCAATGCCGAACAGACCCGCGCGGGCGGCATGTTGCGGCGCGGTCTTGGCCTGTCGAGCTTTATGCACGGCTGCGGCTTTACCGGTTCGGGCGAGGTGGCGCTCGACTCGCGCTGCAAGGTGCGCGTCACGGCCGAAGGCAAGGTCGAAGTCTGCGTCGCCAATACAGAAATCGGCCAGGGCGCGACCACCATCTTTGCCCAGATCGCGGCCGACGCGCTGGGTCTGAGTCTAGGCGATGTGTGCGTGGCGCGGCCCGACACCAAAGAAGTGCCCAATTCGGGGCCGACGGTGGCCTCGCGCACTTCGATGGTGGTGGGGCACTTGGTGGCGCGCGCTTGCGATGACCTGGTCTTAAACCTTGAAAAAGCCGGGCTTTTGTCCGGCGAGCTGGCGCATCCCAGCGCGGTGCCGGCCCCCTCGGCGCTGAGTGTGGCACGGGGGACAACTTGGCAGCCGACGGCCTTGCGTAAGGCGCTGAAAGCTGCGGCAGAAATGCCGGCGAACGTCAAAGAAGGCTGGAGCCGCTACGAGCCGCCCCCGGGCGTGATCTGGGACGACAGCGTGTACAAGGGCGTCGCCTATGGCACCTACGCGTGGGCGGTGTACGGCGCCGACGTCGAGGTTGATACCACCACGATGGAAGTAAAAGTCCTCGATTTTGTGGCGTTTCAAGAGGTTGGGCGCGTGCTGAATCCCACCCTCGCCGTGGGCCAAATCGCCGGCGGTGTGGTGCAGGGGCTGGGCTGGGCCCTATGGGAAGATGTGCGGCTCGACGCGCAAGGCGGCATGGCGAATGCCAATTTGACCAGCTACGTGATTCCTACGATGGCCGATGTGCCGACGATTCGGGTGTTCTTCGCCGAGAATCCGTATAACTACGGGCCCTTTGGTGCCAAGGGTATCGGCGAGCTGCCCATGGACGGCCCGGCGCCGGCGGTGTGCAACGCGCTGTCGATGGCCTTGGATGCGCCGATCGACGCCATCCCCGCCACGGCCGAGGCGCTGCTGGCGGCGACGCTGAAGTAGCTGTAGTTACTGCGGACTCGGCTTGGTCCACCGCTCGATATACGCCTGATAGCGCCCCTGCACCTTGGGCAGATGCCGCCGCAGCCGCGCCAGGGTATCGCGTGGCACTTGCTTGGCCGTCATGCGCGCCGCCCAGGCCGGAATATGGCCCCCAGGATCGGCAAGTACTTGATACTCAACGCGAGTACTTGTGTCGGTCACGCGGGTCATCTTCCACGAGCCGTGCACGGCGGGCATGCGCACCGCGTCGGGCAGGGGCGGCCAGCGGGCATCGCGGATCGCCTCAAACCGCACCGTAATTTCATTGGTTCCTAGCCCTGTGACTACCCCGTGCAGCAGGGCATCGCGGTCGTCGAGCGGCCACGGAGCTCCGCTGCGCATGTAAAAAATCCGTTCTGATTCGCTAACATGCACGTACTCGCGGTTCTTGATGCAGCGGGCGTTCCACTCGCAAAACCGGTCCAAGTCATCGACCACCCCGGCGACCGCGTACAGCGCCGCAGGCAGCACCGCCGTGCCACGAAACTCAGGAAGATCACTGCCGGGCACGTCGCGCATTTCGAGCGTCACGCCGTCTTCGACGCCCACGCGGTGCCACGGCTCGGCCTGCGCCAGAGTCGAAAAACCCAGTAGAAACAGCCATAGCAGCCCGCGCATCCGCACCCCCAGCGACTGCAGCTTGACCGATGCGCGATTTTTGACAAGCTGCCGCGCCTAGGGGGTCGTATGCCGTGGTTGCCGAAGGTGAATTGGATCGAGGGACCGCAGGCGCACCCAGAGCGGGTGGCCCTGTTGCTGCACGGGATTTTGGGCTCGGCGCGCAATTTGCGCAGTGTGGCGGTGCAGCTGCAGCGGGCGCGGCCGACGTGGCGGGTGGCGGTGGCCGACCTGCGCAACCATGGCGACTCGCTGGGGGCGCCGCCGCCGCATACCGTAGACGCGTGTGTCGATGATCTGCTTGGGCTTTTTGCCGAATGGCGCCAGGAGCCGCAGGTAGTCATCGGCCACTCGTATGGCGGTAAGGTGGCGCTGCAGCTGGCGAAACGGCCGCCACTCGCTCTGCGGCAGCTGTGGGTGCTCGACACGCTGCCGCACCTGACCCGGGTCGACGACCAGGGCGGCGAGGCGCTGGCGCTGGTGCTTGAGCAAGTGCGTAAAATTCCCCAGCCGCTGCAGACAAGAGTGCAACTGCTCGATCTTTTGAGTAATGCCGGCGTCGATCTAGCCGTGGCGCAGTGGATGACGACCAATCTCGCCGAGCGCGATGGCGGGCTGTATTGGCGTTTTGACCTGGCGGCGGTCGATCAAATGCTGGCTTCCTATTTCGCCACGGATAGTTGGCCGGTGCTCGAGCGGCCGTCGCCGGGGCTGCGCATCGATGTGGTGCGCGGCGAGCGGTCGAGCCGGTGGACACTCGAAGTGCTCGAGCGCTTTGCACAGATCCGTAGTCGCGACGTGCAGTTGCATCTGCTGCGCGACGCTGGGCATTGGCTGCACGTCGACCAACCGCAGGCGTTGCAGCAGCTGCTGCAGCCCTCGCTGGCGGGGCTCGAAGTGCCCTAGCTGTATGGGCCACTTTGCGAGCCCCCGATCGACATAAGCACGGCCCTGGCGTACACTTTCGCGCCCCGCCGCCTCGGCGGAAGGCCAACGTTCGAGGGCGCAATGCAAGTAGTGGTGATCGGTTCGGGCTACGTCGGTTTGGTCGCAGGCGCGTGCTTTGCCAGCGGCGGTTTTTCGGTCACGTGCGTCGACATCGATGCCGGCAAGGTCGAGCGCCTGCGCCAAGGCATTATTCCGATTTGGGAACCGGGCCTTGACCAGATGGTGCGCGAAAACGCCGCCAGCGGACGCCTGCAGTTCACCGTCGACGGTAGCGGCCCAATCTCTAAGGCCGACGCGGTGTTCATCGCCGTAGGCACGCCGCCGCAAGAAGACGGCTCGGCCGACCTGAGCCACGTGCTCAATGTCGCCCGCAGCATGGCCGAGCACTTGACCGGCTACACGGCGGTCGTCGTCAAAAGCACTGTGCCAATCGGCACTTGCGATAAGGTGCAGGCGATTTTAGACGAGCGCTTGGCGCAGCGGCCCGGTATCGAAGCCGAGGTGGTGTCGAATCCCGAATTCCTCAAAGAAGGCGCGGCGATCGAAGACTTCATCCACCCCGATCGCGTGGTGGTCGGCTCGCGCACCGAACGTGCCCGCCACATCATGGACCAGCTCTACGCGCCGTTTGTCCGCGGCCCCGAGCAGATGGTCCACGTCGATGTGCGCTCGAGCGAAATGACCAAGTACGCCGCCAACTCGATGCTCGCCACCCGTATCTCGTTCATGAACGAAATTGCGGCTTTGTGCGACAAGGTCGGCGCCGACGTCAAGAACGTCCAGCGCGGCATTGGCCTCGATGCCCGCATTGGTGCGCTCTTTCTCAACGCCGGCATTGGCTACGGCGGTTCGTGCTTTCCCAAAGATGTCAAGGCCTTGATGTCGACTGGCCGCGACGCAGGCTGCGCGATGGAGATCTTGTCGGCGGTCGAGTCGGTCAACGATCAGCAAAAAGGTCTGCTGGCGCGCCGGCTTACTAAGCGCCTGGGCGAGGATCTGCGCGGCAAGACCGTGGCGCTGCTGGGTCTGGCCTTCAAGCCCGATACGGACGACATGCGCGAGGCGCCCAGCCTGACGATCGCCCGCAAGCTGCAAAAAGCGGGTGCAAAAGTAGTGGGTTACGACCCCGTGGCCCAGCATACTGCGCGCATCGAACTCGGCGACCTGATAACCTATGCCGCCACTTGGCAAGAGGCCGTGGCCACCGCGGACGCGATCCTCGTCGTGACTGAGTGGTCTGAATTCCGCGGACTTTCGGCCAGCGATGTCGCCGCCGCCACCCGCTGCCGTTTGTTGTACGACGGGCGCAATATTTGGAATCCCAAAGAGTTTTCCGAAGCCGGCTTCGAGTACCACGGAATCGGCCGCCGCTAACCCTTCGCCCCTCCGTCACAGCCTTCTCATGTCGCATCGGCCGCTATCCCCGCCGCGGCGACGCTCTGCTATGCTTGCCCGGCGCGCCAGTGTGCGCCTGCGTGAATTCATGCTTGATCTGCCTTACCGTCCGCGCCGCAACCGCAAGTCGCCGGCCATTCGCGCTGCCATTGCCGAGACTTGGCTGGCTCCGCAGCACCTTATCCTGCCGCTTTTCGTCCACGCGGGCGCCGGGATTGAGCCGATCGGTTCGATGCCTGGCTGTTTCCGCTTAGATCGCGCGGCCTTGCTGCAAGAAGTGCAGGGCGCGTACGACGAGGGGATCCGCGCGGTCATTCTGTTCCCCAAAATCGACGAGGGGCTAAAAACCTCGGATGGCCGCGAGTGTTTTAACCCCAAGGGTCTGGTGCCTACCCTCATCGCTGAGATGAAGCGGCAGTGGCCCGAGCTTACCGTGCTGAGCGACGTTGCCCTCGACCCGTACAACAGCGATGGCCACGACGGCATCGTGCAAGACGGGCAGATTATCAACGATGAGACGGTAGAAGTGCTGTGTAAACAAGCGCTTTGTCATGCTCATGCCGGTGTCGACATCGTCGCGCCGTCCGACATGATGGACGGTCGGGTGGCCGCGATCCGCGATGCGCTCGATAGCGAAGGTTTTACCGGCGTGTCGATCCTGTCGTATACCGCGAAATATGCTTCGGCTTTTTACGGGCCGTTCCGCGATGCGCTCGACTCGGCGCCCAAGTTCGGCGACAAGAAGACCTACCAGATGGACCCGGCTAACTCCCGCGAATCGCTCCGTGAATTGGCGCTCGACGAGGGTGAAGGCGCCGACATGGTCATGGTCAAGCCGGCCGGCCCGTACCTCGACGTGATTCGCCTCATCCGCGAAAATACGACGCTGCCGGTCGCGGCGTACCAAGTGTCGGGCGAGTATGCGATGATCAAGGCCGCGGCGCAGAATGGCTGGATCGACGAAAAGCGTGTAGTACTCGAGAGTTTGCTGTCGATCCGCCGCGCGGGTGCCGATCTGATCTTGACCTATTACGCCCGCCCGGCCGCGCGTTGGCTCCGCAGTTGAGGTCTTTGTGCTGAGCACCGGCCTGCACGGCTGGCAGTGGCTCGCGGCCTCGTCGGCGGTGCTGCTGCTGGGGCCCGCGGTGGTGTGGCTGGCGGCGCGCTGGCGCAATTTGCTCGACGCCGTCGATGGTTTCGTGCTCATTGCCGTGGGCGGCCTAGTTGCGACCGACGCGCTGCCCGAGGCCGTGCAAAAGGGCGGCTGGCCCGTAGTGCTGCTGGCGGTAGTGGGCTTTGTGGGCCCCACCCTGCTCGAGGTGTGGCTACATCGCGCGGCTAGGGCGGTGCATACCGCAGCTTTAAGCTTAGGTCTTATAGGGTTATGTCTACACGCAGGTCTCGACGGCGTGGTGCTGGGGCATACCCATGGCGACGCGGCGTCGAATTTGGCGACCGCGGTGCTGCTGCATCGGCTGCCCGAGGGTCTGACCATTTGGTGGCTGCTGGCGCCGGGGTATGGGGTCGCCTTTGCGGCGCTGGTGCTGGCCTGTGTGGCCGCGGCGACGGCGGGGGGTATGTACGCTGCTGACTCTCTTGCCTTTTTGCACAGTTCGGGCGGCATGGGCTGGACCGAGGCGCTGGTCGCCGGCTCCCTGCTGCACGTGATTGTGCATCGGCCGCATCCCTTGGTCGCCGAGCGGCAACTCGAAAACCTCCGCAGTGCAGGTACTTGGCGTTGGGCGAGCGGTCTTGGCGGCCTGGCCGGCCTGGCGCTGCTAAGTGTGGCGCTCCCGTCTGACGAGCCCGAGTTTGCCAGTCGAGTCAAGGTGTTTCTAGACCTTGCCACCGACTCGGCGCCCGCGCTGCTGCTCGCCTATGTGGCCGCGGGCGTGGTGCAGGCCTATCTGCCGGCGGCAGGGGTGCGCTGGATGGCGCGCGGTTCGCGGCTGAGTCGCGCCTGTCGGGGGGCGGCGTTTGGTCTGCCCCTGCCGATCTGTTCGTGCGGCGTGGTGCCCGTGTACCGCTCGCTGGTGGTGCAAGGGGTGCCGGCGGCGGCGGCCCTGGCGTTTTTGGTGGCGACGCCTGAGCTTGGCCTCGATGCCGTGCTGCTGTCGCTGCCACTGCTGGGTCCAGCCATGACCGTGGCGCGCGTGCTGGCGGCGTTTACCCTGGCGCTGATTATGGGCGCAGTTTTGGGTGGTTACCTAGATGATCGCCACGCCGCCAAGCCCGAGCGCCCGCATGACGACCTGCTGGGCAAGCCGCAAACGGCCTCGTGGCGCGCGCGGCTGAGTACGGTGGCGCAGATCGGCCTGGTAGAAATGGTTGATCATACAGGGCCTTGGATCCTTTTGGGCCTAGCCATTGCCGCCGCGGTGCAGCCCCTGCTCAGCGGCAGTTTGCTGTTGCAGCTGCCCCCTGGGCTCGATGTGGTGCTGTGGGGTTTTGCCGGGATGCCCATGTATGTGTGCGCTTCGGGGGCGACGCCGCTGGTGGCGGTATTGCTCGCGGCGGGCGTATCTCCGGGTGCCGGCTTGGCTTTTCTGCTTACTGGCCCGGCGACCAACATCGCCACGGTGGGTATGCTCGGCCGCCTGCATGGGCGCAGCATGGCTCTGGCGTATGCTGGCGGCATGACGGTGCTCGCGGTTTTAGCTGGGTATTTGGCCAATTTGCTGCTGGGTGCGTCGTCGCCCGTGGCGCCAAGCGTTCCTGCGGTGCACGACCACGGGCTGCTGGGGCAGCTGGCCCTGCTTGGGCTTGCGGCGCTGCTGCTGATCAGCTGGCTACGGCAGGGTCCGCGCGGTTTCTTGGGGCAGATCATGGACCTGGCGGCGGGTAGCCACGGGCATCGCCATAGTCACAGTCACGATCACAGCCACGATCACAGCCATGGCGCCCACTCGCTGCGGGTGCGGGTGCCAGATGGCCATGGGCGTGCGGTTGGTCGCCTCCGGCCGCCGCGTCACCACCGCCACGATCACCATGACCACCACGATCACAGCCACGACTGAGGTGCCCATATGCAACGCAAAGGTGCTCAGCGCGAAGGAATTTTGCAGCAACTTGCCGATATGGGCGGAGCCTCGACCGCGGCGGTGGCGCAGGTGGCCAAGCAGACCGGCGTGCCCGAAGCCGACGTGTGGGGCGCCGGGCTGTTCTATGGTCTTTTGCGTCGCGATCCACAAAATACGCTAGTTTGCAACGGGTTGTCTTGTCGTATCCAAGGTGCCGAGCAGCTGCGGCACCAGCTGACGGAGCAGGGTGTGGCGACGCAATCTGTCGCTTGTCTGGGGCTATGCGACGTTGCGCCCGCGGCGGTGGGGCCCGCGCTGCTGCCGCTGCCCGCTTGCGACCAGCCGGCGCACGTGCTGCCCAATAACCCGGATCTGCCTATCAATTTGGGCGGCGAGCGCGACCGCAGCTACCGTGGCTTGGGCGCCGCTCTGAAGTTGGGTGCCGACGCTGTGATCGCTGAGCTGCAAGCGGCAGGGCTACAAGGGCGCGGCGGAGCAGGCTTTCCGGCCCATCTCAAGTGGCGCAGCGTGCGCAACCAAACAGATCCTACTCGTTACGTAGTGTGCAATGCCGACGAGGGCGAACCGGGCACCTTCAAAGACCGCGAGGTGATCCGCCGTCAGCCCGACAAGCTGCTAGAAGGGCTTGCGATTGCCGCGCATGTGGTGCAAGCGACTGAGATCTATATCTATCTGCGAGGCGAGTTCGAGCGCGAACGGCGCATTTTGCAAAGCGCGATCGACGATGCCTGCCACGGCCCGCTCGCCGGTCTGCAGTTCCACATCGTGCGCGGGCAGGGTGCTTATGTTTGCGGCGAGGAGACGGCGCTGCTTGAGAGTCTTGAAGGCCGCCGGGGTATGCCGCGCCTAAAGCCGCCGTTTCCGACGGAGCGTGGTTTTCGTAATAAACCCACCCTGATCCACAACGTCGAGACGCTGGCGTGCGTGCCCGACATTGCGCTGCGCGGCGGCGTGCGCTTCGCCAGCTTGGGTCGACGCGAGCCGGGGGCCAAGCTGTACTGCATCTCAGGGCATGTGCAGCGGCCGGGGGTCTACGAGCTGCCTCTCGGCGTTTCTCTCGACGAATTGGTGGCCTGTGCGGGGGGCTATGTCGGCACTCCACAAGCATTTTCGCCGGGAGGGGCCTCGTCGGGCTTCTTGCCGATGTCCGAGCGCAGCCGACCCCTGGATTTTGCCAGCCTTGGGCAAGTGGGCGCGATGCTCGGCAGCGCCGGAGCGGTAGTGCTAAACGACACGGCCGACTTGGTGCTGGCCGTGCACTGGCAACTCAGCTTTTTTGAACACGAAAGCTGCGGACAGTGCGCCCCGTGCCGCCTCGGCAGCCGCTGGGTGCGCCAGGCCCTCGACCGCTACTTGGCGAGCGGCGATCCCGGGGAGCTCAGCGATGTCCTTGATGTCGCTTGGGAAATGAACGAAGGTTCTATCTGCGGCCTGGGTCAGGTCGCCTCGCTGCCGCTGACTAGCGCAATGCAGCATTTTCCAGAGCAATTTGGCCGTCGGCCCGTTACGCAGGAGCATCACCATGGCTGAGACCCTGACTATCCATATTGACGGTCGCACCCTTGTTGCGCAATCAGGCGAAACTGTTCTGCAAGTGGCCAAGCGCAATCACATCGCGATTCCTACGCTGTGCCACGACGAGCGTCTCGATGCGGCCGGCTGTTGCCGGGCCTGCTTGGTCGAGATCGACGGTCAGCGCCGCCTGCAACCGGCATGTAATTGGCCTGTTTCTAAAGAGTTGCGTGTGCAGACGAGCTCGCCGCGCGTCCAGCGCCACCGTGCGACCTTGCTGGGGCTCTATGTGGCCGACCACCGGCTGGATAGCGACGGCTTGCCCGTGCACACCACCCAAGGCAATGACCTCCGTAGTTTGGCTCAAGGTATCGAATTTAAGCGTCTTTTGTCTATTGATTCCCCCCGCCATCCGCGCGGAGTCGACGCCAATCCCTACATAGCCTACGACCCCGACCTCTGCATCCTATGCGCCCGCTGCACCCGCTACTGCGACGAAGTCGAGGCCGTAAGCGCGATTTCACTGGCTTGGCGCGGCGCCGAGACCAGCATCGCCACCGCCGGCGACCGCGGCCTACTCGACACCTCCTGCGAGCTCTGTGGCGGCTGCGTCGACGTGTGCCCCACCGGCGCAATGCACGCCAAGCAGGCGCCCCGCTTCGAAAAACCTGAGGCTGTGCAAAAGGTTCGCACCACATGCAACTTCTGTGGCGTCGGCTGCCAGCTCGACTTGAACGTCCAAGAAGGCAAGATCATCCAGGTGACCGCGCCCCCACCGGGCGAGACCGTCAACGACGGCAACCTGTGCGTAAAGGGGCGTTTTGCCTACGGCTTTGTTCACCACGACGACCGCTTGCGCACACCGAAGATTCGCGGCGCCGACGGCGAACTCCACGATGCGACCTGGGACGAGGCGCTGCACTACGCCGCCAAAGGTTTGCTCGGTGTGCGCGACCGCCACGGCCCGCACGCGCTCGGGTTTGTGTCGTCGTCGCGCTGTACCAACGAAGAAAACTACTTGGTGCAGAAGCTCGCGCGTGCGGTCTTTCAGACCAACAACGTGCACCAGTGCGCAGCAACTTGACACGATCCCACGGTCGCCGGTCTGGCGGCCACGTTCGGTGCGGGCGCGATGACCAACTCGGTCCCCGAATTTAGGGACTGCGACCTGCTGTTTGTGATCGGCAGCAACACCACCGAGGCGCATCCGGTCATCGCCATGGAGATGAAGCGGGCTCTGCACCGCGGTGCGCGGCTATTTGTGGCGGATCCGCGGGCAATTTGGCTGACGCAGATGGCCGAGCAGCACTTGCAGCACCGCCCGGGCAGCGACGTGTGGCTGATCAACGCGCTAGTGCACACCGTCATTGCCGAGCAACTCTACGACCGCGACTACGTAGCCAACTATACAGAGAACTTTGAAGAATTGGCCAACTTGGTCAAGGACTATGCTCCTGAACAGGCCGAGGCGATTACTGGCGTGCCCGCCGAGCAGATTCGCCAGCTTGCACGGGCGTACGCGACTACAAAAAAGGCTGCAATCTTCTACACATTGGGCATCACCGAACACACCCACGGTACCGACAACGTGTTCGCTCTCGCCAACCTTGTCGCCATAACGGGGCATCTCGGGGTGCGCTCGGCGGGTCTTAACCCCTTGCGTGGCCAGAACAACGTGCAAGGTGCCGGCGACATGGGGGCGCATCCCGACAACCTGCCCGGCGTGCAAAAAGTGGCCGACGCCGCCGTGCGCGCCCGCTTCGAGACCGAGTGGGGCGTGGCGCTTCCGACCGAAAGAGGTCTAAATCTCAACGAGATCATGCATGGCATCGAAGCGGGCGACATCCGCGGCCTGTTTGTGATGGGCGAAGATATCCTGGTGTCGGAGCCGAATGTGGCGCGCCTCGAACACGGCCTTAATCAGCTCGAGTTCGTGGTGCTGCAAGAGATTTTCCCCAGTGAAACCGCTCGATTTGCCCATGTCGTGCTGCCCGCCGCGTGCTTTGCGGAAAAGGACGGCACCTTTACCAACACCGACCGCCGGGTGCAGCGGGTCCGTCGGGCGGTGGCGCCGCCAGGGCAAGCGCGGCCCGATTGGCAGATTCTAGTCGACCTCGCGCGCGCTTGTGGCTATCCGATGCCCGATTATGCTGCGCCCGCGGCGATCTGGGCCGAGATGACGCGGCAAAGCCCGAAGTTGGCTGGTATTTCGCACGAGCGCCTTGACCGCGACGGCGGTCTGCAGTGGCCATGCCCAACGCCTGATCACCCGGGCACGCCGACTTTGCATGTGGGTGGCCCCATGCGCGGCAAGGTGCTGCTGCACGCTGTAAAATACCGTCCGTCTGCCGAGCCGCCGACCCCCGAGTATCCGCTAGTCCTGTCGACCGGTCGCGTGCTGTACCACTACAATGCCGGCAATCAAACCCGGCGCGATCGTGGCCCTAACCTCAAGTTTTCGACAAATTTCGTAGAGATTTCGCGACGTGATGCCCGCGACCTCGGCGTTGCCGACGGCGAGTTGGTGCGGGTCACCTCGCGGCGCGGCCAAGTCGAAGTCCCTACGCTCATCAGTTCGCGCGTCCGGCCCGGCCTGGTCTGGATGCCAATGCACAATTTTGCCACAGCGACCCGCACCAACTTGCTGACGCTCGACGAGGGCGATCCCATCACCGGCACGGCCGAATACAAGGTCTGCGCCGTGCGAATTGAGCGCATTGCCGCAACATGAGGCTTGCGGTTGCGTCGAGCGATCCGCGGTCCAAGCGAGACTCCGCGCAGGCAGAGTCGCCGCTACAGTCCACGGTTGGCACTTGACTGGCCGATCGCCAGCGTGCACGATGTCTACAGGGTGGTGGTAGTCTGTCTATGATCGAGCTTCAACAGGTTAGCAAACGCTATGATCACGGCGACGTGCCTGTCGAGGCATTGCGCGGTATCAACCTGTCGATCACGCGCGGCGAGTTTGTCGCGATCATGGGCCCTTCTGGCAGCGGCAAGTCCACTCTGCTCAACCTGCTCAGCGCACTCGACCGGCCGAGCTCGGGCACAATTCGCCTCGACGGCCGCGACATTGCCAGTCTGAGCGACGACCAAGTCACGCTGCTTCGCCGCAATCGAATCGGCTTGATTTTCCAGTTCTTCAACCTGCTTCCCACGCTCACTGCCGTCGAAAACGTGTTGCTGCCGGTGTTGATGAGTCGCGCACCCACGCGCCAAGACCGCGACCGCGCTCACGAACTGTTGCACCACGTTGGCCTGAACCACCGGCTTGACCACAAGCCCGGGCAGTTGAGCGGTGGCGAAATGCAGCGCGTGGCGATTGCCCGTGCATTTGTTACGGCGCCTCCTATCATTTTGGCGGACGAGCCGACTGGTAACCTCGACACGGCATCAGGCCACGAGGTGCTGCAGTTGCTGCGCCGCCAAGCTAGCGAGCAGGGTGCGACGGTGGTCATGGTGACCCACGATGCCCAGGCCGCCCGAGTAGGAACGCGCTTGCTGGTGATTCGCGACGGCGCCATCCAGCGCGACGATCGCCTTGTCGCCCAGGCCGATGACCACGCGGGGCTTCAAGAACCGCGCGAGTCGCATTTTAGGGAGGCGGCCACTTCGGCCGCCTCAGGAGTAGCGTGATGAAGCTCGAACTGCGCTTTGGTGGCCTGTCGGTCATCGGCACCGACGGCGATCGATTCCAACTCCACACCGAACCGGGGACCACGGCGTCTGCGGCCGAATTGTTCGCCATCGCCCAGTTCCTTGAAGCGGTGACGAAGCCCCACGCGCCGCAGCAGATCAAGCCTGCCGTGCTGGCGGGTGACACGCTTGCAGTCGCGCCGGTGGCAACCGTGCAGACGCTTGAATCGCCGGCCGTGTCGCGCTGGGTGGGCCGCGAGCCCGCCGAGGCGGGGGTGGCCCCACTGCCCGTGCGCACGGGCGCCGTTTCGTATCTTGCCGGCAAGGCCACGGCCGCGGACCACATGGTGATCGCGGAGCGTGAGTCGGCAGATGCCGCCTTCGTCCCGCGTGCAAATAGCCAGACGGAACCCGTGCGAACTGTGCCGCAGCCGGCTGCCCGTTTGGTGCAGGCCGACCCATCCAGCGACGTGAAGAAGCCGGGGCGCCCGGTCGGTGGCCCGCCGCCGCGCGCCGACTTGTCGCCGGGTCGCCCGCGCAGCATTCCGCTGCCGCCGTCACTAAACTTGGTCCTGCCCCGGCGTGACCTGCTCGCCGCCAGCGCTGCCACCGCGGCGTTCTTCGAGGCCGGAGCCAACAAGCCGACCCTGCCCGGTCGCCCGCGCACCGTGCCCGTTGGCTACGCGCCGGCTGCGGTCCCGGGCCTTGCCATAGCGGCAATGCCCGCTGCGGCGCTCGACCCCGCCTCGGCGCTGACGCCCAACGAAGCGATTGCTGTCGTCAGGCCGGTGACTAAGTTGCCCGCCCAGCCCGCTCCCAAGGTCCGCACTGGCCGCCTCGTCGACCAGTTCGACGGTTGGATGAAGAATAATCCCGGCCCCCGCAGCCGCGACGAGCTGATTCAAGTCGGTATCGATGCCGGCTGGCTGGGCGTCGAGGACGCCAAGCGCGTGTTCAACATGTGCATGAGCCGCGAGCGCGACCTCTTTATCCGCACAGTCGACGGCAGCACGGAGACGTACATCCGCCGCGCTGAGGCCTTGGCCCCTTCGTCTGCGCCCGGCAAGGTCATTCGCCGTCGCCCGCCCGAAGGCACGCCGCCCGCTGCGAACTAGTCCAAGCGTCAAACTGCACTCGGTAACTCGAGCCGCCAGCGGCCTTGCTCAATGAAGTCCGGAGCTCCGGTCGACTTCGACACGTTGCGCGGGGCCTTTCGGACCCATGCTGGCTGTTCTAGAGCGCGCGTCGCCGTCCAAGCCGCTCGACCAACGCCTGCTCACGCGCCGTGTGGACCAAGTGCGCGAGGCGCTTTTCGTCTTGCGAAGTAAGTTCGTCAAACAACACGGCTAGTTGATAGCCGCCCTTGGCCGCGGCGCAGCGCACCACTTCGCTCGTCGCAACGATCGGCAGCATGTCTGGGCTCTCGACGATGGCGATCGCCACATGGGTCCCGTGCTCCCAAGCATCGGGCACCACTGCGCTCAAGCCCGAGGCTGACAAGTCAAAACTCGAAGGCCGCACGATCGGCTGCGCCCCACCCAGCCGACCGATGCCCAGGTTCGCATGCACGCGGGCGCGCACAAACTGCCGTCGCTCACCCAGAGTCGGCGCGCGCTCAGCCACCAAGTAGCAACTCGACGGCAGCACCTCTTCGACCAACATCGGCCACAGGTGCAGCCGCCCCGCCACTTCAAACATCACCGTCACGCGATCGTAGGCGTGCAGCGGCGTGCGCGGTCCCGTGCCAAACGGCGTCAGGTGAGCGGGCACCCCGGGCGCGCGCTGCAGCAACAGGCTTGCCTCGCTGACTTTGCCGACACGAGCGCGCTGGCTCAGCGGGGCACCATCGCGCTCCACGAGCACAGTGACCTCAACGCCTTCGGCCGGCAAGACCACAGTCTCGATTGGCGCCGGCTTGGAGCTCGCGGCCATCACGTTCAACTGGCCTCGACCGCTGCGCGCAGGTCGCGGACCAAGTTCTTGATTTCTTGGCTAAGATTCTGGCACTTCTCGATCGACTCGGGCAACTCGCCCGCGGCCTCGTCGCGCTCGCCGGCATCCTCACCGCGCATGCGCTCGATGGAGTCGGCCACTGCGTCGAATTCGTTGATGAAGCTCTTGACGAAGCCGTTCAAGTCCTGGACCAGCCTGACCACCTTTGGGTCGGCTAGGCCCGCGCCTGTCGGCCGGGCTAGCGCCGCAGTCAACTCCGCCTGCAGCTTGGTCACCTGCCGCGTCAGCCCCTCGGTATCGCCGCCCGCCGCCTGTTGCGCGGTTAGCCGCTGAATGCGCTTTAAGTTGGCGCTGATCGTCTCTTGCAGCTCGCGGTTGGCGGCCGTCAACCTCTCGAGCTGACTGTGCAAATCGGCTGAATCGGCCGCACCAGCACTCGCCAGCTTAGCCGCTGCCAGTTCGGACCGCAGCTTGGCCAGTTCGCTTTGGGCTGCCAGCAGGGCGCCGTCGTCTTTGGCTGCACTGGTCTGGCCAGCCAAG
This sequence comes from uncultured Myxococcales bacterium, assembly GCA_903883645.1. Classification (GTDB taxonomy): domain Bacteria; phylum Myxococcota_A; class UBA9042; order UBA9042; family UBA9042; genus SXRM01. Next base: position 317 of record CAISBR010000072.1, on the reverse strand, counting down.
TCGGCTTCGAGCTGCGCCGACCGGCCTTTTTCCGCCTTCAGTTGCAGCCGTAGTCGGGCTAACTCAGTGGTATCCGGCGACTCTTGGGGCGTCGCCGGCCTCGACTCCGCCTGCGCCAGCCGCGTCTGCAGGTCGGCGATCTGGGCCTCGAGCTCAGCTGGAGCCTTCTGCGCCGCCTGGGTCCGTTTAAGCTGCGCCAGCTCGCGCTCAGCCTTGGTCGCCCGCGTCTCGGCCTCTTCGCGCGCTTCGACTTGGGCATCGTATTCGGCAGCGCTGACCATTTCGCTTGTGTCTATCTGGCTTTGCGCACTCTGTTG
>CAISBR010000071.1 GCA_903883645.1 uncultured Myxococcales bacterium | reverse complement strand
GGGTAAACGCCGGATTCTTATCAATCATCAGCAAATTCCTTGTCGCCTTGCGGTACTCGACCACCACGTAGACCAGCGCGCCGATGCCCAGGCTGGCAGCCAGGCCGGCGAGCAGCACGGGCCGCACCTGCTGCACTAGCCCACCCCAAGCAGCTCGCGGGCCTTGGCGCGGCGGGCGCTGCCGGCGTTCTCTTCGCTCAGCTGGTCGGCGATGGCCTTGTGCGCGTCGGTCCACTCGATGGCGTAGCTCGCGTCGCCCAGCGTTACCGCGATTTTGCGCGACGCGTCGACCACCGCGCCGGCGTAGTGGTTGGCGGTCCCATACCCCATCGCCCATAGCCACAGCAGCCAGCGGCCCGGGTCAGCGGGCAAAAAGGCCTTGCCGGGCCGGTACGACTTGCCCGCCAAAAAGCGGGTGTAGCCCTGCGCCGCGGCTGTCTGCGTCGAGTACTTGGCAAAGGTCTGGTCGTGCAGCACTTCGCACGAACCTGCGCTAAAGCATTCGGTGGTGGTGTACTGCTGGCTGCCGGCGTCGCCCTTGCCGCGCTGGCCCCAGGGGTTGTTGCGGCCGGCGCTGCCCCAGCCGGTTTCGATGGCGGCCTGGGCAAAGGCCACGTTGGCGGGCAGGCCGGCGCTGGTAATCGTGCCCAGCGCATCGGCAATCAGGCCGCGTAGCCACGTGGTCTGCTTGTCGTTCAAGGGCTTCTTGCCCCACATTCCGGCTGGCAGCATCGCGCTCACCTCGTCTGACCAGGCCAGGCCGGCAACTAGCAGGCCGGCGGCGGTGATGCCGAGGCCTATTAGCCACGGCGGGGGGCGACGCATTAGCGCTGCCTGCGCGCGTAGCTGGCCTGCACCGGCAGCTGGCGCCAGTCGTCGGCTGCAGTCGCGCTCGCGGGCAGCTCCAGCGCCGCCAGGCGGGCCTCGGTGTTCTTGCGGCTCGTCCACAGCGTGTCGACGGCGCTGGTCAGCCGGTTGATGTCGTTGTGCAGCGGCAGGAGCTCGTCTTGCAGCGCCTTGCGCACGGCCTGCGAGGCTTCGGATACGCCCTCGGTCTTGGCCTGGTGCGTCTCTTCGGCCGCGGCGCTGCCTTGGTAGTGGCCGCTGACGTACACCGTGACGCCGCCCGCAATTGCCGCCACGATTTTCAGAATGCTATCGCGAGCTTCGGCGGTCATGCTTCCCTCCACGATTCCACTAGCACCACCAGCTCGCCGGCGCTGGCGCTGGCGTAGCCCACCACCATGATGCGGAGTTGGTGCTGAATGTCGGGCGCCATGGTCGAGGTGACCTGGCCGCCCTCGGCCGAGTACGCGATGCTGCCGATGCTGCCAAACAGCCAGGTGCCCGGCTTGCTCGGGTCTTGCACGCCTAGCAGCAGCTTGACGATGCCCGCCGTTACGCTCGACGCCGGCGACGCCTGTACGCGCAGCCGGTTGTGGCACGCCGGAATGTCCAGATAGACATCGGTCCGCGCGGCTTGGGCGCGCACGGCTTGCTGCAGCAGCGAATCACAGGGGGCGCAAGACATGCTGGCCTCGTGGCGGTTGCGGTTGCGAGTCTGCCCGGCCAGGCAGGCGCTCGAGGCTATGCGAATAGCGGCTCGAGCACCGCCTGGCGGCCGGGGTTACTTGTCGGCTTCGGGCGCCTTCTGGACTTCCAGCATGGCGGTGTCGAACTGCGTCTTGGCCGCGGCAAAAGCCTGAGCGTCGCCGTCTTTGATGGCCGCGCGGAGGTCCTTGAGCGCCGTCGTGGCGTCGGCCCGGGCCGAATCAAACATGCCTTCCATGCCCTCGGCCAAAACCGGGGCGAGCAAGCCCGCGCCGGCCCCGATGGCCGCGCCCTTACCGGTGTTGCCCATGGCCGCGCCAACACCAGCACCAATGCCAGCGCCAACGATGGTCGAGGCGAGAACGCCCTTCCAAGTCAGGTACATAGTAAACCTCACGCCACGCGCATCGAGCGCATAGCCAGGGTGCCCACACCAATGGCGGCCAACAGCAGACCTACACCGATGAGCACAGTTTTCGCGTTGACGGCGCTGGGTTTGGCCGCAACTGCCACCGGCACGTAGGCCGGCGTCTTGGGGTCCGGCTCTTTGGCCGGAGTCTTCTTTTTGCCCGGGTTGGGCTTCGGCTTAGGCGTCGCCTTGGCAGGCTTTTCGGCCCAGTTGGGCACCGCGGCTAGCAGCTTCTCAGCCTGGGCTTTGCTAAAGCCGAGCTTGCGCACGTATAGGTACGCGAGCTGGTTGTCGTTGCCCTCAAGGTCCTCGAGGGCGGTCGTGAAGCCAACCGCAGACCCGCAGCTGCTTTCAAACGTTGCAGCACCCGCAATCACGTTGGCAAAATATGCCTTGAGCACGCACAGCGAGCCCTTCTGCGAAGGCGCCATCGTGCGTTCGAGCGCGTCGATGATGTACGAGTACTCTTCGGGGTTCTTGCTCGGCCCCGCGGCCTTGCCAAGCCCATATGCGGCGTAGAGTTCCTTTGCG
>CAISBR010000070.1 GCA_903883645.1 uncultured Myxococcales bacterium | reverse complement strand
ATTCGCCAAGCATGGCGCTAAGTTGATTCTCACAGGCCGCCGCCGCGACCGCCTTGAGGCCCTGGCCGCCGAGCTGGCGACCGAGTGTCTGCTGCTGCAATTCGACGTGCGCAACGAAGCGGAGACGCTGCAGGCCCTTAGCGACCTGCCGCCTGCGTTCGCCGAGGTCGATTTGCTGGTCAACAACGCCGGTCTGGCGCTAGGCCTCGAGCGAGTTCCGGCTGGCAACCCCGCGCACTGGCAGCAGATGATCGACACCAACATCACCGGCATGCTCCATGTGACGCGGGCGATTCTGCCGGGCATGGTCCAGCGCGGACGCGGCCACTTGATGCAACTTGGCTCGGTGGCGGGCACGTATCCGTACCCCGGTGGCGCGGTCTATGCGGGTACCAAGGCCTTTGTGCACCAGCACGCGCTAGGGATGCGCGCCGACCTGATTGGCACGCCGATTCGGGTTACGAGCATTGAACCCGGCGCCGTCGAAACGGAATTTGCGCTGGTTCGTTTCGAGGGCGACAAGACCCGCGCCGATGCGGTGTACCAGGGCTTTCGGCCGCTGAATGGCGCCGACATCGCCGAGTCGATCTTTTGGGCCGCCACGGCGCCGCCGCACGTGAATATCAACGTACTTGAGATCATGCCTGTTTCCCAAGCATTTGGCGGGTTTGCCTTTGATCGCCGTTGAACTGTGCGGGCGCCCACGCTAGAGTCGCAGATAGGGGCGGCTGCTTCTGGGGAATTGCATCATGAGTATCCAAGTTGCGCGCCTTGCCTGCGCGTTTTTGCTCAGCGCCGGTGGCGCTTGGGTCGCCGTTCCCACGCTCTGCGCCGCGGAAACGGCGCCTGCGAGCACCGCGGTCGAGGCGAATAAAGCCAAGCAGCGCGAGGTGTTGCGCGGCCTCAAGATCGTGCCACGCGCCGCCGAGACGCCAGTGAACCTCGACGACGTGATTCTCGACTGGACGGACGATGGCTACGTGCGCGCGGCCAAGCTCGCCGGTACGGACGGCGTGACCCCGCTCGCCAAAGAGACGACCAACCTCGCGCCGCTCAAGGCCCTGAGTAAGCTGAAAACACTTGAGCTTTCGGGGATCGTCGTGGCGGATCTTAAGGTGCTCACAGGCCTCGGCAAGCTCGAAGAGCTGAAGATCATTGCCTGCGACGGCCTCAAGCCGGTGGCCGAAGTGGCGCGCCTGCGCGGGCTGCAGCGGCTCGTCATCAGCAACAGCAAGGTGGGCGACACGGCGCCGCTCAAGGCCCTGAGCAAGATCACCGAAATTGACTTAATTGATGCGGATATCAGCGACGTTGCCTTTGTGAGCGCCATGCCCAAGCTCGGCCGGCTGGTGGTGGCGGGCTCGCCCAAGCTGCAAGATGCGGCGCCGATCGGCAAGCTGAAGTGGCTGCGCGTGCTCGATCTCAGCCGTACGGGCGTGCTCGACGTCGCGCCTTTGGCCAAGCTAGAGGGTCTGAAGTCGCTGAAATTGCCAAAGGGTGTCGACATTGCGCCGCTGGCTAAGCTCGCCGCGGACGGTTGCACCATCGAGCAGCTCTAGTCGCGCTGGGGCGGCTTGGGCGGCACGTCTGGGCATGTCCATGTATTTTGGCACTTATCCAGCGTCCACACCTTGCCGCCGCTCGCCAAGAACTTGACCATGCCTTCGAGCGCCAGCGCGCCGTGGTCAAAGATGTCGCCGGTCTTGGCCCGCTCGCACAGGGGCGCCGTCTGGCCCTTGCTGGCTAAGTCCTTGCAAATCGCCACAATACGGTCGGTCTGCTCGCCCGGAAAGTCGAGGTCGTGTTTGCCCGTCGGCCGCACATACGGAAAGAACGAGCCCGAGATACCGCCGCGCTTGTCGTCGCCAATCAAGAAGGTGTGCAGCGGAGTCGCCAGGCGTGGCGCCCAATAGCCATCGTAACCGAGCGGATACACAGTGGTCGCTGGATCCGCCAGCGCCGCCGAGCCCGACAGGTCCTCGGGGTCGAACAGCACCCCATCGCCCGCCGGCGTCACAAAATGCTTCATCAGATCCACGGCTTCTAGCACCCACTGGTCGATCAGCACTTGATTGCCCGTGCGATTGCCCCACTCGGGCCGCCGCGTCGACCAGTCGAGCAATCCCGCCGCGCGCCCGATGCTAGTCCCCGTCGATGCCGGCACATTCATGTCGCCAATCGTAGAAATTACAATAGCATGCGTATTCACCACCTCGCCGGTCGCGTACTTCTGCTCGCCACTCACGCCGCGCGGCAGCATCACCGACGGGTCGCCCGGGTCCAGAATCAGCTGCGCAAACCCTAAGAAGCGCCGCAACTCCGGCCGCGCGCGGTGCAGCCCCAAGCCCTCGGCAATCGGCGACAGCAGGTCGCCCTTCTTAAAGTTCAGCGGCCCCGACTGAAAGTGATAATCGACATCAACACCAAACTTGTCGATAGTTTGCAAGAGCTTAGCACCCGGCTTCAGCTTGCAAGCCTTCGCCTTGGCCTCGTCGCGCACCCCCGTCTCAAAGGCCTGGCCTTGGTAGAACGTCAGGCGGTGCCGCTGCGGCTTCTTCTTGTCCACGTCCGACGCCAGCGCCACCCGAAACGCGCCACCGTCGCGAATCACGGCACAATCGTACTCGCCGTTGTCCAGATTCTCGGCCAGCACGCTATCGCCCGGCTGCATTGGCGGCATCGTCGCCACCGGCTTGCGCTCGGTATCGTTCAGGTGCGGCACCACGGCCTTGATGGTCACGGCGCCATTTTCGGGATACCCCACATAAAGCGGCCCCATCACACGCAAAATCACCGCTTCGCGCACGCCACCTTGCAGCGAACGCATCCCCACATCCGACAGACCACCGCCAGCACACACCGGAAGGACTGCACTTACCTGGGGTTCTAGCCCACCCACCATCGCCGACATCATGCCGCCCAGCGACGAGCCCGTCATGCCAATCGCCGCATCCGCGCCGCCCACATCCACCGCGCCGTCGCCGTCAAAATCGCCTGCGATATCTTGGGCATCGATCTTGCCATCGCCATTGCTGTCAAAGGCCCAGGTGCGCTTGCCATCAAACGCCCTAAAAATACGCACCAATTGCATGTAGTCCACCGTCGACTGCCGCACCACATCGCGCGTGTGGAAGGCATACGACGTCCAAAAATCGGCGCCCGAGTCGACTTGCCCATCCAAGTCTTGGTCCCAGGCGCGGTCGGTCAAGATCGCCTTTAGCACGCCCGGAAAGCCCATACTTGTCAGGATTTGCGTCGCCAACGCGGTCTCCGACTTGCCGATGCTCATGCCGTGGCTCACATCGTCGATGCACAGCGAAGCCATGCCGTGTCGCGCAAAATAGCCCGCAAATTGGGCAGTTGTCAGCTTCGAGCCCGTGTAGCCGTGGCCGATAATGGCCAACCCCGCCGGCTTGCCATCTTTGCGCGGACTCACCTCTTTGCGCGGCACCGCCATCCAAAACGTCACCAGCTCGGGCTTGGCCGGCGCGGTGGTGCGGTCCAGGTCGGGCGGCCAGACCATCTCGTTGTAACTCAGCCAGTTACCAGCCTTGTCCTGTCTGGGCAGCAGCATCGGCGTCTCGTACGAGCCCAGCACGTGGTAGTCGACATAGCCGAGCGACTCGATGGCCCGCTTGCCGAATTCCGTGCCCGGGTCCATCTCTAACTCTTTGATCTGCGAGCCGATGATCGTCAGCAGCTTGACCATCTTCTCGCCGCTGATCACGTACAGATTCGGCCCCACCTTCTTGCCGCCGGCGTCTTGCAGCTTGTCGTAGACGGCGTGCAGCACCTTCATGTCGGGCGGAAACTGAGTCGCCAAGTGGGCTTGCGGCCCATGCCCGTACAAGCCGTTGCGCACCGCGGTAATGTCGGTATACATCGACCCCGTGGTAAACGACCACGCAAACGCCACGTCGCTCAGGGCCAAACCGCCCAGCACCGCAGGCTTTTTCGCGATGATATCGACCAGCGGCTGCAGCGCCAGCGTCTGCCCCGTATGATTCACAAACGGATACGGCGAGCCCACCGGCTGGCCCTTGGCGTCTTTCAGCCGCCGCGTCACCACCACCGCATAGGTCGTGCGCTCGCGCAGGGGCTGCAGCGGGCGCAGAAGCAGCGTGTTCGTCTCGCGCTCGTAAAACGTCATCAGCGCCTGCGAACGCGCCGCCAGGTCGGGCTGCAGTTTCTCTTTACCCGGCAAGTAGTTGGGCACATCCAGTACGCCATCAAGGTCCGAGTCTTCGCCATCGTCGAGCACACCGTTGCCGTTCTTGTCCTCGTCCGTCTCTTCGAACAGCAGCGACAGGGTCTGGCCGCGCGCATCCGCCTCCCAATACCCATTCTGATCTTTTAGCGTCGCCGGGTAGTTGCCGCTGCCCACGTCCATGGTCGCCGCTTGGCCGAACGTCTTGGATCCCGGCGTAACATCGACCACATACACAAGGTCGTCGGCCTGGGCATAGTCGTCGCCCTGGTGCGCTTTCATCACGCCGGGCAGGTCGATTAGCCCGGTAAACGGAATGGTAATCGGCGTAAACACCCCCCATCCGTCGAGCTGGTCGGCCTTTTTCCGGGTAATCCGCTCAAAGCTAGTGGGCGCCACCATCGACGCGTTGACCCGCCGCCCCGTGGCCGAGGTCGCGTCGTAGCGCGTGGCCAGGTCGTTCGGCAGCGGAATCTCGGGCAGCGGCCGATGGTCGAAGTCGAGCTTGACGGTCACGGCGGCCGGCTGACTCGGCGCCAGCCCCACCGGTTCGTCCGTACAAGCCGCCAGCAGCGCGCAGGCAAGGGCGATGAACTTCAAGTGCATCAGAGGGTTCTGCTTCATTACCATCTCGGCATGGGCACAAAAGGGCCCGTGGCGCCTGGGCGCATCGTGGTCGGGCAGTGGGCGCGCCTCGCGGCGGCGAACCTGCGGTGCATGCGCGACCTCCACCTCACGCCGATGGTGACGGCAAAACGCCGACGCGGCAAGGGGCTGTCGCTGCAGTCGATGGCGCGCGTCACGTTGACTTCGCACGGTCTGCGGCGCAAATTGCCTCGTGGGCGCCGACTCTGGCTGGCCACACGGAGTGGCGTGGCAGGCGTGGCCGACCTCTCGGCGGCGGCACAAAAGCAACCCGTAACGGT
>CAISBR010000069.1 GCA_903883645.1 uncultured Myxococcales bacterium | reverse complement strand
CTGGGCAAGAAGGTCAACGGCCCGCCGCTCATCAGTAATTTGGCTCGAGGCGTGGTAGCGCGCGCCAGGGCATTCACCGTCTGCAAGGCGACTGCGTGCAGCACCGACGCGGCAATATCCGTCTTGGGTACCGAGCGCGACAGCAGATTTTGCACATCGGTCTTGGCAAACACCCCGCAGCGACTCGCGATCGGCACAATGCGCTCGTGACTCACCGCCAGGGCCTCAATGTCGCTGACACCCACACCCAGCAGGACCGCCATCTGGTCAATAAACGCACCGGTGCCGCCCGCGCAACTCCCATTCATGCGCATATCGACGCGACCGCGATCATCGAATAAAATCAACTTACTATCTTCGCCACCAATATCGAGCAGCGTCTTGACTTCGGGGTACTGGGTGCGCACCACCTCGGCCGCGGCGACCACCTCTTGCACAAAGGGCAGGTCGAGGCGCTCGCACAGACCCATGCCGGCCGACCCGGTTACGCACACGGTCACGCGCGCATCGCCGACTTGCTCCAGAGCCTCGCGCAAAATCGCTTGCAAAGTATCGCGAATACGGGCGTCGTGGCGGCGATAGGCCGAGAAGATGATGTCCGCACGCGTGCCGCTACCGCCGGGCTGCGCGACCAACACCACTTTGGCGGTGGTCGAGCCAAGGTCGATGCCGCAGCGCAGCAGGCCCCCACTGGGCTGCCCAAACTGCTCGAATAGATTACTCATACGCTATTTCCGTTCCCAAAACAGGCTCAGGCCCGCACCCCACAGCGCGCATTGAACCCCGAAACGCTCGGCAATCGGTCACAAGATTGTCTTGGCTATGTCACAAACCTGCAAGATTTGGCTGCTTTGGCGCTTGCCAGGCCAAAAGCAAGGCGCTCGCCAATGCCGCCACGGCCGCCCCAAAGCCTAGTGCCGCGCTGGCGCCGTAGTGCTGCCACAGCCAGCCCGCGATCAGTCCAGCTGGTAATGCCGCGATTCCAGTAGCGAAATGATAGGCACCGTAGGCTTGGCCGCGCAGCTCCGCGGGGGCCATTTCCTTGACCAGCGCCTTCTCGGCCGGCTCACACAGACCGTGGTATAGGCCATAGAACGCAAAGATTCCGCAGAGTAGAGCGAGGCTGCGCACTTCGGCAAAGGCGAGGTAGGCCAAGGCGTAGACCAACCAACCGCCCAGTACTAAACGCGTTTTGGGTACGCGATCCGCCCAGAGACCGCCCCACCGCGCCGACAGTACCTTGACCACATGCAGGCCCGACCACAGCAGCGGCAGCGCGGCGGCCGGGGCACCCAGCTCTTTGGCACGCAAAAGCAGCAGTGCATCCGGCGAGTTACCCAGGGCAAACAGACCGACAATCCAGACAAAGCTGCGCAGGCGGCGCGGCAATGGCTGGTCTGGCAACGAGGACTGAACTCGCTGTTTTACTTCTGGTTCGTCGATACGCGCCGCGGCCCACACCGCCAGCACGCTGGGCACAATGGTTAGCGCAAAGATCGCCGGCAGCGACCAGCCGAGCTGCAACAGCCCTGCGGCCAGCAGCGGCCCACCCACCGCACCGGCGTGGTCCATCGATCGCTGAAAGCCGAATACCCGACCTTCTTGTCCTTTTTTCGCACAATCGGCCAGAAGTGCGTCGCGCGGTGCCGTGCGAATCCCCTTGCCCACGCGGTCGGTCAGGCGGATGATCAACACATGCCAAGGCGCCGTAACTAATGTCATTAGCGGCCGCACCAAGCTCGCCAGACCGTAGCCCGCCACCACCAGCGGCTTGCGCCGCGGCAGCCGATCTGACAGCCGACCCGAATAGCGCTTGAGCAGACTGGCCAGCCCATCGGCACTCCCCTCGATGAGACCGATCCACGTCGCGCCCGAAGTGCCCATGCTCGCGAGCAATAGTGGCAGCAGCGGCGCGATCATCTCGGCGCCCAGGTCCGTCCACAGCGACACCCAGCCCAGGCGCACGGCATTCTTTGGAAGTTCAAGTTTCGCTTCAGGCCGTTGAGCCATCACAACCCGGTTTTGCGCACGCGCGCCCAGCCATGCTACGCCCACGCCCTGCCCGCGACAAACACCGAAATGCGGCACTGCGTTGGCGTGTTGCGGTTTGCCCAGCGCCCCCTTAGAGTGATGTCGCTGCCCCGCGAGCCGACCATGAGCAAAACTGAGCCGATCGCTACCCATAAACTGCAAGCAATTCGCAATATTGGCGTGATTGCGCACATTGATGCCGGCAAGACCACGGTGACCGAGCGGCTGCTGTTTTGTGCCGGCCGCAGCTTTAAGATGGGCGAGGTGCACGACGGCCAGGCCGTGATGGACTGGATGCCGCAAGAGCGCGAGCGGGGCATCACCATTACGGCGGCGGCGACGAGTTTTGCCTGGCGCGACAGCGAGATCCACCTGATCGACACCCCGGGGCACGTCGACTTTACCATCGAGGTCGAGCGGTCGCTGCGGGTGCTCGACGGCGCGGTGGCGGTCTTTGATGCGGTGGCGGGGGTCGAACCGCAAAGCGAGACCGTGTGGCGACAGGCGGATCACTATGCCGTGCCGCGAATTGCCTATGTGAACAAGATGGATCGCACCGGTGCCGATTTTGTGGCCGTGCTGGCCAGTCTGCGCAGCCATTTTGCCGACCAGCAGTTTGCCGCCCTGCAATGGCCGATTGGCGAGGGCGAGGATTTTGACGGTGTGTACGACCTGTTGGGGCAGCAGGCGCTGCGCTGGGCTGATCCCGAGGACCCGCGCGCGGTTACGACCAGTATGGGGCTGCCGGCCGAGATCGAAGTGCACCGCACCGCGCTGATTGAGCTGCTCGCCAACCACGACGACGCGCTGGCGGAGGTATGGCTGCTGGGGCAAGAGCCTAAACTTACTGAATTAATGCGGGCTTTGCGCACTGCGACCCTGGCGGGTCAGCTGGTGCCGGTGCTGTGCGGTGCCGCGCTGCGCAACCAGGGAATTACGCCGCTGCTCGACGCGGTGGTCGATTTTCTGCCGTCGCCGCTTGATGTTCCGCCCGTGCACGGCACGCACCCGCACACGCACGCCGCCGAGGTGCGCCATGCCGACAGCGAGGGGCCGCTGTGCGCGCTGGCCTTCAAGGTGTCTGCGCTCGACGAGGGGCGGCGCTTTGTATTCCTGCGCATTTACTCGGGAACACTGAGCGAGGGCGACGAGATTTGGAACGCTTCGCGGCAGGTCCACGAGCGCATTACCCGGCTGGTGCTGCTGCACGCGGCGCAAAAGACGCGGGTGCAAACGCTGGGCGCCGGCCACATTTGCGCGGTGGCAGGGCTCAAAAAGACCATGACAGGCGATACGTTAGCCGACGTGCGCCACCCGATCGTGCTCGAGTCGCTCGAGGCGTACGAAGCGGTGGTCAGCCAAGCGTTTGAGCCGCAGCGCCACGCCGACCGCGAGGCCCTGCTGGGGTCGCTGGCGCAGATGGCCGACGAAGACCCCACGCTAAGGGTGCGCGAAGACACGCAAACGGGCGAGATTCTGGTCAGCGGCATGGGCGAGCTGCACCTTGAAGTGGCGGCCGATCGGCTGCAGCGCGAGCACAACTTGGCGGTGCGGATTGGCAAGCCGCAAGTCCTTCTGCGCGAAGCGATTACCATGGCGGCGCAGGCCCAGGGCGTGTTCGAGCGGAGCAGCGACGCAGGCGAGATGTACGGCTCGGTGGTCCTGCGGGTCGAGCCGCTGCCGCGCGGGCAAGGTGTTGAATTCCGTATTGATCCGCTAGTAACCGACAAGCGTTTCAACCAGGGCGAGGTCCCCGCGCTGTGCCGGCAAGGGGCCGAAAATGCACTGAGTGGCGGGGCTTTGCAGGGTTATCCGCTGGGCGATGTGCGCGTGACGCTGCTGGCCGCGACCTGGAAAGACGGTGCGTCGAAGCCGGCGGCCTACGAGGTGGCGGCGGGGCGGGCGGTGCGCGCGGCATGCGAGCAGGCGGGAGCAATCTTGTTAGAGCCGATCATGGCCATCGAAGTGGCTGTACCGGTTGACTTTTTGGGCGAGGCTCTGGCGACTCTGAGCGCGCGGCATGGGCAAGTGCACAACGTGGTCGAACTGGCTAGTAGCGCTCGGCAGGTGGTGGCCGAGGCTCCGCTGCGGCAGATGTTTGGCTATGCGACCGAGCTGCGGTCGGCGACCCAGGGGCGCGCCACTTTTACTATGCGTTTTGCCCGTTACGACCAGGCGGGCTAGATGGGGCCATCGCTCGCTACCCGCCACGGTCGCCTGGCCACGCTGTTCTTCTTGTACGTAACCGAGGGTATTCCCCTGGGTTTTACGGCGGTGACGCTGGCGACCGAGATGCGTCGCATGGGCCAGAGTGTCGGGCTGATCGGCGCTTTCGTGGCCTCGCTGTACCTGCCGTGGGCGTGGAAGTGGGCGCTGGGCCCCGTGATCGACGTGGTGGCGTCGGACAAGCTGGGGCGGCGGCGCGGCTGGATCCTGGGCGCGCAAGCGATGATGGTGCTGACCCTGCTGGCGGCGCTCAACCTCGACCTGCGGGGTGGCGTCGAGTTCATGGCGCTTACCGCGCTGCTTTTTGTGCACAATCTGTTCGGGGCGACCCAAGACGTGGCGATCGATGCCCTGGCCTGCCAAGTGCTGCCCGAAGAAGAGCGCGGCCTGGCCAATGGTTTGATGTTTGCCGGTGCGTACTTGGGCCAAGCGGTGGGCGGCGCGGGCATGCTGTACCTTCGCGAGCCGCTGACAGCGCTGCTGGGCGAAAGCGGTGCGATGAAAGCGAGTTTTGTGCTGGTGGCGGCGGCGATCCTGAGCGTGACGCTGCTGGTAGTGCGGCCGATGCGCGAACCGCCTGGACCGCCGCGGCCGATGCGCGAAGGACCGCCGCTGCGGGCAATTCTTAGTCAGATCAGGGAGTTTATAGGCCAGACCTGGCGCGCCTTTGCCAGCTCGCGGCCGGCGCGGGTGGCGGTGCTGTTCGCGCTGCTGCCAGCCGGGGCGATGGCGTTATCGCTGTCTTTGCAGAGCAATTTGTCGGTTGAGCTGGGCCTCAGCGATCGCGAGATCGCCACTCTGAGCCTGTGGTCGACAATCTTGTCGGCGGCATTTTGCGTGGTGGGCGGCAAGGTGTCGGACCGCTTTGGCCGGCGGCGTATGCTCGCGATTTACTTGGTCTTAACTGCCGTGCCGACCGCGTGGCTGGCGTGGCAGATGCAGCACTTCGGCTGGGTGATGCCGGTCACGCCAGGGGGTACGCAAACCCGCGCTATTCCTGCCGAATTGCCGCGCGCGCTGTGGATCGCCAGCTTGGCGTACACCATCCCGCAGGGCCTGATGTATGGCACCCGCATCGCGCTGTTTATGGACGTGACCAACCCAGCCGTTGCCGCAACACAATTCACTGGTTACATGGCCTTGCTCAACGTGGCGATCGCGGTCTCGGCGCGGTGGCAGGGCTGGGCGGCCGAGAACTGGGGTTATCCGATAACGCTGTCGCTTGATGCGGTGCTGGCGCTAGTGGCCGTACCGCTGCTGGCGTGGATGGGCAAGCCCGCGCTGACACACGCGGATCTGCCGCAATAGATTGCCCACTGCGGCGGGTTTGGGCACGATACCGCCACTGCCGCGCCGCGCTGCCGGTCGCCACGAGGCCACCCCTTGCCGCCAGCCCACGTTATTCGCCCGCGCGCCCCGCACAATCCGCTGGCGGATCCCAAGCATTTCAGCGATTTATGGACTGTGCACGACTTGGGCGAGCGCACCCGCGAGCTGCAGGCCATGGCCACCCTGTTGCCGCCGGCCGAACTAGCGGCCATCGCGCCGAATCTGCAGGCATTGCCGCAGCTTGGCCGGTCTACGGATCGCCCGCCCGATCTGGCGATGGGCAAAACCATTGGCGAAGGTGGCATGGGGGTGGTGCGCGCGGCCAAACAGTTGTCGCTGGGGCGCGAAGTGGCGGTCAAGTCGCTGCGGCGCGAGCAGGCGACGCCGGCGGCCATCCACAAGCTGCTGCAAGAGGCGCTGATCACGGGCGCGCTCGAACACCCCGATATCATCCCGGTTTACGCACTTGGCCAAGACGAGGCCGGCGTGCCGATGCTGGTGATGAAGCGGGTCGAGGGCACCAACTGGAGCGACCTGCTGCGCCAGCCGGACCATCCGCTGCTGGCGAGCGATCCGCGCGAACCGCTTGTTTTTCATCTAGAAGTACTGATGCGGGTGTGCCACGCGGTGGCGTTTGCCCACGGCAAGGGCATCTTGCACCGCGATCTGAAGACGGCGAACGTGATGATCGGCCATTTTGGCGAAGTGTATGTGCTCGACTGGGGCATTGCCGTGGCGCTGCACGACGATGGCTCGGGTACCCTGCCCCTGGCCCGCGATGCCCAGGCGGTGGCTGGCACGCCGAGTGCGATGGCGCCCGAAATGGTGCACGGCGACGGCAACTTGCTGGGCGAACATACCGACATCTTCTTGCTGGGGGCGATCCTGCACGAGGTGCTGACCGGAAGAATGCGCTTTGCGGGCAACGACTTGTATCAGGTCATGTTCGCTGCCTATGAGTGCGCCCCCTTTGCCTACCCGGCCGAGCTGCCGGCCGAACTGGTCGAGATTTGCCAGCGAGCCACCGCGCGCGATCCTAACGAACGCCATGGGACTGCGAGTGAATTGCGCACGGCGCTCAGCGTCTACCTGCAACACCGCGCCTCGTTGGCCCTGCATCAAACGGCCCGGACGGCGATGGCGCAATTTGCCGAGGCGCTGGGCCAGCCTACCGACGATGCGACCCATCTTGAGGTACGGCGTACGCTGACCGAGGCGCGGCTGGCTCTGCGCGAGGCACTGCGGGCCTGGCCCGAAAACCAGCAGGCGCAGGCAGACTTGCGCGATCTGCTGCAGCGCGGCACCGACTGGCACCTACTTGCGGGCGACGTGGTGGGCGCGGCGGCATTGCTCGATGAACTGCCCAATCCGCCAGAGGATTTGCAGCAGCGCGTGCTGGCGGCCAAGCTCGATGCCGAGCGCACTGCGGCTGAGGTGGCCAAATTGCAGCGCGACTTCGACCCCCGCATCGGTGCGCGCACGCGAAGTTTCTTAGCGCTGCTACTCGCCGCCGGGTGGTCGATTTTGCCATTGAGCCTGCGCTTTTTTGGCAATCGCTTGGGGTATCGGCTCACCATGGGCCAACTCCTTTCTGCAACAGGACTTTTTGCTGGATTCATGGCCTTTGCCGCCATTTGGGCGCGCGAGTCGATGTTCCGCAGCCACCTCAACCGCAGCCTGCTCGCCAGCGGCGCGGCCATGACGGTTGCCACCTTTGCGGTGCGTGCGCTGAGCTGGCACTTCGATCTAAGCGTTGAGATTGCCATGACTTTTGACCTAGTCGTGTACGGCCTGGTGTTGGCAATGCTCACGGCGACGCAGTGGCGACGGCTGGGTGTGCCGGCCGCGGTGTACTTCACTGGCGCAGCGTTTGCGGCGACGCACCAACAGTGGGTGCTCGAAACAACTGCACTTTCGACCCTTATCGCCATGACTCTAGTGGCCTTTGCCTGGCGACCCGACGACTACAACCACAATGCGTGGATAGCCGCGGCGGCGCATCCGGTAAAGCCGCGCCTGATTCGGGTGCGCGAGCGCGATGCGCAGGGTGTTCACGAGTAACGGCGACAGCCGGTGGCGGACAGACAAGATGCTGCGATTTCAAATCAATATCAGATGGTTACTACCCATCACTGTCCTTTTGGCCAGTTGTAGCGACCCTCCCAGCGCCACCCCTGGGCGCACGTGGCAAGTCCTCGCCGAAAACCTCAGCGGCGGCGTAGTAATGGGCGCCACCAACGACAGCGACGGCAGCGTCTTAGCGGTGGGCGGCCAGGCGGATCTGGGCGCACTCTGGCGCATCAGCGGTTCGCAAGTGACCCCCATCGAAGTGCCCAAAGGCATGCTCCTCACCTGGGCCTCGCGCGCCGCCGACGGCACGGTGCTCGTAGTCGGCAGCGGCAAGCGCGCCATGCTGCGCGACGCATCCGGCAACTGGACAACCGAAGTTTTGCCCGCCGGCGACGAGCTCTGGGGCTGCGAAAACCTAGGAAACGGCAAGGCTTTTGCTGTCGGCGGCGTCATCGATATTGCCCAGCAAGCCAAGCCCGCACTCCTCGAGCGCACCCCTGGCGGCTGGGCGCAAGTGCCACTCCCCGGCCTGTCCAAACCCGACGTGCGCCTGTTCAAAATCGCCGCGCAATCGGCCAGCGACATCGTGGTTGTCGGCGACGAGGGCCTCGCCCTGCACTTCGACGGCAGCAAGTGGCGCGAAGAGCCCTCGAGCACCGGCCTGAACTTGACCACCGTCCGCGCCCTACCCGGCGGCCGCTACGTCGCCGTGGGCGGCCTGGGCAGCGGCGTCATCGTCGAGCGCAGCGCCAGCGGCAAATGGACCACGCTCGGCCAAGCTGAGACCGGTCTATCTGGATTTGACCACTTCGCCGCCAACGGCGTGGCCGGCGCCAGCATCTGGGCCTGCGGCTTTGGCGGCTGGCTCGAGAGCGACGGCCTGAGTCCGTTCCAAAGCGCCCCGCTAGGCACCCCGCTCACCCAAGACAGCTTGCATTTCGTGCTGCGACTGCCCAGCGGCGATGCGCTAGCCGGCGGTGGCAACCTGGCGGCCTGGCCCAAGACCATGCACGGCGTGCTGCTGCGTTGGACGGCAAAATAGCGACGTCCGACACCACGCACCCTCGTGTCATTTCACTGAATTAATAGACTTCTTCGACCCAAAGCGTGGCGTGCGCCGACTGCCGACCGTCCGAAGCGTATTGACCGACATCTTCGAGGATAACGTGGTTCCACCACACCGTGAACGTGTGGGCGCCGGCGGGCACGGCCGTGGCGATGCACGAGATGGTGTCGGCGCGCACCTGGTCGCTGTTGCCGTAGTACTCGGAGCCGCAGCCCCATGGATTGGTGATGACTGCACCGTCCATGCGCACTTCTACGCCGCCCCAGCCCCAGGCGTTATTGGTCTCAAGCGCGCCCATCATCACGTGAATCTTAATAACCGAGCTCGCCTGGACCTTGGTCAGGGTCGCTTTCAAGTTGGCGTCGAGCAGTGCCCAGCCGCCGCCGCTGTTGGCCGTGTGCGGGCCGGTCACGGTAGCCGTCGCGTAATTGGTCTTGAACGGCCCACTGTTGACGATGTTGCCGTCGACGATCAAGTCGCCCTTAACCTCGACCTTCTTGCTCGACAGCGTCTGGATATTGACCGCCCAGTTGAACTTGCCGTCGACACCGCCCGAGCCGCCGCCTGCCGCCAAGTCCTTGACCGTCAGCGACCACGGGCCGGCGATGTTCTTGCCGACCCACTCTTTGTTGATGTCGCCCGCAACGATCGCGGTGGTGTCGTTGAAGGTGGCAGTCATGGTCGTGCCCGTCTTGCCGCCGTCGTAGAGGATGTAGGGGTTGGCGGTGCCAGGACCGTAAAGCTCGATACGCACCTTCGACATGTCTGAATTTGCAACAGTTGCTGTAATGGACACCTTCTGCGCCACCCCAATATCGGGGAAGGTGAGGGTATCGGTCACGCCGGCGGTCAGGCCATCTTTGATCACCACATCGGTCGTACCCGCTTTGGTGTCAACAAACTGATTGTAAATCAAGCCATTCGACACCTCGTCGATACCGTCCGGCGGCATGTCCTTCTCGCTCAACGTACCGCAGACCAAGCTGCCGTCGACCGCCAAGCCCTTGACCACCAGACCCGTTCCGCAGGTCTTGCCCAGCTGTGCCAATACCGGCAAGCCGCTTAGATCCGTGTACTTGCCCGTCGTTGCCACCTTGGCCAGTACCGGCTTGTCGAGCAAGTCGTTGTAGCTGCCTGTGCCCGCAACCGGCGCTAGCGAGGCCGCCTTCACGTAGTCACCCAGGTCACCTTTCGATGCGAAACCAACAAGATCCGCAGCCTTTGCATAATCGGCCAAGGCGGCGCTTTTGGCATATGGCGCCAGATCGGTCGACTTCGCGTACGGCGCAAGGTCCGCAGTTTTGGCGTACGGAGCCAAGTCGGCGGTCTTCGCATAAGGCGCTAGGTCCGTCGTCTTGGCATAGGCTGCCAGATCCGTGGTCTTTGCGAAGGGTTGCAGCACGCCCGCGTCAAGCGCTGCCGCCTTAATGCAACCCGAGCAATCCACCGCCTCGGCTACCGCCGCGCGCTGCGCATACAGCACCGACGCCAGCGGTTGACGCGGCAACTCCGGGTCCGAGCCGATTTGCACGCCGACCCAGGCGGCAGGCAAGCTCAGGTTGGCCGGCACGAGCGGCACCTTGCTGCCCAAATTCCAAATGAAAATTCCGGTCTTTACGTCAACACTCGCCGGCCCCTCGGTCCAGACCGGCAGGCCGCCCGCCTCGCCAGCGTAGATCGCAAACGTCATGTTGTAGGTGCCATCCGACACAGCACCACCGGCCTGCGACGCGAGGTGGCCCTGCGTAACGGCGGTTGTCGGCACACTGGCGTAGGCCACGGCAGCGACACCGACTGCCAACATACTGATCAGCAAGGGTAAGAAACGAAACTTCATCGCGGACTCCGGTGATACGCAGGATAGCGGGCGCGCGGCTGCCGAGCCTGCGTCCGTTTCGCACCGCTGCACAGAGTACGTCTGCCCTAGCATCTGGTCAAACTCCTTGAAACCACGACATTACATTAATCTGACGGATTTGCCACGGAAGTGTAGGAATCTGGCCTCGCAACTCGCGCAATTGCGATGCTGCGGCGAAAGGTTGCAGGAATTGGCGCGACCTGGGCGCGAACCGGCCACATGGGGGCACATCACCTTGTCATGCAAAGGGAAACTACTGCCCGACAAAAAAGCAGGCGAGCAGCCTCAGAATCCGCCAAAGCTGCCGCCGGAGGGCGCGGGTGCGGACTCGGCTGGCGCGGCAGAGCTGGCAAAGGGCCGCTCGGGCAGTGCAGAAGACCGAAGGACAGGAACATTTTCAAGTGGTTCGCGCCATCGTGGCCGCTCTGTGGCGTAGTAGCTAGCACCCTTGCTGCGACCGAGCGAGCGGACGTAGTGCACTAGGGCCCAACGGTCACCAACTTGTTGAATCGATTGATCATATGAGGGCATCGGCGAGCCATCGAGGCCGGTCACAAAGGTGCGGTAGACGTCGAGCGGCCGCGAACCGCCCTTGTAGACGCCGTAGGTGAAGTCGAATACGTGGCTTGGGGTGCCGTTGCTGTTCTTGGCGGATGCTGCGGCCAGGCCGTCGCCGCGACCGTCTTGTCCGTGGCACTCGCCGCACTTGAGCTGGCCATACAGCTGGCGACCGCGCTCAATACTCGCTGGCGTTTCAGTGAGTTCTGTAACATCGCTGGGCACAAGCAGGTCTTCGTCTTGGCGAGGCTCCGCGGCAAAGCGCGGCGACAGCGTCTCGAGATAGAGCACGAGCGAAAGCATTTGCCGATCAGATAGTTGCTCTTGCCAGCCCGGCATAGCACTGCCCGGCAGACCTAGGGCCAGGCTGCGCAGCAAGTCGGCGCGGAGTGGCAGGGCGCCACTGGTCGTCGAGCGAAAGCGGTATTCTCCCCGGGTCAAGTCGCGCGGTGCCGGAAAAAGATGCTCCGCAACCGAGGACTTGCCATCGCCACGCGGTCCATGACAACCGGCGCACAAAGCAGCGAAAAGTTGCTTGCCTTCGGCGGCCTCGGCGGCGGGGGTGTTCGATGATTCATTTGCAAGATCAGTAGCCTGCGCCCCAACCGCACCGCACGCGGCGAGTCCGAGCGCGGCCAACCCCGCCACCACGGCCAACTTGAGTGCGTTACAAGAAGCCATGGAGTTGCACCAGCAGTTCGTCTGCGTTACCGCTCGGTCGTTGAGGTATGTCACGGTTCTTTCGGTATTCTATGCGCAATTCGGTCCATTGCAGCGCGAACCAGCTCACGCCGAACACGAAGCGATCGCGCTCATTGTTGGCAATCTGCCGCGACGGGTCAAAGGCTTCAAACCGCCCGCGCAGGTGCAGTCCGCGCCAAGCTTCGAAGTCCGCCTCGCTAAAAAGACTTACTTGATCATAGGCATCGGGGTTGCCGATCCCGCGAATCCAGTCGAGCGAGCCGAGCACGGTCAGCCGCGCCAACCGTACGCCGCCGTGCAGGCCGCCTGTGATGGTCTGGAACGGGAAGTCGCGAACCGAGGTGTCATTGTACGCCGCCGAGGCAAACAGGCGCCACCAGCTGTCAAACACGCCAATTGTTGCAGTAAGTTGCTTGGCTAGGTTGGCATCGGCGCCGCCCAAGCTGCCGTTGGTGAGCGCAAGCGCCGCCGACCAATGCTTAGCGGTCGTGCCAATTTCGACACCGAGATCTTGATTTGCGTACGTAAATCCAGTCTGTTGGCGCATAAACGAGGCGTCGTCGTAGATGCGCAGGCCGTAGGGGAGCATGAAGCGCCCGGCCTTGAGGTAGAGGCCTGCGGGCAAGCCGCTATACAAGACAAAGGCTTCGCGGGCACTGGCACCCTCTGGGGCCACGGTTTCGTCGATGTAGACACTGAGGGCGTCGGGCACGAGCTCGGCGCGAACATAGACGTTACCCTCTGAAATATCGAAGGAACTGCCGGCGCTGGTCGCGTACTTGCTGCCACCGATAGCGGTGTGGGCGGGCAAGACGGTGCGCTCGTCAAGCCGCAAGTTGGCGCCAAATTGCACACTTTGCCCAAGTCGCGGGTCCATGGCGCCCGGCGTGCGGAACGTAGGCAAGTGCGTCTGCGCCCACGCGATACCGAATGGAGTGCGCATTCCGCCGCCGGTGCGGTTGACGTGGCAGTCGCTGCACGGCAAGCCCTCGCGCAAGGCAAAGCGCGGCTCGGCCCAGGCCCGACTCGACAGCAGCGTCGCCACGCAAAGCAGCGCGAGCGCGATCCGCCGAAACATCAGTTTTCGCTCCCCAAATCGGATGGTTGCATGGCGTCTGTCTCGCTGCTCCCCGCTTGGTCTGGTGCGCTGCCGGCATCGGGGACTTCGCCGCCCGCGTCGGGCATCGGCACCGTGTTGACCTCGGCGTCGGCGGGCTGGTCCTTCCAGTCCTGGGTGGCGCCGGCCAAAATCCAGTGGCGCAGTGCGGTGATCTGCACCCCGCTCAGATACGGCGGCCCGGTTCGCGGCATCCGCGCCCCCACCCGCCGCGGGTCCGCCGAAGTCAGCTTGACGATCAGATAGCTGTCGTCGGGCTTGCCGGGCGCAACGCGGAGCATGGCCGGAAGTTCCGTCGATGTCACGCCGACGAGCATCTTGTGCGCCGAGTTGGTATCGAGCGACAGGCCCTTGGGCGAGGCCCCGCCGTGGTGGCACGGTTGCGCACAGGTCGGCTCGAAGATCTGCGTCTGGATCTCGGCCCAGGTCTTGGGCCCCACGCTGCCCGGCTCTGGCGGCGCCGGCACGCCCGCCCCTGTACCCACACAACCGCTCGCCGCCACCCACACCAGGGCTTGCAACGCCGTGCGAACCGGCGACAATGCGGGCTGCTTCGAGGTCCGCATGCAAAGGCACCCTTCTGTCATCTTGTTGATCTTAGTCCCGATTCTGTGCACAAGCTGCGCCATCGTGCAGCCGTGGCAACGCGCGATACTCAGCGACCCTGCGATGGATCTGAAGCCGCAGCTGGGCAAGGATTTCCACAACCACGTCAACCAGGTGCGCGAAGCGGCCATTGGCGGCGAGGGCGGCGCGGGCGGCGGCTGCGGTTGCAACTGAGCAGCGCGAATCACCGTTAAACCCTTTGACATTACAGGTCAACCGAAAAGGCGCACTGCACGATACCGGTCCACGTGTCGGGCATCGGTGCGAACACGCCGCTCACCAAAGTGCGAAAGTCGTCGTAGCGCGTCCAGCCGCCCACGCCCTGCACCATCGCCTCCCACTGGCGCCAACGCAGGCGCAGAGTGAGCTGAACAGAATTCGACACTTGCCCAACCAAGCGCCGGTCGCGGGTCATGTAGTCGCGCTCTACGCTATACATCGCCCGTTCAAAACTGGCCCGAGATTGCCAATAAACTCGATTACTTAGCTCGACTGCGGCCGTGTGATGCAGCTTGTAGGTAGCCCCGACCTCACCGGTATTGGCCCGCACCCCCCAAGTGTCGAGATAACCGCGATATAAAGCCCGCAAGAACAAGCGGTTACTGAGCGCCTGCCGCCCCTCGAGCGTGACGCCGTGGCGGGTGCGCTGGTCGGGATGCTGCTCGGCGACCCATTGCGCGTGGCCTTGGGTCCACAAGTCCGCGTCTTTGGGCACAATCGGCACCATGCGGTAGGGGCTCGACTGAAAACCACTAATCTGCTCAAGCGTATAGGCCAGCGACAGCAACGCGGTACGGCTCAAGAGCTGCGACACGGTCGCGTCGATACGCTGGCTGGTGCGGTCGTGCCACAGCGCCTCGGGCTCGCGGACGCTGCCCAAGCGGTCCATGCCAAGACCATAAGACAATGATGTCGTAAGGTTACGATCCAGCCATTCGCGCGTTCCTCCCAGGGTAAAGGTGTGGCTGTGGGTATCGTGCTCGGTGCTGTAGGTATAGCCGGCGTGGCCGCCAAGGCCCTGATTGTCGTAGATCGCCTGTAGTCCTGCCTCTTTGCGAACATCCTCAAAGCGTGGACTCGCACCCGAGATCATGTCGACCGAGGCCGCCGAAATGAAATCGGTTTTCAGATCTGCCTGTAGGGCCGCGCCGCCCTTCACGCTCTGCCGGGCTTGCACCCACGGTGAAATGACGCGCAGTCCGTCGTTGTTGCTGTACACCGCGGTACCCGTGGCCGCGTGCGACCCAAGATCATCTGCAAATGCAGCGCCTTGCAGTGTAAAGACCGCAACCAGACACAACCATAGGCGGGCAGCGCTCACGGCAGCTCCAGGTCGATCCAGTCGGACAGCAGCTTGTAATCAGGGTCGGTCTTGCTGGCAAATACTGTAATCCCAGAGGCATGCACGATGCCGCCCTGGTCTACGGCGAGGCACTTGAGCAGCAATTTGCAGTCGTTTAGCGACGTCGCGCCGCGCAGCCGAGTGCGCACCGCGTCGTAGTTCCAGGTCAACTCCGCTTCAGTCAAGTGATTTTCGTCGAGCGGCGCCTCAGCAAAGTCGGGCGGGGCCCGCAGGTAGTTGACGGCGTAGAGCTTGAGGCTGCGGCTGTCGTTGCCGTGGCACGCCACCGAGGCGCAGTGCTCGCCCAAGATCGGTTGCACGAAGGTGACAAAGTTGCCGCGGTCGGGTTTGAGCGGCAGGTAGCGCGGGTTGTCGATCGACTGGCAGGCAGCCGCGCTCAGCAAAACCGCGAGTGTCATCTGTATTTTCAGACCACTATGCACAAGTCGCCACGACCAGCACATCGGCTCGCGGGCAATGCAGGGCTGGTAAACGGTGCGAGTCATGGCCACCCGAAGCAGTGTACTCCCGATTTCGCGCCCTGCCCTGGGCGAATGCGGCGATTTCGCGTTTGCGCCACCGCGGCCGGCGATGGTATCAATTGGCTGAGCGCAAGCTCACCGGCACACCGCCTCGTCTGATGGTATGCAATGCAATCGAGCCGTGCAATCCAAAGCTTAGTCCACTTTGCACTCGCCCTGGGGGCGGCAATCGCGCTGGCGGGCTGCGAGCCGACGCCCACCATCGCCACACCCAAGGTCGAGAGCTGCAACGCCGCCAATTGCCACGCCGACGTCGAGCAAATCCACTATGGTGGTGCCGTGTTGCGCTGCGTCGACTGCCATGGCGGCAACCCCGACGCTCCGACCAAGCAGGGGGCGCACGTCACCGTCGACTACTCGTTCAACCCTACGACACCTGGCGCACACTTCTTAGACGATCCGCCTTTGGTCGGCCTCGCCGATGTCCCTACCGCAGTGACGCAGTTCTTAAATCCCGCCGATTATCGCGTTGTTCGCAACACTTGCGGCAGTTCAACACTCGCGGGCGGCAACTGTCACAACATCATCACTAACAACAGTCTGCTGGTAAACCGCGCCACCCTGGCCGGCACCATCGCGGGCGGCGGCTTCATTGCGGGCGTGCAGGGCAAGTCGGCCCACTACGGCATCGTCGCCCGCCAGGATACTCTGGCGCCCAAGACGCAACCGCCTATGTCTGCATCGTTTTTGGCGGCTGTGCCTGCCGATGCGCCGGCCAGTGTGACGCAAACGGTCGCGCAGGCGTTTTACCCCGTGTACGAGCAGTTGTGCACGGAATGTCACTTAAATCGCGAAGGAAATAAGGTCCCGGGGCGCTATTACTCGGCGGGGTGCAACGGCTGCCACATGACCACGGCCGACGACGGCCGCACGGTAAGCACGGATCCCACACAGAATCACGACGAAATCGGCCATCCGATGCGGCACCGCTTTACCAACTTGATCCCCGACAAGCAGTGCGCGCATTGCCATATTTCGCATTTGGGGCGGGCACTTCTGGCCCAAGGCGTGCGGGAGCGGAGCGAAGCGGATGGCGACAAGCTGATGGGCGGGCCAAACCGCGGCACTGCCGATCCGCCGAACGCGGTGCCGTGGGCGAAAGAAAACTACACAAAATACAAGGGAATGTACTGGCAATACGGCAAGCCCTATCCGTACTACCTGGCGGACGAAGATGGCACCAACGGCACCGACGAGACGCCGCCCGATGTGCACACGGCCAAGGGGCTCGCGTGTATTGACTGCCATAACATCGTAGAAGCACACGGTTCCGGCCGAATGGACTTCCGCATGGACCAGGAACTCGACGTGCGGTGCCAGAGTTGCCACGGGCGGCCGGGCCAGAAGGGCAAGTTGATGTCGGACTCGGCGGTCACTTTTGATCAGACGGGCACAGCGGTGGGCACATCGGGCGGAAATCCACTGATGATCCATACCCTTGCTGACGGTACGGTCTACGAGACGGGCAAGATCGACCGCAAGGACCACCCGGTGACACAGATCAACGCGCGCATCGACCCGGCGGGCAAGATCTATAACCCCAGGACGCGCATGGGTTGTCAGCTGCACGCGGGCTCGGCGCAGTCGCGGGCGGCGCTGCGCAAGGCGGTCAATGACCTAGCGGCGACGAATCCGGCTGAGGTGGCCAAGCAGTTTCCGGGGTTACCAGAGGGCTTTAAGTTCAAAGACTTGGGCGGCGAAGAAGACGGGCGTGTCGAGTGCTTTACCTGCCACAACAGCTGGACGCTCAACTGCTACGGCTGCCACATGGTGCGCGACGACCGCAACAGCTATGTGAGCCGCATCGACGGCAAGAAGAAGCAAGGCGCAGTGCAGAGTTACGGCCTGTCCGTACTGCCCGATGCGTTGGCCATGGGCTTCAATGCGCGCGGACACATTTCGCCGCTGGTGGGTACGTCGATCTTCTTTACCCATATCGACAAGAACGGCGACAAGGCCATTGACGCGCAACCGCTGACGACTGCAGAGGGGCTGACCGGCGAGGGCAATGTGCACAACCCCGTGCACCACCATACGGTGCAGAAGCTGCCACGCGATTGTACGGGTTGCCACCCGGCCGCCAATGGCGACGGTGCGCCCGAAAGCCTGAATACGAAAGCTGTGTTGCGGGCGGTCGGTTTGGGCACGGGCGATGCGACGTTTGTCGACGGCACAGGCAAGACCCACTGGCTCGACCGGCTGGTGTGGGGTGATTACGACGGCGACGGCAAGTGGGATGACCCGAAAGCCCTTGGATTGCCAAAGAGCCTAGTGGCTGTCGAGCGGGCTGTCGGCACGACACACCTGCAGCTGCCGTCGTTCGTTGGGCTGCCCGACCCGGGGCCGCTCGACTTGGCGACGATTCGACGGGTGATCGACAACCGCGTGCTTAACCAGCGACCGTAGGGCAAAAGATCATGAACTTCAAGAACATAACACAAGGGTGCTTCGTGTCGGGGGCGATGTGGTTGCTGGCAATGCCGGGCTGCGACTCCGGAACGTCTACGCCGAGCACTCCCGCCGCAGCGGTTGAAACAATTGCTGATTTCGCTGGTGCACCCACCGAGACGGTCGCGGGTGCCTGGGCGTGTGCGGGCAAGGCCCAAGGTACGGCGACGGGCGGGTCGATCGAACTGAACGGCTACGTTCGATTGCTGAGTGATCCCGACGCAAAGCAGCCCGTTCCAGCGGCGACGATTGAGGCCTTTACCGCAGACGGTGCCTCGCTGGCCAAAAGCGGCGCGGATCCGAGCAAGGCTGGGCGAGTATCGCTGTCAGTCGCGGTCATGCCCACCGGCTTCGACGGCTATGCGGTTATCTCTCACGATGGTTTCTTAGACGTTCGCCTGCAGTCGAGCCGCAAGGTGGTCTCGACAGACATGGCCGGCTGGGCGTGGCTGGCGACGCAAGCCGAGGTCGATAGTCGCGCAAAAGGTATCGGAATTCCACTTGAAGCGGGCAAGGGCCTGCTCGTGGGCGCGGTGCACGACTGCGATGGCTTCGGTGCGGCAAATGCGGTGGTGGTTGTCGGCGGCAAGTTAGAGAACGCGGTTCTGTACGCCGAGGGCTTCGATCTCGTCGGTGCGCGCACATTCGCGGCGGATTCAGGGCGGTTTGCGGTGGCGAACTTGCCGGCGGGCCCCGTGACGGTCAAAGCGTATGGGCGCACCAAGGCGGGTGGCAAGCTCCAGCTGCTGTCGAAAATCGATACGACGGTCGTACCGGGCAAAATGACGGCGATCGACTTGGCGCCGCGTGCGGCCGGACAGTAGCCAAGGCGCCGTGCCAATCTTCTCAATCGGCATCGTGATTTTGCTGAGTGTGTCGCTGGCGGCGTGGCGGCCGACTGCTTGGCCGGGCACGCTTACGCTCGGGCTACTTATGCTCGCGCTGGTGCCGCTGTGGCTTGGCGCGGCCGCGTGGCTGTGGCGGCGGCCGGGGCGCTTGCCTCTGCGCTGGATCTTGCTGTTTGGACTGCTGTTTCGGCTAGCTGCGGCGATGGAGCCGCCGGCGCTGTCGTCCGACGCCTATCGCTACCTGTGGGATGGGCGAGTGCAGCGAAGTGGGCTGAGCCCCTACACTTTTGCGCCTGGCGATCCGCACTTGACGGCCCTACGCGACGAAGTGGTATTCCCGCACGTGAATCGGCCGGAGGCGCACACCATCTATCCGCCTGGCGCGCAAGTGCTTTTTGCGGCGATGCCCTACGACCTGCCGTTAGTGCGGCTCGTGTTCATTGCGCTCGACCTTGTGACGGCTTGGCTAGTGGCACGCCTGCTCGGCCACATCGGCCAGGACCCGGCGCGGGCGATTCTATATGCGTGGAGCCCGCTTGCCATCTACGAGGTGGGCAATGCCAGCCACATAGACGCGGTGATGCTGCCGCTGCTGGTGGGCGGTGCATGGGCGCTGGTCGCAGGACGGGCGCGGCTCGCGGGGTGGCTGTGGGGCGGCGCGGCGAGCCTAAAACTGTACCCTGCGCTTGCGCTGTTTTCCACAAATCGCCAAGAACGACGCACAGTTGACACAAGGGTGCTTCTTGTTGGAGCGGCGCTGTATGGGGTTTATGGGCTGGTGAGTGGGCCGCAGGTTCTGGGCTTCCTCCCGGACTACGTCAGGCCGGCGGAGGACCACAACATTGGCTTGCGGCTGCTTCTAGAGGTGCTGGCGGCACCGCTTGGGCCCAAAGGTGCCCGTGTGGCGGGCTTTGCGGGTTGCCTGGCGGCGATGGCGGCGGGCGTGTGGCTGGTGCTGCGGCAGAGTAGTGCGCCGCTGCGGCGCCTGCGCGACCTAGTGGCCGTCTATCTGCTGACGGTTCCCACCGCGCTGCACCCGTGGTACGCCCTGTGGCTGCTGCCGTTTATGTGTACGGGGCCGACCGCGGCGGGGCTGTGGCTGCTGGCTACGCTGCCGCTATCGTACCTCAAATACACGATGCCCGGCGGGGTGTTGCCAGTGTGGGTGCCTCTTGTCGAATTCGCACCGGCGGCCATGCTGCAAGTGCGGCTGCTGCTGCGGCCTTCTGAGGCGGCATAATGCCCTGGAACAAGCTGCTTTTGTTGCCGTATCTACTGCTTCTGTGCTGGATGCTGCTGTATAGCGCCCACGCGGTCATCTTGGTGTGGCTGCATCGACGCACGCCCGCGCCGCCTATGCCCCCTCCTTGGCCGGGCGAGCTGCCGACGGTGACAGTGCAACTACCTATTTACAATGAAGAATATGTGGTCGAGCGTCTGATCGCAGCGGTGGGTCAGCTTGAGTGGCCGCGCGACCGCTTGGTGATCCAGGTGCTCGACGATTCAACGGATAAGACTAGCTATCTTGTGGGCTTAGCTCTGGCACGACTGGCTGCGGCGGGAGTGCAAACCCAACACGTGCGTCGGCTGGACCGGACGGGCTATAAGGCCGGCGCGCTAGCCCACGGCATGGGGCAGACCAACGCGGAATTCCTTGCGATTTTTGATGCGGACTTTGTCCCGCCGCCCGACTTTCTGCAGCGCGCCCTGCCCCACCTGGCCGCGCCCGACGTGGCGGCCGTGCAGGGCCGTTGGACGCACCTCAACCGCGACGAGTCTACACTGACGAAGTCGCAAGCAATCGCAATTGATGGACATTTCGCCATGGAGCAAGAAGCTCGCTATCGGGCTGGCTGGCTACTCAACTTCAATGGCAGTGCGGGCGTGTGGCGACGGACTGCGATCGATGCGGCGGGCGGTTGGCGGGGCGACACACTGACCGAGGATTTGGACTTGTCGTACCGGTCCCAGCTGGCCGGCTGGCGGCTAGTCTACGATCGGACGCTCGTCTGTCCGGCAGAGTTGCCTAGTACTCTTGCGGACTTCAAGGCTCAACAGCGGCGCTGGGCTACGGGCTCGATTCAGGTGGCGCGGACGCTGCTGCCGGCGGTGTGGCGCAGTCAACGCTCGCTCGGCACAAAACTGGGGGCAACGCTGCACCTTACCCACTACGCGGTGCATCCGCTCGTGGCGCTGACTGCTGTCCTTTCGGTGCCTTGCGTGCTGGTGCCGGGCTTACACCAGCCCCATGGTGCCCTGTGGCAGGTGATGGCGCCGTTTGCCCTGGCGATGGTGGGCCCCACCCTACTATATGCGTATGCGCGCATGGAGCTTGGACTGCCGCTTGCGCCGCTTCTGCATGACCTGGGGCCGCTTACGCTGCTGGGTATTGGCGTGGCGGTGTCGAATGGCAAGGCGGTGCTGCTGGGGCTGCGCCCCGTGGTTCGAGAGTTCGAGCGCACGCGCAAACTTGGTGATCTGCCAGGTGCGCATAGGCATTACGCAATGCCGCGCGACCGGCTACAGCCGTGGGAGTGGGCCTTGGCGCTCTATTGCCTGGCCGCTGCGCTGGGCCTAGCCTGGAGCGGCGTGTACGCGGTGGCGCCGTTTTTGGCTTTAGATGCAGCAGGGTTTGTGTACGTGGCCTGGGGTGGGCGACCGAGGCGAGCGGCATGAAAGTAGTGGTCATCATCCCCGCCTGGAACGAAGAAGCGAGTATTGGTGCGGTGATACGAGCCATTCCCTCCGGCTTAGCTGCGGCCGTGGTGGTGGTCGATGGCGGCAGTCGCGACGCCACGGTTGCACAAGCCGAAGCTGCGGGCGCGCTGGTTGTGGTCGAACGGCGACCCGGCTATGGGCGGGCGTGCTTGGCAGGGGTTGAGCGGGCAGAGCAACTTGGCGCCGAAGTCGTGGCGTTTTGCGACGGTTCGGACGCAGTTAGGCCTTCGGATTTATTGATAATTCTACAGCCGCTGCTGCATGGCGACGCCGACATAGTCTTGGGTTCGCGCACGCTTGGGCTGGCCGAGCCCGGTGCCCTGCGGCCGCTACAGCGCTTTGGCAACGGCCTGGCCACGTGGCTTATCGCACACAATTTCGGATTTCGTTACAGCGACTTGGGGTCGATGCGGGCGATTCGGCTCGAGTGTCTGCGGCAGATGGCGATGCGCGAGCAGACCCACGGCTGGCCGGCCGAGATGCAGGTAAAGGCCGCCCAGCAAGGCTTGCGAATTCGCGAAGTTCCGATGCATTATCGCCGGCGGCGGGCGGGCTCGTCAAAGGTGTCGGGGCACCCGTTTGGGGCGGTGAAGGCCGGGCTGGCGATCCTGCGCGTGGCAAGCGGCTTTGGCCAACAGTAAGGAAGCGTACAAGTGGTGACAACTGCGCGAAATAGCAGGACTGCTGTGGCCGTCATTAGCAAGTTGCCGCGCCTGGGGCGGAGCAAGACCCGGCTGGCGCGCACGGTGGGCAACGAGGCGGCACTGGCGCTGCACCGCGCATTTTTGCACGACGAGCTCGCACAGCTTGAGAATCCAGAATTCTGGCAGCTTTTCTTGATTCACGACGAGCCGAGCCATGCCGGCGAGCGAGCCGAGTTGGCTGAGCTGCTCGGCCAGCGCACCCGAAGTATGGCGCCCGGCCAGCC
Organism: uncultured Myxococcales bacterium; assembly: GCA_903883645.1. Classification (GTDB taxonomy): domain Bacteria; phylum Myxococcota_A; class UBA9042; order UBA9042; family UBA9042; genus SXRM01. The sequence continues at coordinate 2,264 of CAISBR010000069.1, read as the reverse complement.
GAGCCTGGCCCACGAGTTGCTCCGAAGTTTCGAGCTGTTAGTAGCCGAGTTCGACCGGGTGGTCATCGTGAGCGGCGACGTACCGCAGCTTACGGCGGGTCTGGTGGCGGCGGCCCTGCAACAACTCGACCAGGCCGATGTGGTGCTTGGGCCGGGGCCCGACGGTGGCTACTACTTGGTGGGCATGAAGCGCCCGTACGACATTTTTACAGCGATTCCAATGGGAACGGCGGCAGTCGAGCGCGCAACCGTGGCGCACGCACAGCGGCTAGGGCTGACCGTGGCACACGCTCCGGTCCTGACCGACATGGACGAGGCCCAGGACTTGCTCGCGCTGGAGAGCGCACCGGCCCACGTCGCCGCGCAGACGCGGCAGGTGGTCGCTGGCCTTGAGCGCTATGAGTTTTCGCCGCAACTGCCAAGTGAGCTGCAGGTCGAGGTGACGAGTCGCTGCAATTTGCGGTGCTCGGCATGCTTGATCACCTATGAAGAGCTTGATTCGCCGGCAGATTTGACGATGCAGCACTGGCAGCGCGTGGTAGGTGATCTGCCCCGGCTACAACGTGTGGCCTTTCAGCTTAATGGCGAGCCACTGCTAAACCCCCATGTTTTTGCCATGATTGCCGATGCCCGTCGCCGGGGCGCCTTCACGGTGATGAACAGCAATGGCACCCTGCTCGATAGTGACCGAGCGGGCCAGGTGGTAGCAAGTGGCCTGCACGAGCTGCGGATTTCGCTCGACGGTGCGCGGCCGGAGACGGTGGCCCAGATGGCTGGCACCGACATTTTGGCCAAGGTCCAGCGAGGCGTCGCGGCAGTGGTGCGCGCGCGCGGGACGGCGGCTGCTCCCCGATTGAGCCTGTGGATGGTGGCGACGCGGAAAAATATTCAAGAACTTCCTGAGTTAGTCCAGCTAGCCGCCGACTGGGGCGTAGATGAGGTCTACACCCAGCGGCTGGTGCTCACCGGCCACGGTGTAGCGAGGCCTGAATTCTCTTTGCACGGGCGAAGTTCTGTCCTATTGCGCGATGTGATGGCGCGCGCAGAAGCCGTAGCTGCCAAGACTGGGGTGGCGCTGCGCGCTTCGGGCCGTGTGCCAATTCTGCAGAGTTTTCAGACATCGGACGAGCAACACCCCCAGCGCGGCTGCTACAGGCCGTGGCGCAGCGCGGTCGTAACGGCAGGGATGCGCGTGCTGCCCTGCTGTATCGGTAGTTTCACTGCGAGTTACAGCGACTTGGAGCTTGGCAACTTGGCAACGGAAACTTGGCACGAAATCTACAACGGCGAACGGTATCGCGCCCTGAGGCGTGGTATCCTCGAGCGCGGACCGCTGCGGCCTGAGTGCCGCGACTGCGGTCGTCTGTGGAGCCTGTGATGAGAAACCTACTGTTTCTTCATTGCTTAATTGCTACATTGCTTATTGGCTGCGTAGGCAACGGCGAGCTCGAAGCGCAGCTCAGCGGGCAAGTAGTGGGCGACGACGACCGGCCGCTCGGCCCCGGGCTGGTCATGGTTGAGCGGGGCAAGGTCCATGCGGGCGCCTACGAGGGCGGCGCGCTGATTGCGAACACGGGCAAGTTTGAGGTTCCGCTGCCCGGCGGTGGCACATGGGGCGTGCACCTATTTAACGACAACTACTCGTATTTGCCGGTAGAAGTCACGATTGATCCGCATCAACAGGTGGCGCTGACCAACATGATGGTCAATTGGGGCGTGTGGATGGACCTGACTGGACAGCCGCGCTGGCCGGACCAGCCCGATGACGCGCGCCTAGTGCGACTGCCGGTCGATGACAACAAGGCGGACAACCCGGTCATCCAGAACATTCAGATGAAGTACTTGCCCGGCGGGCTGTTCCAAATCACCGCCGATGTGAGCGACCCGACCCACGACCTGTCGCGCATGATCCTGGCCTTTGATGAAGCGACGGGCGGCGGCTACGCGATGAACCCGCCGGGGCCGCCCAATGCCAGCGGCTATTATCCCGAAGGTAGCTATTCGCTTAAAGTTTTTACCAGCGCTAAGCACGTGCCCGGCAAGTCGATGTGGCACCTCGTGGTGTCGGACGCGATGTGCAACAACACGCCGATTCAGCACTTGCCGATGCCCCCGAAGTAGCTAGCCAACAAGACGCACCCTCTTGTCATCTACTTGATAGTACGGCTGATTTATTCAGAGAGCGACCTGCGCTCGTCGGCTACTTGGCTCCCTCGCATTCCCCGCCGACCGCAGCACGCAACCCGCGCTTTGCCCGAAGCCGT
>CAISBR010000068.1 GCA_903883645.1 uncultured Myxococcales bacterium | reverse complement strand
TTCAGTGTAAGCACTTGGTACGAAATGCTGCGTTCCCGCGCCCGTCTTGAGCGCCTGTGCCCCATTCTTAATCACTTGGCTGTGCGGCGAGGCGGCAAGCTGCAGACGCAATTGCTCAAGCCGGGTCAGTGGTTGCGCGGCGGCATTGGCCGGCTGGAGAGCCGGCAGGAGGGCCGACTGAAGGGCCGGCTGGAGGGCCGGCTGGAGAGCCGACTGAAGGGCCGGCTGCAAAAGGGGAGCAAGGGTGCGGGTGGGGAGCGCGCTCATGGCCGCATGGTACTGAACACTCGTTCAGTGGTCAAGCGAATACAAGCGGGTCTGTCACGAAGCACCTTTGTGTCAGATCGTTGATAATAATAATGAATCTAAGAAATCGAGGCAAGCTGTTGCACAACCCCTTGCACCTTGCCCGCACCTCGCGCACCCTCGCCGTCGCACTGCCGAGGCCCCGATGCTGCCCGCTCATCTCTACCCCATCAAGCCCCAGAATCCGCCCCTGCCGCCCGGGCTTTCGCTGTATCTCTGCGATCTTAGCACCCTGCCCTGGGACCTAGACCACTGCCACAGCCTGCTGCCGCCCGAGCCCCTGTCGCCGCGGCCGCCGCTCCGGCCGATCGCGCACCTGCGCCGCCTGCAAACCCGCGCGCTGCTGTACCAGCTTGTTGGCCAGCAACTGGGCGTGCCGCCACAGCAACTTACCCCTGCCCACGGCCCAGACGGCAAGCCCACACTGCCGGGTCTTGCGTTCAATTCTTCACATAGTGGCGACTGGGCTTTGCTCGCCCTGGCGCCCCAGGGCCGGCTGGGTGTCGACCTAGAGATAGTGCGCAATCGGGATAATCTTCATAATATTACAAATGCTTGTATGACATATCGTGAGCAACTACTTTGGGATAAGCTTACTAACCGCGAAGACATAGTTGCGTTTTACCGCATATGGACCGCCAAAGAGGCGGCGCTCAAGGCCTGGGGCCTGGGCATCGACGCCCTGCGCCGGGTGGAATTGAACGACCTGCAGCAGCCAACTCAGGCGGTGCTCGACCAAGAACATGCTTGCAAAGTCTGGATGTTACAGCCTAGTCCCGCGCTCGTCGCCGCTGTTGCCGTGGCCTAGACTGCGCCAGCTGCACCCCGGTCGGCGCTGTGCTGTCACAGGCTTGTCGCAAGCCCCCGGAGTGCGTTGGCCGCGGCTCGGTCCTGACCTATACTCGACCGCGAACGGAACCTGGCCGTTCAGCATTTTTCGAGCGCCCACGCTGCCTTAGCCTTGTCGCAGGCACTACCCGGCGCCGCTGCACTATCGAGGCCCCATGTCGCCCCTCTCGCATCCCGACCGTTTTGTCGACCGTCATATTGGTCCGCGCCAGGCCGACATTGCGCAAATGCTCGCTGAGCTTGGCTTTTCGTCGCTCGACGAGCTGGCCGACGCGGCAGTGCCCGAGGCGATTCGCTTTCGCAGCGCCCTGAAGCTGCCGGCGGCGCGGTCCGAGGGCCAGGCCCTGGCCGATGTTGCGGCGTATGCCAACGAAAACGAGATCTTTCGCACGCTAGTGGGCATGGGCTACGCCGACACCATCACCCCAGCGGTGCTGGTGCGCAACCTGCTCGAAAACCCGGGTTGGTACACCCAGTACACCCCCTATCAGCCCGAGATCAGCCAGGGCCGGCTCGAGTGTTTGCTCAATTACCAGACGATGATCAAGGACTTGACGGGCCTCGACATCGCCAACTCCTCGCTGCTCGACGAGGGTACGGCGTGCGCCGAGGCGATGGCCCTGGCCTTTGGTCAGCAGCGCGCCGCCCCCAAGCGCACGGTTTTCTTGGTTGACCAGCGCTGCCACCCGCAGAACTTGGCGGTAGTGCGCACGCGCGCCCATGTGCTGGGGATCAACGTGCTGGCCGCCGATGTGCAAACCCATGATTTTACGTCGCAACCTGTCTTTGGCGTGCTGCTGCAGTACCCCGCCAGCGACGGCGGCCTGACGCAGTGGAAGCCCCTGATCGAGCGGGCCAAGGCGAGCGGCGCGGTTGTGGCGATGGCCTGCGACCTGTTGGCGCTGACCTTGCTGGTGCCCCCGGGCGAGCTGGGTGCCGACATCGCGGTGGGCAATTCGCAGCGATTTGGCGTACCTCTGGGCTATGGCGGCCCGCACGCGGCCTTTATGGCCACCCGCGACGCGTTCAAGCGCTCGATGCCGGGTCGCTTGGTCGGTGTGTCGGTCGATAGCCGCGGCAAGCCCGCGCTGCGCCTAGCGCTGCAGACCCGTGAGCAGCACATTCGCCGCGACAAGGCGACCTCGAACATCTGCACAGCCCAGGTTTTGCTAGCGATTTTGGCGAGCTTGTACGCCTGCTACCACGGTCCCGCCGGGCTGAAGGCCATCGCCCTGCGCGTGCGCCGTTTGACTGGGCTGCTGGCCGAGGGCCTGCATCGCCGTGGCTTTGATCTGCAGAACAGCATGTATTTTGACACCTTGCGTGTCTCTTGCGGCGACCGCGCCCCGACCGTTCTGCGCAACGCCCATGTCGAGCGCATCAACCTGCGCGATTTTGGCGACGGTAGCCTGGGCGTGGCCCTAGACGAGGTCACCGACCCGATTGAAATTGCTAAATTGCTAAGTGCTTTTGCTGGGCAGCCCGTGGGACTGGCCGAGGTCGATGCCCTGAGCCACGAGGCACCCGAGCGGGCGCTGGGCGAATTCGCTCGTACGTCAGAGTACTTGCAGCACCCCGTATTCAACTCGTGGCACAGCGAGACCGAGATGATGCGCTACCTGCACCGGCTGCAGACGCGCGACCTCTCGCTGACAAATAGCATGATCTCGCTGGGTTCGTGCACAATGAAGCTCAATGCTGCGGCCGAGATGCTGCCCATTACCTACCCGGGCTTTGGCAAGCTACACCCGTTTGCCCCGGCCGAGCAGGCTAAGGGTTACGCCAAGCTATTCGCAGACTTAGAGGCCTGGCTGGCCGAAATTACCGGCTTTGCCGCCAGCTCGCTGCAGCCCAATGCCGGCAGCCAGGGCGAGTACACGGGTCTGCAGGTTATCCGCGCCCACCTGCATCGCACCGGCCAGGGTCACCGCACGGTGTGTCTGATTCCGCAATCGGCCCACGGCACCAACCCGGCCACGGCGGCGATGAACGGTTTGCAAGTCGTGGTGGTGGCTTGCGACGAGCATGGCAATATTTCGGTTGATGATCTGCGTGCCAAGGTTGAGCAGCACAAAGACAATCTGGCTGCGCTAATGGTTACCTACCCCTCGACCCACGGCGTGTTCGAGGCGGCGATCCACGACATCTGCGACATCGTGCACAAGTCCGGCGGGCAGGTGTACATGGACGGCGCGAACTTGAATGCGCAGGTGGGGCTGTGCCGGCCGGGCGACATTGGCGCCGACGTGTGCCACATTAACCTGCACAAAACCTTCGCGATTCCCCACGGCGGTGGCGGCCCCGGTATGGCGCCGATTTGCGTTGCGCCGCACCTGGCCGACCTGCTGCCTGGTCACCCGCTGGTCGCCACTGGCGGTACGCACGCGATTGGTCCAGTGTCGTCGGCGCCTTGGGGCAGCGCGTCGGTGTTGCCGATCTCGTGGATGTACATCGCCATGATGGGCCCCGATGGGCTGAAGAAGGCCACACAAGTCGCGATTCTGAATGCCAATTACCTGGCGCACAAGCTCAAGGGCGACTTCCCGATTCTGTACACCGGCCAGGGTGGGCTGGTGGCGCACGAGTTGATTCTCGACACGCGCACGGTCAAGCCCCACGTCGAGGTCGACGACATTGCCAAGCGTTTGATGGACTTTGGCTTCCATGCGCCGACCATGAGCTTCCCAGTTCCGGGCACGCTGATGATCGAGCCGACCGAGTCGGAGTCGAAGGCCGAGCTCGACCGCTTTGTGACCGCCATGCAGTCGATCGCCGAAGAGGCGCGGCAGGTGGTGGCCGGCACGGTGGATGCCCACGACAACCCGCTGAAGAATGCGCCGCACACGGTCGACGTGGTGATCGCCAGCGAGTGGACCCACCCGTACACCCGCGAAACGGCTGCATTTCCGGCGCCGTGGCTGCGCGAAGGCAAGTTCTGGCCGTTTGTGGGCCGCGTCGACAACGCCTGGGGCGACCGCAACCTGCAGTGCGCGTGCCCGCCCATCAGCGACTACGAGTAGCGATTACCAAAGGCCTACAGGTGCGCTATCCTGGCCGCGGAGGTCAGGATGGCGCGACGCATGGCAACGAACTTCGTGCACAGCTTGTGGCTGGCGGCGCTGGTCCTTGGGCTCGCCACGGGGTGCGGCGAGGGAAAGCGCCGTTACTTCGCCGCGTGCGGCAGCAACGAGGAGTGCGAATCCGACAACTGCTACACCGGCCACTGCACCACCTCGTGCACCACCAGCGCCGACTGCGGCACCGGCATCTGCGTCGAGAAGCACTGCCTACCCACCGGTGCGGCCTGCGACGACGGCGACCCGTGCACAGTGGGCGACGTGGTAGCCATCAACATCTGCAAGTCGGGCGGCCCCAAAGACTGCGGCACCGGCAACGAATGCCAAGACTTCTATTGCCTTGAGGGCCACGGCTGCGACGCCAAAGCCAAAAACGTGGGCAAGAGCTGCGACGGCAGCGCGGCAAAGGTCTGCGCGGACGGCTCGCTGGTCACGGGCGGCTGCAGGTGCGCAGCCTGGCAGGGCAACCCCATCGGCCCCTACGACACGGTCAGCGTCAGCGGCGGTGCGACCACTTCGCTACCCAAGGGTATCGTTCAAATTCGCGGTGTTGCCCCCCTAGCCGGCAAGGTAGTGCTTGTTGGTGTAGCCAAGGCCGCCGCGAGCGACCCGCAATGGAGCGCGTGGCTCGCTGTGGTCAATACGGCGTCGCAAAACCTGATGACCCAGGTCGTGCCGAATACTAATTCGCAGTGGAATGGCATAGATACCGAGGCACTGCTGGCGGTTGGCCAAGCCGGTGGCAAGGCGGCGCTGCTGCCGCTGGGCGAGTCGTTGGCCAAGCTGAGCTTGCAGGGCAATGGCGTGCTGCAACCCGTACCGCAAGACTCGATGCTGCGCGCAACGGCTACTACGCTGCAAGGTGCCTTAGCAGTTGGCGATTTGGCCGGTAGCAGCGGCCTACTTGTGCACATGCCGCGCACCGGCAACGACTTGGTCCCTGCCTCGATCGCGTGGAGCAGCGTGCAATACCCTCAAACCACAGGTTGCAGTCTCTACGGGGTAGCGGCAGTGGCCAGTGGCTATCTCGTCGTAGGCAGCTGCGGCAGCCAGGCCTGGGTGGCCAACGTCGCCGACAGCAGCAGCCCACTCGCCATCGCCAACTCGCAGCTCTTGGTCATTAGCGGCGCCAGCGCGGCCAGTTTGACCGGCTTGGCCAGCAAACCCAGCGGCGAACTTCTGGCCTGGGGCTCGGCCAAGACCGCCACCAGCAGCCAAACGGGCCTCGCGGTGGGTCTCGACGCCACCGGCGCGGTCGCCTGGAGCCAGCTTATCGGCCCCGGCGACAAGCAACCGAGCGATCTAGTTTGGTTTACTGGCGGTGCGAGCTGGCTCGACGGCAAGTGGCTGCTGGTGGGCGGTCGCAGCGGCTCCACCATGGCCCCGTGGACACTGACCACCGATGGCAGCACCCTGGCCAAGCAGCTATTTGGCGACAAAGCCACCGCACTGGGCACGGCGGCGAGCGGCAACAACGCAGTCTATATCGGGGGTTCGCAAGGGGATCGCCCGTGGCTGCAGCGCTTCGGGCCAGCGGGCGAGACAGACTGCCCGTAACACTGCGAGTACGGCTAGTCGGGCTTGCAGCCGTCGCCACCACAAACGTCTTTAATTTCGCCAGTCTTGAAGAAGTGAAACATCTGCTTCTGGACCCAGGCCAACTTGCGCGGCGTACCGTGCGGGTCGCCCATGCTGTCTGCGGGCGGCAGATTGCCGGGCGCCGGCCACGGGTTACCCGCATCGACAAGCACAATACCGCTGCCCTCGAAGGGATAGTCCTGCTCCGCCACGCCAAACACGGGCTTGCCGTAGTTCTTCATGATATGAATGTCAAGTCCGCTCCGCGCAAGGATTTCGTTCGTTATCACCGCCACCTGATGGTCGCCCTTGGCCGGCACCATCAGCACGCGGTGCGCGGGCGTACCCGGCAGCGGCTCGGCGCTGAGGTGGCGATACCACGTAATGGGGTCGGTCTGGTCCCACAGCAACTGCACGGCGCTGAGCAGCAACAGGCGGTCGCGCGAGCTCGGGTACTTTACCTTGATGACTTCGAAGAACTCGACGAAATCGGACGACCGCTGCAGCAGAAGCGAATAGTTGTTGCCCGGCACGCCCAAATGACCCCGCGTCACGTCTTCGGACAGCGCCACCACCGTACCGCCAAAGATACCACCCTGCGAATTGCCCGAATAGAACAAGCGCGACTTGTCGATCTGAATACCCAACGCCTTGATCTCAGGCAGATCCGCAAAGCGCTCGCGCATCGCCCGCTGCAGCAAGATGCTCTCGACCACGCCCGTCTCGAGCCGGTCCGACAGACTAGAGAAGTTGCTCATGTCGGTCAGCAGCATCAGCGTGGTGCCCACCTCGTACTGCGACATACCGCTCATGTTGCAGCCGAACACAATGGTATCATAGGCATCGCCCTCTTCGCCCAGGTAACCGGCGCCGATCTCGTCGACGCTGCCGTTCAGACCGTGGCCGTACTGCAACAGCCCCACCACCTTCTTCCCATCCACCGCCGAGCGCGGAATCTGCGCCAAGAACGGCCGCTCGATCCAGCCGTCTTGCACGGGCACACCGCTCGCATCGACCTTTAGGCGCATGTACTGCGGGGTATAGGCATACATGAAATTCGGCACTTTAAACGTACCCTTGACCGTCCAAGCCACGTGCGGGTCGTCCTTCTTATCATGGCTCTCGACACTGGTGACCTTCAGCTCAGGCCCCTTTTCACCCACAGCTTTGTAGCCTTGTTCTCGCACGCTCAGCACCCGAGCGTGAAGTGATTCATCACTATTTGTCACAAAGTCCCAGGCCAACTGTAGCGAATCCTTGGCAACGCCCTGCTTGGCCAGGATACCGAACAGGTCGTCAAAGCGGCTCTGGCGCCCGGCATCGACCGTACCTGCGGTGGTCCCCTTTGCCAGCGCGCTAAAGGCGGCCGAGGCTGGCAACAGCTTGCCCTGCTTGTCTTTTAGCCCGCGCACCGCCACCACATAGCGCGTCGCCGGCTGCAGAATCACGGCGGGCCGCACGAGCAGCAGCCGCTGAGCAGGCACCGGCTCGCTCATGTCTACTTCGGCGAAATAGGGCAGCTTTTTTGCCACACCTGCCGCGCCAACCTCGAGCAACACGAACGGCGCGTCGTCGGCCAAGCTCTTGTCGAGACTCGCCTCGCCGGGCAGGCCCGTAGGGTCGAGGTCGGGCCAGTACATCATCAGCGGCGAACCGATCGAGTAGCCGTCGAGGATGGCGTAGTCGGCCGGCTGCAGGCGCACGCCGTCGGTGTTCCCCGGCAGAGTGGTCGCGCCAAAGCGCAGCGCAAATCCAGTCTTGCGTGTCGTATCGGGCTGCAAATACAGATTCGACGGCCACGGCAGTCCGCAATGGCTGGGCATCAGGTCGTCGCAGTCGGTCGGCGGCCAGGCGGGCGTCGCCTTGGCATCTGCAGCCGCATCGACCGCAGAATCCCCCGCACTGTCACCATATTTGGGGGCATCCGCACCCGCAGCAGCGTCGGCCATAACCGCACTACTCGTGGTCGACGACGACCCGCACGCTGCCAGCAGCGCCACTGCCACCGCCACCGCCACCAGTCCCAGCAAAGGCTGCTTTTTCATAGATATCGCCTATTTGGCCAAACGGCCTACTTGCAGACGGGTACTTGGCACTTGTCGCCATCGCCGCAGACCAAGCCCTTGGCGCAATCGCTGCTGCCGTCGCTATAGGTGGTGCACGCGGCGCCTGACTTGCCGGGCTCGGCACACTTGCCGGCGTCGTTGCAGACAAGGCCGCTGCCGCACAGGTTCTCGACGCAATCCTTGCCGACGCCAGGCCGGGCCACGCAGGTGGTGCTGCCGGGGTCGCAGACGAAGGGCGGCAGGCAATCTAAGTAGCCCGAGTCGAGGTCGTCTTGCGTCAGCGGCTCGCACGCGTCACCCAGGGCGGGCAAGTAGTCGCACGCGCTGGTGCCGTCTTGGTAGTCGAAGCACGCCTGGTCGTAGCCGTCGCACTGGTCGCTGCTCAGGCAGGCCTCGCCGACTTTGACCACGGGCTTGCATGTCGCGCCGGTGGGGGTGACGCCGGCGGGCTGGTCGACGCACACATCCTTCTTACCGCAGGGGTTTTCGGTGGCGCCGTTGTACCAGCCGTCTTTGTCGCAGGTGTCGCCGGCGGCTACTACAGCGCTGCACACGCCATCGCTGCTCGCGTCGGGGGCCTTGCAGTAGAACCCGTCGGTGCAGATGAAGTCCCAGGGTGTGCACGTGGTGCCGGCCGTACCCTTTTCGATACAAATCGGCGAGATGCCGCCGGGCGCCGCACACAACAGTCCGTCTTGGCAGGCCTGTTCCAGGCAGCTCTCGCCTTTGGCCGCTGCCTTGATAACCACGCACTTGCCGTCGACGTTGCAGATGTTGCCGAGGGGGCATTGGGCGTTGCTGATGCAGATCGCGCCCGTGGCGACTTTGGCCGCGCAGGTGCCCAGGCACTCGGGGTCGTTAGCGGCATTGCGCTTGCAGAACCCAGACTTGCAATCTTGGTCGTAGGTGCAGGCAAAGGCATTGTCGACGAGGCCCTTGAACAACTGGCTGCAGGCGGCCGGCACATCGGGCACCAATAAGAACGTGCACTTGGCGTCGAAGCTGGCCAGGCACTCTGCCAAAGTGGCCGCGTCGAACGTTGCGCGACCGGCCGCGATGGCGGCCTTGCCGTCGGCAAAGAAGGTCAAGGAGGTCAGGCCACCATCGATAAGCAACGTGTCGCGGCACGCCGTGGCGTTCGACCAATAGAGGCCCGTATCGCAGACAAGATTCTGCTTGCAAAACGCCAAGTAAATATCCGATTCGGCCTTGCTGGCCGCCGCCATCTGCGCAGCGATCTGCTCTGCGCTTTGGCCGGTGTCTTGCGTAGCAATGTCGCTGCCCGTGGTGGTGTCTTTGCCAGCATCGCCGCTGGTCGTGTCGGGCTTCGCCGTGTCGCCGCCGGCATCGCTCAGGCCGCCGCCCGTGTCCGAGACGGTGTCGCCCGTGGTGGTCACCGAGCCACTCGAGTTAGAGTTCGAGCTGCCACAGGCAGACAGAGCCAAACACGCCAAGAACACTGCAGAAAATCGAAACATGGCTGAATCACTCCCAAGCAAGACGCAGCGGCATCGGCCGCCGGAACGGGCCACAGCCTAGCAGCAGCACAGGCCGCGCCGCAAGCGCGAAATGCAGCGAAATGGCGGGGTGAATTGTTGGATTTTGTTGAGAAATCAATTTGCGGGGCGACAGCTAATGCTGCGGCCGCTCGAGCTACTTAACGATAGCGGCACCCTCGCCTCGCGGGTCGGACACGGCGTGCCACTGAACACCGGCCGTGGCATCGGGCTGCCGCCACACCGCCTGCACATTGCACCACGGCGGCTTGGCAAGAACCGTATGACCCCGCATTTCTAGCTGCTTTTGCCGATCAAGCTGACCGGGCGCCTCTTCGATCTCGGTCTGGTCCGGCACCGCTTGGTGGTGCAGACGGGGGGCTGCGACCGCTTGCGCCAGCGTCGCACCGCGCCGCAGCACCTTGAAAACCACCTGTAAAACCGAGGTAGTAATGCGGGTACCGCCCGGCGAGCCCACCGCCAGCCACGGCAAGCCCGGCTGCTGCGGCGGCCCCTGCATCAGCACCAGCGGCGCCATCGACGACACGGGCCGCGCGCCTGGCCGCACCATGTTGGCCGCCGACCCCGCCAAACCAAAGTAGTTTTGGGCACCTACAGCAAAGCTAAAGTCGTCCATCTCGTTGTTGAGCAGGATACCGGTCTTGGGCGCGACGATCCCGGCGCCAAGCAACAAGTTGACGGTGTGGGTGGCCGAGATCGCCAGGCCGTCGGCATCGATCACCGCAATATGACTTGTATTTTCGTGGGTCTCGAGCTTGGCATCGCCCGTTTGGAGCAGCGGGAGCGCGGCGGTCGGCACGGCGTGCTGGGGGGCAAAACCGGTAGCGAGCAGGTCGCGAGCGGCGCGCGGATAGGCGGCATCGAGGCTAAACACCGGAATATCGTTTGAGAAAGCTAGACGCAACCAAAACGAGCGGCGCATCGCCTCGGCCAGCGCGTGGTCGTCGAGGGGCGCACTGAGAGGGGGCTTGCCGAGCCACGCATCCAGCCAGCTGGCTGCCGCCAGAAGCTGTGCGCCCCCGGCCGACGGCGGCGGCATCGTATACGCCTGGTGGCCAAAAACCTCACCAGCCATGGCAGGTTCGACGCGCACGCGGTAGCTCTGCAGGTCAGCGGTGACAAGTCGCCCTCCGGCCGCCTGCGCCGCGGAAGCGAGGTCTTGCGCGATAGTACCCCTATAGAACGACTCAGGATTTTCGGCCAGTTGCCGCAGCGTGTCGGCCAAGGCCGGCTGGCGCAGTACCTCGCCCGCTTGCAGCGGCTGCCCTGCCCGGCCAAACACCTGCTGTGCCATCGGGTTAAGAGCACTCCAACGCAACGCAATGGCCTTGGCAAGCTGCGGCGTGACCTGGGCGCCCTGATCGGCAGCGGCAATGGCCGGCTGGCACAGCTCGGGCCACGCCAAGCGCCCCCAGCGCCGATGCAATTCGAGCAAACCAGCCACATAACCCGGCACCGCCACTGCCAAACCGTGGCTCTGGCTGCGTACCGCTAGCGGCTGCCCTTGCCCATCCAGATAGTCTTCGCGGCGGGTGGCAGCGGGCGCGGTCTCGCGAAAATCGATCGCCTGTGCAGGGCCCAAAGTAGGCACAACTACAGCAAAACCGCCGCCGCCCATGCCGGTAGACTGCGGGGTAACCACGCTTAGGACTAGGCTTGCGGCTACCAGCGCATCGGCCGCCGAACCACCGCGCTCCAAAGCCGAGGCGGCAGCCTGGGTCGCCAAGGGATGGGCCGTCGCGACGGCAAAGTGCCGCGTCGCATCGCCGGGATCCGCATGGATATACGCAATCTTTGTCGGGCTACTGGGCCGCAGCAGCAGCGGCTCTTGGGCACACGCGCCCATGAGCAGCAGTGCGCCAAGCGCGAGGCCTGTGCGCGGGCTGCGCCGAGTATTACAAACTCCTGACGATGCCAAGGTCGGCTGATCCAAGACAAGCATCTGATCTCCAAGACAATGACGCACTAACGCACTGCGGCGAAGCAATTGAGTTTCGCCCCGCGCCGGTCGTAGTATGGCACGGTGTGCGCGAACCCGTAGTCGCACCGCAACGACAGCCCATTTGCCCCCCTAACGACAGCCCAACTTGGAGTGACGCCATGACCGACACCGCCCACGCCGCCGCACCCGCCGGTGGCAGCTTTCTGATTGAACCCGCTGGCGCGCATCGGATTTTCTCGGTCGAGGACCTGAGCGAAGAGCAGCGCGCGATGGCTCTTGAAGCCGGTCGCTTCATGGAAAAGAACGTGGTGCCCAAAGAGCGCTGGCTCGAGAGCAAAGAAGGCAAGGCCAGCAAAGACATGGTCAAGCTGGTAAAAAAGGCTTGCGATCAAGGCTTTGCCCTGGTCGAGGTGCCCGAGAAATTTGGAGGTCTAGGCGCCGACAAGGTGACCAGCCTGCTCATCGCCGACAAGCTGGGCACATCGGGTGACTTCTGCGTAACCTGGGGCGCACACTCGGGTATCGGCATGGCGCCCATCCTCTACTTTGGCAACGACGAGCAAAAGCAGAAGTTTGCGAGCCGTATCGCCGCGGGCGAGATCATCTCGTGTTACGCGCTGAGCGAACCCGGTTCAGGCTCCGACGCGCTGGCCGCCCGCACGGTCGCCAAGCTGAACGACGAGGGCACGCACTACATCCTGAACGGCACCAAGCAGTGGATCACCAACGCCGCCTGGGCCGACGTGGGCATCGTGTTTGCCAAGGTAGATGGCGATAAGTTCACCGCTTTCATCGTCGAGCGCGGCACGCCCGGCTTTAGCCACGGCACCGAGGAGCACAAGCTGGGTTTGCGCGGCTCGTCGACCTGCCAGCTCATCCTGACCGACGCGCCGATCCCGGTCGAGAACGTGCTGGGCGAAGTGGGCAAGGGCCACAAGGTCGCGTTTAATACGCTGAATTTGGGTCGCTACAAGCTGGCCGGCGGCGTGCTGTCGCTGGGCAAGCGGGCCTTTACCGAAGCGCTGCAATACGCCAAAGACCGCAAGCAATTCTCGACGCGAGTTGCGGACTTTGGTGGCATTCGCGAGCAGATCACCGACTCGATGGTTGGCCTGTATTTGGGCGAGTCGCTGGTGTACCGCGTGGCCGGCTACATCGATGCGCGCCTCGCGGGTCTCGACGTCAATGCGCCGGACTACACCGAGAAAACCATGGCGGCGATTGAGGAATACGCGATTGAGGCGTCGATCGCCAAGGTCTATGGGTCCGAAGCGCTGGACCGCCTGCTCGACCGCGCGCTGCAGTGGCACGGCGGCTACGGCTTTGTCGAGGATTACAACGTCGAGAAGTTTGTGCGCGACGCCCGCGTCAATCGCATCTTTGAGGGTACCAACGAAATCAACCGGATCTTGGTGCCCGGTACGCTGTTCAAGCGCAGCATGCAAAAGCGCCTGGGCCTGTTCAGCGCGCTAGCCGACCTTGAAAAGCGCTTGGCGACTGGCGACTTGGGTGCCCTGCCCGCCGAAGACGACGTGATGGGCAATGCCAAGACGGCGCTGCAACGGCTGAAGTGGCTGACGATGCTTATCGCGCAGGCGGCTTCGACGCGGTTCGGCATGGCGCTCGACGGCGAGCAAGAGACGCTGATGCAGCTGTCGAACCTGCTGATTGACTGCTATGCGGTGGATTCGGCGGTGTGTCGCACGCTGCAGCGCACCGGCACAGACGAAATTGCCCAGGCGGTGACCGCAATTGCGGCCGTAGAAGCGCTAGACCGCGCCGGGCCGATGGCCAAGCGGCTGCTGCACAACTGCTTTGGCGGCGAGGCGGCGGCGCCGTGGCTCGAGAAGGTCAGCAAGATCAACGTGGATCTGCCCATTGCGCTACTGCCGCTGCGCCGTAAAGTGGCGGCGGAGGCCGTTGAGCGCGGTGGCTACAAGCTGTCGGCGTACTGATCGCGCGCCCACGCTCGCGTTCGACCTCAAGCGACCCGCTCGCCCCTTCGTAACCACCGGGGCGGAGCGGGTCCGGTCCCGCGATAACTAGCGAATACTACGATCAAATTTACATCCTTCTGCCGGGCACGGCTTGCCCCGGAGCCACCAAACGCGGCTGGCCGCCAGCTGTCCTTGACGAACGCAAGAGCAGGCGTATGATCCGCGGCGTAGATGCGTGCGGCGTTTGCAGCGGCGCGCAAGACCCCTGAGCCACTGATGATTCCCCTATTTCTAGCGACTGTCTGTCTGATTCTCGGCTCTGTTCTTGCCCTTGCGCTGCCCGGAAACGAGCTGCGGGCCAGGGCCGGAATGGTCAGCCAAGTTATCGCGTCGGTATTGACACTAGTTGCCGTGGCGCCCGTGCTCGCCGGCCAGCCGGTGCTAGAAGGTCAGCTAGCTTGGTCCTATCCGGTCGACACAATTGTGTTGCAGGTCGATGGCTTAGGGGCGCTATTCCTCGCATTTTCGATGCCGCTGACCGCGCTTGGCGCCATCTATGCGCGCGGCTATCTCGAGCCGTACTTCAAGACGGACCGCAATCTTGGCGTCCACTACGCACTGCTGAACATGGTGTCGCTGTCGTATGTCATCATCTATATCGTTGGCAATGCCATGGCCTTCCTCTTAGGCTGGGAAGTGGCGGCAATTGCCGCGTGGCTGCTAGTGATTTGGGATTACCGAAGCAATAACGTGCGCTTTGCCGGCTTCAACTACCTGGTTTCAACGCACCTGGGGCTACTCTTTCTGATCGCGGCCTTCTTGACGCTCTATATTCAGTCCCACTCCTTTGACTTCGCTAGCTTTGGCCCTCAGCTCCGCCTCGCCGGCACCAAGCGCAACATCACCTTCTTGCTACTGTTAGCGTCCTTTGCCTTTAAGTCCGCGTTCTTTCCCTTCCACACTTGGCTGCCGCGCGCCCACGCCGCCGCGCCCGCCCATGTCTCGGCCCTGATGTCGGGCGTGATCCATAAAGCCGGTCTTTACGGGATGTTGCGCTTCACGCTGCTGATGGGCACGCCCGACGTATGGATGGGCTGGTTCTTGATTGTCTTTGGCCTAACCTCTGCGGTCATGGGTGTGATGTACACGACCGTGCAGCGCGACCTAAAGCGGCTGTTAGGCTACAGTTCGACCGAAAATGTGGGCATCGTCTGCATGGGCTTCGGCATGGGCTACTTGGGCCTGTCTTGGCACAATAACACCCTGGCGATCCTCGGTTTTACCGCTGGCATCCTGCACATTTTGCACCACGCGCTCTTCAAGTGCTTGCTGTTCTACGCCGCCGGCGCCATCTACCGCGCCACCCACACTGTAGATCTTGAGAAACTTGGCGGACTTGCAAGGCACATGCCCTACACGACCGCGACCTTCTTGTTGGGCAGCATCGCGATTGCCGGCCTACCTCCTCTCAACGGATTTGTCAGTGAATTCCTTATCTACAAAGGCCTCTTTGACGGCTCGGTCACCAGCGCGCCGACCCGCGGCCTGTTTGCCCTAGTCGCGATGGTGCTCGCGTTTGTCGGTGCCACGTCGGCCTTTTCGATGACCCGCGCCTTTGGTCTAGCGTTTCTTGGCACGCCGCGTGATCTCGACCATACCGGCACGGCAGACCCAAGTGCTGCGATGCGCTCGCCGCTAATCCTGCTGGCAGTCTCGCTTTTTGTGTTTGGCCTAGTTCCCCAGGTCGGTCTGTCGCTCGTCGCCGTTCCGGTCACGCAGCTGCTCGCCGTATCTGGACTACCGCTCGACATTGCCCAGCAAGTTAGCGCGCCAGCACAGGTTTTGCAGCCAGTTGTGTTCTTTGGCGGTCTGCTGCTGGTGCTGGTGGCCGCGCTGGTGGCCGTACGCCGTTGGCTGTTGCCGCCGCCCGCTCCGGCGCATCGGACTTGGGGCTGCGGCTATACCAGCCCCGTGCCGCGGGCGCAGTACACCGGTTCGTCGTTTTCGGACCACTTGGCACATTACTACCGCGTCATGATGCCGCACCGCCGCGATGTAAGCCTGCCGCAAGGCCTATTCCCAACTGCCGCGCATCTGCGCACCCACGCGGAGGACCCGGTCGAACACCGGATGTTTGAAGTGCTCAAGGAAGGCAAGGAGTCGCTGGCCGACTTGGCCGCCCTCGCCCCGCGAACGCCGCGCATCGCCTTTGCCATCGGCCTCGTGGTGCTGATCGCTAGTCTTGCCCTGGGCCTGTCGGGGAGTGGGGGCCAGCCGTGACCACGCCAGCCCTTGTATTACACCTACTTGGCATCCTATTGCTGCCCTTCTTGGCGCCAGGCCTGATCAACCGTATCAAGGCGTGGTGGGGCGGGCGCCGCGGTGCGCCACTGCTGCAGCCCCTGTTTGACGCGCGCCGCCTCATCGGCAAACAGTCCGTGTACAGCCAGACAACTACTGCGGTATTTCGCCTAGGCCCGCCCGTGGTGGTGGCGACCAGTCTGGCCGCGGCATTGCTGGCACCGATGACGCCGGGTACAGGAGTTCTGTCTTTTTCGAATGATGTGGTGTTCTTTGCCTATACGCTTGGCCTGGGGCGGCTGTTCTTGACCCTAGCAGCCCTCGACACCGGCAGCGCGTTTGAAGGCATGGGCGCGGCCCGCGAAGCGACATTTTCGGTCTTTGCCGAACCCGCGCTGTTTCTAGTCCTTGGCACGCTGGCGCTGTTTGGCGGCCAGGCCGCATTTGCCGACCTGATGGGCCCCCACGGCTGGCAAACCGTCCCCGTAAAACTCTTGTGTGCCGCGGTCTTGCTGCTGCTATTGCTGATTGAAGCCGCGCGCATCCCGGTCGACGACCCCACCACGCACCTTGAGCTGACGATGATCCACGAGGTCATGATTCTGGACCACAGCGGCCCGGACCTGGCGATGCTGCAGTACGCGGCCGGCCTAAAGATGACCATTTACATGGGGCTACTAGCGGCCCTGCTCAATCCGGTTCTGCTGGCCGACCAGCCGTGGTGGAGCGCGGTGGTCTCAACGACCTTGATCGGCGGTGCGATCCTGGCGGTCGGCCTCATCGAGTCGCTGTTGGCGCGCCTGAGGATGCGCTTGATTCCGCAATTTGCCCTGGCTGCATCGGCCTTTGGCGTGGTGGCGCTCCTCATCGCCGTCACCCAATCCCAGCAGGGCTGAACGAACAGGGCTGAACGAACAGGGCTAAACTACGATGATTTATTCGCCTTTACTGTTCTTCCTCGCCCTGGTGGTCCCGCTATTTATTCGCTCGTGGCGCGCGACGGCCGCGGGTCTGCTCGTGCAGGGACTCGCCATGGCCGCGATGGTGTGGGGCGAAGGCGACCTCGACTCGGCGAGCCCAGTGCTGGCGCTGGTCGACATGGCCCTGTTGCGCGCGGTTCTGACGCCGATCGCCTTGGCGCGCATGGCCAATGCCGCCGGGATCGACACGGAATTCGACATGATTCCAGCAAATTTGCTGGTGTGGACCTTTGCCGTGATTTTGCTGCTGGCGGGCTTTGGCTTTGCCAATCGCGTGACGGACGGCTCGGCGCAAGCGGTGCTCCACGTGGGCACGGCTAGCTGTGCAGTGCTGGTGGCGATGCTGATTCTTGCGACCCAGCGCGCACCCTTTGGCCAAGCGGTGGCTATACTTACGCTAGAAAATGGCATCGCCCTGTTTGAGTTGCACAGCCAGCACCCCACGCCCTGGCCGCTGCAACTTGGCCTGATGTCCGTCTTTCTGCTTACCGTGGCGACGATGCTCCTGCACCTCGAGCGCCTTGCCCGCGCCGAACATGCTCCGGCCCCCTCTGTCAACTTGGCGATCCTATGACGAATCTTTCGCTGCTGGTTCCGCTGCTGGCTGTGCTGTTGCCCTTGCTTGGCGCGCTGCTGCTGCTTGTGCCCGCTGCCTTTGCCAAGGCGGACCGAATCGTGTTGGCCGTCGCGGCCTTGGCGATGATAGCCCTGGCGCCGCTCATGCTGCCGCGCGACGCGCCGTACTTGGCGCTGAAGGGCTGGGTCTGGGTCGATGCCACCGCCCAGCTGTTTTTGCTTTTGGTTAACGCGCTGTTTGGTGGCATTGCCTGGCACATGCACAATCGCATTCGCATGGCGCCCGAGCTGCAGCAAGAGTTCTATCGCGTGGCGCGCTTGGCCCTGGCGTTTATGGCCGCGGCCAATGCCGCAATCCTGTCGAACCATATGATTGTCGCCTGGATTTTCCTCGAGTTGACCGCGCTCGCGGCCGTGCCGATGATTGCCCACCAGCGCCAACCCGTGACCATCACCGCCGCGTGGCACTATTTTCTGTTCTCGGCCGTCAGCCTGGGGCTCGTCATGTTCGGCATGATCTGCCTGAGCCATGGCATTGAACTCGGCCTGGGGCCTCAGCATCTTAGCCTGCAGCACACCGACCTGATGCAAGAGATTTCGCTGGCCGACCCGCTGTGGCGCCGCCTAGGCCTGGTCCTGATTATCCTGGGTTACGCCTCAAAACTCGGTCTGGCGCCGATGTATTCTTGGCTGCCCGAGACCTATGATGCGGCCTCGCCTTCGGTTACGGCTCTGCTCGCGGCGGTGCAGTTTAACATTGCGTTTGTCGGCCTATTTAGGATGTTGCAGGTGTACGGCAGCCTCGACGCCGACATCACCCGCTACCTGCTGACGACCCTGGGCCTGCTGTCGATGGTTATCGCCACGCTTAAGATCGTTTCGACCAATAATTACAAGCTGCTTATCGCCTATGCCTCGATCAACCATGCGGGAGTAATCGCGCTGGGGCTGGCCCTGGGCAAGACCGCCGGCTACGGCGTGATTCTGTACGTGGTCAGCAACGCGCTGGTCAAGGCCATCCTGTTCTTGACGGCCGGCAACATCAAGGCCTATTACCGCACCAAGAAGATCGATGAACTGCACGGAATGATTGCCGAAATGCGCCACACTTCGCTGTTCTTCTTGGGAGGCGTGTTTGCTCTACTTGGCTTTGCGCCGTTCGGCAGCTTTTTTGGCGAGCTCATCATCATGACCGGGCTCATCGCCAACGGCCATTTTGTCACGTTTGTGGCGATGGCGCTGCTGCTTACGGTGGTGTTTGTGGCGACGGGCCGCTCGCTCTTTCCAATGATGTGGGGTGAGCCGCGCCCCGGCGCTGTCCGGCAAAACGAGTCGCTGCTGGCACTTGGTCCAAAGCTATTTTACTTAGCAATTCTGCTATCTTTAGGCATTTATACCCCTGCGCCGCTGACCTTCTTGCTGCGCCAGGTCGCCGACAGTCTAGGAGGCCGCTGATGGCAAACGCGCCCGCACTCCTGGTTCCGCTTGACGATCCGCCGTCGTATCAACAGTTTGAGCAGCAACTGTGCCAGCGCTTAGAGCAAGGTGGGCGAGTCGTCAGCTATTTTGCCCGGCGGCTGACCACGGCTGACATTGAACTTAGCGCGGTTATTCAGGATTCTAACGGTATTTCACTTCTGCGCGGGCTGGCCACGCACCAGACCGAGCGGGTGTCACTCACGCCGCGCTTTGCCAGCCTGCACATCTTTGAGCGCGAGATCTTTGAGCAAACGGGCCTGCCCATGCCCGAGCATCCATGGCTAAAGCCGGTGCGTTCGCCCGTTGAACCGATGGAAAGCTACCGGTTTTTTGACATGACCGGCAAAGAGGTCCACCAGGTCGCGGTGGGCCCCATCCATGCCGGCGTGATTGAACCTGGGCACTTTCGCTTCCATTGCCACGGCGAGGTGGTGCATCACCTTGAGATTCAGCTAGGTTATCAGCACCGTGGCATCGAGAAGTTGCTGCTGCAGCGGCCCTTAGCCCATGCGCCCGCGCTGGTCGAGTCGATTGCGGGCGACACGGTCATCGGCCATTCGTGGGCATTTTGCCGCGCGCTCGAAGCCCTAGCGCAAGTCAGCGTGCCCGAACAAGTCGAAATCGCGCGCGGCATCGCCCTAGAGCTCGAGCGAATCGCCATGCATCTCAGTGGATTAAGCGGCATCGCGACCGACATCGGCTTTCTGCAAGGTTCGACGACGTGGGGCCGTTTGCGCACCACCATCATCAACATGTCGATGCTGTTGTGTGGCAGTCGCTTTGGTCGCGGCTGGCTGCGGCCGGGTGGCGTGCGCTTTGGCATTGCGCCCGAGGTCGGTCAGCGCGGTCTGGCGCAGCTGGTGCAGTTTGAACGCGACATGGCGGTGATGGTCGAGCTGTTTCGCGCCTCGCTCACGGTCAACGGCCGGCTGCACAAGGTGGGCACCGTTACCGCAGAACTGGCGGATCAGATGGGGCTTGTGGGCATGGCGGCGCGGTCGAGCGGCCTGCCCCTTGACCTGCGCGCCACCCTGCCCGGTCTGGCGTTTTCGCTGCTGCCCGTGCCCGTTGCGACCGTGGCGTCGGGCGATTGTTGGGCGCGGGCCGAGCTGCGCATCCTAGAAATCGGCCACTCGCTGGCTTGGTTGCGCCAGGCCCTGGTGCGCACCGACCTGGATGCGACGCCGCTGCAGCCCCTTGGCCCGCTGGCGCCGAACGCCATGGGGCTTGGCCTGTGCGAGGCCTGGCGCGGCGAAGTTCTGCATACTTTACAGACGGATAGCGACGGTCACCTTTGCTTTTACAAGGCGCAAGACCCTTCGCTGCGCAACTGGTTTGGCCTAGCGCAGTCGCTGCGTGGCAACGAAATCAGCGATTTTCCAATCTGCAACAAGAGCTTTGACCTGTCGTATTGCGGCAGCGATCTGTAGGGGCTGGCGATGCTGCGTTCTCTTCGGGTGCGGATTTCTCAGGGCCGGCAATACATCCCCGACCTGCGTGCGGCCTCGCCGGCCAACTACCGCGGCTTGCCGACCATTGCCGCGGGCGCGTGTGCAGAGGGCTGCCGGCAGTGCGCCGAGGCGTGCCCCGCCCAAGCGTTTGTCGCGCTGGCACCTGTAACCATTGACCTGGGCCGCTGCAGCCAATGCGGCGACTGCGCGCCGGCGTGCCCAGAGTATAAGCTAACGTTTTCAGCTGGATGCCATACCGCGGCTGTGGCCCGGGAACACCTGCTCGTCACCGCCGAACGACCTAATCCGCCGCCGATAGCCGTGCAAAGGGCGCTGAAGCAACAGTTTGGCCGGTCGCTGCGCCTGCGCTCCGTGTCGGCAGGCGGCTGCAATGGCTGCGAGGCCGAGCTGAACGCCGCCGGCAACGTCAACTTTGACATGGGGCGCTTTGGCATTGAATTCGTGGCCTCGCCGCGTCATGCCGACGGCTTGGTCATCAGCGGCCCCATCACCCGCAACATGGCAGAACCACTACAGCTTTGCTACGACGCCATGCCCAGGCCGCGCTTTGTACTTGCCTATGGCGCCTGTGCCATCTCGGGCGGCGTGTTTGGCGATGCGCCGCAGCTCGAGCGACAGTTTATCGCCGACAACGTGCCCGTGCTGTACCTGCCGGGATGCCCGCCGCATCCGCTGACATTGATCAATGGCCTGATGGACGTATTGGGGATTGAGCTGCCGAAGTAATGTGGTGGGCTGGGGCCGTGACGGCTGACCTGGGTGCTGCGGCAGCACCTAAGTGACTGAAATACCTAAATAGCTGGTCTTGCGCACGAACTGAAAATTCGCAGCGGCGAAGGCGCGGATTAGAGAAGACAAAAGCGCCAACCTACCCCGCCCAACTCTCGACCACCAGCCCCTCGTAATCCTTGAAATCACCGGGATTATTCGTGACCAGCACCCCCAGCACCGGCGGCTACCGCATCAAGAACGCACGCTGGCTGCTCGAGCGGCCGTGCGGGCTAGGTCGCTGTGTTCAGAGAGGAATTCGCCCATGACCAAGCAGACAATCGCGATCGCGGGCACGGCACTGCTGGCGACACTGGCCGGCGACACTGGCCGGCGACACTGGCCGGCGGCATCTGGGTCGGGCGTGCGCTGGCCACGGGTGCGCCCACGCAGGCGCCGCTGACCTATGCCGGCACACGGACGAACCAGGACGGCAAGGCGTAGGCAACGGCTCAAGATGTAACGCTAAAGCTGTACGATGCGGCGAGCGGGGCGTTGAAGGCGCAGGTCGACGGGATTCAGAGCAAGGTTGATGGGTTGGCGGCGGGTGGTTCGGAGGACGGGGCGTGGGGAGCGTGGACTGGGGAGCGTGCACTGCGGAGCGTGGACTGGGGAGCGTGAACTGGGGAGCGTGAACTGGGGAGCGTGGACTGGGGAGCCCGCCCTTTTAAGGGCCTGGACTTATTCCCAAATTTACTCAAGTATCGCAAATTCGCCCTACCCCAGCGGCGTAGTCTTCGGCGGCAGCCCCCAGTCGATCGGCGTCTGCCCATGCTCGACAAGCCAATGATTGATTTGCGAAAAATGCCTACAGCCCAAGAAGCCGCGATACGCCGACAGCGGGCTGGGATGCGGCGCCGTCAGCACCAAGTGCCGCGAACGGTCGACCGCGGCCGCTTTCTTCTGCGCCGGCGCGCCCCACAGCGCAAACACCAGGTCGGAGCGGCGACGGTTCAGCTCGGCGATCGCGCGGTCGGTAAACAGCTCCCACCCCTGGCCCGAGTGGCTTTGCGGCGAGTTCGCCCGCACGGTAAGCACCGAATTTAGCAACAAGACACCCTGCCGCGCCCAGTGCACCAAGTAGCCGTGGTCGGGGATGCCAACACCCATATCTGCCTGAATTTCTTTAAAGATATTCTGCAAGCTGGGCGGCGGCGGCACATGCGGCTGCACCGAAAAACACAGACCGTGGGCCTGCCCAGCGCCGTGATACGGGTCTTGACCCAAGATGATCACGCGCACCTGGTCGAACGGTGTGTACCAAAACGCATTGAAGATATCCTTGCCCGGCGGATACACGGCAAACCGTTGTTTCTCTTCGACTAAGTAGGACTTGAGATCGGTCATGTAGGGCTCGCTGAACACATCGCCCATCACCGCCATCCAGCCAGGCTCGAGGTTGGGTGAGCGGCTCGTCGAGCGAAGAAGCGGCGCAGTTTCGCGTAGTTCATTGCCATGCGGCGGTGCAAGTGGCGGCTGGTTGGGCATGGGCGACCTCGGTTGGCGCAGGGCAAGCCGCCCTGGGTCCACAATACGGGTTCCCTGACCGCGGGGTAGCCCTGGGAACGCGAAAAGCCGCTGAGGTTTACACGAAACTTGGTGCTGATCGAGTTTTTTTGCTTTTCCTGTCGCGAAGGCATGCGTAGACTCGAAAGTTGGCGCTGAGCCCTCCTGTACCTCGAATCCTGCGACCCGAACCCTCGAGGCCCTATGTCTAAGTTGACTACCGCGGTACAAATGTGTGATTTTGTTAGCAATCCTGGCAAGTCGGGCGCGCGTATGCTTGCCCGTCTGGCGCTGCTGCTGGCCACGCTGGGGGCGCTTTCGCTCGCGGCGTGCACCGACGACGTCATCACCGGTTCGACCGAATCGCCCGATGCCGATGCGGCGGCCCAAGATATTTCTGTGAGCGACGACACGGGCGCTACCGATGTGCAAATCGCCCAAGATGCCACGCCGGCTGAAGAAATTGCCGATGATGTGCAGGCGGATCTTGCAGAAGATGCTACCGACAGCGATGCCAAGGGGCCGTGTCCAGTGGGCCTAGCGTGTCCATGTAGTGCGGACAGCGACTGCGCCTCGGGGCAATGTACTATTGATTCAAGTGGTTCGGGCACATGCGCCTTGCCCTGCGACAACGGCAAGTGCCCCGACGGCCAGATTTGCCAGCCCGCCAAAGGCGACCCCAGCAAAAGCGTTTGCGTGGCCAAGCCGCCGTGCGAGCCCAAGACCGAGGTCTGCAACGGCCAAGACGACGACTGCGACGGCCAGACCGACGAAGGCCTGTGCTACGACGGCAACCCCTGCACCGACGACTTGTGCAGCGCGGATGGTAGCTGCACTCACCCCAACAATTCAGCACCTTGCGACGATGGCAACACCTGCACGGGCGGCGACCTCTGCCAGAGCGGCGCGTGTACTCCAGGCACCGCGGCCGGCTGCGACGACGGCAAGGTGTGCACCAAAGACAGCTGCAACCAGACCGATGGCACCTGCGCCCACGCCAACCTAGACGGCGGCTGCGAAGACGGCAGCGCGTGCACACTGGGCGACACGTGCACCGAAGGCGAGTGCCTACCCGGCGCTGCGCTGACGTGCGACGACCAAAACCTGTGCACCGACGATGCCTGCGACCCGGCGAAAGGCTGTGTCAATTTGCCCAACACGGTGACCTGCAGCGACGGCGATGCGTGCACCGGCCCCGATGTGTGCGCGATGGGCGCCTGCACCACGACCAAGGTCAACTGCGACGACGGCACGCCCTGCACCGCCGACTCGTGCGACAACGGCAGCTGCGTCCACTTGGCGCAAGATGCCACCTGCGACGACGCCAACCCCTGCACCGAAGCGGACTTGTGCAACAAAGGCGCCTGCAGCGGCACCGCCAAAGACTGCGACGACAACAGCCCTTGCACCATCGACGCTTGCGAAGGCGGCACCTGCTCGCACAAGCAAGTGGCCGACGACTCGACCTGCGACGACGGCAACCCGTGCACCGAAAAAGATGTGTGCAATCACGATGGTATCTGCGGTGGCAAGCCACGCGTTTGTGACGACAACAACCCCTGCACCACCGATGCCTGCCAAAAGACCGACGGCGCCTGCCAATTCGAACCCACCCAAGGTCAGACCTGCGAAGACGGCAACGCCTGCACCTTGGGCGACGCCTGCATCGCCGGCGCGTGCGTGAGCGGCGCGGTCAAGGCCTGCGGCGACGGCTTGGTATGCACCAGCGACTCGTGCGACCCAACCAGCGGCAACTGCGCGTTTGTACCGGCCGATGGCAGCTGCGACGACAACAATCCCTGCACGCTGGGCGATACCTGCCAGGGCGGCGCGTGCCAGTCGGGCCCAACCAAAGACTGCGACGACAAAGACCCCTGCACCATCGAGTCGTGCGACCCCAGCAATGGCAACTGCAAGTCGGCGGCGGCGGTCGACGGCATCTCGTGTGAAGACGGCAAGGCCTGCACCCAGGGCGATGCGTGCCTAAGCGGCAAGTGCGCCGCGGGCAAGGTGCCGCAATGCGACGACGGCAACCCCTGCACCGACGAAGCGTGCGACCCGCAAACCGGCAAGTGCGTTGCGAAAAACGCCGACGGCAAGGGCTGCAGCGACGGCAATAACTGCACCGCCAACGACACATGCCAAAGTGGCAGCTGCGTCAGCGGTACGGTCGTCTGCGCGTGCCAAAGCAACGCCGACTGCACCAGCAAAGAAGACGGCGACCTGTGCAACGGCACCCTGTACTGCGAACTGACCACGCACACCTGCGAAATCAATAAGAAAACCGTAGTCGTCTGCGACACCAGCGCCGACACGGCGTGTCTCAACTGGTCGTGCACCCCCAGCAAGGGCAAGTGCGAGCCCAAGAACAAGCCCGACCTGACGGAGTGCGACGCCGACTCGTCGATTTGTACCAAGGGCGACGCCTGCTTAGCAGGCCTATGCGCCCCCGGTGCGCTGGTGGGCTGCGACGACGGCAACCCCTGCACCAACGACACGTGCGACCCCGTGGGCGGCTGCACGCACACCAACAACAACGTAACCTGCAACGACAATAGCGCGTGCACCCAGACGGATGTCTGCAGCGGCGGCAGCTGCGTGGGCACGTTGCCCAAGAACTGCGACGACGCCAATGCTTGCACCGCCGACAGCTGCGAAGCCAGCACCGGCAACTGCCTAGGCGACTTCTTGACCGGCCCAGGCTGCGACGACGGCAACCCATGCACGCTGACCGATACCTGTGCGGCAGGCGTGTGCACCCCCAAGTCGAACGTGACCTGCAACGACGGCAAAACCTGCACCTTTGATGTGTGCGACAGCAAGACCGGCAAGTGCGCGTACAACGCCGTGCCCGACCAGATCGCCTGCGAAGACGGCAACTTGTGCACACTGGCCGACAACTGCCAAAAGGGCGTCTGCACCCCCGGCAAGACCCTGGCCTGCAACGACAACAGCCCGTGCACCAACGATAGCTGCGACATCACCACCGGCAAGTGCAGCTACGTCAACGCCAACGAGGGCGGCGCGTGCACCGACGGCGATGCGTGCACCGTGGGCGACTTGTGCAAGGCGGGCGCGTGCATCTCGGGCGCCACCAAGGACTGCAACACGGGCAACCCGTGCGTGCTCGACAAGTGCGATCAACAGACCGGCAAGTGCGTGGCCAAGGTGGGCACCCTGCCCTGCGACGACGGCAACGCCTGCAGCGAAGGCGACGCGTGCGACAACGGCACGTGCAAGCCGCAGGTGGTCATCTTCTGCGACGACGGCAACGCGTGCACCACCGATAGCTGCGACACCACCAACGGCAAGTGCGTCTACGCCGCCAACTCGGCGCCCTGCAGCGACGGCACCGCCTGCACCAGCGGCGACATCTGCAGCAAAGGCGCCTGCATCGGCACGCCCACCGTCTGCACCGACAGCAACCCGTGCACGACCGAGTACTGCGACCCCCTGTCTGGCTGCAAATACCCCGCCACCGTGGATGGCAGCCCCTGCAGCGACGGCAGCGTCTGCACCAGCGGCGATGCGTGCGCGGCCGGCAAGTGCAAGGGCGTAGGCATCGTGTGCAGCGACGGCAATCCTTGCACGACCGACACCTGCGACCCCCTGGTCGGCTGCAAATTCGTGGCCTTCAGCGGCGCGTGCAGCGATGGCAACCCGTGCACCACCGGCGACAATTGCTCGAGCGGCAAGTGCCTGGCCGGCGCGCCCGTGGCCTGCAACGACGGCAGCGCCTGCACCGACGACGCCTGCGACCCCAGCAGCGGCGCCTGCAAGTACACCGCCAACGACAAGAACAGCTGCAACGACAGCAATGCCTGCACCACGGGCGACTATTGCGGCGGCGGCACCTGCAAGCCCGGCATCACCGTGGTCGATTGCGACGACAAGAACACGTGCACCTCAGACTGGTGCGACCCCGGCAAGGGCTGCCAACACAAGGCCAACCCCGCCGTGCCATGCGACGACAGCAACCCGTGCACACTCAAAGACATTTGCCAGAGCGGCGTGTGCCAGTCGGGCACGTGGGACCTGTGCGACGACAACAACGCGTGCACCAGCGACCTGTGCGACACCAAGCAAGGCTGCTTGCACAATGCCAACACCAACAAGTGCGACGACGGCAACGCGTGCTTGGGCCCCGACGCGTGCGTCAGCGGCAAGTGCGTGGGCGCCAGCCCGACCGGTTGCAACGACAGCAACGTATGCACTACCGATAGTTGCGACACCAAGACGGGCTGCATCTTTACCCCAGTGGCCAATGGCACCACCAACACGACCAGCTTCGCCTCGGGCACCGGCACCTTGGTCTCGGACACGCTGGTCACCAACCCCGATGGCAGCCAGTCGTACTCGAACTTTGTTGCCGCGCCGGCCACCTGGGTCGCACCGTTCTGGTCCACGATCCAAGGCGCCAGTTGGGTGTGGATCACGCCCACCACCACCGACCCGACCAAGCTGCATATGTGCCAGTTTAAGCAGACGTTTAACGTCGCCACGCTGAGCAACGTGACCGCCACGCTCACGGTTGCGGCCGACAACTCGCTGCTGTGCCAAATCAACGGCAAGACCGTGGTGGCGAGCGTAACCAACAACAATTACAGCGTGCCCAAGGTCATCGCCATCAAGCAAGCGCTGGCGATCGGCAGCAACACGATGGTGTGCACGGTCGAGAACTTCGGCTTCCCCGATGGCACGCCGTCGACGAACCCGGGCGGCTTGGCCTTCCGCATCGACCTGTCGAACGTGTTCGGCGGTGCGGCGTGCGACGACGGCAACTCGTGCACCTCGACCGATGTCTGCTACGGCGGCCAGTGCACCGGCATCGTGGGCCAGCTCTGCGACGACGGCAATGCGTGCACGCTCGACACGTGCGACACGGTAAAGGGCTGCAGTAACACGCAGAAAGACGGCCTGCCCTGCGACGACGGCAACCAGTGCACCAGCAAAGACGGCTGCCTGGCCGGCAAGTGCGCTGGCGGCCCCGCCACCTCGTGCGACGATGGCAACCTGTGCACTACCGATAAGTGCGACAAGTTCACGGGGTGCGTGTTCTCGAGCGCGTCGACGGGCCAGGCGACCAACGTGATCGTTACGTCGGACGCCACGACCAGTGTAATCAAGGCCGATGGCAGCACCGCCCCCGCCGCCCTGGCTTGGACGGGCTTTGCCGACTGGACCGCGGCGGTCAACGCCTCGTGGATCTGGGCGACGCCGAAGGTGGTCAACGCCGAAGTGGCAGAAACGACGCAATTCCAAAAGACTTTCGACGTGCCTGCGACGGCGGCGACTGTGGTGGGCACCGTAGAGTTGGCCGCGGACGGCGCGTGGATCTGCGAGGTGAACGGCAAGCTGGTGGGCGTGGAAACGGCCGAAAATACGTATCAAACGCCGCTGAAGATCTCGCTGGCTGGCAAGCTGGTCCCCGGCAGCAACACCTGGGCCTGCACCGTGACGAACCCCGGCAAGACTGGCAGCACGCCCGAGAACAACCCGGCGGGCTTGGTATATCGTTTGAATATCCAGGCCTACGCCCAGGGCGGCGCGGCACCGTGCGACGACGGCAACTCGTGCACCGCCGGCGACTGGTGCTTAGGGCCATTCTGCAACGCCGGCGCGCCCTTGGACTGCAACGACGACAACAACTGCACGGTCGACTTCTGCGACCCGAAGACGGGCTGTGGCCACAACGTGAGCGGCGCGACCGCGTGCAACGACGGCAACCCGTGCACCGTGAGCGATGCGTGCGCCGGCGCCAAGTGCGTGGGCGGGCCGGCGGCCAACTGCAGCGACAACAACCCGTGCACAAACGATACCTGCACGGCCACGGGCGGTTGCGCGAACACCAATGCCGACGGCGCGAGCTGCAACGACGCCAACCCGTGCACCGACAAAGACACCTGCCAGGGCGGCAAGTGCGGCTCGAATGTAGCGAACAGCTGCGACGACGGCATTGCGTGCACCACCGACGCCTGCACCCCCAGCCAAGGCTGCTACCACAACGTGGCCAACAGCGGCGCGTGCGACGACGGCAACACCTGCACAATCAACGATGTGTGTAGCGGCGGGCAGTGCTTGGGCTCGGCGCAAAACAGCTGCGACGACGGCAACGCTTGCACCACCGATAGCTGTGACGGGGTGAAGGGCTGCACCAGTGTGGCGGTGGTGAGCGGACCGTGCGAAGACGGCAACCCGTGCACGCTGAGCGACGGCTGCAAAGGCGCGACCTGCGCCGGCGGCACCGCCAAACCCTGCAACGACAGCGAGCCGTGCACCGTGGACAGCTGCGACCAAAAGACCGGCGCCTGCGTGTTCGCACCCATGGCCGACGCCAGCCAATGCGAAGACGGCAACCTGTGCACGGCGGGTGATAAGTGCTTGAGTGGCAAGTGCAAGTCGGGCGCCCTGCGCTCATGCAGCGACGGCAACCCCTGCACCGACGACGCCTGCGACCCAACCAGCGGCAACTGCAGCAACGCGGTGCTGGTGGGCGTGTACGTCTGCGACGACGGCGACCCGTGCACCCTGGGCGACACCTGCACCAAGGGCGCATGCGGCGGCAAGGCCAAGGATTGCAACGACAATAACGCGTGCACCATCGACGCGTGCAACTCGGGCAGCGGCTCGTGCTTCTACAAGGCCGTCACGCCCTGCACGCCTTAGCCTTTCGATAGACACATAAAAGCAAGAGGTTCGGCATGAATTCGACGCGCCGTAAGCTGGCCATTGCCACGTGGGGACCGCCCGACGAAGGCAATATTTTCGGCAAGTTGACGATAGATGCCGGGGCGGCGCTGCAGTGGATCGACAAGACACGGGCGGCGACGGGCGAGAAGGTGACGATTACGCACATGGTGGGCAAGGCGATTGCGCTGGGGCTGGCGAAGGCGCCGCAGATCAATGGCCGAATCACTTTGGGTAGTTACATCCCGTTCGACACGGTGGATGTGACGTTCTTGGTGGCGCTAGAAGATGGCGCGGACCTGGCGAAGGCCAAGATTGCCAACCTAGACAAGCGGCCGGTGGCTGATATTGCAGCGGAATTGCGCGTAAGGGCCGATAAGCTGCGCAAGGGCCAAGACGACGAGTTCGAGAAGTCGAAGGGCGTGCTGCGGGCGCTGCCGACGTGGCTGCTGCGGCCAATTCTGTGGCTGACGGGCTGGCTGACGAGCTCGCTGGGGATTTCGCTGCCGGCGCTGGGGCTCGAGGCGTTTCCGTTCGGTTCGTGCGTGGTGACGAGCGTGGGAATGCTGGGAATCGACGAGGCTTTTGCGCCGCACACGCCGTTTGCCCGGGTGCCGCTGCTGGTGCTGGTGGGTGCGGTGAAAGACACCGTAGTGGCGCGCGACGGGGTGCCGGTGGTGCGGCCGATGCTGACGCTGACGGCGACGATCGACCACCGCTTTGTGGATGGGACGCAGCTGGCGACCGTGGCGAAGACGATCCGCGGCGTGCTCGAGAATCCCGATCTGCTTGATAAATAGCTGCTTGATAAATAGCTAGATCAGCGACGCGACCTCGTCGTCGTTGATGCCCAGTAAGTATAGAATTGCATTTAGGTTGCGCTGGGTAATGTTGTACTGCGCCTGCTCGCGCACCACCTTCTTGGCGTTGAAGGCGATGCCCAGACCGGCGCGGTTGAGCATATCGAGGTCGTTGGCACCGTCGCCGATGGCGATGACTTGGTCGAGGGCGATGCGCTCAGTTTGGGCAAGGGATTCGAGCAGTTCGGCCTTGCGCTTGCGGTTGACGATCGGACCAATCACCTTGCCGGTCAGCTTGCCGCCCAGAATCTCGAGCTGGTTGGCAAAGGCATAGTCGAGGCCGAGCTGCGCGCGGATGGGCTCGGCCAGCTCGATAAAACCGCCTGAAATCAAAGCGAGGCGGTAACCAAGACGCTTGAGGACGCGCACCAGATTCTCGGCGCCGGGGGTAAATTCGATGGCGTCTTGCACCTCGCCCAGAATCGTTGCCGGCGCCCCGGCCAGCAGCGCGACGCGGGCCCGGAGCGCATCGTCGAAGTCGAGTTCGCCGTTCATGGCACGCTCTGTGATCGCCGCAACTTTATCGAACACACCGTAACGACGGGCTAATTCGTCGATAACCTCTTGCTGGATCAGCGTAGAGTCCATGTCCATGACGACGAGGCGCTTGGAGCGGCGCATCAGGCCTTCGCGCTGTAGCGCCACGTCGCAGCCAAAATGCCCTTGCATGGCAAGCAGGTCGCGCTTCAGGCCCTCGGCATCGGAGCCCTTGTCGGCGCTGAGAGTCAGCTCGATGGAGCTCATGGCGGTGCCCGAGAGCTGGCCGATCTTATCGATGTTGAAGCTGCGCTTGGCGGCGGCGTTGGCGGCCTCGGCGAGCATGGCGGCGCTGATGCGGTCGGAAAGGAGCGTAACTGCCCAACTTTGCACGGGAGTTCGACGGTCGGGGCGATTGCCGAGCTGAAAGTCGATGTGCAAGCCGAGCTCGCGGGCCTTCCAGAGCAAGTCTTTGAGAATAGGACGTTCTTCGAGCTTGCCCTCGGCATTTTCGACGACGAAGGTCAGGCTGAGCATGCCCTGCACGACCACTTGTTCAACGTCGATGAGCCGCATGTCGCCCTGGGCGAGCAAAGTGGCAATTTGCGCTGTAATACCAGGGCCATCGGGGCCACTTAGGGTGATAAGCAGAGCGTCGGAAGTGGGAGCGGGCGTCATGGTCGACCTGGGGTGCAGCGGCTGCGGCTGAGGAAAGGGATGGAATGGCGCGTTTTACAACGTTTTGCCGGGGCGCGCTACAAGCGGCGGCAGGCCGTGCCAAGTCAGACCCAGCGCTTGACGGCGGCGATGGCGTAACTGGCGATGGTGAGCTGAGGGGCGACGCCGGTGCTGGCTGGCAATGCGCTCGCATCGGCGAGGACAAGGCCGGTGATGCCCGGTACTTGGCAGCGGTCGTCGCTATGCAACCCACCGAAATGATGGATAGCTTGCAGGGGAATTTGGCCGGGATTGCCCGCCGCACCGGCAAGCGCTTGGCACTGCTCGGGGTTGGTGAGCACATCGTCGATACCGGCGACTTGGGGGAAGACCTCGGCGGCTCCCTGGGCGAACAGGGCTTGGCATAGCTGGGTTAGGACGCTGAGAATACGTTTGCGATCGACGACTTGCAGAGGGTAGTCGACTCGCGTGCCGAGCAGACCGTGGCTCACCGTGCCGCGGGCATGGGTGCGCACCGACGCGGTCCACGTGGCGATGTGGTCGAGATTGGCTAGGCGCTGCTCGAGGGTGTGGCCCACGCCGGGCAGCAGGGCAGCCGCGGCGCGCTCGGGCAGGACGGTGGCACTGATCTCAGTACCTTCGTTGCGAAAAGCCAAGCTTTGCAAAGAGGTACCTGCCACGGGCCGGCTACAGGGCGCACGCATGCGCGCGGCGATCGTCGCCAAGACGTGAACATGCAGACCATGCCCCTGCGCGGGCAGGCCGCTCCGCAGCAGCAGCGCCGTGGTGCCAACCGCGCCTGCGCCCAAGAACACGGCTTTCTTGCAGCGAAACTCGAAGGGCCGGCCATCGGCACAGCGGCCGCGCACCCCCTCAGTCCGCTGCGCTTTGACTAGAATTTTGTCGACCCGGCAGTGCGTGTGCAGGCGCGCTCCGAGTTTTTGTGCAAGCGGTACAACGACCTTGTCGGCACTTTGCAGCGCGTTGTTGGGGCAACCGGTCGCGCAACGCCCTGCCCCTTGGCAACCCGAGACCGCGCGCCAGGTGGCGTCGGCGCGGCCGGCGAAGGCGCGGCTGAGGACGCTGCCGGCGGTGCCCAAAAGCTCGCGTGGAGTGCGCTGTACGCTCCATTCGGCCTCGATGGCGTCGCACGCGCTGTCGAGCTCGGCAAACGGGATGCGCCGCGCCCAGGCCGGGTCGAGCTGGCTCCAATCGGACCAGATGCGCTCGGGCAGGCGGGCGAACACGCCGTAACCAAAGGCGGTACTGCCGCCCACCGCCTTGCCGGCGATCATGGCGATGCTGTCGCCGCCGCGGGCGAAAGTCGATGTGCCTTTGCGGATGTAGCGCACCGCAAGGTCGTAGCCGTCGGGGCCGGTGGCCTGTGGCCAGTCGCCCTCTTCGACTAGAATGACGCTGGCACCCGCGGCCGCGAGCCAACGAGCTGCTGTGGCCCCGCCGGCACCGCTGCCGACGACTACGAAGTCTGCATCATCGCGAAGGATTGCGCCGCTCACGCTTGAACTCCTAGGCTGTCAGCAGCGCGAGCTGCTTCCACGAGCGCGCCACACTGCGCACGCGGCGATTGGGGTGATGGAGCAGCCGCTGCAGCACGACCTCGCGCCGCGCCGCCGGCAACGCCGCAAAAGTACGGCCAAACCAACGCAACGCGGCAAAGTCGGCGACGCCCCACGACAGGAACAGGGCTAGCCGCATCAGCCACGGCAAGGGGAGCGGCAAACCGCGCCAAGTGGGTATGATTGTTGTTAAAACCAGACGTTTCAAGCGGCACTGTACTGCGGCAAACAGCGGCGGACGGAGAAGGCGCCGGCGCGAAAACCAGCGACACTGTAACCCGAGTTGTCGATTGCGCCAGCAGAACTAGCTTCGCGGACGCAGGCGGTAGTCTACGAAGTCGCGGTCTGCACGCAACTGCAGATAAGGATTACTGATCTCCTGCTGCTCCCAACTCGCCTCGGGCACGGGGCCGTAGTCGTGGCCCGGCAATACCAGGGTCGACTTGGGCAAGTGGGTGCGCAAGTTCGCGAGGCTTTTGAACAGCGCGCCGGCGTCACCGCCCGGCAGGTCGCAGCGACCACAGCCGTCGATAAAGAGCGTGTCACCCGTTAAAATCTTGTTATCATTGCATAAAAGGCATTGCGAACCCGGCGTATGGCCCGGAGTAGCGAGACACGTGACGGTTGCACCACCGCCGAGCTCGATGACGTCGCCGCCATCGTGCCAGACCACTTCGGATAGCCAGGCAGCATCGCGAAGCCATTGTTTTTCGGCGCGTTGTACATGGATACGCAGCGAGAATCGCTCGAGCAGCCCCTCGACGCCGTTGCGGTGGTCGGCATGGTGGTGGGTAAGGACAATGTCGGTCAGCGGGCGGCCAAGCTCGTCGGCGCGGGCGAGCAGCGCAGGCACATCCCAGGCGGGATCGACTACGGCGAGCCGGCCACGCTGGGTAGGAACGAGCAAATACACGAAGTTGGCCATGGGGCCGAGCTGCAGACGTTCGAGGTGCAGTGGCGCCTGCGCGGCAGCCTCGTTGCTATATGTCATAGTGATACCTATCAAGCGGGAGCGGTGGCCCAGCTGGGCAGCATGGGTGCCGCCAGCATAGCGCACACGCCGGCGTCGAGAGACAGATCGCCACGAAACTACAGGATATCGAAGACGGATTCGATGCTGGGCAGCCGTACCGGGGTGCCGCGAGTCAAGCACAGCACGGACTGTTCGAGCCAGCGCGCCGTTGCCGCCTTGCGGTCGCCGAGCTGGGTGCCGCGGACGATGGCTTCCATGTCGGCGACGCGGCCGAGCGAGTCTTCGAGGCGTCCGGGCTGGCGCATGCCGCGCACCTGTGCACACAAGTTACGGATATAAGACGGGCTTTTACCTGTTTCAGCGGCGATGTCGCCCTCGCCCATACCGCGTTGGAGCAAGCCCTGGATGCGGATGAGTAGCTGGAACTGACTAGACAGAAAGCCTACGATTTTATTCACTTCTTCTTCGCGCGCGGTCGGTGGCACATGCTCGAGCATGAGATGCAGCACCGTTACGGCGCGCAGCGGGTCTTGCGCAGCGATAGCGTCGGTCAGGGCAAAGATCGCAGCCTCGCGGTCCATGGGCACGGTCGCTTCAACACTTTGGATCGAAACGGTTCCATTTGGGCCAGCGTCGAGCAGTAGCCGGTCGGCGGTTTGGCGCAGGCGCGCCGGATCGGCACCGCCCAAGCGATCCCAAACTTTTTGCGCCACCCCGCGCTCGATAGTAATGCGCCAGGGCGATGCCTCTGTTTCAAAGTACTGTTGCAGAGTTGCAATGGTAAGGGGGGGCACTTCGACGATGGCACCGGCCCGCCCGATCGCCTTGCATACGCGACTGGCGCGCGAGAGATGCTCGGCGATGAAGATCACCACGCACGGCGGATTGGATAGGGATGAATCGAATGAATTCAGAAGCTTTTCGAGCGAGTCCTCGTGCGGCACCTCGGCCTTGGCCTTCTTGCTCGCCTTCGCGTTCTCGCCGAAGTTGAGGCCATCGGCATGGACCACGGTGATGACTCGACGCAGGCCAAACATCGACATGCTGCGGGCTTCGAGGGAGATCAGGTCGTGGGTGCCGGTCGCTTGGTGGTCGCCGTCG
The DNA here is from genome assembly GCA_903883645.1 of uncultured Myxococcales bacterium. Classification (GTDB taxonomy): domain Bacteria; phylum Myxococcota_A; class UBA9042; order UBA9042; family UBA9042; genus SXRM01. The sequence continues at coordinate 8,791 of CAISBR010000068.1, read as the reverse complement.
AGGTAGTCGATCTTGACGTGGTCGAGATCGCGGTCGCCGCCCAGCAACGCTGCCTGTTCAATACGTGCGGCAACTGCCAGCAACGTTTGCGGATCGGCGCCCACCTTCTCTTCGTAGCGACCGCGGCCCTCTGTCTCGGCAGACGTAACTAGGTAGACCGAGCGCAGGCGACCGGCATCGAGCTCGGCTTGCAAGCCGGGACCAGAGTCGAGACGTGTTAAAGGTTCCGCAGACTTGGCGGGCTTTGGGTCAGCGGACGGCGAGGTGCGGGAGACGGCCATGAGATGAGGTTACGCTGACGGGGCAGCGACCGCAACGGTGCACCGAAGGCTTGCGCGGCGCGCTGGGGGTATTGACACGGCGGCGGCGTGTGCGTAGGATTCTCCCCGCTCGGGCGGTGACGCCGGGGCACGGCCTCGAATAGAGGGACCGTTCCGACGTAGCTCAGTTGGTAGAGCGGGTGACTGTTAATCACCATGTCCGCGGTTCAAGTCCGCGCGTCGGAGCCAGTAAATACAAGGGGTTCGGTCGAGAGGCCGGACCCCTTTTGCTTTCGGGCTAGCGTTTGGGCTAGCGTTTGGGCCCTTGACCGTGCACGCCGCCGGATCGGACCAGCGCCCCGCCGCGCCTACTGCACACCCACACACCCAAAGCCGGCGCAGGCCTTTTCTGGCACACTTCACGTTGCCGGCGGAGTGTGACGCCGTGCGCCAGGTCCGTCACGACGGGCCAGCGGAGCCGAACATATGCGTGCAACGACTTGGAGCAACTGGACGACCTGCGAACATGCTGCGCGCCGGGCTGGCGGCAGGCGACACTACAATGCGCACCGGCAGTTGCTGGCTGAACTGCGGCGCAGCGCCTTGGTCGATTACCTGTGGGCAAGTGGCATGGTGCCATTCGGGCGCGGAGCCGAGTTGGCGCGGCACTTTGGCGTATCGCGGTCGACGATCTGCAGGGACCTGGAACGGGTCATGCGCCTGCCGTTCAGCTGGGCAGTTTGAGCCGGACCGCGGCCCTGCCCTGTCACGGCTCGCCGACGCCACCGCTAGGGGCCGCAGGGCTGGGGACCCGGCGCACCAGCGCGGCGCGATCTTCGCTCACCAGCGGCGCCACCAGGTCGAGCAAGTCCGCGCCGAGCCGGGCGGCAATCTGGGCCAGCACCGGCAGCGACGGCAGCTTGCGGCCCGCCTCGATGTGCCCCACGTAGCCGCGATCGAGCCCGCAATCCCACGCGAGCGTCTCTTGAGTGATGCCCGTGGCCTTGCGCAGCTCGCGAATCTTGTCGCCGATCCTCTTGGCCATGTCTGGGTCTGTGCGCGTGCGGAGCATGGCCCGAACGTACTGGAACTGCGACCGCGTGTTGCCGTCTGTGAGACAGCAGGTTGCGTCATGTGGTTACGCTTGACGCTGCTTGATACGGCGCGGATACTCGCGGACCGATTCGGGGCAGGACGGTGCGAATCGTCGCAGGATGTGCGGCACACGGCCCCGCGCGGGAGACTACAATGCGCCACTGGAAGGTCATCGTCGTTGCGCTCTGGGTCGCAGCGTGTTCCGGCGCGAGCCCAAGCAATCCGGTACTAGGTGCGGCTGCAGTAGCTGACGCGGACACCGGGGAGCTTGCCGGCACCGGCCCAGGTGATACCAACGCCGCAGACACGGGCCCAGCAGACACGGGCGCAGCGGACACCGTGCAGACGCTCGACAGTGCGATTCCCGCAGACGTGCAGACCGACGGCGACACCGCTGCATTGCCCGACGTGTCACAAGATGGCGCACCTGCAGCCGCCGACTCCGCGGGCAGCGCCGACGACGACGGGGACGGACTCGACAATGCGGTAGAAGCCGCCCTGGGCACCGACCCAGAGAACGCGGACACCGACGGCGACGGCGTCAAGGACGGTGCCGAGGTCAAGGCCGGTCTAAACCCGCTGTCGCCCGATACCGACGGCGACGGCCTGACCGACGGCGAAGAGATCGCAGGCGGAACCGACCCCAAGAAGTACGACACCGACGGCGACGGCCTGTCGGACGGCCAAGAGGTCACGCAGTACGGCACCAACCCCACGAATCCCGACACAGACGGCGACGGCTTGAGCGACGGTGCCGAAGTGTCGCTGGGCACGTCTGCCACCAAGACCGACAGCGACGGCGACGGGCTGAGCGATGGTGACGAGGTCAACAAGTACAAGACCAACCCCACGAGCGCGGACACCGATAAGGACGGCCTGCCGGACGGGCTTGAACTCGGCAAGGTTGGCGACTCGGACCCGACAACGACGACGGATCCGACGAATCCCGATAGCGATGGCGACGGCGTGCTTGACGGGGCCGAGGACAAGAACAAGAACGGCAAGGTGGATGCCGGCGAGGCAGATCCCAACAATGCGGCAGATGGGGGCAAGCCGCCAGTTGCTGACCCCTGCGCGGGGAAGAACTGCGACGACGGCAACGCGTGCACGGTCGACACTTGCGGCCCGGCGGGCGTGTGCAAGTCAGCAGCGGTGGCAGCAGGCCAGCCGTGCACCGGCGGCGTTGGGTGCGACGGCAAGGGGACGTGCATCACCGCGCCGGCTGGCATGGTCTACATTGCGAGCGGCACCTTCTGGATGGGCTGGAATCCAGCAAAGGACCCGAGCGGAAATAGCACCGGCGGCGACTGGGGCAGCCCACAGCACAAAGTCACGCTGAGCGCGTACTTCATTGACGCCACTGAGGTCACCGTTGCCCAGTTCGCGCCCTGCGTCAATGCACTCAAATGCGTGCCGCCCGGCACAAGCTTGCAAGGCACCTACCCGACCAAGGTCAATCACCCCGTGAACCTGGTCACTTGGCAACAGGCCCGAGATTTTTGCCAGTGGCGCGGTGCCGGATTCGACTTGCCGACCGAAGCCCAATGGGAAATGGCGGCGAGGGGCAATTGCGAGTTGAACGGCAAGGCTGGCGACGATCCGGCTTGCCAATCAGCGATGCGCACTTACCCTTGGGTCGGTGAAGTCGCCAACTGCGACTACGCGGTAATGTCGATAGGCGGAACAGGTAGCTCGTGGGGTTGCGCAATTGAGGGCAGCGGCACCGGAGAGCTCTACACGTCGCCCGTTGGGTCGAGGCCCCCAGGTGCGAGCCCCTATGGCCTGCAGGACATGGCGGGCAACGTCGCCGAATACACAAGGGACGGCTGGAAAGCTTATGTTGCCGGCCCGCAAGTGGATCCGGTAGTAGAAAGCCCCGACGGACTCCACGCCATCCGCGGCGGCGGCTACTCGTCTGCCGGTGTTCGGGCCAGCTCGCGCGGGTTGGCAGGTAGCGCAACCACTGACGGGGCCCTGGGATTCCGGTGCGTCAGGAGCCTACCGTAGCCGCGGTGCCCAGCAAGGGGCAGTTGCTGGCGGCGCCAAAGCGAATCCGCCGTGCCGCCAATCAAGACCCGCACCCGTTAGAAGTGGTGGGCACCGACTGCGGGGCGAACTAAACCACGTTGACGCGCGCGCATTGGCGACACAACGACGGACCGATTCAAAAAATCGCCGACCTACGCGCGGGCCACCGGTTAAGCGATGTGTGATCAGCCCCCTGCCTTTTGTAGTCAAGTACCGGCTCAGGGCACGCACCGGTTTTTTGGATTTCGTCGGGTCGTGGCCATGTCGGCGCCTGATACTGCCAGGGCCCGGATCAGGGATCGCTTGGGGCCCATCGCTACAGGTCCTTGGTTAGAAAACCGGGAGTCTGAACCTGCAAAAATCCCCGCAATCCTCAAGTGATCCGCGAAGCGATGACGGGAGCGATGCAAAGCCTCATCAGTGGGCACATGCACATAACATATCCAATACGTTTAACTTTCTCGACAAGCCCAACAAGGCGGCCAGCCCGAATCATTAGCGGGAGCGTTGCTTGTGTCCGCGGGCTTCCCGTCGTTTGCGTTCAGCGATTGCGTGCCGCTGGGCGATGAACTGCAGGGCTTGGATGTGCGCGGGTCCGAGGCCCAAGACTCCTGGGCACGGAATCGACAAGAAGGCAGCGCCGTCGCTGTCGTCGTGCCAGCTGTCGACCAAGGCCCAGAGGCGGTCAGGATCAAGGCCAGCTCTTGCCGCCGCGTTCTGCCAGTCGCTCTTGCGCCACGGAATCCCCCCGGATGTCGCAACGGCCTTCGCGTCGTCGGTCAGCGCACGCATGATCAGCCACGACAACTGCAGGCCCGCGGGATGGTACCGTGGCAGCAGCACCCGTAGCGCGGGCTGCGGCAGCACCGGCACAAGGCGCTTGTCGCGCGCCGTCCACTGCGATTGTGCGCCCGGCTCGACACCTTTGCTGAACCCTGGCAACAAGGCCGTCCCGAGGACGATCCGCAGCACCTTGCGCACACCAGGTCCGGAGCCGTTGGGCTCATCGCAGGTCAAGATGTTGCCGCACCGAACGCTGTCCCATTGGAACCTGAGCATTGCGAAGGCGTGCACCAAGTCGCGCACAGTGTCCACCGCACGCTTGCCGTGAGCGCCCACGCGCTGCGCGAGTTCGGTCCAACCGCCAGGGACCACGAGACAGCGAGGATCAGTGTTGCCGGCGCGGACCTGGTCAAAGCCGCTCACCACGAGCCACCGAAGCAGGCGATCGGCGTCGACACCGCCGAGTTTCGCCACGACGCCGCAGACTCTGGCGACCATCGCAGGGTCCACGACGGGCGCCGGCCCGGGATCGAAAGTGGCGATGATTCTGCTTGGGCCCCAAAAGTGTACGGCAGGCCCCATGCCGGCCGTCCTCGTCGTGGCGGCCTGCAGGCCTTGCACCCGGTCCAGTACGCGGCGGGAAACAGCTGGTACAGGCGCGGTGCCGACTGGGGCAGGTTCGGCCCGCCGAGGGTCGCGCTGGCCGGCATCTAGGCCTGACCGAATGGTGGCCTGTGCCTCGCGTTGCGGCACTCCGCGGTCCAAGGCAGTCTGAAGCAATGCGCTTTCGGCGTCAGACCGCTCGACCTCGCCCCCGGCGACAAGCTGACCCAGCGCGAACGCTGAGCGGTTGAGTGTGTCGTTGCCTGCATGGGGCGGTGCCGCGCGAACTGCGTCGGCTTCTGACTTGACTGCCGCCGCGCCGTAGGCCGTCGTTGAGCCGTGTCCCGACACTTGAGGTTGTGCCTTGGTCGGCGACGCCTTTGGCCGCGGCCGCGCGCCATCCACCAAAGCGAGCCATGGCGCAGGGAGCGCAGCTATCGAGATCGACCACGGTTCTTGGCCTTCAGCCCAGGCATACGCGCCGTTGCCGACAATGCTGGGCGGTACGACCGCATGAGTCGTGAGCAACTCGACGCCGTCCACCAACTGCACCTTGGTGCGCACTGTGCCCTGTGGCACCCGAAACAGATGCCGCTCGCCACCACCGCCGCCAGGTGTGCGATGTGTCGGCGTGGGCGGCAGGGGCCCACACCGCTCGACCAGCCCGGCAAGGGCGGCGAATCCGTCTGACCCGTGGCGGTCAATGTCTAGGGCCACGATGTCGCCGCCCAGGGCAATGCCGATATTGCAGCTGCCATGCTTCGCGACAAGGCCGCGCACCGTGTCGGCATCCGCAGACGCTCCCTTTGGAAAGCCCGGCTTGCAGCGCTTGGTACCGGGCTTGACTGGAAACACCCGCAGGCCACATTGCGCGAGGCGCATCGCGGCGGATGCAAACGGCCCGTCGCCGACACTCATGGCTGCACCGCAAGGCGCGGCACGCTGGCACAGACCAGGTCGACCTGCAGGCGCGACGTGATCCAGGCTTCGACCTCGTCGGCATCCCAGGCAACGGCGCGCTCGCCGATTCGACGGCGCTTGGGGAACTGCCCGGCCGCTTCCATGCGGTGGATCGAGCTGCGGGACAAGCCGACGATTCGGCAGACTTCAGGAAGGCGAAGAACTCGGGACATGGCGTGTACTCCCGCGGCGCTCCAAGGCGCCGCAACAGGACTCACGCTAGCCAACGCGGTGCCACCCGAACACCCAGGGAGTTGTTCGGAAACCGGCCGAAACCCACCGGGGGTTTGCGACCGTCTGCAGTAAATACAGACTATTAGGTCACAGTGGGTTATCTTTGTCCGGCGTACATGGCGCACCACCTTTCTTGCGCGCGTCCGGGTTGACCAGCGTGGCGATTCGCCCGCTCGCTGGTGGCCCGTGCTTGTGTTCGTGCTCTGCGAACTCCGCCACCTTCGCGTTGGTGGTCGGGTGGCCGCGGTGCAGAGCCAGCCACGCCCGAACCGCCGTAGCAAGTTCCGAGGAGTGGTCTTCCTTTCGACTGGCGTCCATGATGTCGCAGAAGTCAGCCCACGCGAGCCCTTCAGGTGGGCGAAGGTCGGGCGGCGGGGCGTGAACGGTCCAGCCCTCCTTTGCACCCAGCAGGTCGACACCACGAGACTCGATGTGCAAGTCCACTAGGCGCAACAACACCCGTCGACCATTCTGGCTCGCGCCGGGCCCTGAGAGCACGACAAACGCCGACTTGTCTGAAATCCCGAACCGCTTCCAATACTCTGGCATCTCGCCGTCGTCGAAGGCACCCGTGGCGTAGTCGGCGACCATCTCTTCCAATGCTCGCGGGCCTTGGACCGACTTCGCCAAGCCGAGATACACCACGCCGCTTCCGCCCACGGCCACGTCGACCGCGTCGGCCGATTCGCCGCTGGCCAAAGTGGCCCGCCCATCGGACCGATCGCGCTGGGGCAACTGGACCCAGCCGGTCGGGGTTGGCTCACCACCGCACTTCGCCGTCTTGGCCCAGTGCCCGGTGAGGCCCTCGGGCACTGGTTCGCCATTCAACACAACGCAACGACCTGTAACATCGACCCAAAGGTCTACGCCGCGGGCGTGTGCTGCGCGGCATACCTGCGCGGGATTGACGCCCGAAGAGTTGGCGATCTCGACAACCGAATGATAATGCTCGGCCATTTTGGCTACTCCTGCCCAAGCTCAGCTTTGGCGACTTCCCAGGATTTCAACGGCTCATCGCCCTGTTCAGCCCACGCCTCCGCAATCGCTACGGCATCGGCCCGGTCCTCCATGTCCTCCAGCGCCCGCAGGTCGTCCATCGACACCAGCGCCGCCAGATCCTTGCCGCGCCGCTGCATGATGATCCGGTCGCCACCGTACGCGACACGATTCGCCAGATCTGGCAGTGTGTTGCGCGCTTCGCTCAGTCCAAGACGTGTCATGGCGTCGGGCCTCCTTGCCCGTCCGAGTTGTACGGTTCGCATAGGTGCCGGTCAAGGTCAGGCGGGCCCAAGCGGTATCAGCCGGCGCCGACCAACACCAGGTGCGCCGCCCCCAGCACCGCCACATGCCGGCCCCACGCGTCCAGCGCCTCGCGCTTCTCTGCGTCGTACCCGTGCCGGTCATAGACCGCAGTCACGCCCCGTTCAACGTGGTTCAGCAGCTTGGACACCACCAGCCGCGAGATCCCCATACCGGTCATGAGCGACGCCGCGGTGCGCCGCAGGTCATGCGGGCTGAACTGCCCGGCGCCCAGGTGCGGCAAGTTGCGAAACACGGCCCGGGCAACCGCAGTTTCGACCATTGGCTTGTCGCCTCGCGGCGAAGGAAACACCGTCTGCCGGTCAGCGTTGAGCTTGCGCGCTTCGGTCAGCACGGCACGGGCCTGCATCGACAGGGGCACGCGGTGCGCGAGCTTGTTCTTGGCCTTGCTCGCTGGAATCGTCCACCAGCCGGCGGCAAGGTCGATTTCGTCCCAGCGCACGCCCAGCACCTCGCCGCAGCGTTGAGCGGTCAGCAACTGGAACCGCAGCGCCAACTTGCTTTCGTCGGCCATCGTCGCCGTTGCCAGATTCGCCAGGAACGCCTTGAGCTCTTGCTCGCTCAAGACCCGGTCGCTCTGCTTTTCGACGCCCGGCGCAGCGACCCGATAGCAAGGGTTCTGCTGCACGATGTCGCGGCCGATGCCGAAGTTGAAGATCTTGCGGACAAGGGCAAGGGTGCGGTTGGCCTGAATCGGCGCGCCCCTGGCCACGATGCCGTCGAGCAAGGCGATCACGTCGCGCCGCGTCACCGCCTCAGCCTTCAGCGGCCCGAGCAGCGGCAGCACATCGCGCTCCAGCGCACGCCCGTCGCGGTCGCCCCCATCCTTCTTGCGCGGCTTGGCGTGCAGCTCCAGGTACAGCGCCGCCAGTGCCTTGAAGGTGGGCGCCTGCCGCTCGGCAATCCGGCTGTCTACTGCGACCGCAGCCGGGTCAACACCCTTCTCGCGCTCCTGGGCCGCCGTCGCGCACGCCGCATGGGCATCGGCGACCGACATCGCAGGGTAGTTGCCAAGGGTCTGCATCCGGGCCTTGCCGGCGAAGCGGTACATGTAGATGAACGTCTTGACGCCGCTGGGGAAGATCCGCACGCCAAGGTTGCCCTGCCCGTGTGCCGCACCTTCCCACACGACCAGGCGCTTGGCCGGGTCCGGCTTCAGGTTTGCCACGTAGCGGTCTGTGAACTTCATTGGCGCCTCGCTGGTGTCGATGTCTGGGCTAGCGTTCGGGCTAGCGTTTCTACCCTTGCACGGCCTGAATCGTTGTGGGCAGTGCTGGGATGATTCTAGCGATAGCACCATGGATTTGCAAGATGTTTGTGCGACTTCTTGGGCTAGCATTGGACGACTTGAATGCTAATATCTCGCGACTGTTAATCACCATGTCCGCGGTTCAAGTCCGCGCGTCGGAGCCAGCTAAGTGCTAGAAATACAAGGCCTCGTCGGGAAACCGGCGGGGCCTTTGTGCTTCTTGCTTAACCGACGCCAAATCAGCAGCTAGGTGTGGCGC
>CAISBR010000067.1 GCA_903883645.1 uncultured Myxococcales bacterium | reverse complement strand
GGCCGGTGAGCTCCGCGGCCGTGAGCACGACGAACTTGGTGCCATCCTGCCACGGCGTCTTCAACTCCACCCGAAAACGCCCGTCGTCGCAATCGGTTACGCGGCGACCGGCGATGGTCGGCCGCGCCAAGTATTTGACCAGCCGATAGAGTTCGTCGCGCTGACATTCGCCCACGCGCGTGTTGGCGACGCAGTGCAAGCAACGATACTGCGGCGTCGCCTACGCTTCGCGTTTGGCATGGAGGGAGTAGCCGTGAAATTGAGCACAATTTTGACCATTTGGCCGGGGCACGAGCCGTAGCGCCGTGCGCTTGTCGCGCTCGCTCCGCAGGCCTTCGGGGTCGAGTGGCCGGCCTAGCAGCGCGGTCAACGTGTATTCGCGCGTGCAGATGATGCTGTTCAAGGCGCGCCAGGCGGCGGAGCGCGAGCTGCAGGCGGAGCTCGAGAAGCAGGGGCTCGACTTGGCGCAGGCGCAGCAGAAGATCGCCCAGAATCCGTGGCTGCGCAGGACGTTGCGGCACGATCACCGTGGGCCAGCGGCGACGGCGGCGAACGCGGTGGCGGGTTTGCAGGGCCGGGCAGGGGAGCTGTGGGCGCGGGTGCAGGGCTTGGTGGCGGTGTAGGTCCGGACCGGTTTCAAGGTCCGCGACCCACCTCCCCAAAGCCCCCTTGCCTGCCGGCCGCATCGGGTTCACCATTGCGTGGCGTATTATACGCGCAAGGTAATGGCATGGCATTCTACACACGCCCCGCAAACTGGTCGGGCGATCCGATACTGCAAGTGCTCTCGCGCCCTGCAGAACATGCGGATGCCGCGACTCCGGATTACGTGGCCCATGTGCTCACAGCGGGAGGTACGACAGCCGTGGCCGTTGCAGGCGACGGGAGTTGTTGGCTGTGCTCGCCCAACGGTCAGCGCGCCCCGCTGGCCATGCAGGCGCAACAGGTACGCACTGTTCGCGGCGGCCTGTTCTTTGCGGGTCACGGTAGCCTTGGCGTGTGGGACGCGACGACATGGCAGCCGCTGCACCAGGTCGCGACTCAATGTGCTATCAATAGGTTAATCGCCACTGCCCGGTCGGCAGTAGTCGAGACGCCCACCTGCGAGCTGGTTCGCGTCGATCTCACCACGGGCCAGCACGACGTATTGCCGTGGCTTTTTGCAGACGAGCGCGAACAGCCCTTGCTGTCGTTTTGTTGCGACGACGAGGGCCGCTGGCTGGCCGCCGTGCACCCCAACATGGTGCGGATATGGGACTTGGCATCTCCGATACCCGCCAGCGAACCATTGGCAACTATTGCGATTGCAGAGAGCTATGGCGGGTTCGTTCAATTCTTGCGCGACCAGCTATTCGTCTACGGCATCACCGATGGCTGGCAGGTGTTGGACCCGACTAGTGGGCAAGCCGTGGGCAGCTGGCCGATTGGCGTCGACCCACGCGAGCCCCTGACCACGGGCTTGGGCGGAACGGCGATTGCGTGCCTCCAAGGTACTACCTTGGCGGTGGTCGCGGCTGCAACCGGCAGTCCGCTCTACGGCTTTGACGTTGGCCCGATGGAAAACGTGAGCCTCTCGGCCGACGAACGTTTGCTCGTGGGCTGGTGCGACACCGAGCTTGCGGTGTGGGACGTCGCTACCGGTGCCGTAGTCGGTCGCTGGCACGAGGCGGATCGCATTCGCAACGCACAGGTTGATGGTGCGATCGTGACCTTTGTTGATCCATCTGATCATCTAATTTTCTTGAGTATACCCTGATCGCGTCCGCGGTCTGAGACGAGGATCAGACAAAGGAGGACGGCTTGCTGCGCTCGCCGTGGGATTTGGCGGATGGGCTGAATTCACCGGCATTGCGCTGCTTCACTGCGCCATTCACAGCTCGCCGTGGGATCTGGCGGTCGGGCTGAATTCACCGGAATTCTGCTGTCTCGGGGCGCCGTTCACACTGACCCACGTGCTGGGGCTGTGCGACGCGGGGCACTTCGATGCGATGGTGGTCCGCACGATCAAAGACATGAATCGCCGCGGCGAGTTACCGCACCCTGGGCTGGGCCAGCACTGGACAAGTATCGACGGCAAGTACTCGTGCTTGGATCACCACTGCGGCGGCCTGGGGCAGAAATTTGTCAGCGATGACGGGGTGTACTGGCGTGCCGGGGTGCTCCGTGCCGTGATGATTTCGGTGCCGTCGCGGCCGGCACTGGGCCAGCGGGCGATGG
>CAISBR010000066.1 GCA_903883645.1 uncultured Myxococcales bacterium | reverse complement strand
TTCGACAGGGGCATTTGAGACTAAGCTCGGCGCAGTCCTAGGCGCCGGCTACCGCACCGACGTCCTCACGTTTCGCGCGGCCTTGAACCTGCTCGACGTGAGCAAAGCGCAAGACACCATGGGCGTGCTGATCTCCGTCGGCTGGGACTTTAAGGGGCTGTAGCCCACAGGCCGCAAAATGGCTTGCTGCTAAGCGTTTTCGCCCTACCTTGCAGACATCACCCGCCCAGTTGGCGACGGATGTCTTGAGGCATGAGGCTCGACGTCCCCACACTTATCGCCTGCAATATCGCCACACTGTGGGCGCTCACTTCGGTGGTCGCGGTGGTGATGTGGCGGCGTCTGCCCCCGGGCGGAGCGCTGTACCTGGGGGCGCTGGTGCTGCAGGGGCTGGCGGCCGAGCTGGCGCTGCTGGGCGGCGTCCACGACGCTTGGCCGAGCGACTTAGCAAGTAACCTGCTGCTTTCGGTGGGTTTTTCACTCAGCTACCTGGGGCTGGCGCAGATGGTCGACGCGCGGCCGTTTTGGCTGGCGGTGATTGCGCCGCCCCTGCTGGTCGCGGCCGTCTGCCTGAGTCCGCTGGCCAGTGCGAGCGATACGGCGGGGGTGTGCAACCTGTTGGGAGTGCTGCCCCATTTGGCGACGATGAGCGTGCTGTTCCAGCGCCTGCGGCAGCGACCAGACCGGCCCACGGCGCTGCTGGCGACCACCGAGACAGGCATTGCGCTGCTGCTTGGGGCCTGCGCGCTGGCGACAAAGCTGCAACCGCTGAGCAAGGAACCTGTCGATCCGCGTTGGTATTCGTCGGATTTGCTGGCGGCGCAGGTGCTGCTGTCGCTGCATGTGGTGGCGGTGCTGCTGATGGTGCAAAGCCGGGCCCTCGACCGCGCCGAGGAGCTGGTGGCCCGCGACGCATTGACCGGGGTGGCGAGCCGCAGCTGCCTGTTCAGTCTAGTGCCCGTGCTGCTGGCGCGCGCCCACGCGACTTCGCGGTCGTGCGCGCTGCTGATGGTCGATCTCGATTGGTTCAAGCGGGTGAACGACGACTATGGGCACCAGGTGGGCGACGAGGTCTTGGTGGCGGTGGCGCACGCCATGCAGCGCAGTCTGCGACCGTCCGATGTGATTGGGCGCTATGGCGGCGAGGAATTTTGCGTGCTGCTGTACGGCGCGGTGGCGGTGCAGGCGATCGAGGTCGCAGAGCGGATTCGCGCGAGTATTCGGGTTATTCCTAGGCCTGCGCACGCCCCGCTCCTGAACCTGACCGTCAGCATTGGCATTGCCGAAGCCGATCCCAGGGCGACGGTCGAATTTGAAGAGCTGTTGCGACGGGCCGATGCGGCGATGTACCGCGTCAAGCTTGCCGGCCGCGACGGTGTGGCGATCGACGGCATCAGCGCAGTGGCCCACGCGCGAGCCGAGTCGAGCCAAGCAGTGGCAGCAGCATAGCGCAGAGTTGTCGCGCACGACTCTTGTGCAACTAATGGATCTTCTGGCGATTTAGTGGCACAATTGCGCTACGGCAGCAGCCACTGCGCTCTGGCGTTAGGAACGACATGGCGCGAGGTCTGCGAACTGTAAGGCAAAAACTGACGGCACTGGTGCTTCTGCCAGTGGCGGTGATGCTGACCATCCTGCCGGGCCTGTGGTGGGTGCTCGATCGGCAGCTGCTCGACGAGGTCGATGACCGGGTGGCCGAAGCCCACAGCGCCTTCGACTTGGAGTTTGACGACGACATTGGCGATGTGGCGATCGCGGCGCGGCTGCTGGCGCAAGATCCCGAGACGCCAGCAGCACTTGCGAGCCCAGATCGGCAGGCTGCGCAGAAGCTGGCCGAGCGTTTTCGCAAATTCTTTCCCGACTTCGATATCCTATTTGTCGATGCGCGCGGGCAGGTCGCCGTGCAGCTCGGCTGCCAATCGCCGCGAAGCGACATCCTGGCCGAGCCGGGCTACCGGCAGGCGGTGCAAGGGCGCGAGTTTTCTGGCGTAGTTCTGCACGGTTGCGAGTCTTCAACCCAGGCGCCCCCGGCCTACGTGCTGGCCGTGCCCTTGCCGGGCGGCGGCGCGGTGATCGTGTGCCTGCCGCTGACGCTGCAATTTCTGAATAATGCCGCCAAGAAAGTTGGGGTCGAGCTGGCGCTTCTTGAGCCGATGTCGGCCATTGCAACCGTCGCCACCGCGCGCATGCCGGTCGAAGCGATGAAGCAAGCCGATGAAACGACCCAGCTTCTGCACCTTGGCGACGATGACTGGGCGGTGGCGCGCGTGCCGTTGCCGGCGCTTACGACCGATCATGGCCCCTATTTGCTGGCGATCGCCCACGATGTGTCGGACATTCGCGATCTCGTGCGCAACAATATGCTGATTGCACTTGGTTTTACCCTGCTGGTGGGCAGTCTGGCGCTGCTGCTGGGTACGCGGGTGGCGTCGCTGATGTCGCAGGCGCTGAGCCGGGTCAGTTCGGCGCTGAAGCGTATGGAAGTCCAAGAATATGTGACCGTTTCGCCCGTGCGCACCGGCGACGAGCTCGAGGACCTGGCCGAGGGCTTTAACCACATGGTCGAGGGGCTGAAAGAGCGCGATAAACTCCGCGATACTTTTGGCAAATACATGACCGAGGCGGTGGCTGAGCACTTGCTGAAGGGCGACGTCGAGCTCGGCGGCAAGACCATGACGGTGTCGATCTTGTTTACCGATATCCGCGAATTTACTACCATTAGCGAGCGCATGCCGGCGCAGCGGGTGGTCGAGATGCTCAACATCTACTTCACCACGATGGTAGGCATCATCATGGAAGAAGGGGGCGTGGTCGATAAGTACATCGGCGACGCGATCATGGCGGTATTTGGCGCGCCGGTGGGCCAGCCGGGCGATACGTTGCGGGCGGTGCGGGCGGCGGTGCGGATGCGCGAGGCGCTGGGGCCGCTGAATCAACAGCTGATGGCGCAAGGCTATCCCGAGCTGCGGACCGGCATTGGCATCCACACGGGCTCGGTGGTGGCGGGCAACATTGGCAGCGATAAGCGCATGGAATACACGGTGATCGGCGATGCGGTGAACCTGGCTTCGCGGCTCGAGTCGCAGACCAAAGAGCTGGGTGTGGGCGTGCTGATCAGCCAAACGACGTTCGACGACCTGGGCGAGACCATCGAAGCGCACTTTGTGAAAGAGGTGTTTGTGAAGGGCCGTGCCGAGGGCGTGCGCGCCTATTCGGTGATTGGCATTCACCCAGGGCCGCAGACGCCGGCATAGCTAGTTTTTTTCTAGGGTTGCCTGCTGTCGCACCGCAGCCAGAGCGGCCGTGATCGCGGCGTCGGCAATCTGCGGCTGGTGCGGCAAGTCGCGAAGCCAATACACCAAACGCGCCTTGACCTGGGCCTCGACGACCTCGCTGAACAGCACCTCGGGTGCGGGCTGCGCCACAACACCCGGCACACGGGCCAACGCACGCTGCAGCTCGCCACGCATCTTCTCAAGATCACAAGACAAATCGAGCATAAGCAGCAGCTCGCGCGCCACCGGCACGTCGCGTTGCGAGTAGTTGACGACCTGGCCCTGCCCCACCACGCGGTTGGGGATGCTGATGAGCTCGCCCGCCACCCCTGTGAGCGCCGTGGCGCGCCAAGTCACTTCCCAAACCTGGCCATTCCACTTGTAAAGACCGGCAGTTACCTCGATCCAGTCGCCGATTTCGTACGGCTTATCGAACTGCATCGCGATGCCCGCAAACAGGTTGCCCAGCGTGTCTTGCATCGCCAAGCCCAGGACCACCGACGCCGCCGCCGAGGTCGCCAACAGGGGGCCGATCTGCAGGTCGAACACACTCGCCGCCAGCCAACCAAACGACACCAGCGACACCAGCGCCGTCATGGTATTGATCAGCAGCGCCGGCACGAACTCGCGCATGTGGCTCAGAAACAGCAGCTCCATCGCCAATACTTTTGAGCCCTTGGTAAAGACGATACAGCCCTGCACCAGCACAATCAGCCCTAGCCACGGCTGCACGCGCACCAGCTGCGATTGCTCGATCGGATCGAGGTCGAAGCCGAAGTAGCCCACGGCGAGACCTGCAAACACCGCGCAATGCAAGCTTAAATTCGCCAACGCACCGCGCAGCATCTGGTGGCGCTCGACCGACACGCGCCGCATCGCCCCCAAGTACAGAGCCCACAGCACCACCAGGCCCAGGCCGAGCAGCAAGATGGGCTCAGGCTGCACCAGCGGCTCGATGCGCTGAAGTGGAATCCACGGCGCGCGGACGGCGGTTTTCATTGTAAATCTCGCATTGAACTGCGGCAGCTACGGCACGCGCCCCACGAGCTGGCGCAGCGCAGCGTCGGTCTGGGCGAACAAGGTGAGCAGCTCCGCCGTCTGGTCGGCCAAGGTTGCCGCCAGCTTGTGATGGGCGGCCAGCTCGACCACTTGGCACTGCTGGGCAAGTTTGTGCGCACCAAACAGCGCGCTCGACGACTTGAGCGTGTGGGCCGCGCGCTCAAGGGTAAACCAATCGCTTACTTCGAAGGCACTGCGGAGCTCGCTCGCCAGGCGCGCACTATTCGACAACTGGGTCTGCAGCAGCTCGTTCCACGCCGCCAAGTCGTGATCGAGCAAGTCGCCCAGCGACGCCAGCGACATGGGGTCGAGGTCAATCGAAACTGCCGATTCTTGAACCGTAGCTGTGCTCATCGTTCACTCCGCGCGCGAGTGTAGCGTGTGACGACCGCGGGCGCCATCCCAACCGAGGCGCCAGAGCACGTGCGGGCTACTACTGGCCGCCGCCTAAGGCTGCCCACGGCGCTCAAGGGCAAACCGCAGTGCGACATCGAGCTGGTCGGCCAAGGCCTGAACCTGTACGCCAACGAGCGAACGTTCGTGCTCCGTAGTTGCGGCCACGACGCCGCTTTCGACCACTTGGCACTGAGCGACGAGCCCAGAGGCTTCGAGACTGCCGGCCACGCTGCGCAGGCGATGCGCAACTGCCGCTGCATCGCGCAGATTTCCACCTGTGGCCGCAGCGCGCAGGGCGACGGGCACGCCGGCAAAGCCTTCGACCAACAGCGCACAGAGCTTGTCGACAAATTCGCGCCGACCACCAAAGCGAGCCAACACGGCGGGCCAGTCAAACGGATCGGCGGGCGCCGCCTGCTTGTCGGGTGCGGGCCGGGCGACCGCTCGTGGCGCACCGTGGGCGAGCAGCTCTTGCACCAAGGTGTCGATCGCGATCGGCTTGCTGACCTGCGCTACCATGCCCACTTCGAAACAGCGCTGCCGCTCTTCGGCGTAGGCATGGGCGGTCAAACCGATGACCGGCGGCGCGTGTGGCAGCAGGCGGATGCGGCGAGTGGCCTCAATTCCGTCCATAATCGGCATCTGCACATCCATCAAGATCGCATCAAAGCTGCCCGTTCCCAGTTCTTCGAGCGCGTCGAGCGCGCCTTGGCCGTGATGGGCAAACGTCACCTCCGCCCCTTCTTGCGTCAGGATGTCTTCGAGAATGAACCGATTGAGCTCAATGTCTTCGGCTGCAAGCACCCGCAGCCCGGCCAGGCGGGGCGAGCCGCGCACACTGCTGCTTCGCGGCGACTCCTCGGCCATGATGGTCGACACCGGCAGCGGCAGGCGCAAGGTGAACACGCTGCCATGCCCCGGCTCACTCGCGACAAGCACATCGCCTCCCATGGCGCGCGCCAGCTGCCGGCTGATGGCCAACCCCAGCCCCGTGCCGCCGAACCGCCGCGTAGTCGAGTTATCCGCCTGCTCAAAGGGCACAAACAGCCGCTGGCACTCGTCGGCTGAGATGCCGATACCCGTGTCGCGCACATAGAATGCTTGCCATTCGCCCTCGCGCGCGACATGGATGCCCACGTGCCCATGCTCGGTGAACTTGACGGCATTCGACAGCAGGTTGACTAGCACTTGCTGAATGCGCGTCCGATCGCCGCACACCACCGCGGGCGACGCCGGCACGTGACAGTCGAGCGCCAGCCCCTTGCTGTGGGCAGTGCGCACCACCAGGCTGATCGCGCCGTTCACCGGGCTCATCAGCTCAAATGGCCTGCTTTCGATAGTAATCTTGCCGGCCTCGCCCTTCGAGAAATCGAGCACGTCGTTGACTACGCCGAGCAAGTGGTGCCCCGACTCGACGATCCGGCGAAACAGAGTGCTGCTGTCGCGCCGTAGCTCACTGCGGCTGCCGATCTCGGCGAGGCCTAAAATGCCACTGAGCGGCGTACGGATTTCGTGGCTCATAGTGGCCAGAAACTGCATTTTAGCGTGCGCCAGCTGCTCGACCCGCTCGCGCGCCGCCTCGCGGGCCTGCTCGGCCGCACGCTGCTCCGTCACATCGCGCAGTGCGGCAATATAGGTGAGCCCGCCCTCGTCGGCGCTAGTGCTAAGGGCAATTTCTAAGGGGAAAGTGCTTTGATCCTTGCGAGTTCCTACGCCAACCATGCGCATGCCGGCGTGCGAGCCCGTCGCGCCAGTGGTCGCAACCTGGGGAGTCATGACCGCGGCGCCGTCGACGAAATCTTGCAAAACGGAACGAATCGAACGCCCCAGAAACTCGCCGGCGCTGTAACCAAACATGTGCAGCGCCGCACTGTTGGCAAGGAGCACCTGTCCCCTGGCGTCGAACTGAATCACGCCGTCGAGCAGAGTGCTCAGGATGGCCCGCGTGCGCGCCTCGGTCGCTGCCAATGCCGCCGTGCGGTCGCGCACCGTCTGCTCCAAGTGCTCGCGATGGTGCGCCAGTTCGTCGGCCACCCGCTGCCGACTGATGTGCGCAGCCAAGATAGCGGCTACGGAAGCCAAGAAATCCTCTTTGTCGGCATCGTGGTGCGCGCCCGGTGGCAGATACAGCACCAGCACACCGAGCACGAGCCCCTCGGCCACCAGGGGTAGGGCGTAGTGGCCATGGTCAGCCATCTCGCTGTACCGCACCGTGTGGCGCGCGTCGATATGGCTCGCAAACTCAGAAATTCCAGACGCGGCAACCCGCCCGCACAGGCACTGGCCAAACGCGACTTTGGCACACGTGGTAAGCACGGCCGAGCTAAGGTTGACATATGCGGCCATTTGCAGGGATTCGCTGTCGGCTTTTCGCAGCAGAATCGCACCCTTGGGCAATAGCGCCAACCATGAAACGGCGACCAGTTGCTCTAGGCACCGCAGCAGCGTCTGGTCGAGCTGCCCGCCGGCAAGCACGCATTCAAGCAACTGCCGCAAAACGGTTTGTTGTTCTCGTTCGCGGCGAATCAGCCCCAAGCTGTCGCCATCAGCGCCCAGGCGCGACTCATCCAGCCCTTGTTGCACGTGCTCTTGCCGTTGCATGCCGCCTCCCACCGCCAAACGCGCCCGGCCAGGCTCTGCGGCCAGCGACGGGGGAGTCGGCAGCGCGGCAGCTAGCAGGCTTATAGGCGCAAGCTGTCGCGGGGACCGCAACGGTTGCAGCTTGGCGCCAAAGAATCCAGATTTTGCAACTATGCGCTAGGGCGGTTTGGCAGTCAAGCTCAGACAACGCGCCGCCCCAAAAAGCCGATAGCGCAAGCCGGCTTGAGGCACGGTCTGCGCTACGGGCAGGGGCTTGCTGGGTGCCCACTGCGGGGCGAGTGGGCTACTTTGGGCGGGCGCCACCCAAGCCGGACCACAGCGCGGCATTGACCTTCTGCCCGACCATGCCAACGACCTTTGGCGCAGCGGGGGCGATGAATCCCGCGAGGCCCTTGCTGTCGAGGTTGGCGCCTGTGCCGTGGCCTGCGACGGGATTTCTGTATTCGTTCAGCAACTTGGCCGAGACCGCGCCCGACACAGCCGAGGCCGAGCGCGCGCCCTTGTGCTGAGTAAAGGCCGAGAACGCCGAGGCAGAAAACGCCGGCGCGGCCGAGGCGGTGGCATTTGCGTCCATGGGGCCGGCGAAGGCCACGGCCGAGAGGGTGAGGCCGGCGACGAGGCTCAGGGCAAGGGTCAAAATGGTATTCATGCTACAACTCCGCAGTCCCTGTTGGGACCGAGTGGCGCGAGGTTGGGCGGGTGCAGCCAGCAACAACTTGTTGCCGAGACCCGATTCCTTCCTTTGTTTGGCGGGGTTTCGCTCCCCATGCCCCTCAGACGCCCCAGCCGGCGACTTCGATCTTGGCGGACCAAACTTTTTTCGCGGCAGCGCGAGTTGCGCAAAAAACGCATTCGACTCTATGTGTTTACTACCCATCCCCAGCCAACGCAGCGGGTACAGCGCCACAGCCACGCCCGCTTTTGGCTGCTCCAAATTGGCATGCTGGGGGCCTGGCAGCGGTCGCAGGGCAAAACCTTTGGCTCGTCGCCTACTTGCGAGGCCAGCGGCGGGTCGACCCAGCTGTTGCATGGACCACAGCGCAGCAGCCACTGATTCTTCTTCGCGGACCAAATCGTGCGCAAAAGTTGCCGACATTGCGGGCAATTCATCATCGGCGGCGGTGCAGGGCGCTGCGGATCGGCGACAGGAGGACGACCACAGCGCAGGCAAGTCACCTGCCCCTGGCGGTCTTGGCGCCGCGGCCCCTGGCAATGGGGACAGCGACCCGCGGTAGGCTCGCCGCTAGCGTCGCAATCGTAGCCATAGCCGCAGTCGGGCCGGGCCAAGGCACTGCACGAGATATGCTGGCGCTCGCCAAAAGTGCGCGTATACAGGTTGGATCCACACTCAGGGCACGCCCCCAGCGCCGAGGTGTGGCCCTTGGCCGTGCGCTGCCCCTCGCCGCGGATGCCGTCGACCAGCTGCGCCACAAACGAGCGAATCTGCGCCATAAACACAGTGCGCTCGGCCTTGCCGCGGCGGATCTGCTCCATCGTCGCTTCCCAACTACCTGTCAGCTCTGGCGATTTTAGCGCGGCCACTTGGATCGACGCGATCAGATCGATGCCGCGCTGCGTCGCCACCATCGCCCGACCGCGGCGGTCGACATAGCCCCGCTTGAGCAGCGTCTCGATAATGCCTGCGCGCGTCGCCGGGGTGCCTAGGCCCGAATCCTTCATCGCCCCGCGCAGTTCGTCGTCGTCCAGCAGCTTGCCCGCGCCCTGCATCGCGGCCAGGAGGTCGGCCTCACTCATCGGCCGCGGCGGCGAGGTCTTGCCGGCCTTGACCGAAACATCATCCGTATTCGCTTTTTGCCCCCGCGTCAGCACTGGCAGCTCGCCCGCGTCGTCGTCGGCGTCGTCGCCCTGCCCTTCGACCTTCTTCTTGGGCTCGCGCTTGGGCGCCGCATCCACCTTGGACCAGCCCAGATCGACCACCACCGTACCGCGGGTGCGGAAATGCTCAAGCGTCTGCGGATCGACATAAACAACTGTAATAATAGTACTTTTCTGCTCAATGCGGTCGGGATACCACGCCGCCAGCAGCCGCCGGGCAATCAGGTCGTAGATGCGCGCCTGATCCTGGGGCAGATCGAGCACACCGTCACGAATTCGCACGGCTTTATTGGTCACCACCAGGCCCGAGTGGTCCTCGACCTGGGCGTCGTCGACAAAGCGCGGCCCCAGCGCCGGCACGTTGCCCTTACCAAAACCCTTGATCTCGCTAACAAACTCGGCATAGGGCCCGCGATCAAGCGCCGCCACCCAGGTCGGGGCCTTGGCCGCATCGTCTTTGGTCAGGTGGCGCGACGAGGTACGCGGATACGAGATCAGCTGCGCCTCGTACAATTGTTGTGCGATCTCAAGCGTTTGTTCGGCGGTGTAGCCAAAGCGGCGATTGGCCTCGCGCTGCAGCCCCGTTAGATCGTACAGGAGCTCGGGCCGACGCTTTTCCTTCTTACTCTCGGTAGATAGGACCTTTGCCGGCTTGCCCAGCAGGCGCTGCCGCAGCTCGTCGGCCTCTTGCTGGGTTGCCAGCCGCTCGCCCGTGC
The DNA here is from genome assembly GCA_903883645.1 of uncultured Myxococcales bacterium. Classification (GTDB taxonomy): domain Bacteria; phylum Myxococcota_A; class UBA9042; order UBA9042; family UBA9042; genus SXRM01. Next base: position 90,382 of record CAISBR010000066.1, on the reverse strand, counting down.
CGGCATCGGCCGGATCGCCATCTTTCTGTTCAGGGCGAAACCAGCGTCCAGTCCAGGCCTTACCATCCTCGCTGCGGAACTTGGCCTGGATCGTCCAAAAGTCTTTGGGCACAAAGTTGCGAATCTCAAGCTCGCGCCCCACCAGCATCGCCAGCGTGGGCGTCTGCACGCGACCCACTGAAAACACACCATCTTGCTGCCGCGATCGCGCCACCAGCGTCTGCGCGCGCGTGCAGTTGATGCCCACCAGCCAATCGGCCTCTTGCCGGCAGCGCGCCGCATCGGTCAGGCCCTGGTAGTCGCTCTCGGGCTTCATCTTGCCCCAGGCGTCGCGAATTGCGTCGTCGGTCAGGCTCGAAGTCCACAGCCGGATTACGTTTTTCTGGCACCCGGCGAGATCGTACGTAAGGTGGAAGATCAGCTGGCCCTCGCGCCCGGCGTCCGTTGCGTTGACAATTTCTGTCACATCGTCGCGCAAAAGCAGACCGCGCACGGCGGCAAACTGGTCGGCCGTCTGCTGGTTGACGCGGAACTGAAATTGTTCAGGCACAATGGGCAGATTGCTGAACGACCACTGCTTGGCGCCGTAGCTCTCGGGCTCGGCCGCCTCGACCAAGTGCCCAACACACCAGGTAATCAGTACCTTTTGGCCGCCCGACTCGCCTTGCAAGTAGCTGCGACCCTTGCCCGTCACGCCCAGGGCTTCGGCAATGGCGCGCGCCATCGACGGTTTTTCGGCAACGACAAGGCGCATGGGCAGCTCGGCCCGCAGCGGCGGGGGCGCCAGAGGCTAGAGGGTTTTGCGGGGCGTGTCGATCAGCTACTTGGTGCGAATACGCAACAGCAGCTCACTTTGCTGGGTCGCACCGCTGCTGACCGGTAACCCTTGCGCGTTGGTACCTTGCGAGCCAACGGCAAAGACGGAACTGCTGCTCGGGTCGATCATCACGTGGGCAAGATTGGTCCAATCTAGGTTCTGGCCGCACGTCCTCACTTCGCTATTCAGCGTGATGAGCTCGTCCCAACTCCATGTACTGCCAGCGAAACTGCCGTGCAAGACGAACCCTGTGCGGCAAGCAGTTTGGGCAACCTGACCGGCCAGCACGCCGACCACCCAGCCCTCGTTGGCGGTAATAAACACGCTGTGCACATCGAAGTTGCCGCTCCACGGCGTCGACATGCCGGCAAATTGCGGGGTTTGCTGCGTCCACTTGCCGTTGTCGAAGCTGTACAGGGTGCCCTGGCTGCCGCCGACCAGCACGTGACTCGCACTCGCGCCGTGCACGGCTTTGAAGGCACCGGCGCCGAGCCCATTGCCTTGCGCCACCACAAGCGACTGCGAATAGTCGTTGCCGTTCGCAACTGCGGTAAACGTCGAGCCAATGTCGCCGCCACACGACAGCTTCAGCGCGCCGTCCCAAAAAGCCACTACGGATGCGGCAGCTATGTTCCCGGTCGCCGCGATCGTACCGGCGGCAAACACGTTCTTTTGGTCGGCGGCATATACATCGGCAAGGTTCAACGCGCGGAAGTTTTGGCCATTGGCGCAGCTGCTTTTGCTCGTCGTCACTTGAATCGGCGTCATCGCCGACCACTGGCTACCGCTAAACGTGCTGAAGCCAAAGGTGGGCGGCCCGTCGATGTTGGTGTTGCCATCGCCGCCAAAGATGAACCACTCGGGCCCCGCAAGCGGCAGCACCATGTCGACGGCACGCAGCGGCAATTGCACAGGATTTAGCCCCGGCACGGCCAGCGAAGGCCCGCCCTGTTGCCAAAGACCGCTGTTTGGATTGCAGGTCATCGTCAGCGGGCCTACGCCGTTGTTGGTGGCAATGCTGCCCACCGCGAGCCGAGTGCGCACCGCGAACAAGGCCGAGGCGGCACTTATCTGCGAATTAAACTGTAACGCCAATGGATTATGCACCACTGTCGCCACGATCGCGTGATTTGCCTTCTGCTGCTGCACCGTCAGACCGTTGTCGACTCCCACCGGATACAGCTTGTCGCCGGGCATACGGTCGATGCCATTGAGAGCGCCGCGTGTGGCCACAGCGCCCGAGACTTGGGCCGCCAGGGGTTCAACGCCTGTGCATACCGAGCCCGCGCAGAACGGATACAGCTGCCCAGAAGCCGCCGTGGCACAGCTAGTGCCAAAAGGCAAGTTCTTGTTTATGCATCCCTTAGCGACATCACACGAGTCCGTCGTGCACTCTAGGGTGTCGTTGCAGTCTTGCGGCGCGGGCGTGATGCACTTGGCCGCTTGGCACGTTGGCACCCCTTGGAACATCAGGCCGCTGCACGACGATGCCGTGCCGCAGCTGCTGCCGTCGCTGAGTACCTGATTGACGCAGCCGGTCTTCTTGTCGCAGCTGTCGGCCGTGCACGGATTGCCGTCGTTGCAGTTCGGTGCCGGCCCGCCCATGCACTTGCCGTTCGCACAGTTATCCGCGGTGGTGCACGCGTCGCCGTCGTTGCAGGGCAAGGAGTTCGCGGTCCAGGTGCAGCCGGCCGCCTTGTCGCAACTATCGGCAGTGCAGATGTTCTTGTCGTCGCAGTTTTGCGGGGCACCAGCGGTGCATGTGCCGAGTGAGCAGACGTCGCCGGTCGTGCAGGCATTGCCGTCGTCGCAAAGGGCAGTGTTCACGGCGTGCTGGCAGCCGCTCAGGGCGTTGCAAATGTCGTTGGTGCACGGGTTCTTGTCGTCGCAGCTAGTCGTTGTGGGGGCGGTGCCGCACTTGCCGACGCTGCAGAGCGCGGACCCACTAAAGCCGCCACTGCCGCACGCCGCGGCGATGCAGACCGCGCCGTCGGGGCTATTGGCGTGCGAGCAGCTGCCACCGCCATCGCAGATATCGATGGTGCAGGGGTTGCCGTCGTCGCACTTGCTCGGTGTTGCGCCGGTGCAGACTCCGCCCACGCACTTGTCGGGCGCGCCGGTGCAGACACTACCGTCGTCGCAAGCGCTGATGTTGGGCTTGTTCTGGCAGCCCTTCAATGGGTCGCAACTATCGTCGGTGCAAACATTTTTGTCGTCGCAGTTGGTCGCCGCGCCGGGGCTGCATTGGCCCGCCTTGCAGGCATCGCCGGTGGTGCAGATCGATCCGTCGTCGCACGGCGAACTGTTGGCCACGAACTTACAGCCAGCGATTGGGTCGCACGAGTCGCTGGTGCACAAGTTTGAGTCGTTGCACATCACGGCGCTGCCGGCCACGCAGGCGCCGCTTAAGCACGTGTCGCCCTGCGTGCATACGCTGCCGTCGCTGCAGGTGCCGGCATTGGCCAAGTGCAGGCAACCCTTGACCGAATTGCAGCTGTCGTCGGTGCACACATTGCCATCGTTGCAGTCGGTTGGCCCGCCGCTCTGGCACTTGGTTTGCTTGCACTGGTCGCCGCTCGTGCACGCATCGCCGTCGTCGCACGCCGCCGTGTTCGCCACGAACATGCACCCCAGCTTGGCGTCGCATGTGTCGCTGGTGCAGATGTTCACATCGTCGCAGGGCAGCAATTTGCCCGGTACGCACGCGCCCTTGCTGCACATGTCGCCGTCGGTGCAGACCGTGCCATCGTCGCAAGGCACATCGCTTGCCACATGGCTGCAGCCGCTGCTGGGTACGCAAGCATCGGCCGTGCAAACATTCTTGTCGTCGCACGGTTCGATAACGCCCTTGGGCGAGCACGCGCCGGCCAAACACACCGCGCCGGGTTCAAAGCTGTTGTCGAGTAGGCAGGCCTTGTCTTTGCATACGGTGCCGTCGGCGACCGCGCTGTTCTTGCAGCCGCTGGCCTTGTCGCATGTGTCGGCGGTGCAGGCACTGCCGTCGTCGCAGGCGGTGCCCGCCCCGGCCAGGCAGACGCCACCCGCGCACAAGTCGCCGAGCGTGCACGCATCGCCGTCGCTGCAGGTGCCGCTGTTGTTTTTGTGGCTGCAGCCGCTGGCGGGGTCGCACAAGTCGTCCGTGCACGGGTTGCCGTCGCTGCACGCAACGGTGGTGGGCACGTGGCTACAGCCGCTGGCGGGGTCGCAGCCGTCGTCGGTGCACATGTTGTTGTCGCTGCAGCCATTGGGCAAGCCGCCACTGCAGGTAGCGTTGGCGCAGCTATCGGACTTGGTGCACGGGTTGCCGTCGTCGCACGGCGACGCATTGGGCGCGTGGATGCAGCCCACCTTGGGGTCGCACGCATCGCCCGTGCAAGGATTGCTGTCGTCGCAGCTGGTGGGGCCGCTGGGCAAGCACACCACGACCAAGCACGTGTCGCCGGTCGTACACGCGTTGCCATCGTCGCAAGCTTGCCCGTCGCCCGTCGCCACATGGGCGCACGACCCGTTGTCGCATGTGTCTTGCGTGCACGAGTTCTTGTCGTCGCAATCTGGGCTTATCTTGCACGCGCAGGCCACAGCAGTGCCCGAGCACGCGCCACCGCTGCACTTGTCACTGCCCGTGCACGGGCTGCCATCGTCGCACGCGGCCGAATTGGCAGTGCTCACGCAGCCAACGCCGGGCAAGCACGCATCGTCGGTGCAGGAGTTGCCGTCGTCGCAAACCACCGCCTTGCCTGGCGCACAGGTGCTGCCGTTGCACAAGTCGGCCTGGGTGCAGGCATTACCGTCGCTGCAAGTGGCTCCGGCGGCCATCGCGACCGCGACGCACTTGCCGCTTTCGCACGAGTTGGCGGTGCACGGGTTTTTGTCGGCGCAATCGGCCGCGGTGGCGCAGCTGCAGCTTGGGGTGCCCGCGCAGACGCCCGAGGCGCACAGGTCGCCGCTCGTGCACGTGTCGCCGTCGTCGCAGGTAGCGGCGGTGGGCAAGAACACGCAGTTGCCCGACTTGGGGTCGCAACTATCTGCCGTGCATGGGTTGTTGTCGGTGCAGGCCACTTGACTGCCGCCGCCCACGCACGCGCCTTTGTCGCACTGGTCGCCCAGCGTGCACGCGTTGCCGTCGCTGCATGGTCCTAAGCGCTCCGCGTGGCTGCACACGCCCTTGTCGTCGCCCTTGTCGTCGCACTGGTCGTCGGTGCAGGGATTGTTGTCGTCGCACTGGCTCGGCGCGCAGTGGCCTGCCCCGTCTGTCGCACCACCGTCTGCGGTCAGGGCGGTATCCTGGGCACCCGCCGCCGAGTCGGCCTTGGCCCCCGTTGTCACCATGCTGTCGTCGCCACACCCCGTCGCCAAGGTGACTCCAGCCCATAGCGCAACCAAAGTTTTCAAGAGCGACTTCTGCATTTCCCCACCTTTGCCATGTTTGGCCAGCGGTTACCTCACCGCGTAGCCACGAACAAACGGCACCACGGAGGCACCTTGGCAAATCACCAGCGGAGAACACAAATAGTGCAGACCACTTCTACATGTTTCTTCACTTAAAGCCCTTCGCCCCGCACCCGGTGTCAGCCAGGGTGGTGCGGGGCGAGAGCCTACAAGGACCCGATGCACGGGTGCTGCACACGACCAATTTGCTGTTCTTTGGCTAAGTTTGGCCTACCAGCAAAGCGACGAGTGGTTCTTGCCGTGGCAGGTGCCCGAGCAGCGGCGCGTCGTGCACGTACCCGAAGCCACGGCCGATGTGACACTTCCGGTGCCAGATGGCGGGGTGATGGTGGCGTTCACTTCGCGAATGCCGTTCAAGTGCGTCGCCGCACTGGCCGGCGGGTGGCAGCTCGCACACGTCAAGCCTTCGCCCGCGTGCAAGCTGTGGCGGTTGGTGGTCGGCGCGGCCGCGTGGCACGTACCGCAGCTGCCCACCGTCCACGTACCGCCCGCCCAATACGGTGTAACTACTGGATTGCCACCACGTCCGTTGCTGTGGCAAGTACCTACGCAGGTGCCGCGGCCCGTAATCGGAGTGCCGGTGGTGGTCGCCACGTTAAAGGTCATGCCGGTCGCCGTGCCGCCCGTGAACAACACGTCGCCGTGGTGGCCCGTAGTGGTCAAGTCGGCCGAGTACACGTAGCCCATGGCGTGCACGATGTCGCCCGCGGCGGGCACCGTGTGGCAAGTCACGCAGGTGATGGCCGTATGCGTGGCCGAGGCGGTCATGTGCGGCGTGTGGCGGCCCACGGCCAGGGTGTTGGTGGCCGTTGCCCCCTCATTGGCGACGCCGATGGGCGGTGCACCGCTGCCCGCCTTGGTGCCGTGGCAGAAGTCGCACGATTTCCACGAGGTGGTGCCGTGGCAGCTGCTGTTCTCGCACGACACGCCCACCGTGCCGCCCAGCAAGTCCGCGCCGTGGCATTGCGTGCACGACACGTTGTGCTCATCGCGCTGCTGGTTGCGCACAAAGTAGTTGCTGCCGTGGTGGTTGGTGCCAAATTTCGGCGTGGTCCAGCCTGTCAAGTTGTGGTACTTGTTCGATTCCTTAATGCCGTTGACGTGCAAGGTGCGGTCCTTCCACGTTGTGGCATTGTTGGTACCGTTAAAGGCCGCGACGACCGCCGTGTGGCAGATGCTGCAGTCGGTATGTGCCGGGTGGGTGCCGCCGGGCGGGTTGGTGTGACACGTTGTGCCACAAGCGTCTTGCGTACCGTCGACCTGGGTCCACAGCGGCGTGCGGTTGAGGGTGCCGCCGCTCTTCGCTGCGCCCAGGCCCGAGCCGTGGCACCAGTTGTTGCTGCACTTGGCATCCGCGGCGTAGCTGGGAGTCAAGTTGCCGGCATTGCTGGGGCTGCTCCAGTTCAAGTCGCTGGTGCCGTTGGCGTGGGTGTTCGACACCGGCACCGTGTGGCAGTCCGTGCACAGGCCGTCGCGGTGCCAAGTCGCGTTCGCCGCCAAGTGCGCAGCGTGCGCGCCCACCGCCTTTTGCGTAGTCGCCGTCTCGCCTTGGCTGCCCAAGGGCGGCGCCGGCGTGTTGGCCACCTTGTCGCCGTGGCAGCTGCTGCAGTTGATGTTGGTGATGTCGATCTTGCCGTCGATGTGCAACTGCGCGTTATTCCACACCACCGACGCCGGGTTACCGGGTGTAATCGACTTGACCACCGCATCGTGGCACTGCGCACAATTCTCGTTTTGCGCGTGTGGTAGCGCCGGCGGCAGCGTGTGGCAGGTCGTGCCGCAAGCGTCCCACGTGCCGTTGACCGCGTTCCAGACCGGCGTGCGCGCGACTGTGCCACCCGTCTTGGGCCCCCACAGCGTGTTGCCGTGGCAGTAGGTGCCCGAGCAGGTCAGATTGCCCGATACGAACTGCGGATTGGCGCCGTTGGCCGCCGACGGTCCGCCCCAGCTGAAGTCGATCGCGCCGTTGGCGTGGCCGACCGAGGCCGGTACCGTGTGGCAGTCGCTGCATTGGCCGCTGCGGTGCCAGTTGCTGGCCGTGTTGTGCACCGCGTGGGCGCCGACAGCGGCATCGGTGGTCTTGGTCTCGCCCTTGGTGCCGGTCGGCGGTGCGGGGTTGTTGCTCACCGCGTCGCCGTGGCAGCTCGTGCAAGTCAGCGTCTTGACTTCGACCTTGCCGTTGATGTGCAGGGTCGGGTCGGTCCACGTGGCCGTCTTGCCCGCGGCGTCGTAGCCACTGATCACCTGGGTGTGGCACAAGTTGCAGCTCGTGTTCTGCGGGTGAGCGCCGCCGGGCGGGTTGGTGTGGCATGTACTGCCGCAGGTGTCTTGGCTACCGTCAACCTTGGTCCACAAGGGGTTGTGGTTGACCACGCCGCCAACAGCTGGCGGGAGCAGGGTTGCGCCGTGGCAGTAGCTTCCGCTGCAGGTCACGTTGTTCTTGTCCCACATCGGCGTCGCGGTGCCGGCGACCGACAGGCCCGAGAAGTTGACCTCGACCGTACCATTGGTATGCGTCATCGACGATGGCACCGTGTGGCAATCGCTGCACAGGACCAAGCCGCGCCAGTTCGAGACCGCCAAGTGCTCGGCATGGGCACCCACGGCGACTTGCGACGTCAGCTTCTCGCCCTTGGTGCCCGTGGGTGGCGACGGGTCGTTGGCAACGGGGTCGCCGTGGCAGCTCGTGCAGCTCATGCCCACCACATCGACCGTGCCGTTGATGTGCAGGTCCGCGTTCTTCCACACCGCCGTCTTATTGGTGGCGTCGTAGCTCGCAACCACGCCGGCATGGCACAGATTGCACGACGTATTTTGCGGGTGCGTACCGCCGGGCGGGTTGGTGTGACACGTTGTGCCACAAGCGTCTTGCGAGCCGTCGACCGTCGTCCACTTGGGCGTCTGCATCACCGTGCCGCCGGGGTTGGCGCCGGGCAGCTTGCCGCCGTGGCACCAGTTGCCCGCGCAGGTGGCGGTGCTCGTGTCCCAAGCTGGCACCGCAGTGCCCGAAGTCGCGACCGTGCCCCAGCTTAGGTCGACCTTGCCGTTGGTGTGCATTTGCGAGGCCGGCACGGTGTGGCAGTCGTCGCAAGCGCCGGCGCGGTGCCAGCCGCTGGCGCCCATGTGCTGCTTGTGCGCGCCCACGGCCTTGCTGCTGGTCGCGGTCTCGCCAAGGGTGCCCTTGGGCGGCATTGGGTCGTTGGTGCTGGCGGTGCCGTGGCAAGTCGTGCAGGTCATGCTGGTCAGTTGCAGCGTGCCATCGACATGCAAGCCCGCGTCTTTCCATGTAGCCGTGGCCGTGCCGGCGTCGTAGCCGCTGATCACCGCACCGTGGCACATGGCGCAGTTGCTGCTGGTCGGGTGGGTGCCGCCGGGTGGGTTGGTATGGCAGGTACTGCCGCACTTGTCTTGGCTGCCGTCGACCTTGGTCCATTGCGGCGTGCGCATGGTGCTGCCGCCGGTGTTGGCGGGTTCTAAGCTGTTGCCGTGGCAGTAGTTGTTGGCGCAGGTGGCGGTGGTCTTATCCCACGCCGGCGTCTGGCTGGCCGTCTTGGGCAGCGCGCCCCAAGTCACTTCGGCGGTGCCGTTGCCGTGCGTTAGCGACACGGGCACCACGTGGCAGTCGGTGCACTGGCCAGCGCGGTGCGAGGTGCTGGCGCCCAAGTGCTGCGCGTGCGCGCCGACCGCGACCGTGGTGGTGGCCGTCTCGCCCTTGGTGCCGATAGGCGGGGCCGGATTATTGCTCACTTTGTCGCCGTGGCAGCTCGTGCAAGTCAAGACGCCAACATCGATCTTGCCATCGATGTGCAGCGAGCGGTCCGCCCACTTAACTGGGGTGGTCGCCGGGTCGTTGCTCGCAATCACCGTGGTATGGCAGGTGGCGCAGGCGTTGTTCTGCGGGTGCGTACCGCCGGGCGGCAGTGTGTGACACGTTGTGCCACAAGCATCTTGCGTGCCGTCGACCTTGGTCCACACCGGCGTACGCATCACCGCGCCGCCCGTCTTGGGGCCCAGCAAGCTGCTGCCGTGGCAGTACACGCCCGAGCAGGTGGCGGTGCCGCTCGTCCACGCGGGTGTCGACGACGAGGCGCTCGCTACCGAGCTCCAGCTCAATTCGACCGTGCCGTTGCTATGCGTCGTGGCGGCGGGCACTTGGTGGCAGTCTGTGCAGGCGACGTCGCGGTGCCAGGTGCTGGTGCCGCCGTGCTGGGCGTGGGCGCCCACGGCTTTGGTGGTGGTGGCCGTCTCGCCTTTGGTGCCTAGCGGCGGCGCGGGGTTGTTAGCGGTCACATCGCCGTGGCAAGTCGTGCAAGCCAGCTTGACCACATCGACCGTGCCGTTGATATGCAACGTCGCGTCTTTAAAGGTCGCCTTGTTGGTAGTGGCGTCGTACGCCGCAATGGTCGCGGGGTGGCAGGTGGCGCACGCCGTGCTCTGCGGGTGGGTGCCGCCGGGCGGGTTGGTGTGGCAGGTGGCGCCGCACGCATCGTAGCTGCCGTTGACTACGTTCCAAATCGGCTGCCGGTTGGTGGCGCCGCCGCTTTTGGCCGCCATCAGCGTGGCGCCGTGGCAGTACGAGCCGGTGCAGGTCAAGCTCGCCTCGTCAAAGGCCGGTTGGGCGGCGTCGGCCAGGGGTACACTGCCCCACGCCAAGTCAAGAATGCCGTTGGTATGCAGGGTTGAGGTGGGCGCGGTGTGGCAGTCGCTGCACAGGCCCGCGCGGTGCCAGGCGCTGCCGCCCAAGTGTTGGCTATGGGCGCCCACGCCGGCCGCGGTGGTGGCCGCGTTGCCCAGCGTGTCGACGGGCGGCGCCGGGTTCTTGCTCGCCGCATCGCCGTGGCAGCTGGTGCAGTCCAGCGTCTTTAGCTCTACCTTGCCGTTGATGTGCAGCAGCGAATCCTTCCAGATTGCAGTGGCTTTGCTGGCATCGTAGCTCGCGATCACCGCGTCGTGGCAGCTTGCGCAGTTGTCGCTCTTCGGGTGCGTGCCGCCAGGTGGGTTGGTGTGACACGTTGTGCCGCAGGCGTCTTGCGAGCCGTCGACCTTGGTCCATGTCGGCTTGCGGTTGATCTGGCCACCCGTCTTGGCGGCGCCCAGCGTGCTGCCGTGGCAGTAGTTGCCCGAGCAGGTCGCGGCCGTCGTGTCCCATGCTGGCGTCGCCGTGCCGGTAGTGGCCAGCGAGCCCCAGCTCAGGTCAACCTTGCTGTCGGTGTGCAGCATCGACGTGGGCACGGTATGGCAGTCGGCGCATTGGCCTGCACGGTGCCAGCCTTGGCCGCCCAAGTGGCTCTGGTGCGCGCCTACCGCCTTTTGCGCAGTCTGGGTCTGACCTTGCGTGCCTAGCGGCGGCGCCGCGTTGTTCGTCACCGGGTCGCCGTGGCAACTGGTGCACTGTAGCTGAGCCAGCTCGACCTTGCCGTTGATGTGCAAGGCCGCGTTCGTCCATACCGCAGCGCCCGTGCCGGCGTCGAAGCTCTTGATGCTGGGCGTATGGCAAGTGGCGCACGCGGTGCTGTTCGGGTGCGTGCCGCCGGGCGGATTGGTGTGACACGTTGTGCCACAAGCGTCTTGCGTGCCGTCGACCTTGGTCCAGGTGGGCTTGGTCATGGTGATGCCGCCCGCCTTGGCCGGTGCCAGCGTCGCGCCGTGGCAGTACGAGCCCGTGCAGCTGACGCTGCTGGCATCAAAAGCCGTGCTAGTGCCGCCGGTTTGGGTAATCGCGCCCCAGGCAAAATCGATCTTGCTGTCGGCGTGGCTGGTCGAGGTGGGCACGGCGTGGCAGTCGGTGCACAGGCCGGCGCGGTGCCAGGTGCTGCTGCTCAAGTGGTTGGCGTGGGCGCCCACGGCCGGGCTGGTGGTCGCGGTCTCGCCCTTCGTGCCCAGGGGTGGCGCGGGGTTGTTGCTGGTCTTGTCGCCATGGCAGGTGGTGCAAGTAGCGTTAGCGACTTGGACTTTGCCGTCGACGTGCAGCTTACCGTTCAGCCACGTGGCGCTGCCGGTAGCGGGGTCGAACGACTTGATGACCTCGCCGTGGCACGCCTGGCAGTTGTCAACCTGGGCGTGGTTGCCGCCGGGGGGGTTGGTATGGCAAGTGCTGCCGCACTTTTCTTGGCTGCCATCGACCGTGGTCCAGGTGGGAGCGGCCAGTTTCGTGCCGCCCGTCTTGGCGGGGGCCAAGGTGGCGCCGTGGCAGTAGTTGCCCGAGCAGGTCAGCTTGCTGGTGTCCCATGCCGGGGTGGCGCCGCCGGTCTGCACGAGTGGGCTCCAGGCTAAGTCTACGATGTTGTTGCTGTGCAGGTTGCTGCTGGGCACGTTGTGGCAGTCGGAGCACGCCGTGTCGCGGTGCCAGACTTTGGCGGCCAAGTGCGAGGCGTGGGCGCCCACGGCGCGGCTGGTGGTCGCGGTCTCGCCCTTGGTGCCCTTGGGCGGCGCGGGGTTCTTGGTGGCGGCGTCGCCGTGGCAAGTGGTGCAGTCCATGCCAGCCACTTCGACCTTGCCGTCGATATGCAAGCCCGCGTTGGCCCAGGTGGCTTGGCCGGTTGTGGGGTCGTAGCTCTTGATGACGTCGGCGTGGCAGGTCGCGCAGGCCGTGCTGGTGGTGTGCGTGCCGCCGGGCGGATTGGTGTGACACGTTGTGCCACAAGCGTCTTGCGTGCCGTCGACCTTGGTCCAGGTGGGCTTGGTCATGGTCGTGCCGCCCGCCTTGGCCGGAGCCAGCGTGGCGCCGTGGCAGTACGAGCCCGTGCAACTGACGCTGGTGGCATCAAAAGCCGTGCTGGCGCCGCCGGTTTGGCTCAGCGAGCCCCAAGCAAAGTCGATCTTGCTGTCGGCATGGCTGGTCGAGGTAGGTACCGCGTGGCAGTCCGTGCATTGCCCGGCGCGGTGCCAGATGCTGCTGCCCAAGTGGTTGGCGTGGGCGCCCACGGCGGGGCTGGTGGTGGCCGTCTCGCCCTTGGTGCCTAGTGGTGGCGCGGGGTTGTCGCTCACCTTGTCGCCGTGGCAGCTGGTGCAGGTCACGTTGCCCACTTGCACCGTGCCGTCGACGTGCAGCTTGCCGTTTTGCCAAGTGGCAGCGCCCGTAGCCGGGTCAAACGACTTGATTACCTCGCCGTGGCAGGCCTGGCAGTTGTCAACCTGGGCGTGGTTGCCGCCGGGCGGGTTGGTGTGGCAGGTCGCGCCGCACTTGTCTTGCGAGCCATCGACCGTGGTCCAGCTGGGCGCGGCAAGCTTGGTGCCGCCCGCCTTGGCTGGCAGTAGCGTGGCACCGTGGCAGTAGTTGCCCGAGCAGGTGGCTTTGCTTGCGTCCCAGCTAGGTTGCGCGCCGCCAGTCTGCAAGATGGCGCCCCAGGTTAGCTGCACGATGCCGTCGCTGTGTAGCGTGCTTTTGGGCACGGTGTGGCAGTCGGTGCACTGGGTGTCGCGGTGCCACTCTTGCGCGGTCGTATGCGCAGCGTGGGCGCCCACCGCTTTGGCCGTGGTGACCGTCTCGCCCTTTGTCCCCTTAGGCGGCGCGGGGTTATTCGCCACCGTGTCGCCGTGGCAGGTGGTGCAGTTCATTGCGGCCAGCTCGACCTTGCCGTTGATATGCAATGCCGCATTCGCCCAGGTGGCCACGCCGGTGGTGGCGTCGAACGTCTTGATCACGTCGCTGTGGCAGGTGTTGCAGGCCGTGCTGGTCGGGTGGCCGGCGCCGGGCGGGTTGGTATGGCACGTTGTGCCACAAGCGTCTTGCGTACCGTCGACCTTGGTCCATTGCGGCTGGCGCATCACGCTGCCGCCGGCCTTGGCGGGCTCCAGTGTGGCACCGTGGCAGTACGAGGCATTGCAAGTCAGCGCCGCACCATCAAATTCTGGCTTCGCACCCAAGGCGGTGGCCAGCGCGCCAAAGTTCAGCTCGACCTTGTCGTTGGCGTGCAGCGGGTCGCTCGGCACGGTATGGCAGTCGACGCACTCGCCGCCGCGGTGCCACGCACTGCTGCCCAAGTGCTGGGCGTGGGCGCCAACGGCGCGGGCGGTGGTGGCCGTCTCGCCCTGGGTCCCCTTTGGTGGCGCGGGGTTATTGCTCACTGCGTCGCCGTGGCAGGTGGTGCACGCCAAGTTGGCGGTGTCGACCTTGCCGTTGATGTGCAAGTTGGCGTTGGCCCAGCTGGCGGTGCCGCTGGCCGCGTCGTAGGCGCTGATGACTTGGCCGTGGCAGCTGGCGCAGTTGCTCGCCTTGGGGTGCAGGCCGCCGGGCGGGTTGGTGTGACACGTTGTGCCACAAGCCGCTTGCGAGCCGTCGACCTTGGTCCATTGCGGCTTGGTCATCACGCTGCCGCCGGCCTTGGCGCCCACCTGATTGCCGCCGTGGCACCACGTATTGGCGCACGCGTTGCTCTGGTCGTCCCAGCTCGGCGTCGCAGTGTTCGCGGCCGCTACGGGGCTCCAACTCAGCTCAACCGCGCCATTCGCATGGGGGATCGCGGTCGGCACCACATGGCAATCGTTGCAATCGACCGCGCGGTGCCAGTTGCCGCCCACCAAGTGCTGGGTATGCGCGCCCACGGCTAGGTCGGTAGTCTTGGTCTCGCCCTTGGTTCCCAGCGGCGGCGCGGGGTTCTTGGTCGCGGCGTCGCCGTGGCAGCTGGTGCAGGTGGCGCCGAGCTCTACGTCGACCTTGCCGTCGATGTGCAAGTTCGCGTTATTCCACACAGCCGTCTTGGTGGCCGGGTCGTATTTCTTGATCGCCGCAGTGTGGCACAGCTCGCAGGCCTTGCCGCTGGGGTGCGCGCCGCCGGGCGGGTTGGTGTGGCAAGCGCCGCCGCAGGCTTCTTGGCTGCCATCGAGCGTGGTCCACACCGGCTTGCGGATGGTGGTCTGGCCGCTCACGTCGGGCTTCAAGCTGCCGCCGTGGCAATACGTGGTGCTGCAGGCCAGGTCGGCAAAGTTGTAGTCGCCCTGCTTGGCCAGCTTGCCCCAGATCAGATCGGTGCTGCCGTTCAAGTGGGTCGGAGTGTCAGGATCCAAGAAGACTTTGGGCACCTTGTGGCACTCGCTGCAGGCCACGGTCTTGTGCCAGTTGGCCACGCCCACGTGCGACGAGTGCGCGCCCACACCATGCAGCGAAGGCAGCGAAAGTCCATTGGTATCCACAGGCGGCGCCGGGTCGTTGCGGTTGCTGTCGCCGTGGCAGTAGAAGCAGACGGGCGCCCACTCGCCGGGGGGCGGCGTAAAGGGCTTGGCATCAGCCGTATCTTGGCTGTCGACAGCGCTCGTGTCGGCCACAACGTCGGGCGTCGCCACATCGTCTTGCACCGTGTCGGGGATCGCATCGACCACGCTCGTATCCGGCAGTTCAACGTCGCTGGGGCTGGCGACGTCGGTGCTGTCGTCGATCACATCGGGCGGCCCGGTCACATCGTCGACCACATCGGGCCATATCGGCAGGTCGGGCAAGGTAATCTGCCCGTCTTTGCCGTCGCCATCCTCAGCGTCGTCTGCATCGTCTGCATCGGCGGCATCTTCCGCGTCGGCACTGTCTGCGGTATCGGCCACATCGCTCGCATCGTCGGCGGCGGTGTCGGTGCCCGCGTGCCCGTCGTCGCCATCGGCTGCGGTCGCATCGACCTTGGCCACATCGCCCTCGGCATCTTGCGCGTCGGCAACCGCAACACTCGAGTCGTCTTTCGCGTCGGCTTTGGCCGAGCTCTGGCCGGTGCCTCCGTCTACGTTGTCGCCGCAGCCTGCGAGCGCCAAGGCCGCGCCCATGGCCAACAGCGCCACCGCGCCTCGCGCCTTCATGCTTCTTAACACAAAGTCAATAGTTCTTAACATTGAGTAGAAATGAACGCTCGACATGTGGCCCTCGTGTCCGACTGTGCGGCAGGCTGGTGAAGCCCTTGGCGCTCGCAGACTGGCAGAATTCGTCCCAGCGAGCGCAACTACCTCGCCCCCGAGGCAATCGCACCCTGGAGTTTGCACAAAGGAGACCGGGCATTCCTTGACTCAGATCAAGTCAACGCTTGACCGAAATCAAGAATACCCCGCACCAATGACTTTGCCGTTCTTAACATAACGAAATGGTGCGCGATTGTCTTACCGCCGGTCGCTTCACGACTTCGTCATGCGGCACGCCATCTACCACGCAATAGACCGGATCGCCCACCCCATTGCACCGAGTAGGGAGTGTGCAGGCCAGTCAGCGCCCGCTCGCGCTCAACGGGCCAAACCCAGCACAATCCCAAAGTGGCACGCCGCCGCCGCCACTACAAGTGTATGAAAAATCTCGTGATAGCCAAAGGTCGCGGGCCATGGATCCGGCCGCTTCAGCGAGTAAATGGCCGCGCCCAGCGTATACATGACGCCACCGGCGAACAGCAGCACCAAGTTTTGCAGCGACAGCGCCGCCCGAAGCGCCGTCCACTCGCCGACCACCAACCAGCCAAGGCCCACATACAGCAATGCACTCAAGGGCTTGGGCGCGTGCACCCAAAATAGCGACTTGACGATGCCCACCGCGGCGCCAATCCACCCCAGCCACAGCAGCCGCCGCCCCGCCTCGCCACCGATGGCCAGGAGGCAAATCGGCGTGTAGGTACCTGCAATTTGGAGATATATACCGGCATGATCCAGACGGCGCATCCACGCCCGCGCCTTGGGCTGCCACGTCGGCCGGTGATAGGCCGCGCTAATGCCAAAAAGCGCAGTCAAACAGCTAAGGTACACCCCCATGGCCCACGTGCGCACGCCGGCGGGCTGCTGATAGGTCAAGATGGGGCCGGCGACCAGGCACACCACAAACGTCGCCTGATGCAAAACACCGCGAAGGCGAGGCTTGGTGCGGGGCGCGGGTAGAGGAGTGATGTCCATTGGGCAAGTATGGGGCGCAATGCCCCGCCGCACAACCGAAAAATCCGCAAACGGGCACCGCCCGCCGTGGCGCTAGCGTCGCGATTGCAGTAGACGGCGCAGGCCAGAATCCGCACACTGCGGCCACGCCGGCAGCGCACTCGCCGAGCGACCGGCGACCCCATGATCCACCACACGATGCGAATTCTGCTGCTCTGGCTGCTGATGGCTGGTACAGCTTGTGCCAACTTGAGCGCCCCCGTCGACAGCGCCGACAGCGCACAGAACAGCGAAAAAACAGGTATCTGCACGGCCTGTATCATCGGCGAAGACTGCCCTGGCGGGCTGTGCGCGCGCATCGGCGGCCAGTCGTGGTGCGCCACCGCATGCGACCCGGCCGGCGCTTGCCCAACCGGCACCAGCTGCACTGCGGCCCAGGCCCCCAGCGGCGCCGCCATCCAGGTTTGCGTCCCCACGCCGTGCACCCTCGCCGCCAGCGCCACGGGCACCACCAGCAGCGTCTGCCCCGGCTACGTTGACCCCGCCAGCCCCGGTTGCTGCCACTGCGCGGGCCAGAACTGCACGGCCAACGGCTGCTACGGCGGCTGGTATTGCCAGACGCAGGGCTGCCTGTGCCGCCCAGCCAGCGAGGCCGAGGCCTGCGGCCCCACACCGGGCGCAGAGTCGTTAGGCGACTTGGTCATCCAACCCAAGGGCGGCGACATCGACGGCGGGGCGGTCGACACGCTCGACTTCGCCATCGTGGGCGACACGCGGCCACCGTTTAAAGATGGCACCGACACCTACCCCACGGCCATTATCACCGCGATTTGGCAGCATATTGCCGCTGAGCAGCCGCCGCTGACGCTGGCCGTAACCACGGGCGATTACGTGTTCGCCAGCACGAACGGCATTCAAGGGGCGCAGCAGCTCGACTTGTATCTTAAGGCGCGACAAGCGTTTTCTGGCCCGGTGCTGCACGCCATGGGCAACCACGAGTGCACGGGCTACACCGCGTCGAATTGCGGCGAGGGTGCCAGCGACGGCGTAACGGGCCTGTATGTCGCCTTTGTCGACAAGATGGTCAAGCAGCCTTTTGGCCTAAAGCGACCGTTTTGGTCCTATTGGGTCCACGCCAAGAATGCGAGCTGGACCGCCAAGTTCGTAGTGGTCGCGCCCAATGCCTGGACCGCGCAACAGGCCGCATGGCTCGACGCCGAGCTGAGCAAGGCCACGACCTACACCTTTGTGCTGCGCCACGAGCCCAGCTATTCGACGACTGCGCCCGGCACGCTGCCCAGCCAGGCGATCCTTAAGAAACACCCGCTGACGCTGCTACTTACGGGCCATTCGCACACGTACAGCCGCGACTTGCCCAACCGCGAGCTGGTGGTGGGCAATGGCGGCGCGCCGCTGACGTCCGACGTGCCCTACGGCTACGTGACGGTGCGGCTGCAACCCGACGGCACGCTACACGCCGCGGCGATCGATTATCAAGCAGGCAAGTCTTTTGACGAATTCTCGGTCAATGCCGCCGGCCAAGTGGTCAAGTAGCCGCCGAGGGTGCTACGGCACAAACGGCAGCGTGCGCGCCGCCAGCTCGGCCGGCAGCCCCGCCAACACCTTTTTGCGCGCCTGCCACGTCGGGTAGATCTGGCTGATGTGATACGGCACGAAAGTACCCGTAAAGTTGGCCAATTGCTCGACCAGCAGCGCCAGATGCGTATGCCCCTTGGCCACGGCGTCGGCCGGCTCGCGCTGGCTGTCTAAGAAAGTGGTCTCGTGCAGCAGCACCTCGGCGCGCAGCAGGTCGGGCACGCTCGGCAGCAGCGTCGGCCGGGTGTCGCCCGTCAGCGCCAAAAGCACCCGCTCGACCGGCTGCGACACGTTCGCCCCCTGCTCGGCCAGCGCCGCAATGTCGAATTCGGAGCGTTGCGCGAGCTCGGGCCGCAGCTGCCGGCTCCGACTGATCACGGCGTAACCGCGCGTAGGCACAACGTGATCGGCGTCGAATGCCCGCAAGAAGCGCCCGCCGCCCAGGTCGTACTCGTCGCCCGCGCGCATCGGCACCAGCTCCCAGTCAAAGGCGCGCCCGTGCAGCTTTTCCCACACGCGCACCAGGGCGTGCAGGTCGTCGCAAGCCTCGGCCGGGGCGAGCACGCGCGCCGGGGGCATGTGGTACATCCGCCGCAAAGCCAAGTAGTTAGGCAGCCCGCCGGCGTGGTCCATGTGCGCGTGCGTCAGCGCCAGGGTGCGACAGCTCACCAGCTGCGGCGCGGCGCGACCCACATCAAAGCCCAGCGACCACTCGGGGATACGAATCCAGGTCTCGACGCCCGCCACCGACGCGCCTTCAAGGGTCGCACCAGTCGACGGCAAGGCCACGCGCGCCAGAGAAAGCGCTTGAATTTCAGGTCGTTCGCTGTGATGACTAGCCATGGTGACGACGCCAGGTTGCCGCAAGTGGCAGCTAGTTGCGCAAACGGTCGGGGCGACGTGCCGCCTGCAAGGGGCGCTCGGCGACATCGACGACCGCCGCCGCAAAGGCCGCCGCCGCCGCCTCAACTTCGGCCAAGCGACCCGTTAAGTACGCTCCACCAAAGTTCGTTTCCGTCGGCGGGCCAAAAAACTGGCACAGGCGCACATCGGCAGCCTTTAGGGCAGCATCTAGGGCCACCATCGCCTCGACCGGCGGCGCAATCAGATAAGCCAGCGGCTCACCGCGTTCGATCCCCGCCAAACGACTCAGGTAATGACCTGTCTCGGGGATCACATGCGGAAAGAACGACACCGCGTTCGCCGCCTTGGCCGGCCTGTAAAAGCACGCCGAGCGCAGCAAGTACTCGCGCAGAGCGGCTAGACCTTCGGCCACTTCATCCGGGTCAGGACCAGCCAAAATGCCAAGGATTTCGCCAGATAATGGCCCCGATGCGTTGCCCGAGCCGGCATAAAAACTGCGCGCATAGATCACTTCGACGTCGGCAAACTTGGTCGCGTGGTCCAGGGCCGCGTACGTCGAGTCGTCTTGGTCTACCGTAACCAGCCCCAGCGATACGTGGCGATCGGTGGCGCCCAGCTTGCTGGCCAAGGCCGGGTCAACATTGGGAATCAGTCGACAACTCAACAGGTTCGGCAGGATGGGCTGCAGACCGTCGGGCAGCCACGCGGGCTCAATGCGAGAAAGGTCCATTCGCAAACCTCGCTTGTTCAGCATCTACCAAGTGCGCTGCGGCGCCGCGACCGCCAGTCCACCCTGACCGATCTCGCGGGCTTTCTTTAGGATTTCGGCGGCTTGCCGCGCGGCCTCGTCGACCGATAGCCCCTGCGGCCGCACGTTGCTGATGCAATTCTTCTCGGCATTGTCTTGGCCGATCTTGGGGTTATAAGCCAAGTACAGCGACAGGGAGTCGCCCGTGCCCAGCCCCGGCCGCTCGCCCAAGCCGATGACGGTCGCCTTGGCCCCCAGCTCCACGCCGATTTGGTCCGCGACCGCGATTCGCGCACGATTCACATAGATAGGCCGCCCGTGGCTAAAACCGACTCGCGTCAGCTCGCGCTGCAAGGCCGCCAAAAGACCAGGATTTCGCTCCGCCGCCCAGGCGCTCAGACCGTCGGCCAAGATAATCTGCACATCCACACCGCGGCTACCCTCTGTGCGCAGCCGACCCACAGAGGCCGCGTCGAGCGTGCGCCCCTGGTTGGGCTGCAGCAAAAACGTTTCTAGATCATCGGCTTGTGTATGCAATTCGAGCGCGCCGAGCTGCTGCACAAACCCCGGACTGGGCGTACTGGCCACCGCTTCTTTGGCGGTACCGTGATCGGCGCGCAGGGCCAAATAGGTCTTGGTGGGGTAACGCAAGCCCGCGCGACCAATGCCAATTCGCGACGGCGTGGCCTTGGCCAACTTGGGCAGCGCGGCACGATCGGCCAGCCGGTCTAGACCCGGCAGCGGGCGCCCCGGCGGCAGCGGCGCCTGCGACCACAGTTCTTGAGCAATTTCAGTGATCATCTGCTCGAGCGCCCGCGGTCGGATCGGCGGTTCGCTCGCGTGCGGCGCCGGCGTCGTAACCTGCGAAAACGATGGATCTTCGAGCACTTGCTGCACGATCGCCGCGATCAGTGCCTGCAGGTCGTCGCCCGGTTCGCCTTGCGCCATGATCGCCTGCCCTGCCGGCAACTTGCCGGGCACTCAGTGTGCCGCCCGGTGCTGCCCCGGTCAACCGGCGTCGCTCTCGACCGTCATCGCGTGCAAAAGCTTGCCACTTGGGTCGTAGCTCTCGAAAACAACTTGGTGTTTCGGCTGCGTCACAATCCTGACCACGCCGATCGTGTTCGGGTCGGCCGCCAGCTGGTACCACTCAGGCCACAAGTCCTTGGCAGGCATCAAGAACTTCTCGATCAGGTCCATAATCGGCGCCTGGGTAATGTCGAGATTGGCGGCCATGTGGATCGGCGGGCAATCGGCGTCGCGGCCCTTCATGGCGCCCATGTGCGCGTCGCCCGTCAAGAAAACGATGTTCTTGACCGCGCCCGTACGGTGCAGCGCCAAAATCTTGTCGCGCTCGCTCGGGTAGCCGCACCAGCTATCGCCCAGGGCCTCGAGCACCGCCGCGATGGGCGCATCGGTCAGCGCTTTTTGCATCACGGCGTCGTAGCGGGGGTTGATCTCGACCGGCATAAACACGAATTTCCACTGTGCTTTCGATGTTTTTAGCCCCGTCAGCAGCCAATCGAGCTGCTCTTGGCCCAGCATGGTATGCCCCGCCGGCTCAGCAAACGTCCACACCAGCTTGCCGTCGGCATTCTTCTGCGAATACAGGGCCTTCTTTAGCTCGGTGCGCTGCGAGCGCATATCGACCAAGAAGAACTCGCAGTGCCCCACCGTAAACTTCTGCCACACGCCCGCTTTCGACTTGGCGATCGGGTAGTTGGGCAAGTAGCGCTCAAAGGCCGCTACCCGGTCGCTCTGCAGGCCAGTTACGCCGCCCCAAGCATTATTCTCTGCAAAATCATGATCATCCCACACATGTACCACTGGCATCGTCGCCAGCAAGTTGCGCAGGGGGTAGCCGTCCATCAGCCGGCGGTGCCACGACTTGCTGATCTCGGCCGGATACGCCGTGTAATTGTTGCCCTTAGCGTCGAGGCCCTTGTCGGCAAACAGGTAGTCGGGGTAGGTCCAGTCGCCGATCTGCGCGAAAAACCAGGGTTTTGGCGTCAGCTTGCCCGCGACGTCAAAGACCTTGCCCATGCTGCTGGTGCCCACGCCCTTGTCGTCGTAGCGGCAGCACGAGCCAAAAGTAAAGCTAAAATCAGTGGCTTGCCCTGCCTTGGCAAAGGTGCGGGTGGCGATGGCGCGGCTGGGCACAGGTACGTCGTCGACCACGGGGATGGCGCTGAATTCGCTGGCGGTGCTCAGGCCCGTGGCGTCGATGATGACTGCAAAGTCGTTGCTTTCGCTAGCGATATCACACGCGGTGCGCACGGTCTTGCCGCCGGCCACAAGGTCGAAGGCGACTTTGCCGGGGCCCGTTAGGCGCACGGCCAAGCGGATGCTGGTGGCGCCGCAGCCGCCCGAGATCGGTCCATGGCTGATGCTGGCGCCGCCGCCGACGGGGTCGCAGACCTTGGGCGCAGCGCTGGTGGCGGGCGCGGGGTCGCTGTCGCACGCGGCGATCACGCCCGAAGCTGCGAGCAATTGGAGCATTTGCCGCCTAGAAAACTGAGTCACGCGCGCCTCGCTGCCGCCCGAACTCGCTTGGCCGGGCACGCTGGAATTTGCGCCGGACGGCCCGACCTTGCAACTGCTGCCGATCCGTGGCAAAGCCTGCCGGGCGCTGGCACCGGGGCTGGCACAACGGAAGCAGCGTGGTCAAGGGTGCGACAATTCGCCTCACTTTGTGGATTTTTGCCACACTCGCCCTGCCCGGCTGTTTTGCCCGCGGCGAGGTCGGCGACACGTGCGCCAAACGCTCGGATTGCCGTGGTGAATTGAGCTGTTATGCGGGGCTGTGCAGCGACCCCGAGATGTGCCGCCGCAGCCCCTCGTGCGCCAAGCGCGGCGTCTGCACCGCCCACGGCCACGACTGCACGGTGGGCGAGCGCCGCGACTGCGAATACGCCGAAGTCTGCGCCCAAGACGGACTTTGCTCGGCCGTTTCAGGATCTTGCGCGGCCACCGCCGACGACGACTGCGAGCTGGCGAACGTCTGCCGCCGCGAGGGCCGCTGCCACGCCGACGCCGGCAAGTGCAGCATCGGCGGCTTGTCGCGCAGCCGCTGTGGCGACGCGTGCGATGCCTTGGGCCGCTGCCAAGTGGGTGCCCAGGGCCAGTGCGAAGTCGGCGCCGGCACATGCAAGAACTCGTTTCGCTGCAAAGAGTTTGGCGAATGCAGCCGCGTCGAATTGCCCGGCGGAGCCAGCGCCACCTGCGGCGCCAGCGACGACGCCAGCTGCCAAGCCAGCAGCCTGTGTGCCACGACCGGCGCGTGCAAGGCCGTCGGCCACCGCTGCCTGGCCGCCAGCGACCAATGGTGCGCAATCTCAGTAGGTTGCCGCGACAAGGGCGCCTGCACGGCCGTAGGCGGAGTGTGCGTACCGGCCGGCGACGACTGCCGCAAACGCAAGGCGTGCCAAGAGGTTGGCGCCTGTTCGGCCTTAGACGGACGCTGCCAAGCCGTGTCGAGCGGCGACTGCGAGGCCAGCCGCAGCTGCCGCGCCGAGGCCCGCTGCACCGCCCGCGACGGCGTATGCCAAGTAATTCGCGATGTGGACTGCCACGACCACCTCGCCTGCCGCCGCGACGGCTGGTGCAGCGCCCGAGACGGCAAGTGCGTGGCCAGCAGCCGCGACGATTGCACGGGTAGCCAAGTCTGCGTCGAACACGGCCGCTGCAGCCCGCGCGACGGTCGCTGCTCGGTCGAAACCCGCCAAGATTGCTTACAAAGCCGCGTGTGCCAGGTGCAAGGCCGCTGCCGCCCCATCAGCCCCCTCGCCGAGGAACTGGCCGGTTGGCGCCCCGCAAGTCTACCCGGAGACAGCAGCGAAACCGCTTGCGGCATCCGCACCAACAGCGACTGCCGCAGGTCGGAGGCGTGCAGCGAGGGCCGACGCTGCTGGGCCCGCCGCGGCGAGTGCGTGGGCCGCGACCTTCGCGATACCATCGACCAGAGCGACAACGGAAGTGGGCAAGCGCCCTCACCCAGCGTACGATAGGACGCAACGGGCACAGGAGGCAGCATGGCAATCGAAGGCGCAGGCGGAACTCCAGGCGGCATCTCGCATTTCTTTATCGGCAGCGGCTTGTCGGCCATGGGTCTCTACCTCCTGTTTTCGCGGGTAGTGGTCTCGGCCGGCATGTGGCACGGCTATTTCGGCATGAACTACGGCCCAGGCGGCTCGATCGGCACCGTGACCGTGCCCTTTATCGCCGGCGTAGGCATGCTGTTTTTCGACGCGCGCGCCAAGCTCGGCTGGGCCATGCTCGTCGGCAGCTTGGTGCTGCTCACCGTCGAAGTGATCACCAGCCTGCAAATCCACTTTTTACCCACCACTTTGCCTACTTTGCTGGCCATGCTCGGCCTCATCGGCGGCGGCCTTGGCCTCATTGCACGGTCGTTCCGCGCGTCCTAACGTGCGAAAACGAGGACGCCATGCCAACAACGCCCACAGTGCTGCTCGTAGGTGGTCTAGACCCTGGTGGCCAGGCGGGGCTCGCCGCCGATCTTGAAGTCTGTGCCCTGCAAGGGGTTCTGGGCCGACCGGTCGTAACGGCGCGCACGGCCCAGACGGACAGGAAGTGGCTGGGCGCCTGGCCCACCGCGCTCGCTGAGCTTGAGACAACGTTGGCGGCCGCCCTGGCCGATGGACGACCGCGGGCGTGCAAGACCGGCATGTTGGGCAGCCTGGCGACGGCTCGACTAGTCGCACGCGCCGTAGCCGGGCACCCGATGCCACTGGTGGTCGACCCGCTGCTGAGCACCACTTCGGGCGGCTGGCTGTGGGGCGACGAGCCGCACGCCGACGTTCGGGCGATGTTCTTGCACGAATTGTTGCCGGCATGTGCCGTAGTCACGCCCAATTGGCCCGAGCTGGCCTGGCTAGCTGAGGCGCCTCTCGCCACCGACTTGGGCGAGGCCGAAGCCCAGGCTCGCCGCTTGCCGTGCCCAGTGCTGCTCAAGGGCGGCCACGCTCCAGAGCGCTGGCTTGGGCAAGATTTCTTGTTTGCCGATGGGCAGTTCCACCCCCTGTCGAACAAGATTGGCTGGCCGCCGCTCGCCGATGGGGCGCCGCGCAACCTGCGGGGCACGGGGTGCCGCTTGGCGACGGCGGTGGCCGTTGGCTTGGCCAAGGGCATGACCCTGCCCAGTGCCGCCGAGCAGGCGAGCGAATGGCTCGACCAGTGGGCGCTGGCCAAGATTCTTCCGTAGCCGCGCCCGCAGACCAAGTGCCAACAAAAAAGCGAACGCCCGCCGCAGCGAACCGAAGTCCAGCTGCGACGGGCGCCGCGCGCAGGCTACTTAAGCAGTTACGCCTTGTAGTTCCACTTGGCGAAGTTGGCGGCGATCTGATCGGCCGTCGGCGAGTGATCCTTGACCACTTTGGCGACGTGAAAGTCGTCGATGGCGTCGGTAATCGCGCGATTCTTCTCGGTATCCTCGGCGAACACGGCGGGCACCTGGTCTTCTTCGAAGACGGCCTTCCACGGGCAGGCGGGCTCGCAGTTGGTGCAGTCGATGCACTCGTCGGGGTTGATGTACAGCTGGTTGGCGTAGCCGCTCACCCCGTCGTTCACTTCGTAGATGCATTCCACGGGGCAGACGTCGGCGCAGGCGGTATCTTTGCAGTCGATACACAGACTGGTAATCACATAGGGCATTTGGATCCTCCGGGCTTGACTTTGGGCGCCTGCGTCGAGGCGCTTCGCGGCTGGCAATCATGGCGCGAAGGCGGGCGAATGTCGAGATGGGCAGGCGCGCTATCGCACTGCCGTGACGCGATCGCTGCGACTACTTCAAAAAGTCTTCGATAGCGCGCACCGCATCGTCGGGTTGCTCGGCCAAGGGCATCGCGCCGCTGGCATCGAGCTTGACCAGCTTGATCTGCTTGCGAACGCTAGCCGGCAGGCCCTGAATCGCCGCCGTGCTCATCTCGGCCCACGGCGCCTTTTGACCCGCCAGAATCAGCATCGGCACCATGGCTTTGCTGGGGTCCCATGCGCCGGCATCGGCCACCGCCCGGTCGTGCGCCTCAACGCTAAAACCATCGTAAAAATAGCTGGGCTGCGGCAGTAGGCGCGCGATCTCGGGGTTGGCGAGCACGGTGCCGTACACCGCCCGACTCAGCTGACGCAAGGCAAGGTCGGGCACTAGCAGGCCTTTTTGCTCTAGCGCCCACGCCATGTCTTCTTTCCACGGGGACTGCATCGCCGCGGCCACTTGCCCGGGCACCGCCCGCACCGCCGCCTGGCTGGGCCACAGGCCGCCATGCAACAGCACCGCCGCGATCGCCTTGGGGTGCTCGTTGGCATAGCGCAGCGCAAAGTGACTCGCGCTGGGATCGGCCAGCAGCGCAATCTGCGGCTTGCCCAATTCCTGTTGCAGCTTGCTCAGTTCTTGCGCGAGCACCTGCTCCGACAACGTCGCCGCCGTATGGGCGCTCACGCCGCGCAGAGGCACGACCACGTGGTAACTTTTCGCCAATCGCCACACCGTGGGCACCAAGTGCGAGGCGTCGCGCAGCGGCCCAGCGGCCAGCACCACGATCGTCTTGTCGTCTGGGCTGCCCGCTTCGAGCCAGCCCATCTCGCGCCCGTCGACGGTGAAGCGATGGCCACGCGGCTGCACAGTCTCAAAGTCTTCGGGTTTACGCGTATTTTCCGCAGCTAGCCAGCCCAGCCACTCCACCTCGCGGCGCGGCCCACTGTGGAACGACAGCCGCTTCAGGCTCGCCAGCGCGGCGCGAAACACCGCATCGTTCGGGTCGGCAAGTTGGTGCGCTAGCACAGGAATCGCGCTCATGTCGTCGACGCGGCCGATCAGACGAATCACCTCGAGGCGCTCGTCAAGTTCGTTGACCGTGACCAGTTTGCGCAAATAATCCGCGGCTTTAGGATCCCCCAAGCCCACCATCGCGTGCAGCGCTTGCAGCCGCAGCCCCACATCGGCATCGCGGGCGGCGACGTTGCGCAGCGCGGGCCACGTCTCGGGATCCGCCAGGCGCCACAGGTGCTTGATGGCCAGTGCGCGGACCAGCATGTCGGGCGCCACCAGCATCTCGAGCAAAAGCTTGCGCACATCGTCGTCGTACAACGTAAGCGCTAGCAGCAAACCCTGCTCAAGGTCAGGGAATTTGCGCTCGCGGACCATGCGCAGCACCTCGGCGCGCACTTCGGGCACGGCCAAGTGGGCCAGCATGTCGACGATGAGCGTGCGCGTCATTTCGTCTTTGGTATTGACCAGTACCGGCACCAGTTGCGGCGCCGCGGCCACCCGCAGGTGCGACAGCACGACCAGCGCAGTCTCGATGCGGCTCCGCTCGGCCGTCTGCAGCAAGTAGATCGCCGCTTTGATCGCCGGCGCCCCCACCGTTTGCAGGCCTTCGAGCACGGCCTCGCGCTGATCGGGCAGCTCAAGTGCCTCGAACAAGGGCGGCACCGGCGCTTCGCGATCCGCACCAATCTGGGCGATAGCATGGATGATTTTACTGCGCAGACCCAAGTTTTCGGGCGAGGCGCTCAGCCGCTCTTGGCCCAGCCGACGCACCAGGGGCGTCATCGCCGGCTCCCAGCGCTTGGCCACCAGCGTGTCGATCGCGTAGTTGCGCACGCCGGGCCGGGTGTCGTCGATCAGCACCACCAACCGCGCCATGGCCGCCGGGCGGTCGCGCGTCACGAGCTCGGGCAAGATCAGCAGCAGGATCTGCTCGTCGTTGCGGGGCAAAAGCGCTTCGAGCAGTGCGGCTTGCCGGTCGTCTTTGGGGAAGCGAAGCACCTGCCGGCACAACCGCAGCGCCGGCCCATCGGCCAGCTTGGGGCCCCACGCCACGATCTCGTCGAGCGCGGCAGGGCCAAAGCCGAGCAGCAGGTCGACCACCACATTGGCACCACCTTCGATCGCCGCCAGGCTAGGCAGCGCCACCTTGACCTCAGCCCATGCCGGTTCGCCAAATTCGAGTAGCTCGTCGACGGCCGCGTCGCGGTCCTTGCCGGCTGGCAATGTCGCAATTTGTTTAAGGATAGTCGCCGGCGTGGCGCTCTTCTGTTTCTTGGCGGCGTTGGCGGCATAGGCCGTCGCCAGCGGAGCCAAGGGTGGGGGCGCCAGCCATTGCGCCAGCAGCAGCGCCGCCATCAAGGCCAGGGTCGGGCGCAGCACGATCTTGCGGCAACCTGCTACGTTTACAGCCATCTTCACCTGCATCGTCGGTCGCCCGCTTGGCCGCTGATCGGGTGCGGCCACCGTGGTGGGCATCGTAGCCTACCGCGCCGCCACATGCACCCTGGTTGCGCCGTTTTGGCAATCAGGCCGCGGACTCGCGGGCGATGCGCCGGTCATCGCGCGCCAAACGGTAGCGCAACACATCTTCGCGCGACAGCACCCACAGCTTGCCATGCTGCTCGCCGCGAATTCGACCTGTTTTTACAGCATTAATAACCGCTTGCCGAGTAATCGACAGCATCTCCATCGCTTCGCCCACCGTGACGATCGCCTCGGTCGTCAGCCCACTACCCGATGCCGGTCGCGCCGTCGCCGCCACACCGCCGCGCAGGCCAACTGGCAACGCCGCGAACTCACTCGCATTTGCTTCGATCGCTCCCTCAGCTACGCCGGCACGGTACACCAGATCGCGCGCCGCACGCAGCGCGGCCAGGTCTTCGCTGCCGGGGGCCAGCGGACTGCGACCCTCGTACAGCGGCCCATCCGGGCGCAGCACCCGCGCCAGCAGCTCGGCATAGCCCTGCCCCTGCGCCAGGCGCAAAGCCAGGTCATTCAAGTAGATGCGCGCAAGTTCCGACGCTGGACGGAGATCGACCGCAACCCCCGACATCAGTCGATAGGTATCAAGTAGATCGAGGCTATAGACCTTCACCCGAACCTTCCCAGGGCCCGCAAGCCCTTGGACGCGCAGCGCGTCACCTAGGATGGATCTAAACCCCACTTGATAGTTGTCAAGTGAATTGACGGGTTACCAGTAATCATTTGTCATTCTCGGTTGTTGGCGAGGCGGCCACTTGGCACGCGCACGCCGCCGGCGCTACCCTTTCGCCACAGCCGCCTGCCGCGGCCCCAGGTTTCGCCCATGAACTCCCCCAATCCAATTGACGCGATTTCGCAAGGCCGCGCCGACTTGATCGCTTGGCGCCAGTCCGACGACGGCAACTGGTACCGCGGCAACGCCGCCCTGGTCGCGATGGTCGAGCATTTTGCGCCGCACGCGGGGGCGCAGGTTCACAGTCATCTTGAGCACTTTGGTAGGCAAGTCGGCGCCAGCGAGGGTCTGGTGCACCGCTGCAGCCACGACCCCAACCTGCCCGTGCTCGACCGCTTCGACTACCTGGGCCGCCGCCAAGAGCGGGTGCGCTTCGACGCCAGCTACCACGAGTGGGGCAAGATCATTTATGGTTCTGGGGTGATGAGCGTGACGGGCCAAGCCGGACGCGCGGTAGAACAGGCCGTGCTGATGATCCTGTCAGCGCACCACGGCGAGGCGGGCCACACCTGTCCACTGGCCTGTACCGCTGGCATGATCAAGGCAATTCAGCGCTGCGGCCACCCTGCCCTGCAAAAGGCGCTGCTGCCCGGGCTGCTGAATCCGCACTACGACAGGCGCTTGTACGGCGCGCAGTTCTTGACCGAAGTGCAGGGCGGCTCGGATGTGGGCGCCAATGCCACCCAAGCGACGCTGATCGGCGCAGAAACTGCCGAAAATCCTGCACTTTGGGCCCTTACCGGCGAGAAGTGGTTCTGCTCGGTCATCGATGCGCCGCTGTATGTGCTGACCGCTCGGCCCGATGGCGCGGCGGCGGGCACCAAGGGTCTGGGGCTGTTTATCGTGCCGCACGATCTGCCGCAGGGGCGCGACGTTGCGCAAAGCCCTATGTCGCATACGCTTTTCGACACGCCTCGCGAGCCTAATCAGCTGACGATTCGCCGGCTGAAGCACAAGCTGGGCACCCGCGCCATGGCCTCGGGCGAGGTCGACTGGCAGGGCGCGCGGGGTTGGCAGCTCGGGCCGCTCGACCAGGGCTTCCACCATGTGGTCGATATCGTGCTGAACACCTCGCGACTGTGGAACGCCATGGCCTGCTGCGGGATGCTCTGGCGCAGCTACCGCGAGGCCTCGGGTTTTGCGCGCTTCCGTCGCGCTTTTGGCCAGCCGATCGGCCACTTTGCCAACACCAACGCCATGGTCGCGCAGGTCTTTGCCGAGGCCTGTGCCGCCACCGCCAGCACGCTCGACCTCGTGGCGATCGACGCGGCCGGCAGCGATCCCGACGCCGTGCGCCTGGGCCTAAACATGAACAAATACTGGACCAGTGTCCGCACCACACAAATGATCCGCAACGCCATGGAGGTGATCGGCGGCAATGCGGCGATCGAAGACTTTACGCCGCTGGGCCGCCTGTACCGCGACGCGCTGGTCACCGAGTCGTGGGAAGGGGCGCATAACGTCTTGATTGCCCAGTGTTGGCGCGACATGCAGCGGCTGAGTCTACACCGGCCGTGGCTCGACCTGCTGAGCCGCCGCGCTGGCGAATTGCCGATGAGTTCGCTGCAAAGCGCCCTGCGGCAACGGCTTGCGGTGCTCGAGGTCGATGCGGCCGAGCTGGTGGCCTCGCGCAATTCCGACGATGCCCGAAGTGCGCGCGCCTTCGTCGAAAACGCCATGGTCGCCCACCAGGGCCTGTGTCTGGCCGAGCTGAGCCAGCGTGCGCCGACCGCGATAGACCCAGCCGTGCCGCAGCAATTTTTGGCGGTCCATCCCCATCGCCGCGCCGTGGCGGAGACCGGCTGGTGGCCCGAGCGTGCGCTGCTTGGCCAGTAGCTCAAGCCGCCATGCGCACTTGCGAGCCGTAGTCACACGCCGGTCACCGTGCAAGCGACCTGCAGCGTTTTGGGTTGCCGGCCTCGCTTGCCCTCGCTACTATCGCGTCAGGGTCCGCTGTTGGCAGCCTGACTGCAGCACGGTACCCCAGCGGCGCCCAGCGCGGTGCGTCGCGCCAATCGCGGTCTTCGCCGGCCGCACGGAGGCAAGGCATGGACACTGTTCCGGTCAATCAGGACGAGCGGTTTGAGCTGCTCGAGCAACTGAACGTCGAACACGCGGCCCTCGAACGCCGTCTGCACGAGTTAGACGGCTACCATTCGCTGACGCACGAAGAGGAGCTTGAGCGCGCCCAGGTCAAGAAGCTCAAGCTGCAAAAGAAGGACAAGATCGACTTCGTGGCGCGGCTGGTGACGCCCGCATAAGTCGAATGTCGAGCTAGCAGGCAACGCGAACTTGGTGCTTGGCCGCGGACCACTCCGCAGTGCCGGCGCTGGGTTCGCGTTGGCATTTTTGCTCCCCTCACACTGGCGCCCGAAACTCTGGATACCATACGGGATCTGCGGCGTGGCGCGGCGAGTCGGCCGTAAGGACGCGAGCGTGCGCCCCACAAAAAAGGACAGGGCTGCCCACAGAAAACCCAATGCGATCGATTTGTTCGTTCTGGGCCGCGCTGTCCGCCGCCGCCCGCCTAGGCCCGCGACGAGTTTGTGGCACAAGCCCCTGCCAAGCCGCTAGCGTGACCGCCTAAGCCACCTAAGTTATCAAGTGGGCGGCAGCATGGAGGCGCAATCATGGAATTCAAGCACATCCTAGTACCGGTTGATTTTTCGGACCCGAGCAAGCAAGCGCTTGAGTGGGCTTGCGAGCTGGCGCGCCGCTATGGCGCAGACCTGACACTGCTCAACGTCTACCCCGTGCCCGGCTACGTGCTGCCCGACGGCTTTGTCACGGCCGGCCCCGAGATCCTGGGCGAAGTCGAGGCCAAGACCCGCGAGTCGCTGCAAGAATGGGCCGCGATTGCCGCGAGCCAAGACGTGACCCAGACCACAATTGCTACGGCGCTGGGTCAGTCGTCGAGCGAGATCGTGCGCTGGGCCGCCGAGCACAAGGCCGACCTCATCGTGATGGGTTCGCATGGCCGCGCCGGCTTGGCTTTGATGCTGCTGGGTTCTACGACCGACAAGGTGGTGCGTCAGGCGCATTGCCCCGTGCTGGTGGTGCCCGCCGCGCCGCACGTTGCCACCAAGTAGCATAACTGGCCCGGCTAGCTTCGAAAAGCCAAACAGCCCAGCCGGGTAGCGACCGACAAGGGGTGCTACTCGACCGGGCTGCCGGCGTTTTGGCAATTCGCTAAGCCGGTCTACTGCTTATCGTTGGGCGCGCAGACGTACTTGCTGGTCGACGAGCCACAGCCGCCATCGTTGAACTGGATGTTCGCCGGGTCCCAGCCGTACATCGACAGCCAGCAGCCGTTGGTGTAGTCGCCGTTGGGCTCGCTGTAGGTCGAGTCGCGCAGCCACCACTTGCCGCCGTCGGGTACCTTCCAGTCGGCACAGCCCGAGCCGTAGGCCTTGGGGTCGCGCATGATGCAGCCGGTGTAGCTGCCCGTGCCGCTGTCGCGGTAGACGCCGGGGATGGTCGAGAAGTAGCTGGTCCCGTACTTGGCGAGCACGGCGGTCCACTGCGTCTTGGTGCGCGGGTAGATGAGGTCCCAGCCGTAGTCTTTGCAGGTGTTGTCGTCGGTCACCTTGCTGGTGGCCTTGCCAGCGTCGATCGGCAAGTAGGTGTAGCCGCCGCCGTCGCTGGTCATGTCGCAATACGCCTGGAATACCTGGCCCTTAGGCGCCTTGACCCAGTACAGACCGTCTTTGGCGACGACGCCGTCGGTAGTCCAGCCCTTCTGGATGTCGACGCAGGTTGCGCCGGGCTTGTTCTTTGAGATGCCGAGCGAGGCGATACAGGTCGAGCTGCAGCCGTCGCCGTTGGCATTGTTGCCGTCGTCGCACTCTTCGTTGGCGTCTAAGATGCCGTTGCCGCAGCTGTCGGCCAAGGTCTTCCAGATGGAGCCGTCGCAATACCGCAAGGTTTTCGAGACTTTGTCGAAGTACATCGCGCCCATGGTCGAGGGTTGGCAAGCGATCGGTGCCGTGGAAGCCGGCGTCATCACCAGCGCGCCCGAGACGGAAACCTTCTTGCTCGACAAGGTGTTGACGGTGATGCTCCAGGCATTCAGGCTGCCGTCGGTCTTGGGCGAGCCCGTGGCGGCGGCCAGGTCCGCGACGTTGATCGACCAGGTGCCCTTGGGATTCTTGCCAACCCAAGCGGTCAAGTCGCCCGTGACCGTCTTGGTCGGCGCGGGATACGTGGCGACGAGCGCAGTACCCGTTGCGCCTTGGTCGTACAGCTTGTAGGCCGCGCCGCTCGGATCGTAAAGCGTGACGCGGACTTTGGAGATATCGGAATTGCTGATGTCGATGCTGACCGTCAGGCTTTGGGCGGTGCCAAAGTCGGGCACGGTGATGGCGTCGGCAATGCCGGCCGGCAAGTTGTCGGCGATGGCGAGCGGCGCGGCGGTGCTCGACGCAACCTCAGCAAATTCGGTCGAAAGTAGGTTGTTCGAGATTTCGTTGAGGCCGTCGGCAGGCAGCGTCGCTGCACTAACTCCGCCCGCCACGCACTCTAAGCTGCCGTCGGCCTTGATGCCCTTGACGACGAGGCCGCTGCCGCACGATGTGCCAACCTTGGCCAGGATGGGCTGGTCGAGCAGGTCGACGTAGCTGCCCGACTTGGCTACCGTGGCAAAAACTGGAGCATTCTTAAGGTCTTTGTAGTCACCCGACGC
Organism: uncultured Myxococcales bacterium; assembly: GCA_903883645.1. Taxonomy (GTDB): domain Bacteria; phylum Myxococcota_A; class UBA9042; order UBA9042; family UBA9042; genus SXRM01. Next base: position 57,401 of record CAISBR010000066.1, on the reverse strand, counting down.
GGCTACGGTCGCGAGAGCGGCGGCCTTCACATAGTCGCCCAGGTCGCCGGTCTTGACATAGCCGCTCAGATCGGACGCCTTGGCATAGGCGGCCAGGTCGGCGCTTTTGGCATAGCCCTGCAAAAGTGCGGGGTCTAGGTGCCCTGCCTTGATGCAGCCCGAGCACTCGAGCCCTTCGGCCACCGCCGCGCGCAAGGCGAGCAGCACGGAGCGAGCCTGAACGGTGGGCAGCGGCGTGTCGGTCGCAACCTGCACTTGCAGCCAGCGGTCGCCGGTCAGCAGCGCAGCGGTCAGCGGCGTCTTGCTGCCCAGCGTGTAAGCAAATGCGCCACCTTTAACGACAATATTCGACGGACCCTCGGTCCAAATCGCATTGCCAGCCGCCGCATCGAGCAGCGAGAAAGTGAGCGGATAGGTGCCATCGGCCACGGGCCCACCGCCAACCGAGGTCAGCGCGCCTTCGATGGCGGCCGTGGTAGGCACGGCAGCAGAGGCGGGCGCCGCGATGCAGGTCAGTGCGGCAGCCAAGGTTGCCAGGGCTAAGCCGAAAACGGAGTGCGAGAGGTGCTTGTTCATCCCCGTAGCCTAGCGTGCACCGCGCCGGGCCACAAGCAGAAAAGCTACGAGATTCGCCGGCGACCGTGCCGCGACCGCAGCTCGCGCTCTACTTGATCGAGGGTCAGCCCCAGCGAAACCAGCTTGACCATGCTGAAGAACAGCACGTCCGCCGTCTCCCACACCACGTCGCGGTCGGTGTGGGCGCGCACCAACTCGTCGGCCTCTTCGCGGATCTTGGAGTGCAGCAGTTTGCGGTCGGCGAACAGCCGCGAGGTATAGGCACCCGGCTCGGGGCGATCGCGGCGCTCGCGCAACACCCGCTCAAGCTGATGCAAGTCGAAGCGCTGCGGGCCAAAACACGAGCGCTGCGGCAGATGGCAGGCCTCGCCCGTTTGCTCGACGTGGTACAGCAGGCAGTCGCGATCGCAATCCCAGCGCACGGTTTGCACATGCTGCACGTGGCCCGAGGTGTCGCCTTTCTTCCACAGCTCTTGGCGCGAGCGCGAAAAGAACGTGCCGCGACCGGTCTTGAGCGTCTCGGTCACGGCCTCGCGATTTGCCCAAGCAAACATCAGCACTTGCGAGTCGTCTTCGACCACCACGGGCATCAGCTCGCCGGTCTTGCCCCAGTCGAGCAGGCCCAAAAACGCTTCGGCCAGGTCGAGCTTGCCGGTATAGAGCGCCATGCCCAGCTGGCTGTTGGCACCCAGTTTGTCGATCGCCGCGACCTCGGCGACAGTGGTAATGCCGCCGGCTGCGGTGATGGTATTGCGCGTACTTTTGCACACTTCGGCAATGGCTTCGAGGTCAGCGCCCTGCATCAGGCCCTCGCGATCCACCACCGTAAACAGAAACTCGCCACAATAGGGCGCGAGCCGCACGCAACGTTCAAGGGCCGTCTCACCCGCCGTCGCCGTCCAGCCATGGGTCGCAACTTGGCCACCTTTCTGATCAATTGCGACGATCACCTGGTCGCGGGCATAGCGCTGCAAGAACTCGGGCGTGGCGGCCGTGCCGATGATGATCTTGCGGGCCCCCGCGCGCAGCAGCCGGTCGGCGCGGGCATGATCGCGGATGCCACCGCCGACGCGCGCATCGACCTTGGCCAAAATACGCTCGATTGTCGCAAGGTTATCCCCCCTACCCAGCGCGGCATCCAGGTCGATGATCGCCACCTCGCCATAGCGCGAATACTCTAGGGCCAGGGCAATCGGGTCGTCGACCACCACCGCGCAGTCGTCGGGGTTGCCCTGCCGCAGCTGCACGGCCTTGCCGCCCATCAGGTCAATCGAAGGAATCAACATCGTCGCTCACCTTTTCTGCTAGGACCGTTGCGGCTACGTGCGCACGGCAATCCCGCGGCGCAGCATGCAGTCCTTTACGTCGCGAATCGAGAAATCGCCCTGATGAAACACGCTCGCCGCCAGCACCGCGTGCACGCCACCTTGCTCGACCGCTTCGGCAAAGTGCTCGGGCTTGCCGGCACCACCGCTCGCGATCACCGGAATCGGCACGGCGCGCACGATCGCCCGGTTCAGATCGTGGCCAAACCCCTGGCGGGTGCCATCGGCGTCCATGTCGTTGACGAGGAGCTCGCCCGCGCCCAAATCGGCAACTTGTTTGGCGAATTCAACGGCATCAAGACCCGTATCGCGGCGACCACCGTGGCTGGTCAGGGCAAACCGCCCGTCCAAACGCTTGACGTCGAGCGACACGACGAGGCACTGACTGCCGAATTCATTGGCGATCTGCCGCACTAGCTCGGGATTGGCCACCGCTGCCGAGCCCACGGTCACCTTGTCGGCACCGGCACGCAGCACGGCGCGCACGTCGTCTAGGCTGCGCAGACCACCGCCCACGGCAAAGGGAATAAACAGTACTTCTGATACCTTGCGCACCAAGTCGCGGAGGATATCGCGGCCCTGGTCGCTGGCGCGCACATCGAGAAACGCGAGCTCGTCGATACCTTGGGCATCGTAACGTGCCGCCAGCTCTACGGGATCGCCCTGATCTTGCAGGTCGGCAAAGCGCACGCCCTTGACCACGCGACCGTGTTCGATGTCGAGGCAGGCGATAAGGCGAACGGTGTGCACGGGCATCCTTGCGGAGAAAGGCTAAAAACTTCAGCGAATCTGTAGCCATGCGGCCAGGTAGTCGAGGCCCGCGCGACCCGACTTCTCGGGGTGAAATTGCACCGCGCACAGCTGGTCGCGACGCACCGCAGCGGCAAAACGCAGGCCGTAATCGGCCACCGCAGTCACGGCCACGCCATCGGCTGGTGCGTAGTAACTGTGCACGAAGTAATAGAAATCATCGTAGTTTTCAAGACCTGTGCGCTTCGAGCGAAACGGTGCGCGCACCTGCTGCCAGCCCACGTGCGGCACGGGCAGACCCGGGGCAAAGCGTTGGCAATGACCCGGCAACAACCCCAAACCGGGCACGCCCGGCGCCTCGTCGCTACCCTGGTAAAGAAGCTGTAACCCTAGGCAAATACCTAAGAACGGCCGACCGCTGTCGATGCCTTGGCGCAAGGCGCGGCCCAGGCCCGTCGCTTCAAGCTGGCGCATCGCCTGGCCAAAATGGCCTTGGCCCGGAAAGACAATCCGCTCGGCGGCAAGCAACTCGCTGGGATCACTGACGAGCTGCGCATCGCCGCCCAAATGCCGCAACGCCCGCACCACGCTGGCGACGTTGCCCGCACCGTAATCGACCACTGCAATCAACAGGAACTCCTTGCGTTTCTTGGCGTTGCCCCAGCGATCGCGACGGTTGATTCGCACGCCGCCGCGAGCGGGCAACAAGACTACGGGGATGATGGGCGCACGTAAAGACCTCTGGCCGGCGCCGCGCGTTGCCCGAATGGGTCGAACCGGCTACCTTGCGGCCGAGGTTGGCCATGGACGACAAGCAAGACAACCAAGATTTTCCGCGGCTGAGCAAGCGTATGGCCGAGTTAGGCCTGTGTTCGCGACGCGAGGCGGACGATTACATTGGCCGCGGCTGGGTGCGGGTCGATGGCGAGGTGATGGCTACGCTGGGCACCCGGGTGCGGCGCGACCAACGCATCGAGCTCGACCAGCGCGGCGCAACGGTGCAGCAGCAGCGGGCGACCATCCTGCTGAACAAGCCGATAGGGTTTGTGTCGACCCAGCCGGAGCATGGCTACAGGGCTGCTATCGAGCTGATTTTGCCCGAGAATCGCGATCCGCAATACGCCGGGCCGCTGCTGCGCCGCGAGCAATTGCGCGATCTGTCGGTGGCGGGGCGGCTCGACATCGACTCGACGGGGCTGCTGGTGCTGACGCAAGACGGGCGCGTCGCCCGCCAGCTGATCGGCGAAGACAGCATTATGGATAAGGAATACCTGGTTCGGGTCGAGGGCTACCTGGAGCAAAGCGGGCTGGACCTGCTGCGCCACGGCCTGTACCTCGACGGGGAACCGCTCCTGCACGCCGAGGTGGAGTGGCTGAACCGCGATCAGCTGCGGTTTGTGCTGCGCGAGGGTAAAAAGCGCCAGATTCGGCGCATGTGCGAGGCCGTTGGGCTGCGCGTGATGGGGCTGAAGCGCGTGCGCGTTGGCCGGGTCAAGCTGGGCAAGCTGGCGCTGGGCATGTGGCGCTTCTTGGGCGACGACGAGCAATTCTAGTTTTTACGGGATCTTGCGGCACAGACGAAACTCGGCGTACAGCGCCTCGGACGGACTCTCGGTGTCGTCGCCATCGGTCAGGACGGCGATCCCAATCGGCTCACCCAGATTCTCGCCAAAACGCAACAAATGCTCGGCAAACACATCCACTTGCGCGGTCTGCCATTGGCCCATGTGCCCAGAGCCGCTCTCGACGACTTTGACGTGGTAGTGGCCAGCGCCGCGATCGTGGTGGGTACCGGCCGGCAGAGTTGAACTCCATGTAAACTTTAGGCTATGCACGCGAAACGGCCACGCAGCCTTCCAGAACACGTACACCGACGCGGCCACATCGTTGCGCCCCGAGCGGGTCTCGTCGCCGCCCTTGGGCAGCCGCACCGCCTGCCAGCGCCACTGCAAGATGGGGTAGCGCTGCAGATCCCAGCCCGGAACTTGCCGGCCCACGGTGATGGCTTTGCTGGCGTACGTGACGCGCATAGCCTTGAAAGTACCAGCAGTTTCGACGGCGACACGGGTCTTGAGCGTGGCTTCGGCCGGCGTCAGACCGTCGCGCTCGCGCCAGCCCTTGGGCCACGAACCCGTTGTATCGTTTGCAAAATCTTCGACTTGGCGATCGCAGACCAGGCGATCGGCCCACGCCGGCGCAGCGCCGCTCAGGATCGCGAATAAGCTGAGGGCGATCGCGGGGCGCAGCCACATCAAAAACCTCGTTGAAACAACTTGTAAATTGCTAAATCCACCGCTGCGCCAGCCACAGGGCCACCGCGCCCCAGCCACCGGCCAGCACGTCGTCCATCATCACGCCCCAGGCGGGCGGCAGCTCGCGCTCGGCCTGGCGCGCCGGCCACGGCTTGAACTGGTCGGCCAGACGAAACACCACGAAACCCGCCAAAAACCAACGCCAATCTGCCGGCACTGCCAGCAAGGTGAGCCACTGGCCGGCCACTTCGTCGATCACGATGATCTGCGGATCATGGCCGCCGCGCAGTGCCACCACCCGCGCCGAGGCCCACACGCCCACGCCGATGACCAGCATGATGAGCGCGGCCATCACGTCGAGGCCAAGGGCGCGCAGGGGCCAGAAAAGCAGCACGGCCACAGCAGAACCGGCGGTACCCGGCGCCAGTGGCACGAGGCCCGCACCAAACCAAGTCGCCAGCGTCATCGCCACGCGGTCTTTGGCGGCCTCGCTCACGGCTTCCACCAGCCGCCGGCGGCCATTTCGGCAAAGCCTTGGCGCAGTAAGCGGGCGCCGGTGCGCGCGGTGTCGGCGTCGAGCGTCAGCGGCGGCTGGAGGCGCAAGTGCGGCGAGGTGGCCATGGTAATCAGCCCCAGCTTGGTCAGGATGTGAAACAGGCGCATACACACGGGTTTGGGCAGCGGCTCCTTGGTCACCTTGTCTTGCACCAGCTCGATCCGCAGCATCAGGCCGCGGCCCGACACCATGCCCACGAACGGAAACACCTCGGAGAAGTCTTCGATCTCGCTGAGTAAAATCGCGCCCACTTCGGCGGCATTTTCGGCCAAGCGCTCTTCGTCGATGATCTGCAGCGCGCTCGCGGCGGCGGCACAGGCCAAGGGGTTGCCGCCATAGCTCGACGACGAGCCCGACGGCGCACTCCACGGCTTGGCGATCGAAATCGCGTCGGTGGTGACAAGGCCGCTGATGGGGAAGCCGCCGCCAAAGGCTTTGCCGATGGTCACGATATCCGGTTTGGTTCCGCTGTGTTCGACCCCCCAGCGCTTGCCGGTGCGGCCAAAGCCCGTGATCATTTCGTCGGCAATGAACAAGGCACCGCTGTCGCGGGCGATGCTGGCCACCGTGGGCAAAAAGTCGTCGGGCGGGATGATGTTGCCCGCGGTGCCTTGAACTGGCTCGGCGATGACGGCGGCGACTTGCGGGCCATTCTTCAGGTTTTGCCGCAGCTGCTCGGCACAGGCCAGGCCGCAGCCGGGGTAGGTGGTGCTGAGCGGGCAGCGGTAGCAATCGGCGTAGGGCGAGTGGTGCACGCCGGGCATGAGCGGGCCCAAGCCGCGCGACCAGGTCGAGCCCATCAGCGACAGGGCCCCCACCGTCTTGCCGTGAAAGGCGCCCCAAAACGCCATGAAATCTTGGCGTCCGGTGTGGGCGCGCGCTAGGCGCATGGCACTTTCGACCGCCTCGGCACCGCCCGAGTAGACCTGAGTACGGTGCACACCGGGCGCGGGCGGATGGGCGGCAATGCGCTCGAGCAATTCGACACGCGCGGGGCTTGAATACGCCCCCATCGCGGCGCTGCCGGCCTGCTTTTGCACCGCAGCGACCCAGCGTGGATGCGAGTGACCGATCGCGCAAACACCGATGCCGCCTACAAAATCGAGCAGCGTATTGCCGTCGAGATCGGTCACCGTAGCGTTCTCGGCGTGATCGACCACCACCCCAGCTTCTAGAGCGTAGGCCTGAGCACCGGGCGCCAGGTGGGCATCTTCGCGGTCGCGAAAGGCTTTGCTGAGCGGACCCGGCAGCGAAGTGCGCAAAACAACTTGCTGATTCTTGGGTTGCGAAGGATTGATCGGAGCTGTCATGGCGACCTCGGTGCGGCAAAGACAAAGTGCCGGTGGAGCGGGTAGTTCCAAAGCAGGCTGACGGCGACGGCGATCATCGCGCGCGCCAAAACGTAAGGGATGCCGAGGCGTACGGCCAAGAGCCACTCGCCCAGGGCATTGAGGCCCAGGCTGGCGGCCGAGACCAGGGTGTAGCGCAGGGCTTGGCCACCATGGTCACCGCTACTGGCGGCAAAGATCCAATGGCGGCCCATGTAGAAATTGCTGAGTGCACCGCAGCTTGCGCCCACTACCGTGCCCAAGACGGGCGACATGGTCAGGCCGCTGGTAATCGCCACCATCACCGAAAAATCGACACCGGTGGCGACAATCGCGCCGAGCTGGGCCTTGAGCAGGCGGGGTATGGCAAAATCGGCCATGTTTCGCCTACTTCTTGCCCGCCAGCACCCGCCGCAGCGCCGCCGAGCGGGTGGCCGTGCTGTAGTTGCCCAGTACCGCAATAAGGCCCAGGGCGACCAGCAGCGGCCAATCGGCGGGGATGCCCAGGCCATTCCAGAAAGACGAAAACAGCATAGTATACGAAGCGATGCTAGCCCCCAGCGTCATGCACACGGCCCGCTCGACGCGGCGCATCGAACCGCCCGGCACTTCGGCTTGCATCGCTTCGGCCTTGGCCGACACATAGCTGACCATGAACGCACCAATGAGCGCGGCGATCGTTAGCCCCAAGCGCATAGGGTCGTTGCGAAACCAATAGATCACACCGGCGAACCAGAAGAACTCGACATAGCGGTCGAGCATCGCGTCGAGCACTTCGCCCGCAGCCGAGCCGGTACCCGCTAGGCGCGCCACCATGCCGTCGAGCGCATCGGCGACGAACGAGGCAAAGCACAGCATTGAGCCCAAACCCAGCTGCCCGCGGGCCAGCGCCACACCGCCGGCGAGGCCAAAGACGCCGGAGCTCCAGGTGATGACATCGGGGGTGATCTTGAGCGCCAAGAGTGTGCGACCGAGGGGCTGAAATCCCCAATAAAGCATCGCTTTAGCTTGCTTGCCGATGAGCGCACTGCTGCCAATCTGATCCGTGCGCTGGTAGCTCGGCGTCTTGCCAAGCAGCATCAGCGGCACCCAGCCGACGATGAGCACCACGACGAGGGCCGTGGGGATGGCGGGATACATCCAATCCGACATGTTAGGTCCTGTGGCCGACCGCTCGGCGGGCCGCTGGGGCTAGGCGACTGTATCAGCAGTGTCCGTGTCCACAACCGCGGCCACACTCACCAGGGGTTGCGAAGCACTGCCGGCCTGGGCCGAATGGTACGACGACTCGATCAGGTGCACGCAGGTCCAGGCGTGGCGCAACTCTTGCGTGACGGGCTCGCCGGCAGCCAGCGCGGCCTGAAACTTGGCGAATAGGGCTCCAAACCAGCCGATATGACTTGCATCCATCCAATCCGAGGGGCAGGCGATGCGCTCGTACGTCCACTGCACGGCGCCGTTGCCGCCTTCGAGCGGCGCCCCCATCAGCGCCAACTCCACGTCGTCGTCTTGCACCGTGATCGCGCCGCGCTCGCCGTGCAGGGTGTAGTACACGCGCCGTACACCGGCGGTCCAGGTCAAATGCGCCATCGCCAGCAGCCCGCCAGGGAAGCTAACTGTGCACGAATAAGCGTCTTCGGTGTCCCAGCTGCCCTGCGCCGTCATCTGTGCCGTCACGGCGCTCGGCAGCGCGCCCAGCCAATCAAAGGCGAGGTAAAAGGTGTGGCTGCCGTGATCCATGGCAATGCCGCCGCCCGAATACTGAAACTCGCGGCGCCAATCGGTCTTCCAGTCGATGACCCCCTTGGCGTGGGTGTTGCGAAAGGTCTGCAGCGTAACCAGGTGCACCTTGCCAATGCGGTCGTCGTCGAGCAGCTGCCGCACCGCCCGCACCACCGGCGCATGCAGGTAAGTATGGCAAGGCAAAAGCACTTTGTGATTGCGCTGGGCCGCGTCGATCATCGCCGTGGCCTCGGCGGTCGAGGTCGCCAGCGGCTTTTCGCACAGCACGTTGAGCCCGCGGTCGAGCGCAGCAATCGCGTACTCGGCGTGCCAGCGCGGCGGCGTGCAAATATCGACGAAATCCAGGTCTTTTTCGGCTACCAGCAGCGAGGCCGCATCCTCGTACAGCCGAACGCCGGGGAAGTCGGCTTGCGCCCGCTCGCGGCACGCCGCCGTCGGATCGGCAATTGCAACGATCTTCACATCTTGAGCGTGCTGGTAATAGGGCGCGTGGCCGTGGCGAGCGATCCAGCCGTAGCCGAGCATGGCACCAGAAAGCAATGTAGTCATAGAGTACTAATCCTTGGCCGTCGCCGCAGCCAGGTTCGCGGTCGGTGTGGTTTGGCGCTGCGCGCGCCGATCTCGCCAAGCCAAGCCAGCCGGCGTCAGCAGCAGCGCGGCAGAAAGACATGTAAGTTCGCCGAGTACTGCGGCAATGCCGAACGAGCGCACCGCCAGATTGTCGGCGATCACGAGCGTCGCGTAGCCCAAGATGGTCGTGGCCGAGCACAGCGCCACCGCGCCACCCACCGAGCGCAACGCCGCATTCGCATCGCCGTCGTGCCGGTAACGCTGTACGTAATTGACCGCGTAATCGACGCCGATACCAAAGGTGATCGGCATCGCCGCAAAATTGACAAAGTTGAGCTTGACGCCCAGCCAACCCAGGGCACCGAACATCCACAGCACGCCCATAGCCAGCGAGCCTAGCACCCACAGCGAGGCGCCAAACGAGCGCAAGATCAGCAGGGTAGCAAGTGCCACGGCGACAAAGCTGAGCAGCGTTGCCCCCCGGCCATCGACCGTGATCGCGCGGTTGATATCCGCGATCAGCACCAGCGTACCGGCCACGCGCGCCTGCGGCACCGACTCGGCCACCGCTTCGCGCAAGGTGCGGGCGTGCTCGTCTTGGGCTTCGCCATGCTTCGAATCCGTCGCCAGGGTCGGATAGACAAGGGCAATACATCCTTGACACGTATTGGTTTTCTCGCGAAATGCCGCGCCCCATCGCTCGGGCAGATCGGCCGCCGTAACCCGCGAAACCTGGGTCTTTTCGACGAGGTTCTGCACCTCGCCGCGCAGGTCGGGCCGGATGCGCTCGAGCAATTTCTTGTCGATCTGCCCCACCGTACCGCCCGACGGCTTGACCAGCTCGAGAATACGCTGCACCAAGGCAAGCCGCGCCGTCTGGTCGGTGGGCAAAACATCGTGCAGAGTTCGAACGTTATCGATCGTGCTCGCCGCGCCCTGTGCCTCTTTGGCCGCGCGTACTGCCTTGGCGACCTGCTCCGCCTGTTCGGGCGAGTCGGTCAGTACCACCGTCGGCGTCTGGTAACTGCGCATAACTGCATCGACTTTGCGGCTCCAATAGGCCTCGCCGTCGATTCGTCCTTGCGCACTGCCCAGGTTTTGCAGGTCGTGCTCAATGGGCGCCTGGGCGAACTGCCACACCCCCGCGCCGGCCGCCACAGCCAGAAATACCCCTGCGGTCACCGCTAGTTTCGGCCGACCGGTCACACTATCGGCCAGCCACGTCGTCAGCCGCAGCGGCTCGCTCCAACGGCCGTAACGGTTGGGCCGCCAGCGCTCGAGCAGCTCGGTCACCGGCGGCAAGAACGCATAGGTTGAGACCCAGCACGCGACCATTCCCACCAGGCCAATGAAGCCGAACTGGTTGAAACCACGAAATTGCATGGTACCCAACGCCCCGTATGCCAGCGCCGCCGCCCCACTCGCCGTAGCCGTGCCCACCCACGTGCTCGCCAGCGCATCCCCCCAAGCCGGCCGCCGCTCCATGCCGCCGCGCCGCAATTCGTCGTACCGGCCCAGCAAGATGATGCCGGCGTTGATGCCGTTGCCCGCGATAATACTGCCCAAAAACGCTGTGTTGGGATTCAGATACACGATCACATGGCGGGCAATCGCGAACGTGGCCGCCGCGCCGATGAAAAGCGGCAGAATGAGCTGCGGCAGACTGCGCAAGTGCCCGAAATACAAAAGAAGTACCACTGCAACCGACACCAGCACCAGCACAGTCGTGTGCAGCATGTCGCGCATCAAGTGCTCTTGCGCCTCGATGAGTCCGCGCAGCTCGCCTGTATAACCCACCGTCACACCAGGGAAAGTGGCGCGCAGCCGAACCACAATCCCGTCGACCTCGCCAAACAGCCGTTGCGCCGCGTCGAGACCCACCGCAGCACCTGCTGGCTTTACGTGCACAATCAGGGTTTTACCATCCGCGCTCGCCATATAGCCGCTCGGAAAGGGCTCGGCTTGCTTGGCCTGGTCCCTCAGCCGCACCACTGCCGCATCGAGCTCATCGGGCTGGGTGGGCGCGGGTGGCGGCGGGCTGTCGTCAATATCAACGTGGAAAGGATTGGCTTTTTGCCGGGCCTCGTCGCGACGCTTCTGCAGTCCGTCGGCGATCACCTGCAAGTCGGCGGTGTTGGCGTAGAGCGCCCCGTGGGCCTGGGCAAACGCCCGCTCTTGGCGCAGGTCTGCATCGACCCGAGCGACCAGATCTTTAGGCAATTTCCGAACTTGCGTAGCCAGCGCATCGACGTAACGCTTGCCCTGCTCAGGGTCGGCAGTCTGCACCACGAGCGTCAGCGAAGACACGCCGCCGATGCGGTGCTCCAGCTCGTCGAGAGCCACCGCAGCGGGCGCGCCCTGAGGCAACAGCTCGCGCAAGTCTGTGTGTAGATTGCCGTATAACTGAGCGGCCCACGGCAGCGCGAGCACGAGCAAGGCCAGCCCGGCCGCCACCAGCTTGCCGGCGTGTCGGGCTACCTGGTCCGCCCACCATGGCCAAAGAGTTCGAACCATGTCTCAGCGTAGCGCCCTAACGCATTGTTTCTGAAAGGAATTCATGCTGCGCCGCCACCTTTTGGGTTTCGCCGCCGGCCGCAAACGCGCTCCACCGGGAACGCGCTGCGGCCGCTGCGGACGACTCAGTATGCTACACAATTCCAGGCTTTCGATCCGTTAGGCGACGGGAACAACCGCCTGCGTATGCTGCCGCGGATTGCTGCCGGCGATGAACGCGTCGAGTTGCTCACGGGCCTCGGAATCGCGCATCTGGATGGGCGGGTGCTTCATCGTGTACGACGAAACCGCGTGCAGCGGGCCGCCAATGCCGCGCTCCAGCGCAATCTTGCAGCAGCGAATGGCGTCGACCGCCACACCGGCCGAGTTGGGCGAATCCTCAACACTCAGACGCGCTTCGAGGTTCATGGGCACGCCGCCAAAGCCGTCCCACTCCACGCGCAAGAAGCAGAGCTTGTTGTCTTTCTGCCATGGCACGTAGTCCGAGGGGCCGACGTGGATGTTGTCGTCGTCGAGGCGCACATCGAGCTGCGACTGCACCGACTCGGTCTTCGAAATCTTCTTGCTTTCTAAGCGGGTGCGCTCAAGCATGTTCAAGAAGTCGGTGTTGCCGCCAGTGTTCAACTGGTAGGTGCGCTTGACCTGCACGCCGCGGTCGCCCATCAGGCGCACGAGCATCCGGTGCAAGATCGTCGCGCCAAACTGGCTCTTGATATCGTCGCCCACGATCGGCAGCTTCTTCGCCGTGAACTTCGCCGCGAATTCGGGATTCGAAGCGATGAACACCGGCACGCAGTTCACAAAACCGGTACCGGCTTCGAGCGCCGCGTTGGCGTAATAGCGCACGGCCTGCTCGCTGCCCACGGGCATGTAGCTGACCAGCACGTCGACCTTGCGCTCGCGCAGCACTGCCGGCACATCCACCGAGGCGACATCGGCCGCGCGGAAGGCCTGACGATCCGGGTAGTTCGCCATGTGGTCGGCGACGCCGTCGAGTACCGGGCCCATCTGCACAATCACGCCGGTCGGCGGAATGTCTTTATGGAACACAGTCGTACAGTTCGGCTGGGCGAACATTGCTTCTTCAACCGGGAAGCCCACTTTGCGGCGGTCGATGTCAAAGACGGCGACAACTTCGATATCGCTCGGGCCATAACCGCCGATGTCGGCGTGCATCAGGCCGGCCACGTCGTCGAGCTCGTGGTTGCGATAGTACGAGATACCCTGAATGAGCGAACTTGCGCAGTTACCCAGACCGGCGATGGCAATTCGAATGGTTTTCACGACTCTCCGTATTCGGCCATGTTCCTGGCCTTGCAAGCTGAAGTGTTCGAAGGGAGCGCCAAGCCTACCTCTGTCGGTCCAAACTTGGCGCATCGGCAACGGGAAACTCAGGAAGTGGAACGGGGTGGTGCCGCAGCACCGTACAAGAACAAGTGCACAATTCGTGGGGCGACATCGACGAGAGGCTGAGCCCCGCGATCCTGCAGCCACCGGCGAAACATAGCGATCGTCAGTCCGACAAGCAAATAGGCTGCCTCGTCGCACGGCACCGCAAGCGCGCGCTCGGCGCCAGCCTGCTCAAGCCACAGGCTCAGCCGCCGGGGCAAGGCCGCGAAACCCGCGTGGGGCGCAGCATCGACACAGGCGTCGTCGTGGGGCTTCATGGCCCGCAACAAGAAGAAGACCATGCACGCCTGCCACTGCCCTTGCAGCAGTTCGAGCTGACGAATGAGCAGAAATTCAAGCTGATGCGCAAAATCGAGATTGGCCGGCAACCGCACATCGAACGTGTCGAGCAGCGACTGGCGCATGCGGTGCACCAACCCGTCGAAAATCTGCTCTTTACCTTCGAAATACGAGTACAAAGCCGCGGGCGTATAGCCTGCTTCTTCAGCGATGCGGCGCACCGTGGTGCCCTCGACGCCGCACTCGGCATACACCCGGGCCGCCGCCGACAAGATGTCGTCTTGCGCGCGTCGGGTCTCGCGGCTACGCCGTTCGTCGCCGGGTTTAACGAGGTGAGTCAAGGTGTTATCTTGCTCCGAGCGTACATTTGCCGAGAGGCGAGGCGGTGGTACGCGGCAGTCTTCCAAGGAGACGTGGGTTGTGGAAACGAGAATTCGGGTGGTGCTGTTCTGAACGCTTGTTCAGTACGGCGCACACACTGTAGCGCATGGCCGAACGGTTCGTCAAGTTCGGCTAGGTTGATGGAGGTTGATGGACGCAATGTAATCGGCCGCAGCGAATAGGCAAGCCGCCGCGCGCGTTGCTGAGGCGACGGGTTTGGCGTAGCATCGCTGCGCTCGGAGGAGGCCCCTTGCAGAAATTCTTCTTAATTATCGGCTCACTCGCCATCACGATCGCACTTGCCAGTAGTTCGGCCTTGGCGCTCGATGCGCCCTTGGTGCGCACCCAGGCTCTGCTCAAGACCTTTGAAGGTGTGCAGTCGGCCAAGCCGGGCCAAGCCCCGACCGATGCCATGAAGAAGGCCAACGCCGAGACGTACAAGCGGCTCGACAGCTTTTTTGACCGGGATGCGCTGACTGCGGAGGCCATTGCCCCCTACAAGTCCAAGTTTGCCGCACCGCAGTTAGCGCGCTACGGCGAGCTTTTTTGGGAGCTTATTCGCCTGGTGGCGTATCCCGACGCGCTGCGCGGTGCCAAGTGGTCGACGAAGCTGGGTCCGCAGCAAGGCGATCTGGCCGACGTGATCGTGCACGCGCGCAAAGAGGCCGACGATCTCGAAACGGATGTGACCTTTCGCTGGAAGCACAGCGGCGACAACTGGCGTGTGTACGACGTCGCCTTCGACGGGGCCTCGTTGGTAAGCGACTACCGCAATCAATTTGGCAAGATTATTGCGAAAGACGGCGTGCCAGGCCTGCTCAAGAAGCTTGAGAGCCGCTACAACGACGAACGCAAGAAGCGCGGCGAGGCGGCACCTTGACCGGTCGTGCTCGCCCTTGGCGCTGGATCTTGCTGATTTTGCTGCAATGCGTTGGCGTGCCGAGCTGGGCCGACGACGTGCCGCTCGATGCCGAGGCCTGCGTGCGCTACGCGCTGGGGCGATCGCCGCGGGTCGATGAGGCGCAAGCCCGTGTACAACAATGGCAAGCCCGCTTGGCCGAGGTCGAGTCGGTCTATTGGCCCAAGCTGAACGCCATGGGCTTTGTGGCACCTACGTTTGCTGTGCACGGCACGGGGGCCAATACCCGTGTAACCAATGACTATTCGCCGGGCGCGTGGGGGCCCTATGCCCGCTTGCAGGCGACCTTGGCGTGGCCTATCTACAGTTTTGGCCGGGTCGAAAGCGGTGCCGAGGCTGCCCGCCAGCGCGCCCTGGTCGAAGTGGCGCGGGTGCGCGAGACGCGCAACATTTTGGCTCTAGAAATCAGACGATTGCATACCCTGCACCTGTATGCCCGCAGCCTGCTGCCCTCGCTGCAGCTGGCACGGAAAACGGTGGGCGAGGCCTTCGACAAGGCGCAGACGCTGTTCGCTGAAGGGACCGGCAAGGTCACCCAGGTTGAGCTAGATCGCTTGCGGTATGGGCAGTTAGAGGTCGAGCGGCTGGCGCTGCAGGTCGAGAATGGCGCCGAGCTGAGTCTACAGGCGCTGCGACAGGCGATGGACATGCCCGACGAGGCGACGCTGACGCTGGCACTCGAGCGGCTGCCGAGCCTGGACGACGTGCCGGGCGTGCCCGAACCTGCGACGCTGCTGCGGCTGGCGAGCCATATGCGCCCGGAGTGGCAGCAGATTGATCACGGGCTGCAGGCCACCGAGGCGCTGGCAAAGGCCGAAGCGCGGGCCAATGCGCCGATTGTGGCGGTGGCAGGGCAACTTGAGCTGGGCTGGGCGCCCAATCGCGACGACGACCCCAATCCCTATCATAACGACCCGTACAACATTGTCGCAGGCGGCGTAGGTCTAGGTTTTCTTTGGAATCTGGACCCCATGGCGGCCAAAGCGCGGGTCGAGGCGGCGAAGGCGACATCGGCCGAGATTCAGGCGCAGGCCCGCTTTGCCAAGACGGGGATTGCGCTGCAGGTACGTAAAGCCCATCAGGATTTTGCGCGGCAGCAGGCCACGGCCAAGCTGACCGGCGAGCAGATCAAGGCGGCGCAACGCTGGCTGGCCTTTGCTGCGGCGAACTACACGACTGGCACCGGCGAGGCGCGCGATGTGCTCGACGGCCTTGTGGCTTTCTTGCAGGCCAAGCGCAATCATTACGAAGGTTTACGTGATCTGGTGGTAGCGCGGGCTGAGGTGCTATTTGCCGTCGGGTGCGATCTAGACCCGGGCGCGGCGCTGGCCGAGTCGGCTGAGAAGCAGCCAGCTGGCACAAAACCGTAACAACGCGAGCTACTTACCTAGCATCCAAGCGTAGTAGCGGTCGTAATCCCACTCGAGACCGGTACCCGTCAAGTCGAGACTGCCGCTGCCGAAACCGGCCCAGAGGCGGTGCATGTTGTATGTCGACGTCAGGTAGAAGGCCGCGGTCTTTAAGACCAACGTCGAGGCGGTGTTGGCCGGGAACGTGACGTTTTGGCAGTTGTCGTTCACGGTGTTCGTCGCCAGGGTCCATACCGCCGTGCCGTTGAGGGCCAGGCTGGCGGTGTAGGTGGCGTTGAGCGAAGAGTAATGCGCACAGATGCTGCGTGTGACGGCCGCCGAAGTGGGATTCTTGATGAACACGACGACGTACTGGCGGCTGCCGTCGGTGAGCGACGAGGTGTAGCCCACGCCGCGTTGGAACTGAATATTGCCCTTGGCGTCGGCCCAGTGCAGCTCCGTTACCGCATTGTGTAGGGCGGCGTTATCGCTAAATGGCACCGCCGCTGCCGTTTCGTACTTGGTGCCCATCAGGCTGCCCGCCGCCAAACCGTCGATGTATTCGCCGTAGAGCACGGGGCGCGAGCCGGCGGGGAAAAGCAAGCGGGCCTGCGCCGAGGCGCCGAGCGTGACACTGCCCGACACGCTGAGATCGCCCGCCACCCCTACCGCGCCATTGATGGCCACTTTATTGTTCGCGTTGGTCTGGATCTTGAGCGACCAAGTGAACTTGCCATCGTCGGTTGCGGGCAGGTTGTCGGCGATGTCTTTGACGACTAGCGACCACGTGCCCTTCAGGTCTTTGCCCAACCAGTCGCCGTTCAAGTCGCCCGATACCAAGCCAAGGTCCGTGTTGAAGTTGACGGCGAGGCTAGTGCCCGTCTTGCCGCCGTCGTAGAGGGTGTAGGCGACCGGCTTGCCAGGGGCGTAGAGGTCTATCTTTAGCTTCGACATGTCGGAGTTGGTGCCGCTGAAGGCAATCCAGAGCTTCTGAACATTGCCCGTGGTCGGTATGGTAATGGTGTCGGTCACCCCTGCGCCCAAGCCGTCTGGGATGGGCTTGTCGGTGGCGCCGGGGAACGCGTCGGTGAACTGGGTCGAAAGCACTCCGTTCGACACCTCGTCGAGGCCATCGGCGGGCAGACCGGCGGCGGCGATGGCACTGGTGGCACACTCGTAGCTGCCGTTGGCCAAAATCCCCTTCATAACCAAGCCTGTGCCGCAGCTCTTGCCGACTTGAGGCAACACGGGCACGCCCTTCAGATCACCAAAATTGCCGGTGCTGGCGACGTCGGCGAGGGTCGCCACTTTGGCGTACAGGACCAGGTCCGTCGCGAGGGCGAAGGCGTTGGTCACATCGGGCGACAACTGCTTCAGCCCAATGCAACCCGTGCAATCCACGGTCTCTGTGACGAGCGATCGCAGCGCAAATGGCACAGACGTCAACTGCTTGCGTGGCATTTCCGCTTCTTGGGCGACCGCCACGCCGACCCATTGCGCCGTCGCCATCACGGCTGGTGGCAGGGCCTTGGTAACGCCCAAGTTGACGGAAAACATTCCACTCTTAACGCCAACGGTCAGCGGCCCTTCCGACCACAGCGCGGTGCCGCCAATCTGGTCCTTGTAGAGCGAAAATGTCAGATCGTAGGCTCCATCGGGAGCCGCACCGCCGCTCGAGGTGACGGCGCCGGTCACGCCGAGGAGACTAGGCGTCGATGCCATGACCGTCGGCGCTGCCAGGGTCAGCAGCAGCATGAGCGGCAACACCGCCAACGCGCATCGCAAGAAAGTCAAACGCGGCAACAGGTTGAGCATGGCGAGTCGTCCTCCGGATCGCGGCAGCGTACCATTGACCGGCTGGGGTGCCAACTACCAAACCGGCTGGGCAGGCTGGGTGTGCCATGCGGCGGCGGCAAGCCCATCCTCGCCCCGGGCGATTGACCCTTCGGCAGCTTGCCCGTAGGCTCGCCGGCGGCCCATTGGCCAGTAAGGAAGCAAGCCGTGGCAGGGTCCGTGGTCGACAACCTACAGCGTTTGCAGGCCGTTGGGCAGACGATCGGCCATAACTTGGCGACGCAGCTAGCACATTGGACCGAGCCTGAGCGGCGCCGCACCATCGCCGAGCAGGTGGCGCACGAGTTTAGCGAGGCTTCGCAAGAGGTGGCGTCACTGCTGCTGTCCAACAGCTGGCGCACCC
Source organism: uncultured Myxococcales bacterium (assembly GCA_903883645.1). GTDB lineage: Bacteria > Myxococcota_A > UBA9042 > UBA9042 > UBA9042 > SXRM01. The sequence continues at coordinate 39,252 of CAISBR010000066.1, read as the reverse complement.
CGCAAGACGAGCTTGAGCGGCGCATCGCCCACCTGCTGGCGTCGAATAACCAAGGGCCGCACGGCACCGACTCATTCGGCTTTGCCCCCACCGAGGTTCGCAAGTACGCACCAGCGCTCGAGTTTCTGTATCGCGTCTGGTTTCGTACCGAAGTTCACGACATCCAGCGCGTGCCCGAAGGCCGTTGCCTGCTGATTTCGAACCACTCTGGCCAGCTGCCGTTTGATGGCGTGGCTATCGGCGCTGCGCTGCTGCTGGATCGCGACCCGCCGCGGATGGTGCGGTCGATGGTCGAGAAGTTCGCGACCTCGCTGCCGTTTTTCGGCACGTTCTGCAACCGCATGGGGCAAGTGACCGGCCTACCCGACAATTGCCGCAGGTTGCTCGAGAGCGAAGAGGCCGTGCTGGTATTCCCAGAAGGCGCGCGCGGCATTAGCAAGCCGTTTCGCCACCGCTACCGCATGACGGCTTTTGGACAGGGTTTCATGCGCTTGGCGCTCGAGAGCAAGGTGCCGATCGTGCCGATTGCCGTGGTGGGCGCCGAGGAGCAGACGGTCAACCTGCTGAACATGGAACCGCTCGCACGCCTGCTGAACATGCCGTCGGCACCGCTCACACCGCTGATGCCGCTGCTGGGGCCGCTGGCCATGTTGCCGGCGCCGGTGAAGTACCATGTGTACTTTGGCGAACCCATGGAGTTTTCTGGCGACGCCAACGACGATGACGCCGTGGTGGCGGGCAAGGTGGCCAAGGTGCGCGCGGCGATACAGGCTATGCTTGACCGGGGCCTAGCCGAGCGGCGCGGCATCTTCATCTAATCCCAGGGGCAGAGTATGGCGAAACGCAAGACGCTAGCGGTGGTTACCGGGGTCAGTGGTCGTCTGGGCCAGCTATTGGCACGGCGGCTGCACCGCGAACCCGATACGCGCGTCATTGGCATCGATCGGCGGCCTTTCTTACGAAAGCCATCGGATGTGGAGCACTTGCGTATCGATATTCGCCGCAAGGCCTGCGAGGACCTGTTCCGCACGCGGCGCGTCGACGTGATCTACCACTTGGGCCTCATGCACGACCCGCGCCAAGGCGTGAGCGAACACTACACCTGGAACCTGCTGGGAACTAAGCAGATTCTTGAGTTTGCCCAGCGTTACGATGTGCCCAAGGTGGTGATCCTCTCGACCGGCGACGTGTATGGCCCGCAAAGCGACAACCCGGCCTACATCGGCGAGGACGCGCCCCTGCTGGGTGCCCAACGCTTCGCAGGCATGCGCGACCTGATCGCGGTCGACATGTTTGCCCAGTCGTATTTCTGGAAGTTCCCAGAGATTGAAACGGTGGTGCTGCGCCCGGCGCATATTGTGGGTGGCGTGCGCAACGCGGTATCGAACTACCTGAGACTGCAGCAGATTCCAGTACTGCTCGGCTTCGATCCAATGGTGCAAGTGCTCCACGAAGAAGATGCTGTGTCGGCGATCTTGGCGGCGGCCCGCCCCGGCGTGCGCGGCGTGTTCAATGTGGTAGGCGCCGACGCCCTGCCCTTGCGCACCCTTGTGGGGCTGACTGGCAAGCCAACGTGGGAGGTGCCCCACCTGCTGCTGCCCGGACTCGCGCGCCAGCTATTTCAGCTCCGGCTCGCCGATTTCCCAGCTGCGGAGCTTGATTACATTCGCTATTCGGCGACACTCGATGGCGCGCGGCTGCGCACGGTGACGCGCTGGACGCCACAGTACTCCGTCGAAGAGGCCGTACAAGCGGCTCTGCGAGCAGGGATTTTTGACGGTGGGGTCGAGCGAATGGCTGCCGGCGCGAGCCACGTCGTGCGCTAGATTGGCCGCTGCGCGCCCGGCGCCCCAGACCCTTTGCCGGTCCAGTTGCCCAAGTCCTTAGGCGAAATGCGAACGCAATACCTGACCTAGAGGTAAGGCGTCGGCAGTGTCAGCGGTAGCCGCGGTCGGCTCGGCTCGGCAGCTTGAGGGGCTTCGGCCGCAATCGCGCCACTGCTGTACAGGTCGACGACGTGCGCAGCGGCCAGCGCCAATCCGGGCGCCACCCAGACCACGTTGCGAATCAAGTCGCTCAGCGTTTGGCTCGACACCATGACCGAGGCGAAGTGCGCCATAAATGCGGCTACATAGATACGATAGGGACCGGCCTTACGCAGTGCGCGGAAGCCGGCCAAGAGCGCGGACACCACACATGCCACATAGGCAACCAACGCGGGCAGGCCGAAAGACACGAGGGCAGAAAGCGGACCATTGTGAATCGCGGTGGCCATGCCTGTCAGCGACATGTTGCGCTGCTGCCAACCGCTCGTGCCCAGTCCAAGCCACGGCGACTCAAAAAACGCTTCAACGCCCATGCTGTTGAGCGCCACACGACCCGAGGTAATGTCGCCGTACTCAACCGTGGAGTACTCGCCAAAGCCGAACGAGCCGAGCACCCGATAGGAGTAGGACGTCGGCGCGAGGAGCAAAAGCACCGCAATAACCACCACCACCGCCCCCAGACCGCGCAGAGCAGAGCGGAGACTGTCGGCCATGGCGAGCACGAATGCGGCCATCCCTAGCAGCATGGCCAGCGTGCCACCGCGCGAGGCTGAGGCAAACTGCACGTACAGCGCGCTCGCCGACGCCACGACGCCAAGGAGGCGCAACTTGGTACCACTGAGGCGGTCGAGCACCAACGCAGCCGTCAGTGGCAGCACGCGGGCCGCGGTTTCGCCCGTCCAGTTCGGCTCACCGCACAATCCGGCGTAGCGCGTGCCGAGCTCTTCACCGTTCGTGACCGGCCCCATGATGGGCACAGAGATCGCCACAGCAATGATCAAAACGCTGTAAGCCATCGCTACGCGCTTTAAGCCTTGCGGAGTCGCTGCTGCCCGCCACAGCAAGTAGACCTGCAGCAGCGTGGCGCCCATCGCTAGCAGCAGCGCTTCGGGCGCAATGGTCATCGCATTGGTCTCGGAGACGAGCCCCCACAGGCAAAACCCACCAAAGCCTGCCAGCAGTGCCGGGGGCGGCAGACGCCAATTGCCGGTGCGCGCCGAGTCGAACATGGCCGACGCCAAGGCCAGCGGCGCCCACAGCTTTACCGGCGTAATCGAGCTACCCAAGTCAATCTGAATCGGCGCCAGAGCCAACGTGGTGACGGCCATTAGGTCCGGGTTACGCAGCAACTGCGGCCCCGCAATGGCCGCCAGGGCGATCCCCAACCCCTGAGCCCACATGTCGGCCAACATCAGCGCGATGCCGATGGCGCAACCCACCAGACCTAGAACCAGTTGACTCATGCGCGCTTATCTCCCGCGCTGAACCCGGGCGCCACAGCGGCGCGCAGTTCGACGTGTCGCAGCAACTCGCGCAGTTTGTCGTTCAATGCGGCGAGCTTGACCTGGTCTTCGACCATGCGCTTGGCCACCTCGGCGGCCCGCTTGGAAGCGTCGTCGAGTTGCGCCACGAGCTTTTTGCGCAAGTCAGCGGCCACAGCGCCCGGCGGCAGAGCATCTAGGTTGCCTTGAATGCGGCGCTGTTCCTGGTCGAGCGTGTCGCGCTGCTGCGCCAAGTTCTGCAAATCGATTTGAATCTTGCCGATCTCTTCTTGCGTAGCCAACACTTCGCGGATCGGCCCCGCCAGCGCTTCTTGCGGCTTGGCGTTGTCGAGGTAGTACTTCAGCGCGGTGACTACAGGGCCGGTAAGCCCCGCCTCGACTACAGAAATGGGAGTTTCTTCTACAAAACTGACCTCGACCTTGGCCTTGGCCCCGACCATCACCGGCAGGTAGACATCGTCGCCGGTCTGCACCAAGTCTTTGGGCGGATTGATGATCTGCGTACCGCGAATGCGCGGCAGCCGCACGTAAGCCTGACTCGGTTGGTCGCGGTTGGATGCGAGCCGTACGGTGCGCGTGTGCCGCTGCTTGCCCTGCAGGGTAATGCGGCTGTCAACAATCCGCACAAGACGCAACTCATCGGTACGACTAGAGTAATCGGTGCTCAGCGTAAGCCCAGACTCTCGGGCATAGGGCACAAAGGTCACTTCGTCTTTGCCTAGACGCGCGATAAAGCCTTCGCCAGCAAACGTGCCATCGACGTATAGGGTGATCGGCCCGGCTTCGAGTGCGCTCTGCTTGCCGTTGCGCAAAAGCACTGCGCGGTAAGGCGCTTGGCCCGCGCTAGGGTCGCGAAAGAGGAACACATCCTCGCCGTCGATCTTGCGCGACACGATGTTGATGAGCGCCGCCGAGCGATCGGGCACCGTAACGGGCCGCTGCGCCTGGTATGTATACAAAGCGCCGACTTCGCGCCCGGTCACCAAGGCTTGCGCCTGCTGCATCGCGGCGTCGCGGCGGGCGTTTTCTTGCAGGGCGCGGGCACGTTCGTAGCCACTGTCGCGGGCCGCCTCGCCTTCGTCGGCTGCGGGGGCAGCAGATGCTCGATAGGGAGCGATTTTCTTTCTTAACTCAGCCGGTCGCGAAGCCGGCTTGGGGCTCGGCCCGGCAGCGCTAGGTGGCGGCGGCGATGGTGCATCGTCAGCCTCGGACAGGTAGCCCGCCTCAGACTCGGGCGGCGCTTCGGCCACTTGCGGCAAACGGCTCGATAGGTCGGGACGCGGCACCTTATGCGGCGTGTGAAGATCGTAACGAAACGACAGGGGCGAGCCGACAACCAGCGTCAAATCAACGTCTTTCCAGGTCTCGCCCGAAACGTTATCGACGATCGCCCAGCCCTGCAGCGTCACGCCCTTGCCGTGTTCGACCCAGGCGCGATAGGCGGGCCGCCACACCGGCACTTCGTGAATGTAGCTGACCAACAGATCGTGACTGCCATCGTCGGCGAGGCGAATCTGCACGGCCACCGGCTTCCAAGTGCCATCGCGGCGGGCCAAATCTAGACTTTGCTCAACGCCCAGGGCCAGCGCGCGGTCGCCGATGACCACCTTGACAATGCCCGACAGCGGCACCGACGTCAGCGTCTCGTTGCCCGAAAGTAGCGTAAGCATCGACACCTGCTCGGTCTTGCCGTCGGCCATCAGGCTATCGCCGCGCTCGACGCCGACCACCTTGCCGGCAAAACTGCCCGCCGGCCCATCGACCTGAACCTGAGCCCCCCGCAAAGCCGTAAGTAGCCCTTGCAAGCCCGCTACATTGCGCACTTGGGCCGGTAGCTGGGCCGCTAGTTCGTCGCCCGAGCGCTCGACCGGCAGGCTGACCGAGGCCGCCACACTGCCCGAAAGATCCAATACTGTCAGTGATTTGAGCACATCATTAATCTGGTCGGGCCGCACCCGCAGTTCGACGTCGCGACCGCGCACCGTGCCGTGGCGCTCAAAGTAGCCCACGCCATTTTGGTACAGGACCACCTTGGTCACCGGCAGATCGGCACCTTGCGTAGTAACCACTTGCGGGGCAGAGCACGCACTTTGCAGCCCTGCGCAGGCTACGGCCGACACCGCCAATACCAGGCGCTGACCCCGGGCGCGGATGGCCGCAGACACGATCGGTGCGTTCATGATTCCTCGCTCGCGTGCAACAGCCCGCCGGCACTCTGCCAAGGCCTTGCTAGTTGCGCAGTACTCCGCCGCGCCGTCAAGGTGCGGACCGCGGCCACACACTCAGCGCCCCTGCCACACCCGTATCGAGCCAAACCCAGTCAAGCTGACCGCGTTGGCCGCTGCGCCACACCGTCCAACCCTGCGTATCGCGAGCCAAACGCGCCAGATCGGCATCGGGCTGCGCGTGCGGCAGTTGCAGCTTCGGCTCGGCCAGCCAGCTTGCCGCGGCATCGAGGTCCGTCTTGGTGCCCGTGACCAGCACAGGGCCCATAACACGGCGTTCAAGCTGACAATTGGCGTCGCTCTGCGGCAGTGGCGCGTCGGCAGGCAGCCGGGCACCGGGGCGCAATGGTGCGAGCGACAACAGGCAACTGTGCGGCCGCAGCCAAGCTACCGGCCCCGCCAGCCACTGGTTCCAGTCGCGGCGGTCGCCAAAGTCGCGAAAGTGATCGCGCAGCGCGGACGACGGCGCCAGCTTTATGGTCAGCATCGGCCAACTGCGACGCGGCAGGCGCACCACACCCGCTTCGCCAGCCGCCACTAGACCCGCAGGCAGCAGCGGCGCCATATCCTGATCGGCCTGAATATCGAGATGATCCTTTAGGAAAATTACGCCCTTTTGCGCAGTGCCCAGGTGAAATTGTACGTGGACGGCCTGGCCATCGTCGCGCAGAGCCGCCGACACCCAGAGCAGCTGCGGCAGCCCCAAGCGCCAGGGCGACAGGTCTCCCTGTTCGGGCAACTGCTGAGCCAGCCAACGCCGGGCCGTTTCACCGCGCACAAAGACGCGGGCCTGTCCACCGCCGACGCGCTCGATCGCCTCGCGAAACTCTTTGTCTTTCGACAAGTTGATACTCCCCGTCTCCGACGCGAGCGCCTCGAGCTGCCGCGCAGGGTCAGCCGTCGGGGTCACCTCGCCGGGCAAGAGCGGGTCGCGAAACGCCACAATCCAGAGCCCAGGCGCGCGCTTGACTGCAGCCAGAACGGTTCCATCGCTGGCCGTCTGAACCTGCAGGCCGCGCCGCTCGCTCCAAGCCCCCTCAACGGGCGCGCTAAAACCAGAACTCACATCATTTAACCAACTTACGGCCGAATTACCCCCATCCGCACTTGTGGCCAACGCCGCATACCAGATAGGGCCGCGCCGACACAGAGCCCAGGCTTGACCGGTGTCGAGCCCAGGATGCCCAGCCGAATGCCCCACCGGGCCGGCCCATAGCCGAGCCAACTGGGCCACTTGAGGCGGTGTGGCCGGATGATCGGCCAAGCGCTGCAGGGAATTGCCGGCCTCAGCGGGCTTGTCGAGCAGGACCACCGCGTCGCACTGTGCCGGCAGCGCACCCAAAATCGGGTCCGTGTCTTCGCCATGCAGCAGCAGCCAGCCACTCCACAGCGCTCCCGTTGCTGAAACCAGGAACATCACAATGAAAATCGTGGCAGCCGTGGTTGTACGGCGCGCGCTCGCGGGCGAGTTCGGCGCAGCAGCGGTGGGCGGTGTGGAAGTCATCGGCGAAAGGATCGCAGAGGCGAGCAGGGGTCGCAAGCGGCGCGAGCGCAGTTAAGCGGCGTTGCGCAGACGTTGAAGAACACGCACCAGCTCTTTACCCTGTAGTTCTAGAGTTGTCCGCAGGGTCGGCTCGACGGGCTGGCCCTCGGCGTCAAAGGCCTGCCAAGCCCGCTCGACCGGCGCCACCAGTGGCAGCGTAAGCCCGCGCAGGGAGCGCACCATCGGCTCCATCGCATTGATACCTTGCAAAGCCTGCGCACCGCCTGCACAACATCCCAGCGCCACCACCTTGTCGCTCAGGTACGGGGCCGGCGCCGTCCGCAGCAGCTCGAGCCAGTCAATCGCATTCTTGAACAGACCGCTTACTGAGCCGTGGTACAGCGGCGTCACCCACACCAGCCCGTGCGCCTGCCCCGCCGCCTCGACCCAACGCAATGTGTCGGCAGTGGCCGTAGCACCATGTTCATACAGGGGAATATCAAGCTGGCCCAGATCAAACGTCTGGGTCGTCGCTCCGGCTCGCCGCGCTGCCGCCAGCACAACTTCGAGCGCCGCTCGCGTCGAATTGCCGCCATCCTTGGCGCCGGCTAGGCCGACGATGCGCAAATTCTCCATCTTTCAGGGCCTTGTGAGTTGCACCGAAGCGTGGCGCGTGGCGCGAGGGTAGCGACTCGCCGCGCCGGCGACAACCGGATTCCGTAAGCTTGGCGACAATCCTGCGCTATGTCACACTCGCCCAGTCGCTCGCCGCGCAGCGATTTGGAGGCCCTCGTGCACGTCGTCTTGATCGCTCCGCACTTCCCTGCAAACCAACGGCAATTCGCGCGCGCACTGCGCCAAGTCGGGGCCTATGTCACCGGCATCGGCGAGTGGCCGATCAGCAGCCTGGGCGACGATCTGCGCAGCTGGCTCGACGGCTATGAGCAGGTTGGCAATGTTTGCAATGACGACATGCTGTTGGCTGCGGTGCGCAAGATTCAGCAGCGCGGGCCGTGGGTCCATCGCCTCGAAGCGACGGTCGAGTCGCACATCCTGTCGGCGGCACGTGTGCGCGAACTTACTGGCATTCCTGGGCTTTCGGTGCGCAACGCCATCTTGTGCCGCGACAAGCCAACCATGAAGGATTTCTTGCGCGAGGCGGGCGTGGCCTGCGCCCAGTCGACCGGCGCCGATTCCATCGAAGACGCAGTGGCCTTTGCCAACCGCGTCGGCTATCCGCTGATCCTTAAGCCGCGGGCTGGAGCAGGCGCATCGGGGACCAGCAAGGTGGGCAACGAGGCGCAACTCCGCGCAGCTTGCCAAGAATTCAACCTGGGCCAAGGCGGATCGTGTGCGGTCGAAGAGTTTATCGAGGGCCACGAAGGCTTCTACGACTCGCTCTCGATCGACAGCAAGCCGGCGATCGAGTTTGTGACCCACTACTTCCCCGGTGTGCTCGAGTCGATGCGCGAGCGCTGGATTACGCCCTACTTTATTACGACAAACCGTTTAAATACATCTGGCTATGATGAGGTCAAGGCGATGGGCCGCAAGGTTATCGCCGCCATGGACTTGGGCACTACGCCGACGCACATGGAGTGGTTCTACGGGCCCAAAGGTCTAAAATTCAGTGAGATTGGCGCGCGGCCGCCGGGCGTGGGCACCTGGGACCTGTACTGCGCGGCCAATGGTTTTGACCTGTACCGCCAGTGGGCGATGGCCGTGGTGCACGGCCGGCTCGACCAGCAACCCACGCGGCAATTCTCGGCGGCGATGATCTCGCTGCGGCCAGATAAAGACGGAGTTATCGCCGGTTACGATGGCTTTGAGCAAGTGCAGCGCGAGGTGGGACACTGCCTGATCGATGCGCACCTGCCGCCGCCCGGTACTCCGACCCAGCCGGTCGAGGCTGGCTACATGGCCAATGCGTGGGTGCGGCTTAAGCATCCAGATTACGATACTTTGCGGCAGATCTGCGAATGGATTGGCCGCACGGTGCACGTGTACGCCCGCTAGCCCAATCGCCCACATACCCCTGTTAAAAAGCGAGGTTCGCGCATGCGCGTGGTGTTTCTGTCGCCGAATTACCCGCCCGAGATGCCCGAGTTCACCCGTGGTCTGGCCGAAGTGGGGGCCGAGGTCTGGGGCATGGGCCACGACCCGATCGAGTCGCTCCACCCCCAGGTTCGTCGCTATCTGGCTGGTTATATTCGTGTTCCCAACTTGCTCGATCTAGAAAGTGCGGTGCGCCATGCGGTGCCGCAGCTAGAGCGCCTGCGCCCCGATCGCATCGAGTGCCTGTGGGAGGTGGGGGTCGAACTGGCGGCGCGGCTGCGGCAAGAGCTCGACGTGTTTGGCCAAAGGCCCGATGACGCCAAGGCTTTTCGCGACAAAGATACCATGAAGCTGCGGCTTGAGGCGGCGGGTCTGCGAGTGCCCAAGCACGCCCGGGTGCGCAATGCCAACGAGGTGCGCGCAGCGGCGGAGCGCATCGGTTACCCATTGATTCTAAAGCCGATTGACGGTGCTGGCACCCGCGATACCCACCGCGTCGATAGCGCCACGGAGCTTGAGACGGTGCTGCGGCAAGTGGCGCACGTACCCGAGATGAGCCTTGAAGAATTCATCGACGGCGAAGAATTTACTTATGATACCGTGTGCATCGGCGGCCAGGTTGCGTTTGACTCGATCGCGCAGTACCACCCGCGGCCGCTGATCTCGCGCGGCACCGAGTGGATCAGTCCAGCACAGATTGTGTTTGCAAATCCGCATATTCCGCAGCTTGCCGCCGGCGTGAAATTTGGCCGCGACGTGCTGAAGGCGATGGGCATGGGCACCGGCTTTACCCATATGGAGTGGTACCGTACCAGCAAGGGCGAGCTGGTCTTCGGCGAGATCGCGGCGCGGGCTCCGGGTGGCAGACTCGTCGACCAGATGAACTATGCCAATGACTTCAACGTGTATCGCGAGTGGGCGCGGGCGGTGTGCTGGGGCACGTTCGAGGCCAAGCCGCAGCGGCGCTTCCACGTGGCGTGCGTGTTCAAGCGGGCGCAGGGCGAGGGGCGCATTGCGGCGGTAAGCGGCCTAGTGGCGGCGCGCCAGCAGCTTGGCAACTACCTGATCGTCGAAGATTTATTGCCTATCGGCGCCCACCGCCGCGACTGGAAGCAGACCCTTTTGTCGGACGGCTGCCTCATCGCCCGCCACCCCGATTACGACACTGCCATGCGCATGATGCAGCTGCTGGTTGAGCAAGTGCACATGTACGCGCGCTAGGGCGACGGAGCTGGCGTGGGCGCTGAATTCCAAGAATACCAAGCGGTTTTGGCCAAGGTCGATGCCAAGTTCGCCGAGATCGTGGCGCGCCGTGCCGAGCAATACGCGTGTGCGCGCGGCTGCCACAGCTGCTGCCTTCCCGGGCTGAGCGTCGCCCACATCGAAGCTGCCCACATTCGCGCCTGGCTAGCCGAGGATCCCGAGCGTTCTTCGCGCGTTCGCAGCCTATTGGCCGCGCGCCCCCACGGCGATAGCCGCTGCGCCCTACTTGATGCATCGGGTGGTTGCAGCATCTACCCGGTGCGACCGCTGCTGTGCCGCGCGCACGGGGTTCCGACGCGGCTGCGCGAGGGCGATCGCGAGCAAGTCGATGTTTGTCATAAGAATCTGACGCAGGTGCCGCTCACGTCGCTCGACCCCAGCGAGCTTATCGACCAAAACTTGCTGGCCACGCTGCTCTACGTGCTGGGGCGCCGTCGCGATCCGCACGACGATGGCAGCCGCGTGCCCCTGGCCGAGCTGGTGTAGCCGATGGCCGAAGACGCGCCCGTGCAAACTCGTAAGCAGTACCATTGGCTTGCGCTCTATTGGCTGCCGGCGTGGCTGGTGGCGGTGGCGGCCTATGCGGGCAGTCTGCGCTACGACTTGGTGGCCGACGCAAAGTTCTTGATTCGCGAAAACCTGTACCTGCGCCACTTGAGCGACCTGTGGCCGAACTTGTGCCACGACTACTTTTGGTCGTCGTCGGGCAACACCCTGCCCTATTGGCGACCGCTGACCAAGGCGAGTTGGCTGGTCGAGTACCTACTCGGCGGCGGCAATCCCTGGGTATTTCATGCTGTTCAGGTGATGTGGTTTGCAGCGCTTTGTGGCGGTGCGGCCGTTCTGGCCAAGCGACTTGGGGCGTCGCCGATTTGGGCTGCGGCGGCGGGTGTGGCGGTGGCGCTGCATCCGGTGGCGCAAGAGCCAGTGGCGTTGGTAATGGCCCGCTCGGATGTGGTGGCGACGGCGGCGGCGATCTGGGCAATTGTCTTGCAGTTTCAGACGACCCGCCGCGCGCGCTGGGCGACGTTGGCGTGCTTGGCCGTGGCGCTAGCGAGCAAAGAGGCGGCGGTGGCCCTAGTGCCGGCGCTGGCGCTGATGGCCTGGCTGCGCGCACCAAAGCCGACGCAATGGGTAGGTCTAGGCCGCGAACTGGCCCCCGCGACGCTGCTGGTGGCTACGTATCTGATGATGCGGCATACGGTTTTGAGTCCGACCCCGGCGACAGCGCTGGCAGTGGACCCGCTCCGCTGGGCGGCTGGCTTGGGGCGCTACGCGCAGAGTGCCCTGCCGGGGCGCCTTGACAGCGATATCACCAATTTGCCCAGGAATTACGCCCAGGAACTGAGCCAGTGGCTGCCCGGGGTGCTGGCGGGGCTGGTTGCCGGCGGGCTGCTGGCGGCGGGGCTGTGGCGGCGGGCGACGTGGACGGTGCTGCCGCTGCTGGCGCTGGCCTCGCTGGCGCCCGTGCTGCTGGTCGAGCAACTCAATGTGCCGGGGGCTGTGGGCAAGATTCCGCTGGCCGATCGCTGGCTTTTGACCACAATGGCGCTGATGCAAGTGGGTGCGGCGCTGGCCGCGAGCCAATGGGCGCACCCGCGACGGCAGCGGCTTGCCCAGTTGGCGGTGGGCGCGTGGCTGCTGGTGCGGGCGGCCCTGGCGGTGGCCGAGCCGGCCTGGTACCAGAACGAAGTGACGCTGCTGGACCTTGAGGACCACAACGAAGCTCTTGTACCCGAAGCGTTTTGGACGCCTGAGGACCGCTGCCGTCACCACGAGCGGGCGGTCGTTCGGGCGGGGCAGACCGGGCACCCTGAACAGGTAGAACCCGCGGTTGTGGCCATGCCGGCGAAATGCCGCAACCAGCCAGAAACACAGTTTAATCTACTGGCCGCCCAGGTGACTCTGGGGCGTTTTGCGCCGGCGGCGACCACGGGCGCGCGACTGCTGGCCAATCCCCCTACCGATCGCCGATTTGCCGGCCCGCTGCGGGCGCTATATGGGCGGGCACTCGTCGAGATGGGCCGCGGCAACGAGGCGATTCCTGTTCTTGAACAGGCGCTTGCGCTAGGGACAGGTGGTTGCGACGTGCGCATGGCGTTGGGGCGGTCGCTCATTGATGCCGGGCAGCCGCAGCCGGGCGGCGATCGACTGGCCGAGGCGGCGCGCTGCCTAGAAGCCCAGGGCCAGCGTGCCGTGCCGTTGTGGCTGTTGGCCGCGCAAGCGCATGTGCAGGCGGGGCAACTGGCTACGGCGCGGGCGGAGTGGGCGCACGTGGGGCCGGCCGAGACCTTGCGCGGTCCTCTGCGCGGCGTGTATGAGCAGGTGCAGCGGGCACTGGCAGCGCCGCACTAGTCCACATGAGGCAACATGGCTCGACGACTAGTTAACTCGGTTGCACTGGTAGCGCTGGTAGCGCTGTGCAGCATGGCCTGCTCGTCGGCCTACACGCCGCGGCGGTCCGCTTCGCTCAAGATCCTAATGGAGAACGGGCAACCGATGCTGCTCAAGAATGGCCACTACCACACGCTGGGGCTGTTTGGCGGCGGCCTAGTCGACGCGGTGGCAGATCACCCACAAGCACTAGAATATGCAGAAGCTTTTCGCGATGGCACCGCGTGGGGCTTTGGCACAGCGATCGCTGGGGCGGTGGTCGCTGGACTGAGTCCGCTGGCCCTCGCCGTCAAGACGGAGGGCGATGCCCACGGACCCAGCGATCAGGCGGTTGCGACCACTCTGGGCGTTGCCGCCGCCGGCTTGCTGGCCTATTGCGTCGGCCTTGCCATGGTCATCGAGGCGCAACCGCGGCAATTCGACGCCATCAACCGCTACAACGACGCGATCGAAGAGGGATGGCTGCCCCCCACGGCGACGCCGACCGGCGGCGAGTAGTTTGCTACCCGACCGCGGCGCGGGTATCGTGATCGCGCGCGCTCGCGCCAAGGCACAACCATGGCCACCACGGCAAATCAGGCAGTAGGCAGCACGACATTGAAGCGATTGTTGGCCATCTCTGCGGTCCTTGTCTTGAGCCCCGCGTGCGACCTCGGCGGCACCCCCGCCGCGAGCTGCCCGCCTCAGTTCGCCAGCGCCAGCGGAGCGGCCGTGTACGTCAGCGGCGCCTGCGGTTCGGACGCCGGCGACGGCAGCCAAGCCAACCCTTTGCGCACGATCGGCGCCGCAGTTGGCCGCGCCCAAACCGGCACGACCATCTTGCTCGGGGCCGGTACCTACAGCGAAGACGTAAAATTACCTGGCGGCGTGCATCTGGTCGGCCAAGGTAGCGTGCGCATCACCCCACAGACCAGCGGTGTCAGGGTATGGGGCGAGGGGCAAAGTACCTTGTCGGGCCTCGTGATTCATGGCGCCAAGGGCGACGGCATCAGCGTCGAAAAGACCGCGGTGCGCCTTGAGCACGTCACGGTCGAAGACACCGTGGCCAGCGCAAGTTCGCCGGGCAACGGCGTGGCGGTCGACGGTGCCCCCAGTGTCGAGCTATCGGCCTGCACCATCCGCAGCAACGCCGGCTTTGGGGTGCGCGTCCACGCATCGGGCACCGCCAGTATCATCGACCCGCTTTTCCACGGCGATCCCCGCGGTGCCGCCACCACCGGCGCCATTATCGACCCCCTGTTCATGCCAAGCAGCAGCATCGGCAACAATCTGCTGGGCGGGGTGGCGATCATCGACCCGCTCTTTGTGCCCAACCCCGCAGTAGGCTTTACCAATTTGCTACTGCACGCGACGCTGATCCAGGGCAACAGCCACTACGGCGTGCTGCTGCAGGGCGCCAGCGCCAACGTGGCCCACACCGCGGTGGCGGGCACGCTGCTCGCGGGCGACGTCGGCGACGGCATCTCGGTACAGTCGCGCACCGACGAGAGCGCCGAAGGCGGCAACCCGGTACTCAACGTCGACCAAGGCTCGCTCGTGCTGGGCAATGCCCGCGTCGGCGTGAACATTGGCACCTTTGCCACGGCCACCATCGACGGCGAAGTCAGCCAGTCGGGTCGCGGCGGCGTGTGGGCCATCGGCTACGCGACTACGCTCACCCTTAGTAAGACCGCATCGCTACTGAAGAATACCATGGTCGGCGTGGCCGTAACCAACGGTGCGCACCTGGTCTGCAACGGCGCGCGCATCGCCGGCACCACCCCGCGGGCAGTCAGCGCGGGCGGCAAGACCGACGACATGGCCGACGGTATCGGTATCTATGGCGCGGCCCATGGCGCAATTAGCGGCGCGACCCTGGCCGACAACCCCCGCGCTGGCATTGTGGCCAGCAAGTGCGGCACCGACAGCGCCGGCAACCCCGACGTCAGCATTACCGGCACGCAAATCACCGGAAGTAAATACGAAACGGTCATCAAGTGCCCGGGCACCCAGCGCGCCGCCGTCGGCAATCCCAAGGACCCCTCGGCCTCGAGCGATGCGGGCGGCGAAAATGCCGGCGTCGACTTGATTATCCAAGACTCGCCCTGCGACAACGGCTCGCTCGACCCCACCTGCGCCCAATAAGTCAGCTAATCTAAACGAAATTCTTCGCGCCAGTTCTCGCGATCTTGCCAGTGTGGCTGTTGCTGTTTTTGCAGCAGAAACGGCCCCAGTGCGAGTACGTCGATGCTGGTGCGCATAAAGCAGCGGTAGGCATCGTCGGGCGTGCAGACGATCGGCTCGCCGCGCACGTTGAAGCTGGTGTTGATGACAAGGGGGCAGCCGGTAAGTCGCTCAAAGGCTTGGATCAGCGCGTAATACCTAGGGTTATCGCGCTCCGATACCGTCTGCATGCGAGCGGAGTAGTCCACATGGGTAATTGCCGGCACCGTCGAGCGCGGTCGGTTGACCCACTGCGTCAGTTCAAGTGTACTTTCATCCCCTTGCAAGGGTAGCTGCCGCTCGCTGGCCACATCGGCCACCAGCAGCATGTACGGCGACGGCCGGTCGATGGCGAACCACTCGGCGGCCCTCTCTTGCAGCACAGAGGGCGCAAACGGTCGAAAACTCTCGCGAAACTTGATCTTCAGGTTCATCTGCGACTGCATCTGCGGGCTGCGCGGATCGGCCACGATGCTGCGATTGCCCAGCGCCCGCGGGCCGAATTCCATGCGCCCCTGACACAGCGCCACCACTTGCTGGTCGGCCAGCAGCTGCGCCACGGTCTGCGGCCAGTCTGCGTCGGCAATACGGGTGTATGGATAGCTCCGCGAGTCTAGGTAAGTCTGGATTTCTTCGGCCGAAAACTCGGGCCCCAGCAGCGCGCCCGCCATAGCATCGTGCACGCCGTCGACCTGCCGTGGCTGACCCAAGTGGCCGTGCCAAACCGCCAACGCCGCCCCCAGCGCGCCACCGGCATCGCCCGCCGCCGGCTGAATCCATAGATCGTCGAACAGCCCAGAACGCAACAGTTTTCCGTTGGCGACACAGTTCAGCGCCACGCCGCCCGCCAGACATAGCTGCCGCATCCCCGTGGTTGCGCGCAGGTGCTTGGCCAGCCGCAGCAGCACCAACTCCGCGACTTCTTGCACAGATCGCGCCACATGCATGTGCCTGCGCTCGATCGGCCCCTCGGCGGCACGCGGCGGGCCACCCAGCAGCTCGGCCAGCTTGGGCCCAGCCATCTGCTCGCCACCCACATAGTCAAAGTAGTCGAGATTTAAGGCAAAGGAGCCGTCGTCGCGCACATCGATCAGGTGCTCGAGCATGGCCTGCACGTAGCGCGGCTCACCGTACGGAGCCAAGCCCATCAGCTTGTACTCGCCTGAATTAACACGGAAACCGCAGTACTGGCTCATCGCCGAATACAGCAGCCCCAGCGAGTGCGGATAGGTCAATTGCTGCGCAAATTCGATATGATGACCGTTGCCCGTGCCCAGGGTGGTCGTCGCCCACTCGCCCACGCCGTCGACCGTGAGGATCGCCGCCTGCTCGAACGGCGAGGGATAGAAGGCGCTGGCGGCGTGCGACAGGTGATGCTCGGGGAAAAGCACTTGATCGGGCTGCAAAATCCCAAGCTGATCCAGGGCTTGGCCCAGGCGCGCCTCGATCCATAGCTTGCGCCGCAGCCACACCGGCATCGCCGCCAGAAACTGGCCCAGGCCACGGGGCGCAACTGCCCGCTGCGTCTGCAAAATACGGTGGAATTTGAGCAGCGGCTTGTCGTAAAACGCCACCGCGTCAAGGCGGTCGCCAGGCCGCAACCCCGCTTGCTGCAAGCAGAACTTGATGGACTCGGCCGGCAGCGCCGCGTCGCCCTTCTTGCGGGTAAAGCGCTCTTCTTGGGCGGCGGCGACAATGTGGCCAGAATCGACCAAGCAGGCGGCCGAGTCGTGGTAATCGCACGAAATGCCTAGGATTTTCATCAGTAGGGCCGCCAGCTCTGGGTGTCGCTTGGCTCGCAGGGCACAAACAAGCTGGCAGGGCGCGCAAACGGCTTCAAACGCAAGGGATCTTCGCCGCGCAGCCGCGCCCACAGCCCCAGCGGCCACAGCACCAGCACGAAGAGCGGCGTCAGCAGGGCCACCACCAGGACTTTTTGCAGCAGCTGCGCGAGGTTATGCTGCATGCCGTGCCAAATGGGCAGCCCGCGCCACGGCGACACCAGCAACAAGATGGGGCCAAGTAGGCCAAACGCCACCCCAAAACGCGCCAGCTGCACCTGACCCACCGCCACGAGCAGCGCCGCCACCGCCAGCGCCACCAGGGTCTGGGTCGCCACCTTGCGCCGGCTTTTGGCTTGCGCTAAGCGTTGTTGCAGCTCGTGGCGGCTGTGCAGAGGGTCCCAGATGGCAAACGGGTCGATCATGGTCAGCGAGGGTAGCCGCGCCGGCAGCGGCCGTAAAGGTCCGGGCTACTCCTCGTCGTGGGGGTAGAAGCGCACCTTGAACGCGCGGATGCGCACCGGCACCGGCTGGCCGCCGCGCAGACCAGGTCGGAATGGACACCGCCGCAGGGCCTCGATGGCAGCCTGGTCCAAGCCATAGCCAAGGCTCTTGACGACTTTGATTTCGCGGGCCTTTCCATCCTCGCCCACCACTAGATCGAGCACAACGACACCCTGCGCAGCGGCCTGGCGCGCCTCGTCGGTGTACGGCGCCTTGCACTGGTCTTGGTCGACCATCTCGGGCGCTTTCTCGACCTCATGGGCGGCCACCGGCGGCGGCAACGAAGGTGCCAAGGGCTTGACCTTCTTGGGGTCCTTAGCAGTACCGTCTGAACCAGTCTGTAGCTGATTGCCCACCGGCAGCGCCGGCCCCGCGCCCGCGTCCGACGTCGAGGCCATGTCGATGCCAAACACCGGCTCATCGCCCGTGGCACCCGGCGTGGGCGTACGTTCGCTTGGCTGCACGTCTTTGGGCGGCGTATCGGGCGGCGGCGGGTGGTCGATCGGGCTGGGCGGCCGCGGCTTGGCCGTACTCTCGCGCGGGGGCGTCTTGGGCGGAATCTTGGGCGGCTCGGGCTGCGGCGTCAGTTCGTCGGGCACCTTGGGCTCGGGTGGCGGCGGCTCGGGGGTGGGCGGCGGCGGTGGCGGCTGTGTCACCTGGAACATCACCACTTGTTTCGCGGTCTTTTGCTGCTCGGGCAGCCGGTCAAGGCCGTCGAAAAGCAGCCAATGCAGCAGCAGCGAGGCGACTACAAAGGCAGCAATTCGGGCTTCGTACATGGGCTTACCCTACTTGACTGGCGGCGGCTGCAGGCTCGCCGGGTCGATCTGGATGGCAAACGAGGCCACGCCCAGGCCCTTGACCGTGTCGATCACCCACACCACCCGGCCGTGGGCGGTCTGCTTGTCGGCCGCGATCATCACGACCGTCTTGGGATTTTTGGCCACCGCGGCCTTGACCAGCGCGCGCAGCTCGTCGGGCGTGCGGGGCTGGCCCTCGATAAACATCTCGCCCGTTTTGGTAAGGGTTACGCCGATCGGCTTGTTCTCGAGCGAGCCGCCCTGGGCCGCCTTGGGCAGGTCGACCTCGATGGCCTGCTTGGCGATCAAGTTGGCGGTCAACATAAAAATGATCAGCAAGACCAACATGATGTCGACGAGCGGCGTCACATTGATATCGGTGATCATGCCGCGTCCGCCGCGGCGCGCTCCGCCAGCCATTACGTCACCTTGGTTTCGGCAACGGCTGCCGCAGGTTTTGCCTTAATAAACGCCAAGATGCTGTGATGCAGCGCCGTCGATGACGACAGGCTCGCCTCGACATGCCGCGAGAAGCTGTTGTAGAGGGCCACCGCCGGCAGCGCCACCAGCAGGCCCACCGCGGTCGCCACCAGCGCCTCGGCGATACCGGCCATCACCGCCTGCGCGCCCTGTGCGGTATTGGCCGCTAAGTCGTGGAAAGCACGGATGATACCCAGCACGGTGCCGAAAAGCCCCACGAACGGCGCGTTGCTACCCAGCGTGCCCAAGAAGGCCAGACCGCGCTCGTAACGCAACCGCTCGTTTTCTAAGACACCCGCCACGTGCTCGGCCACCGACTCGGCGCCTTGGTTGGCGTGCCGCAGAGCCACCCGCAGCACGGCATCTTGCATCGAATTGCCGTCGCCCAGCTGAATCAGCGCCTCGGGTGCGCCGCGAATCTGCATGGTCTCTAAGGCTTTTTGCAGCAGCTGGCCGCGCTGGCGGGCGCGAAAGAAGAACCAGGCGCGCTCGAGCGCAATCGCCACCGCTACCACCGACAAAATCAGCAGCAGCCACAGCACCCAACGCGAGCCAACCTTGAGCATCAGGTCGAGGAGCTGGGCATCAACGGTCTGGCCACCCTCGGCCAAGGCGGGGGAACTCATGCAAAAACCTCACAATCGGCCGCGGATACCCACGGTGGGCAGCACGTAGCGAATGAACGAGCCGGCCACCACTTCTTCGGGGAACAGCGTGATATTGGTGACATCGACGTAGAAGTCGAACAGCCACTTGTTGAACACGGCGCGCTTGTCGACGCGCATGTCGATGCGGAAGTAGCCGTCCGTCCTGGCCGTGTTGTAGCCGTAGGTGGTGGTGGCCGGCTTGCCGCTTTGGTACTGCAGGCGCACGCCCACGTCCCAGTTGCGGGGTAGCGGCATACCCGCGACAATATTGAACAAATGCGTGCGATCAAAGTCGTAGGGCACCCACTCGCCTTCGCGCTTGCGCTCGGATAAAGACAAGGTGTAGGCCAGCCAACCATAGAGACCTGTTCGCGATTGCCGGCGCAGCAGCACTTCTAGGCCGTAGGCGCGACCCTGCTGCGGCGCATACAGGTTGTCCATTGCGCGCTGGGCGGCGGTCGTAGTATCTGTATTCGTTGGGATTTCGCCCGGTAGCGTGGTCGGAGCGTTCTTGACCAGCGTGCCTTGGTTGATCGACAGGTCGAAGACCACCGGGTTCATGTCGTTGTAAAAGCCCTCAAAATTCAGGCCAACGCCGCTCGCTATCGGAATCTCGGCACCCAGGCTGGTCTGCACGGCCTTGAGCAGCCCGTACTTGAGCGGCATGGTATCTAAGCCCGGAATCGGCAAGAAGAAGCGCGGCGGCTGGTGGTAGATGCCGGCGCCGGCCTTGAGCCAGATGGCGCGGTCCGCACCGGTGGTCGCGGTGGCGCCCTGGGGTAAACCAAGAGAAAGCAAGCGATAACGTGCGGTCAACCGCGGGTCGACGGCGCCAATCGAGGCCGAACCGTCGGTGCGATAGTCGTAGCGAATGCCGGGGCGGATCAGCCAGTCGCCGGTGGGGCGGATGAGCGCCTCGGCTAGGCCGGCAAAAAGGGAGGTGCGCGCGATCGCCGCCTGGTCGGCGGTTAGCCCGTTGCCGGTGCCCCCCGTGCCCGTGCTGGCCGCGGTCGAGGTTTGCTGTTCGAGTGCGTGCCAGTAACCCTCTAGCCCCACTACGGTTTCGATTCGGGGATCGGGGCGCCAATGCCAGCGCACGGTGGGCTCGACTACCCATGTGGTCAAGCCGCCCGCCGCGCCAAACAAGCTGCTGTCGTAGCCGGTGACGACGCGATAGGTGAAGTCGTGGGCGCCCTTGCCGTTCTGGCCGCGCAGGTCGAGGCGGTGGAAGGCGAGCTTGAGCGACGGCGTAAGCGGCGGGTTGGCCATGTTTGGGTCGGTGCCGGCGGCCGGCGTGCTGACCGTGTCACTGGCACCAAAGGCGAATACTGTGTAACCATTGCGGTTACTTCCACCATCGAAGCGCAACTGATAGTCCCAGTACGACAGCGAGGCTTGGTCGGTGGCGAGGCTCATCAGCAAACCGGGGTAACCCCAGCGGCCTGCGGCGGTCAGAGTGCCGCCAAGTGCTGGAACTGGCTCGCGAACTAGCGCGCCGGTCTGCAGCAAGTTCATGTCGACGTCGATCAAGTGCTCGTCGGGCCGGGCGCGGCGGGTGCGACCGTCGATGATGCCCGCGGTATAACCACCATAAAGCACAGGCGATCCACCGGGATAGAACTGGATCTCATCCACAAAATCGGGGTGGATCACCGACGGGCCGGCCAGCATGTGATACAGCAGCGGCACGCGGGTACCATCGATCAAATAACCGGTACTACCAGGACTTGCACCGCGCACCACCGGAAACGGCAGCAGCGACATGACCGACGCCACGCCCGGCAGCGCTTGCACGACGCGGAAGGGATCGCCAAAGGTACCAGGCACTTGCGTAAGCTCTGGCCCCCGCAAGGTGACGCGCGACAGCTCTTCGCGGCGCTGATCGCCATAGATCGTGATCTCGTAGGGGTCGTACCGCTCGCGCTCGACAAAGTAGGCCACCGCCACTTCTTGCTGTGGCTGCACCTGCTCGTACTGCAAGAACGGCTTGTAACCCGGTCCAAATACACGCACTTCGACCTTGCCGGCCGGCAGCATCAGCCGAAAACGCCCGCGCGCATCCGCATCGACCGCAAACGTCTCGCCGCCCACCTTGGCCGCCAGCGAAGCGCCCTGCAGTGGCACGCGCGTACCCTTTTCGACCAGTTTTCCGCGCAGTACGCAATCGAGCACCGGGCCACCCGGCCGCGCCACCACTTGCACCTGCTTGGGCCGCGGCACAAAGGTGTGCGTGTAGCTGATCGCCACCGGCACCGGCTTGCCAGCGTAGCGCGCCGGGGTAAACACCCATTTTTGCGCAGCTTTGAGCACTGACTCGTCGAACGGCGGCTGCGGCTCGCTGAGCAGCTCGACCTTCTTGACCGACCCGTCCGTCGCCAGCGTAATGCGCACCCGCACCACCACCGACTTGTCGATTTGCGTAATCCCTTCGGGCAGATCGATGGCTGTCGATGTCGCTGCCTTGGGCGGCTCGAGCACCGGCTTGTCGTCGGTGGGGCTCGCGGCAGTGGGCGGCGGCAACGGCTCGCTCGCCTGGGCCACGCCGGCGGCCAGCACCGCGGTAGCCAGGGCCAAGATCGTCAGAATCAGCTGTCGAATCAGCGCCATCCGACCACCCATCCCAGGCTGCCGCCCACGTGGGGCCACCATTGCCGGCGCGTCACGGGCTGGGCCGTGTCGGAGTCGACGCTGCGGGTCGTCTGCACGCAACCGGTCCACTGGCCGTCGACCTGCAAGGTGGCGCCAGAGGTGAGCATCGGCCCTAAAACAAACAGGTATTCGGCGCGCAGCAAGCTACCCACCCCCACGCCAGAGCACGACGCGACGGGCGGATAGGCCTTGGGCAGCGTGAACGACGACACCAGGGTGTTCAACTGCTCGGCGGCGGGCTCGGTGCGACCGCTGCGTCCTTCGGTAATGCCGGCAAAGCCAAAGCCCATCGCGAGTTGCAGATGGTCGGTGACGTGCAAGGTGGGGTCGAGCGTGCCCATGAAGCGCAGGCCCGACAGGCCCGTGCCGGGCGTGCCGTAGGTGCCGCTTGCCGAGGCCGCGCCGATGGAACCGTAAGCGAAATTGAGCATCAGCGACCAGTCTTGGTCGAGGCGGCTGCCAAAGCGAATGACCACGCCGTTGCCGCGGCCACCTGGAGCGCCGGACAGACCGTGCATCCAGCCGTAGTCCCAGCCGAGCAGGATACGAAATCCTGGGTTTTTCCAGGCCATGCGGTCCGACTCGGTGGGCAAGCTGAGTTTGATCTCGAGCGCGTCGTCGTCGCTTTCGGCCGTGGGCTTAGCCGCCGAAGCCACAGCCTCGGTCACAGCGGCGGGCATGGCCGCGGATTCAGCCACGGGCTCAGCCCATGCCAGGCTCGGCAGCAGCGCGGTGATCGCCAAGGCAAAAAGCAGAAGCCTCATTTGGTCTTAGGCTCCGGCGCGTCGTTGCATGGCCACCAGGTGGGGGGCACGGCGTTGTCGCCCCACTCGGGTTTCTTGCAGGTGGCGCTGGTCGAGCAGCCCTTAATCAGCAAGTGTGTCAGGCCCTTGCAAGCCCCCGGGTCGGCAGCCACCACCATCTCGTTCTTGCTGATGCAGGCCCATGGCGTCAACGGCTTCCACGAGTCGGGCGGCTCGCGGTAGTGCTCGGCGCGCTGGCGGCAGGCCACGGAGCGCACGGTCTCGGTGGGGCCGGCGGACAAGTCGACGATGCGATTGGGCAACGTCTCGAATTGGCAGACCGACTTGTTGGGCGGGCCGCTGGCGTCGAGCCACGACATGCCGACCTGCGGGGCGGCACAGCCCAAGAATGGGTAAAATAACAGCAAGTTGACACCCCACGCCCCCTCGCGATAGACGAGGCGGGTGTTGGGCTTGGCCATGCTGACAAACGTCGCGCCGTAGATGTAGTCGGCCACGCGAGGCTTGTCGCCGCCCATCATGCCGGGGCCGCCACCACCACCGCCCGGTCCACCGCCTTTGCCATCGCCGTTGGTGTTGGTAAGCGATGTGTATAGGCCCACTTGCGGCAGCTCAAGCTCGCCACTCTGATCGCGGTCGTCGAACAGCACCAGTGCGGCATAGCCCACACGGTCGGGCGGCTTGCCGATGAGCACGTTGCCGGATGGCAGGTCGAGTAGTGTAATCGTCTTGACTTCGCCCGGGGTTACCGCCACCGAAGGCCCCGGCTGCCCCGTGGTTCTTGCGAAGGGTGCCACCGCAAATACGTCTTCGCAGCCGGCTTTGACCACTGCGGTTTGCGAGGCATCGAGCGGCTCCCCAACGCCAAGAGTTGCCTGAAATGCCTGTAAACACAACGGATCTGCAGATGGAGCATCCAGCCAGAGCAGGCCAATCCGCATGTGCATGGTCTGGTCTACGGTCGCGCTGGGGTCGCCGGCGGCGTCGGTGCTGGGCGTTGGCGCTTGGGCCTGAAACAAACCAGGATCATTGGCAAGACGCACCTGAATGCGCGCCACGGGTGTCGCAGTATCGGTCAAGGACTGCACACCTTGATCGCAGCTGCCGAGAAGCAGCACCCCTATCGCCAAGCTTGCAAAGCGTGCGGTCATGGCAGCCACCCCAGCGACAAAGACGCCGACCAGCCCCAATTGAGCTCGCTGGCGCGAAGATGCGCTGCGGGCCCGAGTAGTATGCCGATGCCCCAGTCGCGCCAAACGGGCAACTGCACGCCCACGCGCAGGTCGGCAGCAGGCAAGACACCCCAAGCTGCGGCCGAAACGGCGACCCCCGTGCTGCCGATGCGGCTCGCCTGGGCTCGATTGCGCGTCTCGTGCAAAACAGTAGTACCTATGCCAAATTGCGCAGTAAAACGCCCGCGACCGACCGGCCGCTGCAGGGCAGCCAACAGGCGCAGGCGCACTTCGTCGTGCACGACACTCCACGACTGGGTGTACTCGGTGGCACTGTCGTAGCCGATTTCTGCGCCCCAGGCCCAAGGCCCGGCGGTGAGGGCATGGACGCTGGGGCCCAAGACGAGACCCGTTCCCAATGCCGCCGGCGTGCCAGCCAAGGCAGATAACCCAACAGAACTAAAGGACGAGTGTGACGATTCCGCGCTCTGCTCTTGACTCGCAGCGGCACCCCGAGCGACGCCCTGAGCCGCACCCTCAGCAGCACCCTGAGCCGCACCCTGAGCAGCACCCTTAGCAGCACCCTGAGCAGCACCCTCAGCAGCACCCTGAGCCGCAGTGGGGGCGGCAGCGAAGCAACCCGCAGCGACCAAGCCGACCAGCACCAAAGGCCATGCCGTACGGGCCTGCTGCTGCATCATTGGAGCCACCGGAACTAGGTCCGCGGGGGCGCGGACTGTCCGACAAGATGGGATTTGCCGGGGCTGTGGTCAAGGGGCCAGGCAGGTCATGCGCCGCATTCACATTACTTTGTGACACATCGCAACAGAGCGGCCTTGACTTAGGCGTGACCAAGCCGCGACAAGCCGGACTTTCGCAAGCGCGGCGACCTTGCGATAGTGACGCCCAGCCCAACGGCTGACGGGGTAGAGATGGCCTTGGCCGACCACCAGAACCTAAATGGCGAACCGTGCCAGAACTGCCCGTCGCGCGCTTACAGTGAATTTGCAGACTTGTCGTACGAGTGCGCCTGCGAGATGGAGCGGGCCCGCAGCCGACTGCGCGCCGAGCCGGGCGACCACATTGCCACGCAAGGTATTATTTCTACAGCCCTTTTCTTTGTGACCGACGGCATGGTTGGGCTGTGGCGCACCGACGTGAACGGCCGTCGCACGCTGGTTCGACTGGTGCACGCAGGCCAAAGTCTTGAGTATCTGTGCCCACTTGGCAAGCCTTGCCCCTACGACGCGATCGCAATCCAGACCACGCTGATGTGTCGCATCGATGCGGCGTTTGTGACCAAGGCCGCTCGCGACGTGCCGGCTCTGGCCGTGCAACTGCTTGAACACGCACGCGAAGACCTTGACGATGCGTACGAAATGCTGCTGGCACGCAACACGCGGACGGTGCGCGCACGGGTGGCAGCGCTGATCGTCGATCTAGCCCGTCGTTACGGTCGCCATGGCGTGCGGGGTATCGAACTGGAGCTGCGGCTCTCGCGGCGCGACATCGCGGAGCTGGTCGGCGCACGGGTCGAGACGGTGGTGCGGGCGATCGGCGAACTCGAGGTCGAGGGCCTGGTTAAGGTCTCTGGCAAGCGCGTGGTGGTCTTGCAGGGCGATCGGATGCAAGAAGTGGCCCGCGAGTCGCCGCCTTCGTAGTTCTAGCCTAACTGCGCGAACGATTGCCGCGCCCGAGAAACTGGTCTAGGCTAGGTTCAAGGGACTGCTCGGCCGAGGACGCTGCCCAATGCGACTCGGCCACAGGGGGGCTTCGTGACGGGTGTACGCAGCCATACCGTGCTGATCGTCGACGACGATCCGGTGATTCGACGCGTAATTGCACTGCAGGTTGAGCAGCTTGGTCACCGCGCCATCGAGGCGAGTTCGGGCCGCCAAGCGCTCAGCATCTTGGCCGACCAACCGATCGATGTGGTGTTGCTCGACGTCATCATGCCCGACATGAGCGGTCTAGATGTGTTGCACCGTATCAAGGCGGACCGGCGGACAGAGAGCCTGCCTGTGCTGATTATGACGGGACTGGCCGACCAAGACCTGCGGCTTTCGGCGCTCGGCCTTGGCGCAGAAGAGTTGCTGTCCAAGCCCGTCGACCGCCTAGAGTTGGGTGCGCGCCTGCGCAACATCCTTAAACTTAAGACATTGGTAGATCTTCTGGCCAAGCAGTCGGCTTCGGCATCGGGCCAGACTCCGGCCCTACCCAGTGAGCAGGATCGGGTCGACGCGGCCTCGTGGCGGGCCCTGCAAACGCTGACGGTTGCTGCAAAGGCCACGGGTGCCCGGGTCTTACGCCTCGACGACGAAGGCCGCATGGCTGCTGTAGACGGTCGAGCCGCGCATCTCGCCGATCTGGCGGCCGATGTACTGAGTCGCGATCGCTTGGTGACGGCGTTGAAGGCGCTGCGCCAAGGCGGTACCCAGCACATCGAAGTGACGCTGAAGGGCCCCGGCAAGTGCTTGGTTCGTCTAGCGGCCGTGACGGTGGCCGCCGGATTGGGCGAGCGCTATGCCGCTACCGTGGTGGTGATCTCGCCGCAAGAGTCGCGTTAACTTTCTAGTTTTCGATTAATTATCAAGTTCTTTAACGACAGCCGGCAGGGCGGCCAGCGCGGCGCCCAGCAGTTGCTCCAGCGCCAAGGCCAGCTCGTGGGCCGCCGGGTCGCCCGACCGGAGCGCTTCGTCGAGCTTAGCGGCGGCGTCGCGCACGCCATGCATTCCGAGCATACCCGCCACGCCCTTGATCGAGTGGGCTTCGCGTTGCGCTTCGCGGACTTGCTCATCGACTTGCACTTGCGCCACCAGCTTTTGCCCGGCGTCGCGGTACTGGTCGCCAAAGCGCAGCAACATCTCGCGCAGCAGCGAGGTGCGGCCGCCAGTAAAGCGCATGGCCGTCTCGACATCGATGGAGTCGGACCAGCTGCCCTGCGTAGCCGGCACGCGCGGCTCGGTCCGGGGGGTACGCCGGCGCGGCAGGTCGACTAGGGCGCGATAAAGCGTATCCGGATCAACAGGTTTAGCCACATGTGCGATCATGCCGGCCGCCCGGCAGCGGTCGCGCTCGTCGGCCAGAGCGTGCGCCGTCATCGCGATGATCGGCAGCTCGTCGTACCGCGAGTCCCCGCGAATCGCCTTGGTGGCTTGGTAGCCGTCGAGCACTGGCATCTGCAAGTCCATCAAAATAACGTCGAAACTGCCGGCGCCGAGCATCGCCAAGTTGTCGAGCGCCTCTTGGCCATTGGCGGCGGTCGTGACGCGCACCCCCACCGAAGTCAGCAATTCGACAGCAATATCTCGATTGATGGCATTGTCTTCGACCAGCATCACACTCAGGTCTTGCAGTTGCGGCCAAGTGGTCTCGGCGAGCTGGCCATCGCCAAGGCTGAGCGCACCGCTCCGCGGCTCCGTCGAGCACAGTTCTACAATTGTATCAAGAAGTTGACTGGCATGAATTGGCTTGGCCAGCACCTTGGTCACGCCCGCTTGGGCGGCGTCGTGGCGCACATCTTCGGTGCCGTACGACATGACGGTTGCGACCGGCGGTGCTGTCATGCCGCTGGGCACCGCGTCCTTGAGCCAGCTCAGGGCTTCGGCGCCGGTGCGCCCCGGCAATTTCCAATCCACAATCAGCAGTTGATAGGGATCATGCTCCACCGCAGCCTTGGTCAACGCGGTGGCGCCGGTCTCGGCCGCTTCGAACTCGTCGACCCGCAGCCCCCAGCCGCGCAGCAGGTCGACCAGGGTCGCGCGCGCCACCGCCGCATCCTCGACTACCATGCAGCGCAAGCCCGTCAAACCACGGGCTAATTGCGCAGGAGCTTCGAAGTGCTGCACCGGCGCGCCCAGCCACACGCTGGCATGGAAAGTGCTTCCCAGCCCCAGCACGGTGTCGACCGCCACGTCGCCGTCCATCATCCCTACCAGCCGGCGGGTAATCGACAGCCCAAGCCCCGTACCGCCGTAGCGCCGCGTGGTGGTCCCATCGCCCTGCTCAAAGGGCTGGAACAGCCGCTCGACCTGCTCGGGGCCCATGCCGATACCCGTGTCGCGAACGGAAAACCGCAATCGAACCCGGCCACCTACCTGTTCTATCAGACGAGCTTGAATCGCCACTTCGCCGCGCTCGGTAAACTTGATCGCATTGCTAACCAAGTTGACCAAGACCTGTTGCACCCGCAGGGGGTCGCCGCGCAATGCCGCAGGCACCATCGGATCGATGTCGAACGTGAGCTTGAGGCCGCGCTCGGTGGCCAGTTGACCGTTGACCGTGGCGACGTGGTCGAGCACGTCTACAAGGTTGAACTCGACGTCTTCTAGGTGCAGGTGCCCGGCCTCGATCTTCGAAAAATCAAGGATATCGTTGATAATACCGAGCAGCGATCCGGCCGAACTGTGCAGGCGAGTGGCGTATTCGCGCTGACGATCGTCGAGCTGGGTCTTGAGCATCAGGTGTGACAGGCCGAGCACCGCGTTCATCGGCGTGCGGATTTCGTGGCTCATGTTGGCCAAGAACATCGATTTGGCCTGGGCGGCCGCCTCGGCGAGTTCTTTGGCGTGCTGCAGCTCGCTGGTACGCTGGGCCACCAGCCCCTCTAGATTCTGCTGATGGTCACGCAACTCGCGATTTCGCCTGCGCAACTCGGCCATTAGCTCGCCGGTCGAGCGCCACACCAGCCGCCGCCGCAATGCGTCGATCTCCGAAGGCGTCAACTCAGCCCGGCGCGGCGCGATCGGCCAGGCAATTTCAGCCACTTGCCGCAGGGCCTGCGACCAGGGTGCCAAACTCACCACATCGCCCTGCCCTGGCCGTGGCCCGCGCAGCACCAGCATCAAGGCATGACCGCGGCGGTCGATCTCTAGTTCCCACACCGAGCCCGTGCCCGCACTGCGCGCCCACTGCGAAAACGCGAGGGCAAATTGCGAGGCAGCGCGCCGGTCTTCGAGCAGGTCAGCCACCACGCCGAACAGGTGATGACGAACTTCTGGCAGCAGCTCGATGTCGTCGAGGCGCAACTCACCGAGTAGCATCTAGAACCCCCTGGCGCCGGGCACAATGTCGATGACCAGACACGCCGCATCGTCGTGCGGTCGCGCGTGGCCGCGTACGATGTGCTCAGCAAAATCGGCCGCACTCAGGCGGCTTGGGCGCATCAGCTCTTGAAGCGCCGCCGAGCGAATGCCGTCGGTCAGGCCCACCACGCGCAAGGGCCCCTGCAGGCGGATGGGCGTGCGCGGCAGGGCGGGCAGAGCCACGCCGAGCAGGCCCGGAGTGCGGGTAAATTGTCGAAATTCGGGACTTTGTACCACCCACGCCACATCGCCGATACAGACCGCATCCATGGTGCCGTCGCGCAGGTCTACGCGCAGCGCCGCACCGACTGCACCAAAGGTTCCAGACAGTTGCGTGTGCAAATGCTGTAGCCAGGCCTGCGGTGTGTCGTCGGGCAGGTGCATCAGTGTCGTGACCAGTTCGTCGGCGCGCAGAGCGGCTTGGTGGCCGTGCCCGGCCGCATCAAACAGCACCGCCATCACCGAGTCGTGGCCAAAACGCCGCACTACGGCGCGGTCGCCTGTCGCCGTCTCACCGCGGCACGGCAGCACGTAACTCGCTGTACTAACACTCCACTTTGCGAGATTCGCCGCCGAGCGCTCGCTCAGTAGGTCGCCCATCGGCTCGCTCGGCTGGTACTGGCTCGTCCGGTATTCGCTCATCATGCCATCCACCGCCGGACTTTGACCTTGGTGCCGCGGCCAGGCGCCGAGTCAATCTGGAAGTCGTCGACCATGCGCCGCACCGCCGGTAGGCCCAAACCCAGCCCGCCTCCAGTAGAAAACCGCTCTGTCAGTGCAGCATCTAGGTTGGGGATGCCGGGCCCGCGGTCTTCGGCGGTAATTTCGATCAACACCCGCCGCTCGAGCTGTGTCACCACCACGGTGAGCCGGCCATTGCCTGCGTAGCGGATGATATTGTTGGATAGTTCAGATGCCACCGTGACCATGCGCATCGACTCGGCATCGCTGCAACCGGCCTGCTGCAACACCCGGCGCATCCCGCCCACCATCGCCGGCAGGTCGATCTCGCCGCCAAGGCGAAACACGGTCTGGGAAATGGCGGGACTGCCCATCAACCCGTTACCGCCCAAGCGCTTGCAGCGCGTCGTGCACCGTGGCCACAGTGGCATCGAAGCCCGCGGTATCGACATCTAGCGCAGCTAGCGCCTCGACCACCTGCGGCGGTAGACCGGCCAGAACCACCCGCGCGCCCAGCAGTCGCACCATCGCCGCCGTCTGCTGCAACGCCCTAAATTCCCAAGGATCCATGAGGTACAGGCTGGCCACATCAAAGACCACGCCCCGGGCGCGCACCTCGTGAACCCGCGCGAGCAGGTCATCGCGCAGGCGCTGCACCACGGCCGAGGTCAAGTCGCGCGTCAGTGTGGCAATCACCACCCGGTCGATGGTCGACAGCGAAGTCGGTGTCAAGTCAACGTGATTGCGCTCTGGACGCTCACCACTCGGCGGGGCCGTCATAGCGCGCCCCCGCGCACGATCTCGCCGGTCTTGCGGATCTCGATGCCGATGCGGCCGAAGGCGTCTTCTAAGGCGTCGCGCAGAGTTGCGCGGGTGTGTACCTTGCCCACATCGATGCCAAGCTCGACGATGGTCTGGGCGATGGCCGGCGAGAGGCCCGACAGCAAGCACTCGCAACCCATCAGCCGCGTGGCGCGCGTCACCTTGACCAAGTGGTTCGCCACGGCGGTATCCATCACCGAAACACCTGAAATATCCATAATAAACACACGGGCACGGGTCTCGGCAATGCGGGTCAGCACCGAGCGCATGATGTCTTGCGCGCGCCGCGAGTCGACAATCCCCACCACGGGCAGCATCAAGATGTCTTCCCAAAGGGCCGTAACCGGCGTCGACATCTCAAGAATCGAGCGGGCCTGGTCGGCGATCTTCTCGTTGATAACCTGCGAATACGCCTCGACCACGATGGCGGTGTCGATGTGGATCAGCTTGGTCACGGAGCGCTGACAAGCCAAGAATTGCGCGGGCGTTAGGTTGCCGTCGTAGACCTCGTCCATCCACAGGCTGAGGCCCTTGTCCATCGAGGCGAAGTAGGCGGGCAGGCTGAGGCCGATGCGGGCATGGACAATGCCGACCTCGCGGCGGTAGCGAACATACTCGTCGTCGACTTCGGCGGTAAAAAACGACCGCCAGTAGGCGGCTTGCAGGCTGCGCACGCGGGCTAGGCGGCCGGGATCGGCAAAGAAAAGGTCGTACTCAGGCTGGCCCGAAAGCCACACATAGAAGGCGGTCAAGAAGTCGTCGATGTGCGGATTCAAGATCGCGCCCATCTTGCGGACCAGCTCGCGGTCCACTTCGGTAAACTGGTGGCGTTCGATCAACTGGTAGGCATTGGCGAGGGCCGAGAACGGCACTTCGCTACCCGGCCAAGTGCCCGTGCGGTGGCTGTCGCTGCCAGTGGGCGGATGGCTGGACGAGTCGGCAGAGCCACCAGCAGTTTCATGGGGATGCGGAGCATGAGCGGAGTGCGGCATTCGGCCTCGCTTGGGCGCCCTGGCGGCGCGCGCGTCATGCTACTGCAATTCGCGGCGAGATAACACTTGACAGCGGACGGCCAACGCCGGTGTGCACGCGTGCCGCGTAACTGGGCAGGCCAAGACAGCGCGCCGGCAGCGGTAGAGGCAGCAGCACCTTGTGCAGCAACGGTTTTTTGTGCATGGCTTGCGACACCGCGCGAAGTTGCCCACACTGGCCGGCGCGCCGCACACGATCGCGGCCGAGCCACCGATGACCCTCGCCATCCATCAGTTTGAACGGCAGCCCAACCACGACGTCCGCGCGGTCGAGGCATTTGTCGCCCAGCACTCGTTTCCGATTATCGAAGGCCGGACGGGCACTTTTGTGTTTCGCGGCAAGGCCGACGACGTGCGACTGCGGCACTTTGTCTTCGGCCTACCGTCGGACCTGCCGATGACGCGGATTGGCCGCAGCGACCTGTGGTACGTGGTGCTCGACGTGCCGGCCCGCTCGCGTTTTGAGTATAAGTTTGAGATTGTTCGCGGTGGCAAGGGCACTTGGGTGCGCGATCCGCACAACTCGCGCCAGGCGCACGATCCCTTCGGCTCCAATTCCGTATGCCACGGCGAGGGTTACCAGCTGCCAGACTGGGTCGAGCACGACTCCGACGCCCGCGAAGGTCAGCTGCACGAGATGCTGATCACCGACACGCCATGGAACGAACCCCGCAATCTTACGGTGTATACCCCGGCGCGCTTTCGCCAGACCCGTCGCTATCCGCTGCTGGTGGTGCACGACGGCGGCGATTACCTCAAGTTTGCGCGGATGAAGGTGGTGCTCGACAACCTGATCCACCGGCTAGAAGTGGCGCCGATGGTGGTGGCGTTTACCCACCCGCGCAGCCGCATGAGCGAGTACCCCGACCAAGCGCAACATCAGGCTTTTATTGTAGAACATCTGCTGCCATTT
Organism: uncultured Myxococcales bacterium; assembly: GCA_903883645.1. Classification (GTDB taxonomy): domain Bacteria; phylum Myxococcota_A; class UBA9042; order UBA9042; family UBA9042; genus SXRM01. The sequence continues at coordinate 6,974 of CAISBR010000066.1, read as the reverse complement.
ATGGAGGAGCGCTACCCGCTCTACGGCACCCCGGCACAGCGCTGCCTCATGGGTGCCAGTTTTGGCGGCGTGGCGAGCCTGAGCACGGCCTGGCACTACCCCGGCGTGTTTGGCAAATTGCTATTGCAGTCGGGTAGTTTCGCCTTTACCGACATTGGCCAGCACACGCGCGGGCCGGCGTTTGATCGGGTGGTCGAATTCGTCAATGCCTTTCGCGAAGCGCCCGGAAGGCCCTGCGATCGCGCCTATCTGTCGTGCGGCACGTACGAGTCGCTGATCTACGAAAATCGTTCGATGGTGCCGTTTTTGCAGGGAATTGGCCTTGACGTGCGCTTTGAAGAGGCGCGCGATGGCCACAACTGGGAAAACTGGCGCGATCGCTTGCAGTCGGCGCTGAGTTGGCTGTTTCCGGGGCCGCTGTGGATGGTTTACGAATAATCGCTTGGTGCGCGGCGCTGGCGATTGTGACCGCGTGCAAGCCGCAACCCGCGCCACAGCCGCCACAACAGCCCGCAACGACTCAAGATATTGACCCAAGTGCGGCGACTGAGTTGCCGACGCCCACCACGGCGGAGTTGGATGCCGGCGTGGCCGACGATGCGCCGCCCCTGCATTTTTCGAAGCTGGCCGGCTACTTGCAGGCTACTGCGGCGTGCGAGGTGGGGCCGGTCGATGTCGATCCCAGCTGCACGGCCTATCGTCGCTATGGCGCGGCGCGTCAGCGGTTGCAGGTGCAGCCGGGGATGATCCAGGCCTATGCCGGGCTAGGTCAGCGCTTTGTGACGCACCCGAGCCCGGTGGTGCGGATGTTGGCGGCGCAGCTGATGACCGCGCAACTGCAGACGACGTATCTGCAATTGCTAGTGGCGGCCCGGCAGGAGCGGCATCCGCAGGTGCTCATGGTGCTGCTGACCCTGCTGACCGAACCCGCGGCGGCGGCAGGCAAAGACGAGCTGCTGGCGCTGGCGGCCCAACTGGTGCGGCACGAGGCGTTGGTGGTGCGGGTGACCGCGCTGCAAGTTCTGGGGACGATGCCTGCTACATATCTGGATATTCTAAAGGATCACCTAGAGCACGGCGAGGTGACCGAGCAGATCGCCGTGTGCCAGCCCGTGGCGGCGCTGCAGCCGCAGCGTGTGGCAGATCTACTACAAGGTCTTGAGCTGAATAAGGAACTTCGCGCAGCGTGCAGTGCGGGCTTGGTGCAAGCGCTGTGCCATTCGCACGAGGCTGCGACGCGTAACTTGGCTTGGGCGCTGCTGGATCGCGAGCTTGACCCGCAACACGCCACGGCCAAGCGGCCGGCGTGGCAAACGGTCGATGCCCTGGTCTGTGCCACGGAGCGCCCTGCGCTGCTGCAGCGGCTGCGTGAACTGGTAGATGCCGAGAATACTTCTGGTTTTGCCAGAGCGGCCGCCGTGAGGAGTCTAGGCAAGCTGAAGGCGCCGCGCGATTGGCTGGCCGATCTAGCAAAACGCTACGAAAGTCAACAGTTCGGCGCGGCGGGGCAAGTGCGACGGGCATTGCTCGACGAAGGTTGGCTGCATAAGTGATTAATTCCTTTGGACATGTAGGTATCGGCGAGGCAATGGCGCTGAGTTGCGCTGCCTGTTGGGCCGTCGCGGTGATGCTGTTTCGCCGCGTGGGCGCAATAGATGCCAAAGCCCTAAATCTATTTAAGAATATCATTGCTTCTGTGCTGCTATTGGCGACGATGGCGCTGCTGGGGCACGGCTGGGACACGCATCGCGCGACGGAGGACTGGCTGCGGCTGGCGGCGAGCGCGGTGCTGGGTCTGTCGATCGCCGATACGCTGTTCTTGGCGGGCCTGCAGCGGGTGGGGCCGAGCGTGGCTGCGGTTACGGATTGCATCTATTCTCCGATAGTTATGCTGCTTTCGGCGCTGCTGATCGGCGAGCAGTTGCGCGGTGGGCTGCTGCTGGGCGCGCCGCTGGTGGTGGCAGGGCTGGCGGTGGTGGCGTGGCAGGGCCGCGAAACAATAGAGCATCTTGACATGGGTGGCGTGGCGCTGTGCCTGGGCGGCGTAGCGACGACGGCGCTGGCGGTGGTGGTGGCCAAGCCGGCGCTGAACCGCTCGGATCTGCTCGAAGCCACAACGTTTCGTCTGCTGGTGGGCGCCGTGGCGATCGTTGTGTGGGATGGGCTGACAGGTAAAATTTGGCGCAGTTTCAGTCTGTTTCGCCCCCAGCCGGCCTGGCGTGCGGCGGTTCCGGCGACGCTGATTGGTACCTACCTGTCGATGCTGCTCTGGCTGGGCGGCATCAAGTACACCATGGCCTCGCGCGCGGCCCTACTCAACCAGATGGGTACGGTGTTTACGCTGCTGCTGTCGGCGTGGCTGGGCGATAAAATCCCGCGGCGGCGCTGGCTTGGCGCAGGTCTGGCGATGGCGGGTGCAATGGTTGTGCTCGCCGGCTAGCGGGCAAGGGTTGCGCCGGCCCGGCGCTCGATCGAAACTAAGCGTATGCAAAACACAACCTCGCAAACCCGCCACCCGCTCGCGCCGCTGCTGTGGCTGCTGGCCGCGGTGTGCCTGGGGCAGGCGCTGCGGGTCTACGACGGCACCCGGCCGGATCCCGTGGCGCTGCGCTGGCTTGCGGCCTCTATGGCGCTGGCTGGCCTGGGCACGTGGACCAAGCTGAGTGTGCGCTGGCCGCAGCTGCCGCAGTGGACGGCCGTGCTGGCCGTGGCGCTGGTGGTGGGTCAGCTGGCGCAATGGCTGACGCTGCCGCTGGGCAAGCACTGGCTGCATCCCCGCGAACATCTTGGCACTTTGCATGTGCTGGTGCTGGTGGCAGTGGCGAGCCTGGCGGCAACTTTGGGGCAGCGGCGGCGGCGCGGTCTGCCGGCAGCCCTGTTCATGGGTGCGATGCTGCTGATTGGCCTGTGGTTTTTGCATTGGGACGGGCGGCCCGAGATCGACGTGTTCGAGTTCCAGCAGCAAGGCTGCGCGGCGCTGGGGGCCGGTCAGAACCCTTATGCAATGACGTTTGCCAACATTTACCCTGACAATACGCCGTTTTATGCGCCAGGCCTGGTGGTGGGCGGTCGGCTGCAGTTTGGCTACATCTACCCTCCCTTGTTGCTGGGCCTTGAGTGTCCGGTGGGTCTAGCGACGGGCGACGTGCGCTTTGCCCACTGGCTGGCCCTGCTGGCGGCGGCGATGCTGACGTGGCAGGCGGCTCGCAACCACCGGTCGCTGCTGGCGATTGCCGTGCTGCTGACCACGCCGCGGGCGCTTTTCTTGGTCGAGCAGGCCTGGACCGAGCCGTTTGTGATCCTGGGCCTAGCAGCGGTGCTGTGGGCGGCCCTGCGCAAGCCCGCGTGGTTGCCGTGGATTTTTGGCGCGTTCTTGGGCACCAAGCAGTACCTGGTGCTGGTGGCGCCTCTGGGCCTGCTACTCGTGGATCGCACGCAATGGAAACCAAGGCTGCTGCTCGCGTTTTTTGGGCGTGCGGCGGTCGTGCTGGCGGTGCTGCATGTGCCGGCGCTGGCAGAGAATCCCCAGGCGTTTTGGCGCAGTGTGGTCACGTTGCAGATGCTGCAGCCGTTTCGACCCGACTCACTAAGTTGGCTTGCGGCCTGGTCGACCGATGGAAAGCCACCGGTAGGTGTATGGATCGCTTTTATTCTCGCGCTGTTGGCAGTTGTGCTGAACCTGTGGCGGGCACCGCGAACCCCGGCCGGTTTTGCCGCAGCCGTGGCGACAGTCATGCTGGCGTTCTTGGCGCTGAATAAGCAAGCATTCTGGAATTACTATCATTTTCCGCTGGCTGCGCTGGCATTCGCTGCCGCGGTGGCCCCTGAGCCTGAGGAGGCGGTTTGACCACCACCCCGCGCCCGTGGCGAGCCATCTTGCCGGCTTTTGCCAGCACCCGCCTGGGCTTGCTGCTATGGGCATGGCTGTGTACCGCGCTCTGGCCGGCCAAGCCGGGAATCTGGAGTCCGCTACCCCACTTACCTCTGCTGGGCGGCTGGGCGCGCATGGACGCGGGCTGGTACGCGGCGATTGTGCGCGATGGCTACCAGTTCAAGCCTGGCGAAGCCTGCAATATCAACTTCTTTCCACTGTTTTCGTGGCTGGTGGGGCTGCTCGATCGACCGCTGGTGCCCGCGCTGGGCGAAGACGCCGCCTTTGCGACGGTGGCCCCTGTATTTTCGCTGGCTTGCCTGTGGTTGGCCCTGCTGGGGCTGCGGCGGCTGGTGGCGCGGCAATGGGGCGGCGAGGTCGCGTTGCGGAGCCAGTGGCTACTGCTGACGTTTCCGTTTTCGCTCTTCTTTTCGGCGGTTTATAGCGAGTCACTGTTTCTGTGCCTGGGCGTGTGGGCCTTTGCCTGGGGCCGCGAGGGGCGCTGGGGGCGCGCGTGCCTGCTGGCGAGCTTGGCGGCGATTACGCGCACGGTGGGCTTTCTGGTGGCGGTGGGCCTATTTATCGAGTACTTGGCCATGCGCCTGCCCGAGCGCTCAGCCAATGAGAGGCCGCGCCTGCCCTGCCTCGACGTGGACTTCTGGTGGTTCCTTGCCACACCGCTGCCGCTCGCGGGGCTAATGGCGTTTTTTTACACGCATTTTGGTCATCCGCTACCGTTCTTGCTGACCTATACCACGGTGTGGGACAAGCGACCGGGCCTGCGCCGCCTGGTCGACCTGCTCAATTCGCTGCGCCATGCCGATGTGCCCGCGGCGCTGCGCTTCCAAAATGCCGTGTATTTGCTCGTAGTTTTTGGCACTTTGGCAATAGTGGTGGCGGGGCGCAAGCGGCTGACGCCGGGGCTGGCAACCTATGCGGTCCTGTCGATATTGCTCGTCATGTTCACAGGTTTCGACGCATCGGGCCGCTACATGAGCGTGCTTTTCCCCACGTTTGTGGTGCTGGCGCAGTGGCTCACGGGCCGGCGCTGGCAGGTCGCCGTGGCCGCGCAAGTGCCCTTGTTGCTTTGGTTTACCTGGGCTTTTACCCAGTCGGTGTTTATTAGCTAACACTCGGTTCGTACCGCGAGACGCCTCATGCCCGATACAGCCCTGGTCCCGTGGCCCACGCCCACCCTAACGGCTCAATTCTTGGGGCGGCGACAGCGCTTTTTTGCCGATGTGCGCTTGCCGGACGGGACTTTGAGCGTGGCCCACTGTGCCAACACCGGCTCGATGACGGGGTTGCTGCGGCCGGGTTGCGCGGCGCTGCTGGGCGACCATGGGGCAGAAACTACCCGAAAGCTAAGGTATACGCTGCTGGCGTTGCAGGTGCCGAGTGGGGCTTGGTGCGGGGTGCTGCCCGTGCTGGCGAACCGTATCGGTCACGCGGCGGTGCTGGCCGGCTGGCTGCCCGAGCTGGGGCCGGTGGCGGTGTGCAAGACCGAGCAGGCCTTGGGCCACGACAGCCGCGTCGACCTGTGGGTGGATGGCGAGGCGCCCTGGGCGATCGAGGTCAAGTCTGCAACGCTGCTCGATAATCACGTCGCGCTGTTTCCGGATGCCAAGACCGAACGCGGCCGCAAGCACCTGCAGCGGCTGGCCGAGCATGTGCAAGTGGGTGGAAGGGCTGCGCAATTGTACGTTGTGCAGCGCGATGATGCCGACACCGTAGCTGCGGCCGTGCAGATTGACCCAGAGTATGCTGCGGAATTGACCCGGGCCAAGGCGGCGGGCGTGCAGGTGTGGGCGCTGGGCTGTCAGGTTCGGGCCGATGGCGTGGCGATTATGCGGCGACTGCCCGTGCTGTAAGGGATTTTACGCGGCGAGGAACTGCGCCAGCGCCTTAGCCACCGCGATACCCGCTGCATCGGCGTGCTCAATGAGGTCGAGGCGCAGCTCCACAGTCGTGGCAAACGCACCTGTTTCGGCCAAGAAGCGCTCGGCAAGCTGGCTGGCCCGGCCGTCCCACGCCAAGGTCACTTGCGCCAGATCGGCAGTACCATCAAGAACCTGCACCCCATTGGCGGTGATCGCCGCGTCGATGTCGGGGTGCTGCTCGTCGCTCCAGGCTAGGTCGGCAAGCCGCGCGGCGGCAGCAGCAGGCAAAAGCCCAGTCGCGGCCAGCCATTGGAACCACCGCTCGGCCAAGAAGCGGCTCGACAGGGTCCACGGCGCTTGGCTGGGATACGGATGCGGCCCAAGCTGCAGCCCGGCGCTGGCCAGCGCGTCGCCCAACTGACGATGCAGGGGCCACGGAAGTCCGCGCAAGTCGCCAGGAATCAGCTTGGCCAACCCCACCGGCCGCGCGGTCCGCCACGGCACCGAGTCGACCAGGGCCACCTGCGCGCGCCGCACCGGCCGACCGCCGTTCAGCTGATCGTAGGTCGAGCCCAGCTCGCCATAACTGTGCAATTCGACAATGCCCCGCGTGCCCTGCCCGGCCGCGCGAATGGCCGCCATGGCGTCGCGGTACAGCTTTTCGAGGTCGGCTAGCGCCCCCGGCTGCAGCCGCTCGCCCACCCAGCGATCGACCGCACCTTTGCCAAACAGCGTCTCTTGCTCCTCGACCCGACCGCGCCAACCCCGGTTCAGGTCGAGCAGGCCCCGCGGCAGGCGCGAACGGACTGTAGTACAACCTAGCGCAACTCCGCACGCTTCAAGCAGTTCTGCGCTACCCGCGTCGTGCCACTCGGCGACATGGGCCGCAAACTCGCTCTGCACCGCCGGGTCGGGCTGCACAAACGGCTGCGCGGGCAGCAGCGGCGCCGTGGCGTGGGGCGCAACCAGCAGTACCGGGGCCTGCTGGCGCAGCACCACCTGCGTCATCTTCGTCTGGGTGCGACTGGGCGATTCATCAAGCATTCTAGGGTCCTTGTAGCAATATGTGAGCTGCGGCTGGGGGTGCCGACGCCCGCGACATTGCGGCGGCAGCGGCAGCGTGTCAAGCCTGGGCGCAGGGGTCGCGCGCTTGCCCCTACCGTGATTCACAACCACAATCGCCGGCCAGCGCCTCGTAGCGCGATTGAGATGTACGCGATGTC
>CAISBR010000065.1 GCA_903883645.1 uncultured Myxococcales bacterium | reverse complement strand
CTTGCAGTCCATCTGCGCACCGGCGGCGCACTTGCCCACCTTGCACGAGTCGCCCACGGTGCAGCCGGTGCCGTCCGCGTCGCAGGGCAGGCCGTCTTTCTTGGGCACGCTCATGCAGGTGTAGGTGCCGGCGCCGCTCGACGAGCACGCGCCCACGCCGCAGTCGATGGTCTTGCCCGTGCAGTCCGGAGAGATGCCGGGTACGCAGCTGCCGGCCACGCACTTGTCGCCTTGGGTGCAGCCGTTGCTGTCGGCGTCGCAGGCCGCGCCGTCGTTCTTAGCTTTGGGAATGCACGCGCCGAGACCACCGTTGCCGGCCTTGTCGCACGTGCCATCGGCACAGGTGCTGGCCAGCGAGCTGCAGTCGTGCACGCCGGTGCCCGCTTGGCACTTGCCGGCCTTGCAGAAGTCGCCATCGGTGCACAACTGCTTGTCGTTGCAGCCATCGCCGTCTTTGGCCGCGGCCGTCACGCATTGGAAGGCGCTCGCTCCCGTCGATTTGCACGACGCCACCTGGCACTCGCCAGCCACGCCGCTGCAGTCGACCGCGGCGCCCGCCACGCACTTGCCGGCCAGGCACGAGTCGTTAAACGTGCAGCCACTGCCGTCCGCATCGCAGGTGGGTGTGCCCGCTTTCGGCAAGATCACGCAGGTGTAGGCGCCAGCCTTGCCCGTTTCGTTGCAGGTCGCGTCGTTGCAGGCCGCGCCGGCCGCGATGAGCTCGGGCGACTTGCTGCAGTCAGTCAGGCCGCCGGCCTTGCAGGTGCCGTTCATGCAGATGTCGGCGGCGGTGCAGCCCAAGCCGTCTTCGCACTTGGTGCCGTTTAGGGCCGCGGTCATCGCGCACAAGCCGCTGCTCGTCTGGCAGGTGTTCTTGGTGCAGTCGGTGTCGCCAAGCGAATCGCAAAATACCGGGGTGGGGTCAAAGTAGCAGAGCTTTACGCCCGAGACCGCCGATTGCTTGCACGAATACGCACCGTCGCACTTGTTGTTGTTGTCAAAGATGTTGCAGTCCGCATCGACCTTGCAGGCGCCGCAGCTATTCGACACGGTGCCGCCCGCGCATTGGCCCGACAGGCACTTGGTGTTGTCGGTGCACGCGTCGCCGTCGTCACAGACGGTATTCTCTTTCAGATCAACGGTCACACAGCCCTTCAGCTTGTCGCAGCTGTCTTGGGTGCAGGGGTTGCCGTCGTCGCATTGCTTCGAGGTACCTACGCAAACGCCCGACTTGCACGCATCTTCGGTGCAGGGGTTCAGGTCGTCGCACGTGGTCTGGGTGTCCACACCGGGCAAGAACACGCAGCCCGACTTGCTGTCGCACGAGTCGCTGGTGCAGCCGTTCTTGTCGTCGCAGGTGACGGCGGTGCCCTTGCACTTGCCGGCGTCGCACTTGGTTTGGTCGGTGCAGGCGTCGCCGTCGTCGCAGGCCGCGCCATCGAGCACGGCGTGCTGGCAGCCCAGGATTTGATCGCAGGTGTCGGTGGTGCAGGGATTGCCGTCGTCGCACGTGTTCTGGGTGATCAGGCAGCCCTTCTTCTTGTCGCAGACGTCGTTGGTGCACACGTTCTTGTCGTCGCAGGTAACCGGCAAGCCGGTGCAAGCGCCGCCCAAGCAGTGATCCGGGGTCGGGTCCGCGCCGCTCCACGCCGTGCAAGCGTCGCCGTCGTTGCAGGGGATGCCGTCGTTGCTGACGCCCAAGCAGCCCTTGGTCGCCAAGCAGCCCTGCGGGTACGCGATGCACGTGTTGGTGGTGTCGCAGGTGTAGCTGACGCCGGTGCAGGCGCCCGCCTTGTCGCACGCGTCGGTCTTGGTGCAGGCGTTGCCGTCGTCGCAGGTCTTGCCAATCGACACCAGGTAGCCGCAGGTGCCGTTCTTGCAGCTATCTTCGGTGCAGGGGTTCAGGTCGTCGCACGACTTGGTCACGCCGACGCACTGGTTCGACTTGCAGGTGTCTTGCACGGTACAGGCGTTGCCGTCGTCGCAGTCCTTTCCGTCGATTACCAAGTTGTTGCAGCCGCCCTTGCCGTCGCACACATCGATGGTACACGAGTTTTTATCGTCGCAATTCAGTGCCTTACCCGCACACTGGCCGTTGGTGCAGATATCGCCGGTCGAGCAGGGATCGCCGTCGTCGCACTTGAGCGTGTTGTCGACCTGGTTGGCGCAGCCGCCCGACTTGCTGCAGGTATCGACCGTGCAGGGGTTTTGATCGTCGCAGGTGATCTTGACGCCCGCGCACACGCCATCGACGCACTTGTCGCCGCTCGTGCACTTGTCGCCGTCGTCGCAGCCGCCCGCGCCGGTCTTGGGGCCGTGGTCGCAACCAAACACGTCGCAGACGTCGACCGTGCAGGCATTGCCGTCGTCGCAGTTCAAGTCCTTGGTCTTGGTGCAGAGGCCGCTCTTGCAGAAGTCGCCCACGGTGCACACGTTGCCGTCGTCGCACAGGGTCGAGTCGGACTTGGTCTGCGCCGCGCACTTACCGGTCAATGGCTCGCAAGTCGAGACGGTGCAAGGCGTATCCTTGGCCGTGTCGCACACCGTCACCGAACCCGCGATGGGCTTGCACACCTTGCCGCTCGAAGCTACGACGCAGTCCCACTTCTCGTTGCACTGGTCGCTGTCCGCGTTGGCGTATTTGTCGCAATCGCTGGTTTTGGTGCAGGCGCACGAGTTGGTCGGGTTGAGGCACTGGCCGCTGCTGCACTTGTCCGACTCGGTCGGGGTGCACAACGAGCCGTCGTCGCAGGCCGTGTTGTCGGCTTTGGGCGTGAACTTGCAGCCCAGCGCCGAGTCGCAGACCTCGGTGGTGCAGTCGTTCTTGTCGTCGCAGTTGACCTGCTTGCCCTGGCACTGGCCGTTGACGGCACAGGTCGTGGCGGTTAGGCACTTGTCGCTCGCCTTGCAGGGCGAACCCTCGGCCAAGATCGACGGCGAGCAGCCACCGGTGTTCGGGTTGCAAGTGTTGGTGCTGCAAGGTGTATCGCTGCTAGCGTCGCACTTGATCACGGTCTTGACGTCGACCGCGCAGACCTTGCCCTTGGCGGGGTTGTCGATGCACTTGACGATGCCGTTGCAGTAGTTGCCGTCGTCGTAGGGGGCACACGACAGGTCGCTGGTGCAGGGCTTGCAGTTGTCTTGCGCGGCCACACACTTGCCCAGGTCGCAGTAGTCGTTCACGGTGCACGACAGTCCGTCGTCGCAGGCCGCGCCGCCCGGAGCATTCTTGAACGTGCAGGCCAACTTGGGGTCCGACGAGCCGGCAGCGCTGTTGCACGTGTCGATGGTGCAGGGGTTGCCGTCGTCGCACTTGACCGCTTTGGGGCCGGCGCACACGCCCGCGGTGCATACGTCGCCGGTGCTGCAGGCATTGCCGTCGTCGCAGGGGCCATCAAAGCTGCTGTGAATACAGGCCTTTGCCGGATCCGTCACGGTTGAGTCACAGGTGTCGGCGGTGCACTTGTCGAGGTCTTTGCAATCGCGGGCTACGCCCTTGCAGGTCGCGCCGACGCACGCGTCGCTGATGGTGCAGGGGTCGTTGTCGCTGCAGGCCGCGGCGGCGTTGGGCACGTTGATGCAGCCGACACCAGGCTGGCAACCGTCGTTGGTGCAAGGGTTTTTGTCGTCGCAGCCGCCGGTGGCGAGCAGGTCGATGCCGATGCACTTGGCGCCGGTGGGCGAGGCGGTGCACAGGTCTTTGCTGGTGCACTTGTTGCCGTCGTCGCAGGCGGTGCCCTCTTTAACGGCGGGCGAGACGCATTGACCGCAGGTCAAAGGATCCTTGCTATCCGCGCATTTGGTGGGGTCGCACTGGTCATTGGTGCAAGGGTTGCCGTCGTTGCAGACTAGGTCCGAGCCCTTGCAGGCGCCCGACTTGCAGGTGTCGCTTTTGGTGCACGGCGCGCCGTCGTCGCAGGGATTGCCATCGGTCGGTTCGTGCGAAATCGAGCACTTAGACACGCCAATGCCGCTGCCCAGGTCCTTGGTGCAGGGGTTGCCGTCGTCGATGCCGCTGACGGCCTTGCCGACGCAAAACTGGCTGGCGCACATGTCGGCGCTGGTGCAGGCGTCGTTGTCGTCGCAGGGGCTGCCATCGTTCTGGGCCTTCTTGCTGCAACCCTTTACGCTGTCACAGTATTCGGCGGTGCAGGGGTTGCCGTCGTCGACGCACGTGACCGCCACGCCCACGCAGGTGCCGCCGGCATCGCAGGTGTCGGTGCTGGTGCAGGGGTTGCCGTCGTTGCAGGGGTCGCCTGCCGGCACCTTGGCCGAACTGCAGTCGCCGCCAGCGGTTTTTTCGTCGCAGGTCTCTTGGGTGCAGGGGTTGCCGTCGTCGGGGCAGGTCTTGGGGCTGCCCGCAGCGCACTTGCCGCCCGCCACGCACTTGTCTTGCACCGTGCAAGAATTCTTGTCGTCGCAAGGGGTTCCGGGCACGGCATTCGAGTATTGGCACTCGCCCGAGCCGTCGTCGGCACACTTGGCCACCACGCAGGCGGCGTCTTTGCCGGCTGGCGCTGCGCATTCGACCGTGCCGGTGCAGGCGCTCAAGCCCTTGTCGACGCCGTTGCACTGGTCTTTCGTCGTGCACTTTTGGCCGTCGTCGCAGCTGCTGCCCTTGTCGGCGGGGCCGGTGCCACACTTGCCGGCATTGCACACAGCTTTGATGCACTTGGCCGGGTCGACATTGACCTTATCGGTACACTGATCGTCGCTCGTACAGGCGCCACCGCTGGTGTCGGCTGCATCACCGGGCTCGGCGTCGGCCTTGCCATCGGCGCCGTCGGCGCTGATCGAGCCGTCTTCGCCTGGCTCCGTATCTTTTTCGGCCGTTGTGCCGGCATCGGTGGAGGTGGAACTGCTGCAACCGGCCGCCAGGGCGAGTGCCCACAGCAGCGCTGCCAACGGCAGAATACCTGCGAAACGCGACCGCATATCGGCGTTACGCCAGGACAATTGCTTCATCGAACACCCCTTCCGACCTGAGTCGGCTTGCGTACCGATTGCGCTGCACCCTTGGCGCCTGCGCTGCACCCTGAACTGTCCACGCCGCACACGATGGGGGGAGGCGGCTGCGGACTTTAGAGTGGGCCCTCGTGCACGAATGCCCACTCGAACGTGCATGGGAACATTAACAGACCGACGCGTGTTGCTGCAAGTCGGACCTGCGCGCGCAATGCTTCGCACTGGTTTGGACGAGTTTTTTTGCCGAAACGGCAGTCCATGGCCGCGCCATGCTACAGATGCGGACCAAGCGGCAGTGGGTTGTGCTGCAGGGCTGCGGGCGGTGGGGGCGCGGCGCTGGGCGCATTGTCCTTCGACTCAATAACCGTAAAGCCCTTGTGTTGGTAGGCGAAAATCCCCTCGTCCATCACGGCAGTGTGGGCATAGCCGCGCTTGCGCAGCTCGTCGACCACCGCACCCGAGGCGTGGTGCGGGCAGGCGCAGTAGGCGATCACCCAGGTGCCATCGTTGGGCACTTTGTCGATATTGGCCATGTCGTAATAGGGCAGCGACGCCGCACCGGGGATGTGCAGCCGCAGCCAGTCCGAAGGTGCCCGGGCATCGAGAATGACGATGCGCCGCTTGGCGAGCAGAGCCTTGTGCACCTCTTCGGGCGAAACCAGTCGGCCATCTTTTAGCTTAAATTCAGAAGGCTTGCCGCTAGGATTGATCACCGGCGAGCTGGTCCAAGGCGGCGCGGCGGGCATGGCAGGCGGCACCGCGGCAGCGGGCGAGGTGGCGTGCGAAGTCGAGCGCAAGTAGGCAAGTAGGTCCGCGATCTGCTGCGGGTCGAGCGCCTCGCGCCAGGCGATCATGTCGGTGCCGGGCCGGCCATTGCGGATTGCGTGGAGCAAGAATTCGTCGCTGGCTTGCTGCAGCAAAAGCGGATTGAACAGATGCACCGCCGTGGCGCGCTGGGCCGGAGTACCGTGGCACTTTTGGCACTTGATCCCAAAGAAAGCCTGACCGCGCGCGGCATTACCACCCGTTGGCAGGGCAGGTTCGGCGACCGCTGGCGGAGCATTGCGGCGCAGCCACGCGGCCAAGGCATCGAGTTGGACCTGGTCGAGGGGGCCACCAACGGCGCGTGCATAGCCGGCCATCGCCGTACCCGGGCGGCCGCGACCGATGCTGGCGACTAGGAATTCGGCTGAGGCGCTCTCGAGAAAGGTCGACGATACCAAGCTGGGGGCGTTGTCGGCGGCGTAGCCCTTGGCTTCGGGACCGTGACACAAGCGGCAAAAACGCGCGTAGATGCGCGGGGCGTCGGTGCCGAGGGTGGCGGCATCGGCCAAAGCCACCGCAGCTGTTGCAGATTGTGGCAAAAGCGCTGGCGCGGGCGGCAGGCTGGGGTCGCGCGCGAGCGGCGGGCGGTTAGACGGCGGCGGTGTTGGCAAGCCTACGACATCAGGGCTACTTGTCGAGCGCGGTACGGCCGAAACTACCCGCGCGGTGCGAAAGATCGGGTTGCTGCGGCAGCCAGCCACACCCAGCGCGACAAGGGCAATCATGCCGGCTAGAGCCAGGCGGTGGTAGACGATGGGCGAAAACCTAGACATGCGACCTCAAAAAGCGCGGGCGAAGCAGGATGCCGATGGCGCCCCGACCTGGCAAGTTAAGCGACCGACAGCGGCACACCGAGCTGACATTGGCATGGCGAACCAGCGGCATAGCGCACGCTGCCCTGCCCTGCGGCCACCACCAACGCCGTATGACTTACGGTGTGGGCCCACGGACCGTGGATGCAAGGCGGCCGCTGGGCCACGCCGCTGTGGTGGTTGGCAAACAAGGTCAATAAACTATCAGAGTTACGATCCTGCGGCGAGTGCTGGCGCAGATAGCGGTGCAGCGCGGCGCGGCGTTCGGCCAAGACCTTGTCGGCCCGCCATGCCGACGAGGCGTGGACGAGCGGCGCGCGACGACGGCGGACGATCAAGCGAGCCCCGTTCCAACGCGCCAAGAAGATGCGCGGCCCCCCGGCATCCGGCGCCGCCAAAACGAGGTCAAAGGGTGGATAGTGCTTTAGTTGTAAGGTATTGGCTAATATGCGTAATTCGCTCAGTGCCGCCGCGAGGGTGCCCAAGGCGAGCAGTGCGCGCACCAGCGTGCCGCGACTGCGGACTGGGGCAACCGGCGGTTCTGCCTCGCAAAAGCAGTTGAGCAGTGCCACAGCCAGGTGCTGATCGGTCAGTCCGATCCAGCTACCGCCGGCGTCTTGGTCGGTGGGTGCCAAGTATTTACCTGTAGATGTAAGCACTTGGCTCGGCAGCAGCGCCGGCAACCGACTGTGCAGCTCGTCGCGATTGAAGCCAATCAGCAACTCGGTCGACGGCGTGGCGATCACCACCACTGTGCACATAGAAATCCTTTAAATAGCCTGAGATTACGTATCTGCCAGCACAAGATCGTCGCGGTGGATCAACTCGTCGGCCGGCAGCCAGCCCAACACGGTGGCGATTTGATCGGTACGTAAACCATAGATTTTACTTGCTTCTTCGCTGTCGTAGCGCACTAGGCCGCGCGCGATCAGCTGCCCACTGGGACCGACCACGGCCACGGCGTCGCCCACCGCGAAGCGGCCCTCGCTGCGCACCACACCGGCGGGTAAAAGCGAGCGTCCGCCTTGGGCTAGGGCCTGTGCCGCACCCGCGTCGACATGCAGCGTGCCGCGCGTGCGCAGCGAGGTCGCCACCCAAGAACGCTTGCCAGACAGGCGCTTAGCCGCCGGCTGCACCACGGTACCCAACGGCTCGCCGCGCAGCAGATCCAGCGTAATTCCGGGTCGCTTGCCGCGGCCAATTGCGGCGACGACACCCACGGAACCGGCCTTCTTGGCCGCAAGCAGCTTGCTTTTCATGCCGCCGCTGCCAAAGGCCGAAGTGCCATCTTCCGCCGCGTCCAACGCCCGGGTATCGCGCAACCCAACGAAAGAAATCAGCTTAGCCTGGGGATCTTTGTCGGGGTGGGACGTATAGAGGCCATCTACTTCGGTCAGCAGCAGCAACGCATCGGCCTCGACCACGTGGGCCACCTGCGCCGCCAGCTGGTCGTTGTCGCCAAAGCGCAGCTCATCAACCGAGACCGTGTCGTTTTCGTTGACGATCGGCAAGATTCCTGCGGCCAACAGCTCCGCCAGTACCCGCCGCGCGTGCAGAAACCGGCCGCGATCGGCCAGGTCGGCGTGGGTGAGCAGAACCTGGGCCACATGCCGGCCAAGTCCTTGCATTTCCATGCGATAGCGCGCCATCAGCAGCGGCTGGCCGATCGCCGCCAGGGCCTGCTTGCCCAGACCGCGCTCGCGCCCTACCTCGCCCGTACCCGACGCTACCGCACCCGACGACACCAGCACCACTTGCCGACCTTCATCGAGCAACTGCGCTAAATCTTGACATAAACCGGCAATCGTGCGCCCGTCGAGGCGACCATCGGCCAGGCACAGTGCCTGCGAGCCCACCTTGACCACCACGCGCTTAGAGCGCGCAAGTTGCTGACGCAGATGAACTTCTTGACTCATGGGCCTCTAGTTCCCGTCCGAAATGCGCTCGATGCGGGCGCCCAGGCGCTGCAGCTTCTCTTCGATGCGCTCGTAACCGCGGTCGATCTGGCGGATATTGTGAATCGTCGTCACACCTTGACTGCACAAGGCCGCGATAAGTAAGGCCATACCGGCGCGCACGTCGGGCGACTGCACCCGCTGACCCACCAGCCGCGTCGGCCCCACCACCACCACCCGATGCGGGTCGCACAAGATGATCTGCGCGCCCATGCCGATCAGGTGGTCGACAAAGAACATGCGCCCTTCGAACATTTTTTCAAAAAACAACACTGTTCCTTGACTCTGGGTGGCGACCGTAATGGCGATCGACATCAGGTCGGTGGGGAACTGCGGCCAGATGGCGTCGTCGACCTTGGGGATGCCACCCGAAAGGTCTTGGCGAATCTTCAGGTTCTGCCCGCCGGGCACCAAGATGTCTTGGCCGATCACCCGCGTCTCGACGCCCAGGCGCGCGAAGACCATGCGAATCATCCGCAGATGCTCGGGCGCAGCGTTTTCGATGGTGACTTCTCCACCCGTCACCGCGGCGAGGCCGATGAAAGACCCGACCTCTAAGTAATCGGGACCAATATGGAATTCGCAGCCGTGCAGCTTGGGCACACCCTGGATGACCAAGCGGTTGCTGCCAATGCCCTGAATGTCGGCGCCCATGCTGTTGAGCATCCGCGCGATGCCCTGCACGTGGGGCTCGCAAGCGGCGTTGTTCAGAATGGTTTCGCCCTCGGCCACCGACGCCGCCATCAGCAAGTTTTCCGTCGCCGTGACCGAAGCCTCGTCGAGCAGCAGATCACCGCCGCGCAGATGTTCGGCTACCAGATGGAAACCCTCGTCATCATAGCGAAAATTTGCACCTAGCGCTTGAAAACCCTCAAAATGGGT
Organism: uncultured Myxococcales bacterium; assembly: GCA_903883645.1. GTDB lineage: Bacteria > Myxococcota_A > UBA9042 > UBA9042 > UBA9042 > SXRM01. The sequence continues at coordinate 20,516 of CAISBR010000065.1, read as the reverse complement.
GTCGAGACGGCGCCGCCCGATCACATCGCCACCGGGGGGCGGCAGGTGCGCTTCGTGGGCGCGACCCAGCAGCGAACCGGCAAACAGAATCGATGCACGCACGCGCCGGCCCAGATCATCGGGCACTTGCGCGGTCTTGAGCACCGGTGTGTGCACGCGCACCGCGTGGGGCGACAGGCGCGTCACCTCGGCACCCAGACTGACGGCGACGTCGAGCATCACCCGTACATCTAAGATATCCGGCAGGTTATGCAATACCACCGGCTCATCGGTCAGCAGCGTCGCCGCCACCGCCGGCAAGGCTTCGTTCTTGTTGCCCGCTACCCGTACGCGGCCCGACAGCGGCACACCGCCTTCGATGCGAAAGAAACTCATGGTTGCTCCTCCTGTTCGAAATCGTCGCCGACAAACTGCCCCGACTGCACCCGAAAAATCTGTCGCGGCGCCGCCACTGCAATGTGCTTAGCATCTGTTGTAGTTACAACCACTTGACCGCCCAACTCGTCGAGCAGTCGCATCAGCGCGGCGTTGCGGGTGGCATCCAACTCACTCGACACATCGTCGAGCAAAAGTAGTGGCGCCTCGCCCAATGTGGCTTCAATGCTTGTAATTTCAGCGATCTTACAGGCGAGCACCAGCGCCCGGCACTGCCCTTGCGAGGCGTGCTGATGCGCCGGCCGCCCCAGCAGATCAAAACCGACGTCGTCGCGGTGGGGCCCCACGGTGGTGTGCCCCGCCGCCAAGTCGCGCGAACGGCGATCGGTCAGCGCCTGCAAAAGCCCCGCCTCGTCGACCGCTTGGGGATCTTTGAGCAGGTAGCGCACCTCGGCCGCGAGCCCGGGCGCCGCGATCTGCACAAAGGCTTGGCGCAGTTTTGGCGCAAAATCACTCAGGATCTCAAAGCGCCGCTGCATCACGAGCGCGCCGTGGCGAGCCAGTAGGCCGTCGTACACGTCGAGCATGTCGGGGTCGATGCGCAACTGCCCCAGTGCATGGCGGCGCAGCAGAGCATTGCGCGATGCCAAGGCCTGCTCATACCTACGCAATTCGTCTAGGTGCGCCGGTTGATGGCCAAACACCATGCGGTCGAGCCAGCGGCGGCGCGCTTCGGGCTCGGCGTGCGGCAACTGCAGATCTTGCGTAGTAAAAACCACCGCGGCCAGGTTGCCCACAAAGGCCGACGCGGCGGTCACATTCTTGCCGTCGACCATCAACCGGCGATGGCCATGGGTCAGCCCTAGCCCCAGCTGCCGCGGCCCGGCCTTGCCCGCCACGATCGCCGAGATACTGGCTTGATCGCTAGAAAACGAAATGCATTCGGCGAGTTTATTGGCCCTAAAACTCCGCAACCCGCCCAGTAGGGCCACGGCCTCGAGCAGGTTAGTCTTGCCCTGGCCGTTGTCGCCTACGATGAGATTGAAGCGAGGATGCGGATGCCACTGCAACACGCCGTCAGGGCCGTGTAGGTTACGAAAACCTTGTAGAATCAGCCGCTCTAGCTGCATGACCGGCCGTTGAAGAAGGGGAGGTTACTGACGCATCGGCATGATGACAAACTGGCTGGCCGGCTCTTCGTCGCTGTGGAGCAGGCAGGGCGAGAACTGGTCGCGCAGCTCGAGCGTGATGTTGTCGCTGGTCAGCACGCTACACACATCGAGCAAGTGTTTGGGATTGAAGAGGAACTTCATAGCAGCGCCCTCCCACGAGTCGATCTCGACCTCTTCGTGGGCATCGCCGTACGACGGAAAACTCATCTCGAGCGACACGCGGCCCGCCTCGATGTCGAGCTTGAGCGGCTGAATGTGATCGTCGCGACCCTTGACGCCGAGCATGGCCACGCGGCGAATCGCAGTCGACAGGGCATCGCGCGGCAGCGTGACCGCGATATCGCTTTTGTCGGGTACGACGCGGGTATAATCGGGGAAATTCGCTTCGACTTGGCGTACTTGCAAGCGGGTACGGTCGCTCGAAAACACCAGATTGCGGCCGATGAACTCGATGCGTAGCGCCGGGTCCGAGCCTTCAATCAACCGTTGCAGCTCAGCGGCACCCCGGCGATGGATGATGCACGAGGTCTTGTTGCCATCGAAGTCGGGTGCCGGCACTAACCGCTCGACTTTGCTGAGGCGCAGACCGTCGGTCGATACCATGCGCAGGCGCACCTGGCCTTCGCCCTCGGGCTCGACTTCGAGCAAAATACCGCTGATAGCGGGGCGGCGGTCGTCGGTCGACACCGAGAACAGCGTGTGGCGCAGCATCGACTCGACGTGAACCTTGTCGGTGACCAAGACGCGCCCGGCAGCCGAGTCGAGGTTCTGCGGCGGAAATTCGTAAGGCGGCAGGCCATTTAAGTGGAAGTAGCCCTTGCCGGCCTCGATGCGCATGCGGTGATTTTCGTCGGCGGTAAGCAGGATCGTGGCGCCATCGGGCAGCGCGCGCACCACCTGAAAGAGGGCCTTGGCACTGACCAGCGCGGAACCCGGCTCAATGACGTCGGCAGAAACTTCAGCATTTACGGTTACTTCATAGTCCGTGGCCGACAGGATCAAGCGGTCGTCTTCTGCCTCGATATGCACACAGGCCGTCACGTTGGCATTGCTCTGATTGGACCGCTCGTCAGCGGCACCCTGGGCGCGATAGAGCGGGACCATTAGGGCGGCCTTGTCGATGCGAACCTTCATGAAGTCTCCTTGCTGGTCGGGATCAGGTTGCCAGTAGACGGCAGGTTGCGGGCACGGTGCAGCAACTCATCGTGGTGTCTACGAAATTGCCCAGCAGCAGAGCTATGGGCGGCGGTGATCCTAAGCAATCCCGCTGATCGGGGTGCTGTCTTGTACCGCAAAACGCGTGCGCGGAAAAGGGGACTGACTCGGTTGACGTTATCACCCGCCTCAAGAACTGCGCGGTCTTGTCGGCTGGTCCTGTAGCTCTTTGAGCGCATGGGCGGCCCGCTACCCCCAAGGGTGGGTGTACGGAGCAGATTTTGGCGGTACAAAAGGGTAGCGCTGGTGGGTCTGTGGATTCTGTGCATACTCAGAAAAACCTATGTGCATCCATGCATTGCTGGCGATCGGCCTGTGGATGGGATCTGTTGGCGGATCGGGATAACTCGCGAGCTATCCCCATGGGGCGCGCGCTATCCCCAGCTTGCCGTGGTCATACCCAGGCTATCCCCGGTTCATCCCCAGCTACAGGGCAAGTTATCCACAGGCCTGACGCTGCGGAAAAAGCATAACAAAACGAGCACCTGGCCCGTGGTGGCCGGGCTGTAACTCGACGCGACCGCGGTGTTGTCGAACGATCTCGCGCACCACGGCCAGCCCGATACCCGTACCTCGCTCTTTGTTCGTCACAAACGGCTCAAAGATGCGCTCGCGGATCGCCGGAGCCACGCCGCTCCCACTGTCTTCGATCGCGACCATGACGAGCCTATCGCCCAACTCCGCTTGCTGTAGGCCTACTTCGATCCACAGACGGCCCCCTTCGGCCGCGGCCTCGCAACCGTTGCGCACGAGGTTCCACAGCGCCTGGCGCAGCGACGAAGCATCACCTTCGACTTCGAGCCCTGGCTGCAGCTGTAACTCTATCTGAACCTTGCGTAATTCCAGTTCCGGGGCGACGAATTCGACCAGCGACCGCACCAGCACCGCCGGGTCAAGCGCCACCTGCTCGGCTGGTGTCACCCGGCCTCTATCCAGGTAACCATCTGTAAGTATTCGCAATCGCTCTATTTCAGCGCCAATACTGGCCAGCAACTCGCGCGCTTCGTGGCGGTCGAGCGGGCCATCGCGCAAGAGTTCCTCGTCGAGCAATTCAGCATTGAGGCCAATCGACGACAGCGGATTGCGCACCTCGTGGGCCATGCGCGCTGCAATCTGCCCCAGGGCCCCCAGCCGCTCGGCGCGTTGTAGCTCATCTCGCTGACTCGAAAGCTGTTTTTCGCGCTCGGCCAGGGCGTCGGCCATGCCGTTCCACTCTTCGGCTAGGGTAGCGATCTCAGCTGGCCCGCGGCTAACGGCCCGTACCTTGCGCTCGCCACTGGCAAAACGCCGCACCACTTCGGTCAGCGCCGCGAGCGGTCGCAGCGCCACCACCGAGACCAGCAGCATCAGCACCGCCATCGCCAGCGCCAAACCGGAGGCGAGCACCACGACCAGCACCAAGTTGTTCTCGGCGCGCTCGGCATCTTCGAAGCGGGCGGTCAGACCGCGCTCAAACGCCAGCTGCGCCCGCTCTAGCCCACCCTGAACATGTCGAATCATTCTACGCAGTTCAACCACAAGTCGCGCGGAGTCGCTCACCCGCCGCTCGGCCGTAGACTTTTGGAGTGCCGCGGTGATGGCGTCGTAAGCCTGGGCATCGCTGTGGGCATCGACCAAGTCACCTAGCAGAGCCAGCATCTCGCGGTCGCGCACCAGCTGCGTCTGGGCTTGGTTGCCGCTGCGCACCTTGGCTAACTCCGCGTCGAGCAAGGGCAACGGCGGCGCCCGGCGGCTCACCAGCTGCGCCAATCGCGGCGGATCGGCCAGCAGCGCCATCTGCCGGGCGTGGGCCAGCAACTGATCGACGCGTTGGTACGGGCGGGCGTTGGGCAGCAGCCGCACCACCCAGTCGAGATCCTGCGGCGCGGCCCGTTGCAGCGCTTCGTCAAAGGCTCGCAACTCTGCGGTAGCTTGGCGCAATTCGTCTAGAAGCGGCAGCGCCCGTGCGCGCAAGAAGGTCAGCTCGTGGCGCAGCGCAGCGACGGTGGCGATGGCGTACAGCGAGCTCGCGCCCGTACACACAATAATCAGCGCAAACGCCAAGAAAATACGCGTGGGTAGCGACCACCGCAGCTTGCGCCGGCCCTTACCGTCCGCAACGCTGGGCCGGTTGTCGCTCACAAGGACATCGCGCCTCTGCGGATCACGCTAAAGATCGAGTTAAAATGGCAACTTTTCGATCACGTCGGCCTTGCGCCGCAGCTCTTGTACAATGCGCCGCTCTTCTTGAAAGGCCTTGCGCGACACCAGCGAGCGGCGGATCTCATCGCGCACTTCGCCATAGGTTTTGCTGCGTTGATCGTTCTTCTCGATCAGGCGGACCACGTAATAGCCCCAGCGGGTGCGGATGGGCGGCGCGATATCGCCTACCTTCATCTCAAACGCCACCTTCTCTAACTCACTGTCAGTACTGCCTTTTAGGATGTGCAGCGGCGCCTGGGGGCCATCGCCGAATTCCTTGGCTACGAGCTCAAAATCCTGACCCTTCTTCAGGGCATCGAAGGCCCCCTTGGCCTTTTGCGCCGCTTTGTCGCGCTCGCTGGGCTGGGCATCGGCGGCCACGCGCACCACGACGGCCCGCACATCGCGCGAGGCCTGCTCCATAAACGAAGTGGGATTACCCTCGAAAAACTGTTTCATCTCCGCGTCGCTCACATCGACGTGGCCCAGCTTCTCTGTCAGTTTTTGCCCTAGTTTCTGCTGCCTTAGCTGCTCTTTGACCTCGGCAATGCTGCGGCGGGTGCGCTTCAATTCGGCCGCGAGGCCCGCTTCGTCGACCTTGCCATTCTCGTCGGCAAAGCGGCGCGTGTAATCGGACCAAACTTCGTTCAGCTCGGCCTGGGTAACTTCGATCTTGTTCTCTGCAATCGCTTGTTCGCGCAGCTCATTTTCGACGAGGCGGCCGATGATGCTGTGGGCAATGCGCCGCAAGCGGTCGGGCGGGATCTTGGCGCCTGGGCCGATCAGCTTGTCGAGCTCGGCGTTGAATTTGTCGGCCGAGATCTCTTTGCTATTGACGGTGGCGACTGCGGCGACCGCGCGAAAGGGGGCTGCACTCTCGGCTTCGGCGGGCGCTTGGCTGGGTGTGGCAGCACCAGGCAGGGCGGCTGCGGTCGGTGCCGCGGGTGTAGGCGCGGGGGCGGTGGTCGGGCGGCTACAGGCGCTGGTCACTACGGCAGCGACCAGGCCCAGGCCTACACAGAAACCCTGAGGGGCGCGGCTCAAGAACGACATGATCCTCCAAAGTGGGGGGCGGCATACGCCGCGGCGGACTAGAATGCCCGTGCGGGCCCAACCCTGCAAGCCGCGACGCAGTAGGCCTATTCCCGGCGCAAAACGGCCGACGCCGCTCGGCAAGCCAGCGCAAGGCCAGCGTACCGAACGGCGTCTGCAACGAACTAGGCTACGAAAGCCAGACAGTCCAAAGGCTTACCAGCGGTAGCCGAGGGCCCAGTCGACCGCGAACGGCGTCGGGGTGCCCGTGACCGCGTAGACGCCGTTGTTAAAGAACGTGGGGTTGACGTTCAGGTCGAGGTCCCAGCCCATGAGCTTGAAGCCCATGCCGGTGGTGACCGTGTTGACGACCGCCGAGGTGTGGGTCTCGTTCGAGGGCGCGGGGTTGTTGGCGGTGTTGCCGATGGTGGTCGACACGACCTGCTGGCGCGCGCCGAGGCGGAGGACCATCCAGTCAAAGGCCTTGGCTTCTGCGGCAAAACCGTAATACGGAATGAGGCGGCTCGAGCCCGAGTCAAGGTTGGCAATGTTGACCACCGCGCCGTTGGGCACGTTGACATTGTTGCCGCTGACGCTGCTGGTGGCGAACGCCAAGCCGAGGCCGGGCTGAATCAGCACGCCCTCGACCGGCTGGATGGCCAGATCGGTGCCGAGCTGCAGAACCGTAAGGGCCGACGTGCCCTGCTTGGCGCCCGAGCCGTCTTGGTACGAAGCGTGCTGGACATTGCGGGTATCGTAGGCAAAGTTCAAGTACGGTACGATCTTGGCGATCTGATGCACCTGGAATTCGCCCTTGAAGATCATGCCAAAGCGCAGCAGGCTGCCCGGCGTGTACAGATCGCCCTGGTCGCCCTGCTGGGTGAACGAGCCGACGCGCAGATCGATGCCGAAGTCGAGGTTGTTGGTCTCGCTCAGATCAAAACCGAGGCCGGCGTTGATTTGGAACAGGGTGTTGCTTTTGGTCTTGACGCCGCTGGCGTTGTTGCCCGCCATCGAGGCGTGGGCGCCGAGACGGAGCGACTCGCCCGCCTTCATGCCAAAGCCGATGCCGAACTGGTGGTTGGTCGGATCCACGGGCGCATTGTCGTAACCCGAGGCACCACCAGCAGTTTTGCCAGCGACCGAGTTGACGTTCACCACCGGCTGCCAAGCCGACCGTTTGCCGTAGACGAGCAGCACCGCATCGTCGCTGAGGGCGTAGCGGATGTTCATGGTGCCGTAGGTCGAGCCGCCCGTGGCGTCCGAGTCGACGCTGTTCTTGTAGTGCGGCAGGTACTGCGGCAGCTGGTAGATGTTGGCCGAGTCGCGGATGGTGACCGACTTCTCGTTGAGGAGCACATCGGCACCAGTGGCTGATCCGGTCGTACCGGTCATCTGCATGCTGCCGCCGCTAAGGCCGTTGATGCGCGAGTCGGTCGCCAGGGCCGTGCCCGCCGCACCGACCACGCCCAGACCGAGCACAGCCAGAGAGGTCCATTTCATCAAGTTCTTCATTGGTTTACTCCTGTGTTCGTTGCGCTGGTGCGCCCCGTCGCGCGGTAACTTGCTTGGTATGCGCCGAATTTTCGTTGCGCCGATTTGCCGTTCTTGTGTTCGACACCGCCTGCGCGGGCGGGCAAGTACCACAAGCGCGCAGCGTTTTCAAACGCCCACTGTGGCATGTTGCCCCAACCGCGCGCCGCGTCAAACTTTTGTTGGGGTTGCGCCGCGGTGGGTCGACGGCTTTTTTTGCCCGCGCTATGGTGGGCGCGCAGATGTGCGCCATAGTGCGTGCAACAGGGGGCAACTGTGCGAGTTATGCGGCGCTTTGGCCTGCTCACCGGCGGCGGTGATTGCCCAGGCCTCAATGCGGTCATCTGGTCGGTGGTGCGCGGCGCGGCGCGGGCGGGCGTCGAGATCGTGGGCGTAGTCGACGGCTTCGAAGGCCTAGTCGGCGGCGAAAACGGGCTGAATATCAGAACCTTGGGTTCTGCCGACGTGCGCAACATCTTTAACCAGGGCGGCACGGTGCTCGGCACGACCAACCGCGGCAACCCGTTCAAATACGTCACGGTGCGCGACGGCCAGAGCCAAATCGAGGACCGCGGCGACGAAGTGGTGGCCAATATTGCGCAGCTGGGGCTCGAGGGGCTGATCGCCATTGGCGGCGACGGTTCGCTGGCGATTGCCCACGAGCTGGGCGAGCGCGGTGCGCGGGTGATCGGTGTACCAAAAACCATCGATAATGACTTGGGTTCTACCGATAGTACCTTTGGCTTCTACACCGCCGTAGAGGTGGCGATGGAGGCCCTGGACCGACTGCGCACCACCGGCGAGTCGCATGACCGGGTGATGATCTTGGAGGTCATGGGGCGTTACGCGGGGTGGATCGCGCTCCATGCCGGTCTGGTGGGCGGTGCTCATGTGGTGCTAATACCAGAAATACCCTATGATATCAACAAAGTATTGGGTCAAGTTCGCCAGCGGTGGCACGAGGACCGGCGCAATTTTACGCTGATCGTCGTGGCTGAGGGCGCGTTTCCGGCGGGCGGAAAGACGTCGCTGGTCGAGTCGGCCGGCGCGGGCACCAATGCGCGGCTTGGCGGCGCGGGGCATCAGCTCGAAGTCGAGTTGCGCGAAGCGTTTACCCACGGCTGGGACCGGCCCATGGTGCCCGAAGTGCGCACTACGGTGCTGGGCCACATCCAGCGGGGCGGCTCGCCGGTGGCGTATGATCGCTTGATTTCGCTGCGTTTTGGCGCCGAGGCCGTGCGGCTGGCTCTAGCGGGCGAGTGGGGCAAGATGGTCTGTTTGCGCGGTACGCAGATCGAGTCGGTGCCGCTGGTCGACGGCATTCGCAAACCGCACTTGGTCGAGACCGACAGTCAGCTGGTGCGGCACGCGCGCACGGTCGGAATTTCGTTTGGGGATTGAGCTGTTCTAAGACTACGGCAGTCCAGGCAGACGTTCCCACGGCGCTAGACTCAAGCAAACCCGGCGGGCCAACTCGCGGTACTCGGGCGGCGCAGTGCACACTGCCACCAGGGCCGCGGGCCCCAGCGGTCGCGCCACCCATAGCTCTTGCACCGGCCCAATGGCCCGCTTCTGCAGCCAGAGCAGACCGGATTTTTCTTGCCCTTTTTCAATCACTTCGCTGCCGCCCAGCTCGCTCGCCGTTGCCTGCAGCTGGGCCAAGTCCGCCACATGCCGGCGGTCGAGGCGCACTTGCAGACTGTAACTTGCTCCGGCAATGCGGCGCTCAAACGTCCAGGCCTCGCTGGGGCCCACACCGCTGGCCGTCGCCGTGCAGGGCTCGGGCAATGCAATGACCGCGCTCAGCGCTTCGAGCGGATGCGGCCGCAGCGTCTTTAGAAGTTGTGCCTGTGTTTCAGATGCTTGCGTGGGCGAGACGGATAGCGGCAGCACGACCGCTGTGGCGCCCGCCGGGCTATCCAAGGCGACCGCCGCCTCGCGCGCCGCCGGCCACGTGGGGTCTTGCATCGGCGTCGGCTCGGGCCGTTGATCGTGCGGTGCGGGCTCTTTGCACGCGATCGCCGCCAGCATCGTCACCACCAGCGCTCCCTTGCATCGCGTTCGCATCGCCACTCTCCTGTGCAATTGCAGCCTAGGCGCGATTGTGGGCCTTGGCGCGGCCCCCTTGTCAACCGCCCCACAGCAGACTGCCGTGACGACCATGTGACGCGCCCACCTGCTGCACCTTGGCGCCCCGGCGCGGGCACGGCTAGTTTGAACGGCGGAGGAACCCATGACTCGCCATACCGCCCCCGCCCCGGCTCACCGTGATCCTATTGAAACCTTTGAGAAGATTGAGCGAGTCGAGCTGATCGCCGCCGAGCTTTTCCACCTGCTCGCGGCGCGCTTTGCCGACCAGCCCGAGCGCGCGGAGCTGTTCATAAGGCTTGAAAAGCAAGAGATTCAGCACGCGCTGCGGGTGCGTATGGCCTGCCGCGACTTCTTGGTCGATCACGGCCGCAACGGCACCTGGCAACTCGACGAGGCCAAGCTCGATACTATGATTCTGCAAGGTGAAGACGCACTTGAGCGCTTTGGCGGCGAGCGGCCCAAGATCTCGTTCGACGAAGCGCTGGCGGTGACGCAGCGGCTCGAGAGTGAGCTAGCCGGCAATCACGCGGCGCTGACGTTGGCCGAGACGGACCCGCACCTCAAGGCCTTCTTTGCGTTGTTGTCGGCGGAGGATCGCGCGCTGCAAAAGACCTTGGCGGCCAAACGCAACTCTAAGTGATCGCTAAGGATTCGCCTGGCACTGCACGGCCTTCTTCTTCAAGGCGTCGGGCAGGTCAGTCGTAGAGATAAAGTCCTTCAGATAGCGCACTTTAATGGTCTTTGCGTCGCCACCGGGAATGCCGCACATGGCATCCAAGGCCTTTTCGCGCACGTCGTTGTCGGCGTCGCCAAAGAAATTGGCAATCGCATCCATGGCTTCGACTAGCTTCGACGCACCTAGCGCGGCGATCGCCGTGAGCTTAACCGGTTTGCTGTTGTCGAACGCGGCTTGGCGCAGACCCTCGATGTCGGCCACGGTGGTCTTGTCGCTCAGGGCCTGCACGCACGACAGGCGCACTTGGCTGTCGTTGGTCTCCATGCCCTTTAAGAAAATGCCCCGCAATTCCTTGCTGTTCTCAGGTGTGCGCAGAATCAGCAACGCCTCGAATACGGCGCGCTTGACCTCGAGGTCGGGCTGACGGGTAAAACCGACCAGCCTGGTGACCGCGGCGTAGTCCTTGCGCTTGCCAAGACCCTTGATCGCCTCGACTTTTACCTTGCGATCGGTGTCAGCCATCATCTCTTCGAGCACCGCCACGGCTTCGGTGTACTTCTCGGTCGAGTTGATGAGCGCGTAGCAGACCGCCAGGCGCACTTCTGCGTCGGGATCCTTCTTCATTTCAGCGAGATCACGGGCAATGCCGTCGTCTTGCAGGCGCGACAGCGCGAAGACCGCCGACCGCTTGATGTTCACATCGGCATCCTTGCGAGCTTCTTGCAGAATCGCCACTACGTCGGGCCGCGGCCGGCTGCCCTTGGCGAACTCGGCGAGCGCGCGGATGGCCATCTGCCGCACCACCACGTTCTTGCTGCTGACCAGGCCCTTGACCTTGTCGAGCGACAGCGAAGTCAGGATTTCGCTTGCGGTTTTGAGCATGACCTCTTTGTCGCGGGCCTTGGCATCCGCCGCATCGGCCAGGGGCGTGATCGCCCGCTCGTCTTTTAGGGCCGCCAAAGCTTCGGCCGCCGCGGCGCGCACTTCGGCCGAGTCGTCTTTCAGCGCTTCGATCAGCGTGGGCGACGCGGTCTTGGTGCCGCGCTTGCCATAGGTCTGGCAGGCGAGGATCTTGCCCGGAGCTTTCGCTTTCGTAATCAGGTATTGCAGGGCGTCTTCTTGCGCCGCCGACGAGCCCGACTCGACCAGCACCGCCGCGATCTGTTCGCGCATCTCGGCCGAGAGCATGTCGCCCTTCATCGCGCCGGCGAGCAAGTCAAATTGCTTCATGTCTTTAAGGGTTTGGAAGGCGGCATCGCGCACGCCCCGGTCGCTATGCGACAGCGCACCCACCAGCGCCGGCCCGGCAATCTTGACCTGGGTCGACTTGGCCAAGCGATCGACCGCCTCCATCGCCTCTTTGGCCGAGCCGGTCTTCAGCTTTTCGCTTTCGAGCACATCGGCGTACTTGTTCACGCCATTTTTCGACAGGGCCTTGACCGCCCGCAGCTTGAGCTCGCCGTCGGTGTCGTTCTCGATCAGCTTTTCGAGCTGGGCGACCACCGGCTTGTTGCCCGCAAAACCCGCGGCGATCACTGCATCTAGCGCCAGCGAGCGCACCTGCGGCGAGGCATCTTCAAGGGCGGGCGCCGCGTCGTCGGCCTTTAGCCGCACCGCCTCGCGCACCTTGCCGTCGGCCACCGCTTCGAGCACGGCCATCTTGGGTCGCAGGGCCGCACCGCCCACCGCTTCGACCAAGATCTTGCGAATGGTCGGATCGCCCTTGGCCAGGCGCTTGAACACGTCGCCCGCCGGCACCGGCTGCTCGGCGACCACCGCGAAACTGCCGGTCAGCAGCCCCGGCTGATCGTAAAAGCGCAGCAAATCCCACACAGGCAGCAAGTTGACGCTGGCGCCGTAGCCCAGGTCCGAGAGCTTGACCGCGTCGCGCAGGTACGGCGTCGCCATCAACTCCGTAAAGCCCATGGCCACCAGGTTCCAGTATACCTCGGCTACCACTTGGTCGGCATCGGCCACTTTATCCAGTACTAGCGTGGCCTTAGTGCCCGATTCGAGCCGCAGCGAGGTCGCACCGTAGGCCTTGGGCGCCCGGGCCCGCAACGCTTCGAAGGCCTTGGTCGGACGCATCGACGGCCCCGAGTCCGCCAGGGCCTTGTTTCCCACCGGGACGATCATCGGCACCGTCACGCCGTTGTGATCGACGGGCTCGAGCACGTAAAGCATGGCCTCTGCCTTTTCGGCGGCCAGCAACGGAGTCACAAGCGGCGGCGCTAAAGTAACTACTGTGGCCACTGCTGCGACAAGGGTTGCGGCCAAGCGGGCCATCTTCTTCTGCATCTGTGCTCCTTGCCCCGTTCGGGCAGTCAGGTCCTCAACCCAAGAGGATCGGCGAATCGGTCGGCAGGATCAAGACCTTCGCAAAGGTTGCTTGCGGGTTTGCTTTGGCGCCGCTTTGCAGAGACGCGCGACCGTCTAACGCGATTCGCTATCGGCGTCTTCCATGGCTTGTTGGGCACGGCCGTGGTCTTCGATCATCACTTGCAGCGCGTTCGTGCCACCGCGGGGCCAGTCGACGCCCGCCGTCACCACCAGCGCATCGCCGGGCTGCATGCCGTAGCGCTCGCGCAATACCTTGAAACCCAAGTTACCCACTTGCCCAAGCCGATTGTTTTGGGCCGGCAGATCGCCCGTGTGTATGGGGTGAACACCCCAATAAAGCAAGCACTTGCGAGCAGCGCGGGGATTCGAACAGAAGGTCAAGATCGGCACGCTGGGCCGGTAACGCGACACCCGCTCGGGCGTGCGACCGGTGCGGGTAAAGCAAGCGATGGCAAAAGCCGGCAGCGATTCGGCGAATTGCGCAGCGGTCTGGGCAAAACCCACGTTGATGCGGTCGATATAGGCCAGCTCGTGGGGCGGAGGCAGCGGCGTGGGCCCGCGCCGGCGGCGCTCATTTTGCCGGTACGTCTCCGCCTTGCGGGCGATCTGATCCATGGTTTCGACCACCTTAAAAGGCCGCGTCCCTACCGAGGTTTCGCCCGACAGCATCACCGCATCGCCGCCGTCTAAGATGGCATTGAACACATCGGTCGCCTCGGCGCGGGTCGGCAGCGGCAGCGTGATCATCGACTCGAGCATTTGTGTGGCCACAATGCACGGTTTGCCGTGGCGCCGCGCCGCGATGACCAGCTGCTTTTGTACCGCCGGCACTTCTTCAAAGCCTAGCTGTAGGCCCAGATCGCCGCGGGCGACCATGATGCCGTCACTGGCCTCGAGAATGGCTTCGATATCGCGCACCGCGGCGAGCGTCTCGATCTTGGCGATCAGGCCGGGCGCCGTCTGGCCGGCGGGCAAATGTGCCATAACAAAGGCGCGTACGCGGTCTAAGTCTTTGGGAGTACGCACAAACGACAGGGCGACGAAGTCGACACCCTGCTCAAGGCAGAACTGCAAATCGCTCTGGTCTTTGGCCGGAAATGGGTCGAGGTCCAGGTCGATCTCGCGCACCGTCAGGCCCTTCTTCGAGCCCAAATTGCCGCCAGCCGTGACCACCACCTCGATGCCCAGCGGGGTCAGCGCAGCCACTTCGACGCTCAAGTCGCCGTCGCCAAACAGGATCGTCGGACGCGCACCCGGATGATCGGCCAAGAATTTCTGCAGACCCGCGTAGAGCAGCCCCGCGACCGGCTCGGGCACGGGCACCAGCGGCAGCGCGCTGTCGGGCATTGGCTTGGCGTCGGACACGAGCAGGACCGTGCCACCCTCGACCAGAGCCAAGGGATCGCAAGGTAGCTTACCGATTCGGCATTTTGGCCCTTGCAGGTCGGCCATTACTGCGACGCGCGGCGCTTGCAAGAGCTCGGGCGGCTGGTTGGCCCAAGCCAGGATCTGCCGCTCTTTGGCGTAATCCGGGTCGGCGTGGCTCATGTTTAGCCGCAGCACATCGACGCCGGCATCGCACAACTTGGTCAAAAAAGTGGGGAAGTCGGTGTCGCCGCTGCGGCCGATGGTCGCGACAATACGGGTTTGCCGGGCGCGCGGGCCCTGATGACGCTGCATATCGTTGATCCCGTGGGCTATTCGATGCCCAGAAGCTCGACGTCGAAGACCAGCATGCCTTGTGGCGTGCCGGGCTGGCCCTTGTAGGCCAAGGCCTCGGGGATCCAAAGTCTGCGGATTTCGCCGATTTTCATGCCGGCCACGCCCAGGCGCCAGCCCTCGATCACCTGCCATAGGCCGATGTTCAGCGGTTGGCCGCGCGGCACCGAGCTGTCGAAAAGCTCGCCCTTGGTGGTCCAGCCGGCGTAATGCACCACGACTTTGGAGTCTTTGGTGGCCATCGCGCCGTCGGCGGTCTTGAGAATCTTGTACGACAGGCCGGTGGCCATTTTCTGGGCGTCGGCGGGTGGGCTGGCGACGTCGCTGGGAGTCGCTGTGCCGATACTGGGCTTGGGCCACACCGGTGTGGCGGGCGTGCTCGACGACTTGGGGCTATCGCCTGGTTTTACAGGAGTATTCGCTAGCTTCTCTGCACCAGTCTCGGGCGCCAACTCTTGGCCGGGCTTGTCGATGGCGACCTGCGGCGAGGAGCAGGCCGTTGTGCTGAAGGTCGCGAGCCCAAGGCAGAGGCGGAACAGGGGGCGGTATGAGCGAAAAGTCAGGCAAGTGTGCATGGCCTGACGGTAGCTTGCGCCGCGGCCCCGTGCAAGTCGCCCGCAGCCCACTTATGCTGTGCACCTGGGATCCGGGCGGATTTGGCCGCGGTCGCGGGGGGTAACGGTGGGGCGTGCACTAGCAGCGTTGGTGGCGGTTGGGCTGTTGGTTGGGCTGTGGTTTGCCCTCGACACGCCCGATACGCAGCGGCATACGCCTCGTAACTTGGCTTCGCGCAAGAACTTGCCTGTCGTCGACGCGCCGCCACCTGCGCCCCAGCCTGGGCCAACTGCCGAAGTGCCGCTCGCGCCCAAGTCCGATATGCCGCCACCGGCGCCGACGATTCAGCCTGGCAAGCCGCTGACCGTGCGCCTGTCGGAGCCGCCGCAGCCGTGGTATGGGCGGCCGCAGACCGACGAAAACGACAGCCATTACGCCGATTTGGTGGCCCAATTGAGTGGCGGGCGGGCCGTGTACGATGCGTCGCTGGGCAAGGCGGCCCGCGAGCTGGTCTACCAAACGACCGAGGTGGGCGATGTCGTGCCCTCCGATGTGCGCGAATTTGTAGTGGCTTCGGCGGGTGGCATCGCGGCGGATACGACGTTTCAGCAGGTGCGCACCTCGTCGGAGGGGCCCGAGCCGCTCAAACAAGCGATCGAGGCGGTGGTCGAGAGTCGCGGCGATGCGCGCGTGCCGGTGCGGGTGGGCGTGGGCGAGGTGTATCGGCACGGGCTGGCGATGCCGCGGCACATTGGTGTGGTGGGTACGCGGCTGGGGGTCGACCTGCAGCCCATGGCGGTGCGCGTAGAACCCGGCACGCAGATTGTGCTTTCGGGCCGACTGGTCGCGGACTGGAAGCACCTAGAGGCGCTGGTGCTGCGCGCCGATGGCAGCGAGGCCGAGCTGAACGTGACCCAGGTGGGTAACCAGATTTCGCTGCAAGTTCCTGCGGGTACCGCCCGTGGGGCGCTCGACGTCGACCTAGATGGCGAGGGGCCGACGGGGCCCGGCAAGCTGGTGCAGCTGCGGTTTTGGGTGGGGCGCGATCCGCCGCAGAGCCTGACCACGCGCGCGCCGGCCGACGAGACGCGGCTAAAAAACGCCGACGATGCCGAGGCTTATGTGCTGCAGCTGGTCAATCAGGACCGCGCCAGCAACGGTCTGCCGCCGCTGGGGTGGGACAAGCGGCTGGCGGCGATCGCCCGGCTGCACAGCCAAGACATGCGCGATCATCAGTATTTTGGCCATCTTTCGCCCACTTCGGGCCTGCCGCAGGACCGGCTGAAGCGCGCGGGCTATCGCAACAGTGCCCACGCCGAAAATGTGGCCCACAACAGCACGCTTTCGGAGGCGCAGGCCGGGCTTATGCACAGTCTTGGCCACCGCCGCAACCTGCTGAGTCGCGATGTGCCGCTGCTGGGCGTAGGGGTGGCGATGCAGGGCGAGGGCAATAAGCGGCGGTTTTGGGTGACGCAGCTGTTTGCCCGGCCGGCCCTAGACTGGACGCCGGCGCAGATCGAGGCGCGGGTGGCGACGCTGCTACAAACTCAGCGTACGGGCAAGGGATTTGGCCTGGTGCCGGTCGACGGTCCGCTGTCCGAAGTGGCGCGGATTGGCGCCGAGCAGGCGACCACGGGCGCGCTGGATGGGGTGTCGCGGCGGGCGCTCGACCTCGCCAAAGAGCGCGACCTGCTGCAGGGCCGGCTGCACGCCTATGTGGTGCTGACGGGCGATCTCGAAAAAATCACCTTTCCTGACGAGCTGTTGGGAGACAATGCCCAGGCGGTCGGCATTGGTGCGGCCAGCGAACAGGGCGACGGTGCGCGGCTGGCGGTGGTGCTGCTGACCCGCGAGCGGCCGGCGCTGTAGGGCGAGCGGCGCTTGCGCATTGTGGTGCGGCAGCCTAGCATCCTTTCCCCGGGCCCCTGATGCCCCAAAGCGCCGCTTTTCTTGGCGCTGAGGCACGTAATGGTTGTCCGCAGTTCTGCGCCCCATCTCCCCACCAAGTTCGTGTTTGTCACCGGCGGTGTCGTGTCGTCGATCGGCAAAGGCCTGTCGGCAGCCGTACTTGGCGCCCTTCTCGAGGCGCGCGGCCTTAAGGTCACCAACGTCAAGCTCGATCCGTATATCAATGTGGACCCCGGCACCATGTCGCCCTACCAGCACGGCGAAGTGTTTGTGACGGATGACGGTGCCGAAACCGACCTGGATCTAGGCCACTACGAGCGGTTCACCACTGCGACGATGCTCAAGGCCAACAATTTCACCACGGGCCAGGTCTACGACGCGGTCATCCAGCGCGAACGGCGCGGCGAGTACCTGGGCGGCACAGTCCAAGTGATTCCGCATATTACCGACGAGATCAAGCAGCGTGTGGTGGCGGCGGCCGAGGGCGCGGACGTCGCAATCGTTGAAGTGGGTGGAACGGTTGGCGATATCGAGTCGCTGCCCTTCTTAGAGGCGATTCGCCAGATGCGTTTGGATGTGGGGCCGCGCAATGCGATCAACATCCACGTGACGCTGGTGCCGTACATTGCCTCGGCTGGCGAGGTCAAGACTAAGCCAACTCAGCACAGTGTAAAGGAATTGCGCGAGATTGGTATTCAGCCTGACCTGATCTTGTGCCGCTCGGACCACCCGCTCGACGATGGGCTGAAGGCGAAGATCTCGCTTTTCTGCAACGTGAGCAAAGAGTGCGTGATTTTCGCGCCCGACGTGCCGTGTATCTACGACCTGCCGGTGACGCTGCACGCCGAGGGTCTTGACCACCAAATCCTCAATGCCCTAGACCTGTTTCGCGATCACTGGCGCGAGCCCGATCTGTCGGCGTGGGCACGCTTCGCCGATACCTATCAGCACGCCTCGAAGGTTGCGGTCATCGGTATCGTGGGTAAATACGTTGAGCTCAAAGAGAGTTACAAGTCGCTGAACGAGGCGCTGGCCCATGGCGCCGTGGCCAATGGCGCGCGGGTCGAACTGCGGCACCTGGATGCCGAAGAGCTAGAAACGGGTGATGCCGACAAGGTTTTGGCCGGGATCGATGCGATCTTGGTGCCGGGTGGCTTTGGTCGGCGCGGTACCGAGGGCAAGATTCGCGCCGTGCAGTATGCCCGCGAAAAAGGCATGCCGTTCTTTGGCATTTGCCTGGGTATGCAGATCGCGGTCATCGAATTTGCGCGCAATGTGTGCAAGCTCGAGGGGGCGCACTCGACTGAATTTGCAAAAGAAACGCCCTATCCGGTGGTCGATCTGATGGAAACGCAGCGCGAGGTGACCCAAAAGGGCGGCTCGATGCGGCTGGGCGCCTGCGATTGCGTGCTGCAAGAGGGCTCGCTGGCGCAGAAAGTCTATGGCAAGAAAGTGATTTCGGAGCGGCACCGCCACCGGTTCGAGGTCAATAACCAGTACCGCGCCCAGCTAGAGGCCGCCGGTCTGCGGCTGTCGGGGCTGTCGCCCGATGGAAAACTGGTCGAAATGTGCGAGCTTCCGGGCCATCCGTGGTTCTTGGCCTGCCAATTCCACCCCGAGTACAAGTCGCGCCCGCTGCAGCCGCATCCCATGTTTACGGCGTTTATCGGCGCAGCGCTCGTCCACCAAAGTGGTGCTAAGTCTAAGAAATGACGGCAGAACTCCGGGTCATCGCCACGCCCATTGGCAACCTGGGCGACCTGACGCCGCGGGCGCAACAGGCCTTGGCCACGGCCGACCTGGTGCTGTGCGAAGACACGCGGCATAGCGGCGCCCTGCTGAACCACCTAGGGATCAAGAAGCCGCTCTGGTCGCTCCATGCACACAACGAAACGGGTCGGATTGACTCGATTTTGCACGCGCTGGCCGAGGGGCAGGTGATCGCCCTGGTCAGCGATGCGGGCACGCCGTGTCTGTCGGACCCCGGGGCCGAGCTGGTGGCGGCCGTGCGGCACGCGGGCTATGCGGTCACGTCGCTGCCCGGGCCATTTGCGGCGGCGGTGGCGCTGGCGGCCTCGGGCATGACCCCGGTTCCCTTTGCGTTTTGGGGGTTTTTGGCCAAGAAATCGGGCGAGCGCCGCAGCCAGCTGCAGGCTCGCTTGCTGCCGGGGCCCGATGGGCCGATGAGCCACGCTTTTTACGTGCCGGGTCGCGACCTAGACGATGTGCTGGCCGACTTGGTGGCGGTGGCGCCGGCGGCCAAGGTGTGCGTAGCGCGCGAATTGACCAAGATTCACGAAGGGTTTTGGCTGGGGACGGCGGCCGAGGTCGCGGGTCGGCTGGGGCCCGAGCAGCTGCGTGGCGAGGCGGTGGTGCTGGTCGAGATCTCGGCCAAGCCGGCCGGTCACGACAAGTGGAGTGAAGCCCAGCTAACGGAGAAGATTATTGAATCGCGCGAGGCGGGACACCGCGCCAAGCACGCCGTGGCCGACCTTGCCGCAGCGTCGGGCTGGACCCGCAGCGACGTGTATGCTCTGTGGGTAGCCAACACCCCGGATTGATACCGGTCTCAAGTGATACTGCGAGACCAGCTGATACCGGTATCGCCCGCGCAACCACCTAAAAATAAAGAAATCATCCTTGGCACGGTGCTTGCTTGGGCTTGGGTTGGCCGCTCAATGGCCACCGCGAGAACCACGATGCAAGCAAGCGAGACCCGCGCCACGCGACCGACCGATGGTCTGAGCCCAGAAGAACTAAGTCTGTATCAGCACTTGGCCGAGTGGCGCCGCCAGCAAGCCAGGGCGCACGAGGTGCCGCCGTTCCAGGTGCTGACCAACCGCACGCTCGCCGACTTGGCGCGACGTAGACCCAGCAATACGCTGATTATCAAAGAGATCTTTGGCATCGGCCCGGCCAAGGCCCAGGCGTGGGGCGAGCCCGTGTTGGCGGTGCTGCACGAGGGCGCGCAGGCCCTGGGCCTGGCTTTGTGCGACAACATCGCTGAACTGGCTGCACCCACAGAACTTTTGCTTGGGCCGCGCCGCCGCACCGATGCCGAGTCCGTGGCCGAGGCGCACCGCATCGCCGAGGTGGCGTTTGGCGCTGGGCTGCCGCTCGAGCTCACCGCCGAGCTGTGTGCCCGCGCGCCGGCGACGGTGGCGGGGTGGCTCGAGGACTGGGCCGAGCGCCATCCACAGGCGGACCTGAGCCCCTGGCTTAGCCCGGCGACGCGCCAGCAAGTGCGGGAGCAGGCCCAAATCGTCGGTTGCGAGCGGCTAAAGCCGGTGCGCGAGGCGGTGGGGGCTGGCACCGTCAGCTACCTAGAGGTGCGGCTGGCGCTGGTGGGGCTGCGCGGGCAAAGCCATGTGGAGCAAAGGCTTGTGTTGCAGTAGCGACTTGGTTGGCCAACCGAACGACGATGCTCGGAGCAAGCGTGGGCACTGTGCTGCCGACGCGCGAGCCGACTCAAGGGCACCCCGTTCGGTGCCCTTGAGCCAAGCTGCCAGAAATCGACCGGAACAGCGGGCGACTACGCCTTCTTCTCGGTGGCAATCTTCGCCATGTGCTCGTAGAGGGCAAACCGCTTGTGCATCGCCGTGGCGTGCGCGGCCATCAGCTTGCCGTAGCGCACCGGGTCGGCCTGCTCGACCATCTTAAAGCGCGTCTCGTTGCCCACAAAGCTCTTGAGGTCGCCCTTGGGCGCCGTCGAGTCGAGG